>NZ_JAFCVO010000013.1:0-153156 GCF_049897085.1 Pseudomonas sp. PSPC3-2
ATTAGATCTGGATATTCGCCTTGGAATAGAAACGAAGGACTTCAGATGAGCGCCAAACAAAGAGCCAGAAGAGCTCTCATCTGGCGCGGCTCTTTCTCTGTCCTCGCCCTCTTCACCTTTCTGATGTTGCTCAGCGCCCTCGCTGATCGAATCACTCAATAACCAATACCTTCAATCGCTGCGAGCATCGCGGCAAGGAATCCCACATGTCCGCAAATCAGCAAGTCATCACCATCGACGACATCAGCGCCGACAACGCGCCGGCCATTTATGTTGCCGGCGGCCTGGGCCAGTTCTTCGACGCGGTGAAAGCCGAAGTAACTGGCGAGGTGCCGGACCTCAAGACGGCCAAGGGCCGCGCCCGCATCGCCAGCCTGGCAGCAACCGTCAGCAAATCGAAGACGGCAGTCGAGAAGCCGGGCCGCGACTACCTGAAGCGCCTCAAGGAAATGCCGAAGGTCGTCGAGGCCGAGCTGCGCGAGTTCGTTAACAAGATGGATGCCCTGCGCGATGCCACCCGACAGCCTCTGACGGAGTGGGAGAAGGCCGAGGAAGCGCGGGTCGAATTTCACAAATCAATGATTCGCCACATTGAAGATTGCGGCCTTGGCCTGATAGGAGGCCAGCCGCAGTCGTTCGAACTGCTCTTCCGAGAGATTGAAGAGAAGATCATTGTCGACGAGAAATTCGAAGAGTTTGAGGCTGAAGCACATCGCGCCAAGGCTACGTCACTGGAAAAGCTCAAGACCTCCTTCGATGAATATCAGAAGCGCGAAGCCGAACAAGCCGAGCTGATCAGGCTGCGGGCCGAGGCAGAAGCACAGGCCCAGCGCGACCGCGATGCAGAGATTGCACGGGTAGCCGCCGAGCAGGCAAGGCTCCAAGCCGAGCAGCGCGCCCAGGCCGAGCGTGAAGCTGCCGCCCGACGTGAGCAGGAACTACTGGAACAGGCTGCCGCCACTCAGCGCGCCGCCGCACAGGCAGCACTGGACGCGGAAGCGGCTGCCGAACGCCAGCGCCTGCAACTGGAACTACAGGCCGAACAGGCACGCACAGCGGCAGCCCAGGCAGAAGCAAGCCGTGTCGCCGCCGAACAGCGCGCCGAGCAAGACCGACTCGCGGCCATCCGCCGACAAGAGGAAGCCGTGGAGCAGGCTCGACTGGCCGAGGTTGCGCGGGCGAACGCAGCGGCAGACGAAATCCTGCGCCAACAGCAGGAGCGCCAGGCTGACGTAGCGCACAAGTCGAAAATCCTGGGCGAAGCCAAGCAGGCTTTGATCGGCATGAACATCAGCGAAGAGCTGGCCAAGGCGATCGTCCTGAAGATCGCCCGTGGCGAAGTCCCCCACATCACTATCCAATTTTGAGGCTATAGCCATGTCGCAAGAAATCATCATGCCGCTGGAGCGCGATAGACAAATGTCGGCACAGCCCGCCCAAGAAATCAGCATGCTTTCGACGATCAGTCGGCTTGCCCTTGATCCTCGCTGCGACATGGACAAGCTGGAGCGCCTGATCGCGCTTCAGGATCGGATGGAAGCCAAAACCGCGCTTGAGGCTTTCAATGCATCATTCGCTGAAATGCAGTGTGCAATGCCTTCTGTGGAGAAGCGCACCGAGAACACGCACACCAAGAAGATGTACGCCGACCTCGACGACATCAACTACGCCGTGCGCCCGGTAATGGCCAAGTTTGGTTTTGGTGTGTCGTTCAAGATCGTCAATCAAGCCAATGGCGTGAGCATTACCGGAATCCTGATGCACAAGGCCGGACACCGCGAAGAAACGACCATGATCCTACCGCTCGATACCGGCGCCGGGCGCAGCGCCGTGCAGTCGGTTGGCTCGACCACTACCTACGGAAAGCGGTATGTGATGTGCGCCCTGCTCAACATCACCAGCGGCGACGACAACGACAATGACGGCTATGTCGAGCCATCCGATCAGCTCGTCACGCCCGCGCAAGCAAGGCAGGTTCAGGCCCTACTGGATAAGTGCAGCGAGGCTGTTCACGCCAACTTTGAAAAGATGTACGGCGACCCCGGACAGATCGCGAAGTCCGCGTTTGACGGCGTGGTAGCTGGGTTGAACAACTCAATCTCAAAAGCCGCCAAAGCGGCTCAGCAAGCGGGGTAAACAGCCATGCAAATAATCACTGAGGTTGAACAGGGCTCGCCTGAGTGGCTGGCCCTGCGCCTGGGTATCGTCACATGCTCGGAACTGGAATGTCTGCTGGTCAACGGCAAAGGCGAGGCAGGTTTCGGCGCTGGCGCCTTCACCTACATGAACACGCTCATCGGCGAGCGCATCACCGGCGAAGCTGCTGACCCGTTCATGGGGAACCGTCACACCGAGCGCGGCCATGAGCTGGAAGGCGTTGCCCGAAAGCTGTACGAACAGCGTGAAGAGGTCGAGACCAAGCAGGTTGCGATCATCCTTAGCCACGGCGCGGGCTATTCGCCTGACTCGCTGGTGGGCAAGTCCGGCTTGACGGAGATCAAAACCAAGCTGCCGAAGTTTCAGGTCGAAGTGATCCTGTCCGGTGACATCCCCAAGGAACACGTCGCCCAGTGCCAGGGCGGCCTGTGGGTGTCGGAACGCGAGTGGATCGACTTTGTTTGCTACTGGCCCGGCATGCCGCTGTTCATCAAGCGCGCCTACCGTGACGAGGCGATGATCCGCAAGCTGTCGGAGCGGGTCAGCACCTTCTACGAAATCTTGGACGACCGGATGAATCGGGTCTTGGGGATCGCAGCATGATCAGCAACCACCTAGGCATGGTCGAGGCTCTTCGGCCAGCATCGAACGAACTGGCTCACAACATTGAGGCCTTCTTGAGTAAAGGAGGGACTATCCAGGTACTGGAAGTGGTTGTTAAGCCGCCACCTGCCAGGCATCACCCAGAACCGAAGCCAAGAAAGGAAAAGGCCCGAGTGTGCATCGCGGAGCCGGTCAAGTTCCTGGACAAAATGGCGCTCCGGGACATCGAGCGCGATGAAAGGAAGGTCATGCGCGAGAAAGCCAAAGCGGATGAACTGGAGTACATCAGGGGGCTGGCCGAGACCATGACCTATACCCAGGCCATCCTGAGAACCGGCATGCACATACGGTCATTGCAGTGGCTTGCACGGCTTGGCGGATTTAAATTCAAGCCAGCAGATACGCGAGGCAACAAGGATCTTCGGTTTGTCGATGAAGAGCGCGACGCCAGAAACGCCGCACTGATCCGCGAACTCTTGGCGCGAGGCTTCAGCAGGAATCAGGCGCGAGAAAGCATCCAGACCAACCGGAAAAACTTCGAACGGTTACTGGATAAGTTCGATATCGACTATCCGAAGGCAACCAAAGGCCCGGCGCCGGCATTCTTCCCTAAGCAAGCCCATTCGGCGTGACCAATTCATGCGCCGCATAGCCCGCTCCCAGCAACGCAAACGTCAAACCTGGCTCGCACTGCCGGCCAGCGGAATAGAAGAGGTAGGCCATGGCAGCAGTACCCCAGAAAGAACGCTCAGCCAAGTCTGCCAGGAAGCGTGTGGCACTTGCCGAGGAAGAGCTGAGGCTCAGGGTCCGCCCCGGCACCCGGCAGGCGCTGGCCGACCTGATGGAATGGGCAGGCATTACTGAGCAAGGCGAGGCGATGACGCTGATGATTCATCACCTGCATGCCATGGGCTCCGCGAAGTGCCAGCCGTTACTAAATCCGCCGCGCCACGAAATAGAGATATCGCAAAACGTGGCGCGGGAATTCCGCAATAAAAGCCTGCTCGCCATCCAGAAAGACCCGGGCGACGAGATCATCGAGCCCGCATAACCCACCCTACTCGCTGCATCCGGTAACCGGAGGGCGGCGCCTACCTGAGGTAATCGCAATGCCCATTCTCCACAGCGTCATCCACAAGATCGACAAGAAACCAGACGGCACCCCGGCTGTTCTGCACCTGGCAGGCGCCGAGCAGGAAGATAGCGGCGCCCGCGACGATCTGATGCATCAGCTCAACGAAAGCTATAACGCCACCTCAGGCAAGGGCTGGGGCTTCTTCCATCAGGAATCAGGCGCTTTCCCCTTCAGTGGTTGGCTCGGCAAGTACCTGGCGGGCGTTACCGACTTCCTGTCGTTCAGCACCACCGCCGTCGAACACCTTACCCGGCTGATGGAAGAATCAAACCTCACCACTGGCGGGCACGCCCTCTTCTGCCACTACCTGCAAGGCATGACCGAGTATCTGGCCATTGCCCTGGTGCAGGAAACCGAAGCGGTGACCATGACCGAAGAGCTGTCCCTGATGACGGTGAAGCGTCTGGATCTTGATCACATCCGTCTGGCTGCGCGCATCAACATCAGCGAATGGCAGAACAACCCGCAGTCGAAGCAGTACATCTCGTACCTCAAGGGCAAGCAGGGCCGGAGGCTCAACGATTACTTCCGCGACTTCATCGGTTGTCAGGAAGGGATCGACGGGCCTAGCGAAACCCGCGCACTGCTGAAGGCGTTCAGCGACTTTGTAGAGAGCGAGGATCTGCCAGAAGAGTCGGCCCGCGAGAAGACCCACGCCCTGGTCGGCTACTCGATGACCCAGGCCAAGCTGGGCGAACCGATCACCCTCGACGAGTTGTCAGGCCTGATCGACGAAGACCGCCCGAAGAACTTCTACGACTTCATCAAGGCGAAGGATTACGGGATTTCCGAGTCCCTGCCGCCAGACAAAAAGACCCTCAACAAATTCCGGCGCTTCACTGGCCGGGCCGAGGGGATGTCGATCAGCTTCGAAGCGCACCTGCTGGGTGACAAGATCAAATTCGACGAAGCCGGTGGCACGCTGACGCTGCGCGGCCTGCCCACTCAACTGACCGAACAGCTCAAGCGCGCTGCCGCCTGACGCCCACCGACGCGCCGCGCTCTCGAAGAGGGCGGCGCCTGACTGGAGATAATCCATGGACAAAAACACCAAAATCCTGATCACGGAGATCCCGGGTGAATGGACCCAGCGCCAGCGTAACGGCAGCCTCAACGTGTGGAACGGGGCGGATCATCACAGATTTCACCGTACCACTACTGACCTGCCCGAAGTCAGCCTGAGCCCCCCGGAAAACGGCCTGTACGCCGAGCGGATCGATGGCGCCTGGTACTGGGTTTCTGGTTGCGCCAAGTGCAACGGAACCGGCGAGAAGTACAGCTACTCGGTGTGCGATAAACACAACGTTTGCCGCCTGTGCAGCACCCACCGCTCGAAGCTCACGGAAGCGCCGTTGGGACATCCAGACGGGTTCACCTGTAAGCCTTGCCAGGACGCAGAAGACGCTGTTGCGAAAGCCGAAGCGCTGGCCAAGGTCGCCGAGAGCGAATATGACGAGTGGGATTATCGCAGCCAGGACGAATGCAAATGCCCGCATTGCGCCACTGTGATCCACATTGAAAGCGAGGATTACGGCGACAAGAACATGACCTGCGACACCTGCGGCGGCGAGTTCGAACTTGTCACCGAGTACACAATTCAGTTCACCACCACGGTGATTGGCGAACGTCTCACCGCTTGATCCGGCTCCATGCCGGTCACCCGTAATACCCTATATCAACAGGGTCGTAGCCACCTATCTATTAAAAGGGTGTTTGTCATTATTGGTTAGCCAGCCTTAATGACCTCTCTCATGCTCTCTTGCCAAGCTTCAACCACGGCTGGATCGGTTGAAATAAGCGGAGTCATTTCTTCCAGGTTTGCTGCGACATGACCGAACGCACCGGGTAATTCCGAGTTACTGCCTGACGCGTAAATCCCGGCAAGTAAACTGTTCAGAAGAAAAACGTTTTCAATATTCAAGCGGGCCACTTGCCTTAGCTCGTCACGAATAGCCTCCGCTTCATTGCGGGCCTGCTTAGCAGCCCTGGCATCGGTTTTGATCGAGGCTTTCCAGAAAGATATCTCGGAAATGCTATCAGGACCGATAATTAAAAATACCGCGACGAGCAGCCACAGAGTGGCAACTGCGGTGAATGTCGCGACACTAATTCCACCTGCAAACAACGCAACTGGAAGGCCGATAAGCAGCGGCCATAAAATCGCGTAACCCGTTCTTCTTCCTATCTGCCCAGCCAATTCACTCATTTTCACTCCATGACCCGACTTCATACCGGGCCAGACACAAATACCCCATATCAACGAATCACGCCAGCCGGCGAGGATCCCCTATGCCCGATATCACCTACGGCTCTGTGTGCAGCGGCATCGAGGCCGCAACACAAGCGTGGCACCCGCTGGGCATGCGCGCCGCCTGGTTCGCCGAGATTGAGCCGTTCCCCTCGGCGGTCCTGGCCCACCACTACCCCGACGTGCCGAACCACGGCGACATGACCAAGCTGGCCGCGCTGGTGCTGGCGAGCAAGATCCCGGCGCCTGACGTGCTAGTCGGCGGTACCCCGTGCCAGGCCTTCTCGGTTGCCGGTATGCGTGAAGGTCTCACCGACCCGCGCGGCGCCCTCACCATCAAATACGTGGAGCTTGCAGATGCAGTTGACTATGTTCGCGCTGGCCAGCGAAAGCCCGCCAGTGTCATCGTTTGGGAGAACGTCCCCGGCGTCCTCAGCGACAAAGGGAACGCCTTCGGATGCTTTCTTGGCGCGCTTGCTGGGGAAGACTGCGAGCTGCAGCCTCCAGGGAAGAAATGGCAGGACGCTGGTTGTGTGTATGGACCCAAAAGAACAATCGCGTGGCGGATCTTGGACGCCCAATATTTCGGCCTGGCCCAACGACGCCGTCGTGTGTTCGTTGTCGCAAGTGCTCGTGACGGATTCGATCCCACCGAGGTACTTTTTGAGCGCGAAGGCGTGCGCCGGGATACTGCGCCGCGCCGAGGCCAGAAAGCGGACGCTCCCGCCGGCACTCTTAGAAGCACTGACGGCGGCATCGACGTTGATCACGCCTTAGCTGGTCACCTCCAATCAACAGCATTTGGAGGCGGCGCCAACTGTGAACAGACCGAGGTAGCAACTGCTCTCAGCGCGCATCCTGGTGGGACAAGGATGGATGCCGAAACCGAGACGTTCGTAGTGACCGCACCGCTAACAACAAACCAATACGGCGATCATGAGAGCAGAGAAAGCCTGTTGGTGGTGGCGGGCACGCTTCAGGCCGGCGGCAAGGCTGCTGGCAGCGCAACCCAACAGGATGCCGAATCAGGTCTTCTGGTGGTGCATGGCACTCAAGACCCTGGCGTCAGCGACAAGCTCGCCTTTTCCCTGGGCAGGAATAACGGCCAGGAAAACGCGGTACTGGCTTTCTCCTGCAAGGATCACGGCGCTGACGCTGGAGAGATCGCCCCTACCCTGCGCGCCATGAATCACTCAGGCAGCCACGCCAACGCCGGCGGCCAGGTGGCCGTGTGCATCACTGGCGACATCACGCACACCCTCAAGGCTGAAGGGTTCGACGGCAGCGAAGACGGCACAGGGCGCGGGCAGCCCATAGTCGCATGTCGCGAAGTAGCCCAGACCCTGACCTGCAACTATGGGAAGCAGGTCGACAACACTGATTCAGCCCTGGGGCCCAACGTTGTGTCCTCTACCAGCTCAGTGCGGCGTCTAGTGCCGATCGAGTGCGAACGTCTCCAAGGCATGGCCGACAACTACACCTTGATCCCCTGGCGCGGCAAGCCTGCTAGCGAATGCCCGGACGGGCCTCGCTACAAGGCGATCGGCAACAGCAAGGCCGTTACCGTGGTTCGCTGGATAGGCCGGCGCCTTCTGCAGCAACTCTGAACTCCCCCACTCCACCGCCCGGGCACGGCCCGGCAAGGACTCCCCGTGACCGAAGTTCACCGATACAAGGTCGTTACGATGCTTTCAGCGGCCGGCGCTACGATTGGCTATGACCCGCATGGACCTGACGTTGTGATGGCCTCCGCCTTTGATGAGGCCTCCCGCCTGTTTCTTGACGCTGCCGAGCGCTGCGTTGCAGCCGAACGCCGGGAGAAGGAATTGCAACAGCGCCTGACCGCAGCGGATGAGCGGGTTGATGTGCTGGAGCGTGACGCGGCCCGATACCGCTGGCTGCGAGACGTGAACGTCGGCCCTCACATGATCGACCGCCTTCTGTTTCAGACGGTCTCCGACGACTGCAACCCGCCGTACCGTGACATGAAGCACGGTGTTGACCTGGACGCGGCAATCGACGCAGCGATCAAGCCATGACCCAACTCCCCGCCTACTGCTGGTGCCTGCTGGCACTGGCACAACTGATTTGCTGAGGTGATTTATGCGGCCACACGAGAAATATAAAGAGCTTGTTGACCTGCTTGAGTCGGTCGGCGCGCTGCAACTCGACGAAGAATGGGCGCTGCTCGTGCAGCAGATGATCAAAGACCACCGCAAGGGCATAAGCCATGACCACCAGCCAAACGATTGACGGCGTGCCGCGTGAGCAGATGATCAGCTTCCCGCGAGAGCTTGACGACGAGATGGCAGAAATCCTGGCAGAGAAAGCCCGCGTGTGTGGTGCTGGGGCCTTTGATATCTGGGAGCTACTGTGCGCTCGGTTCGGCGCTGGGACAGCCGTCCGGCCCCAGGGCGATCCGGTGGCATATGCCGACCCAAAAGCTTTTGAAAACTTCGGGAGTCTTGCGCACCTCGGTGGCCTTTATGCTCGGGAATGGATGTGGGCTAACCCGGCTCCCGGCTTGGTGCCGCTCTACGCCGAGCATCCCGCGCCGGTAGCGGTGGTGCTGCCTGAGCGCTCCAATCAGGACTATGCCATTGAGCATGCCGAGTACATGGCCCTGTCAGCCGATGATGTGCTGGCGAAGTTCCAGGCATACGGACTGGCTCTGCTGGCCGTTGATGAGGGTGGTGACGACGGCGAAGGTGAGCTGCTTGAGAATATCGACTCCGCCCGCGGCGACCTGCAGGAGTCTCTGGTAGAGCTGCGCAGCATGGTTTACGAGTTTCGCAAGCGTAGCGCCAAATCCCGATAGGAGTACATCCGTACTCCACCCGAAAAACCTGTAACCCCTCCCCCTTCAAAGTCAGCCGCTATAGCGGCAAGGACGAACTCGCCCATGAAAAGAACAGTCGTGCTAACCGGCAAAGCAGTCGTGAACTTCCGAAAGGTTATTGAGAACGTCGATGACGATGAAGTGGAGGAGCTGCTGACAAGCAGTGACCATCGGGAATCGCAGATTGACGACGATGACCTGCTCGATATCGAGTGGATTCACGACGACGTAGATATCAAGGTGACGCCATGATCGCCACCCCCTGGCTCGCCTACGTCTTCATCTACAAGGGGCCGAGGCCATGACGGACCATGAGCTGTTAAAGCTGTCAGCCAAGGCCATGGGCTTCGAGCTGGAGTATCGGCGCGGAAGCGATACCTTCTACTACGACGATCCAGAATCCGGACGTGAGCAATGGCAGCCACTCAGTGATGACGCCCAGGCCATGCGCCTGGCGGTAGACCTTCAGCTCAGCATCCTCTGGTTCACCAACCTGCAATACGTGATGGTCGAGCGACGCGGCTTCGGCGAGAACATCGGCTGGACCGACGACGCGGATCGAGGTGGCGCGCTCCGCCAGGCAATCACCGTCGTAGCGGCGCAAATCGGCACAACGCTTCCCTAACTCCAATCCCCCTACATGCCTGTCGGTGAGCGGCGGGCGAGGTATGCCCGCATGTTTATTTGCGCAGAAACGAAAATCGGTAAGTGCAAATCGCTCGGCGACCAAGTGCGAGTGTGCGCGCTTCGTCGTGGCGGTGGCTGGAGTCAGGCCCGCGAGGACCTGGCGAAAGAAGCAGAGAGCTGGTTCGGCCGCGAGCCGGTGACCACGAAGCAAGAGTGGCGAGCCGTCCGCAACGAAGTCTTCCGAACTGAATAACCCACCTTCTGCCGCCCAGCGCGGCAAGGACACCCCATGTTCGCAACGAAACTCACCCTGATCCTGCTGGGCGCTTTGTTGTACCTGGCCGGCACCGGCTACTGGTTCGCCTGGCTCGGCCCTGACCTGCTCAGCACCGGCACCACCGAGGCGCTACTCGGCGCATTCGCCGGCACCTGTGCCTGGATGCTGATCACCTTCGGCCTGACCATCCACATCATCAAGACAGCGCGGCCCACAGCGGGCGGCGGGAGGTAATTATGCAGGCAGAAATCCTGTCGGACGATGAACTCGCCGACCTAACCGGCTACAAACACCGCGCCCACCAGCGGAAGTGGCTCAAAGACCGCAACTGGGTCTACATCGAAAGCCGTGGTGGTCGCCCCCTGGTGGGTCGGATGTTTGCCCGCATGAAACTGGGCATGGTCAGCCCCACCATCGTCGACAACAATCCGCCGCCGGCACGACCGGCTTGGACGCCAGACTTTTCCAGAGTGAACTGATATGCGCCCCCGCAAGACAGAAAACAGGGACTTGCCGCCAGGTATGGTGCGGCGCAAGCGCCCACGCAAGAACGGTACGGTGTGGGTGGGTTATTACTACAGGGACGCGAACGGCAAAGAGCTTTCGCTGGGAGGCGATCTCGATAAAGCCAGACTCAAATGGGCAGAACTTGAGTCCAAGGCAAAGCCGGCAGACCTGAAGATCATGAAGGGGATTTTTGACAGGTACGAGCGGGACATCATCCCGAAGAAAGCGCCGCGGACGCAGAAAGACAACAAGGCAGAGCTCAAGCACCTGCGCAAAGGGTTCGAGGCAGCGCCCATCGATGCAATCACCCCCTCCATGGTTGCACAGTACAGGGACGCCAGGACGGCGAAGACCAGAGCAAACAGAGAGATCGCCCTGCTCTCCCACGTCTACAACATGGCGCGAGAATGGGGCTTTACGGATCGGGAAAATCCTTGCGCCGGTGTCCGAAAGAATAAAGAGAAGGTCCGCGACTACTACGCCAATGAAATGGTTTGGAGCGCCGTCTATGGAAAAGCCCCACAAGAACTTAGGGACGCGATGGACTTGGCGTATCTGACAGGCCAGCGCCCGGCAGACGTGATCGCAATGAGGCGGGGGGATATCGAAGGGGATTACTTGACCGTGCAGCAGGGAAAAACAGGCAAGCGCCTCAGGATTCAAATGCAGGCAGGCGGCGTGAAGAACACCCTCGGTCTGCTCATTGAGGACATCATGGCCAGGAACAGTCAGCACAACTCGCAGCACTTCATTCTCAGCAGGACCGGGATGCGTGTCTCTCAACAAATGCTCCGTAACCGGTGGGATGACGCCCGAGAAGCCGCTCGCTCTTTGGCCGCCAGTGAGGGACGAGCTGATGACGCGGAGAAGATCCAACAGTTTCAGTTCAAGGATATCCGCCCCAAAGCCGCTTCCGAGATCACGGATATCGCCGACGCAAGCCTCCTGCTCGGTCACTCGGAACAAGAGATCACCAAGCGCGTGTACCGTCGCATCGGTGCGGTCGCGCAACCTTCAAAATGAGCTAGTTTCGGAACTCCACCCCCTAAAGTTTCGGAACTCCAGCACTTTCCCACAGGCAATAAAAAACCCCGTAGACGTTAATCTACGGGGTTTCTAAGAGTGGAGGCCGAGGTCGGAATCGAACCGGCGTAGGCGGATTTGCAATCCGCTGCATAACCATTTTGCTACTCGGCCTCAAACGATCAATGCCCTGGTTGCTGGCACTCACCGCATACAAACTTGAGTGGGCTATGTAAAGCGCGCCTCTACTCTAACTCATTGAATACATTGAAGTTTTTATTGCTTCATTGCGTTCGATGGGCGCCATTATGTACTCATTTGCATTTGCCTGCAACCCCTTGATTTCAAAAAATATTCTGCCTTGGCATCAAGGGCTTGCGTGCGTGCCCTACTCCTTGATGACCTGCAATTGGTACTGCGGATCGGCCTTGATCTGCGCTTCGGTGAAGGGCAGCGGGCGGAGGTTTTTCTCGGAGAATGCGCGTGTCTGGTCCTTTGCGTATTTCGATGTGGGGTTGCTGGACAGGGAGAATGTCAGCACGCCTTGAGCCCGGGGGCCGTTGTCATCGAAGGTGACGATTTGCAGGTAGCTGCTGCCGCTGACCACTTCACGTTTGCCATCGGCGCGGGGCACGGTTTGCATGGCGTTGTAGATGCCAAGCTGTTGCGGCCCGCCGTGGATCGGGGTTTGGCCGCTGACTTGCAGATCGCCCCAGCGGCTGTCGGCGGTGAGCCTGTGTTTGCTGGCGTCGGCGGTCGAGGCCAGCATGGCTTCGCGCAAGGCCTTGGAGACGGGTGCTCGCTCGATGGCCAGGCCGCGAGGCGTGGTAAGGGGTTGGGCCGGGTCGAAGGTGACACGCCAGGCGTCGGGGGTTTGCTGCAGGTGTTGCATCAGGTAGATGAAATGCACCAGGCCCAGGCCACTGTCGAGGTTGGCGCGCTGGTCCCAGGTTTGCAGGCTGGCGCACAGCGGTTGCAGGGTGGCGGTGTCGGCGCCGAGGTGCTTGGCGCAGAATTCCAGCAGGTCAGGCATCACTTGGCTGGCGAGGTAGACCTGGTTGTCCATTACCATGTTTTGCAGGTCGGCGACGCTGATCGGCCGTTTGTCCAGGGATTGCAGGCGTTGCAGCGCGAAACGCGTGCGGGGGCCGAGGCCGATGTTGTCCTGGCTGATGACTGGGGAGAAACCGGTCAGCGGTGCCTTGGGGTTGACCATCCAGGCCGAATCGTTGGAATGCTGCACGTAGTCGCTACGTTCCAGTTGCGGCAACTGCTCAGCCGCGAAGATCCCGGCTTGGGCAGCGCGCGCGTCGACGTCCCAGGCGCAGGCGCTGCGGGAGCCGTCCAATATGATCAGTTGCAGGCCGGCCCGTGGGTCACTGCATTGCGCGAGCTTGGCCGCGCTGACGTTGGGCACCACCGACAGGTTCATGAACAGGCTTTGCCCCTGGTCATCTGCGGCCAGGGTGTTGACCCATGGGATGCCTTGCAGAGTGTGTACCGAAGTTTGCAGGTCCTTGACGCTGCCGGCGCGATTCATCGCGTACCACTGTTGCAGCACGCGGTCGTTACCCAGGTTGGCATCGCGCAGGCTGAAGGCGTAGCGGTTGTCCCAATCGAGCTTGCCAGGCCATTGCACCACCGGCCCGAATTGCGAACGGTAGACGATATGCGTCTGCCCTTTGAGGCTGCCATCCGCTTGTTTGACCTGCACGGTAAGCGTGGTTTTATCCAGCGCGATGGATTTGCCGTCCAGCAGGTAGCGCGTGGCATCCTTGGGATCAAGGGTCAGGCGATACACGCTGAAATGCTTGGACGTGTCGACGGTATGGGTCCAGGCCACATGCTGGTTAAAGCCGATATTCACCACCGGCAAGCCCGGCAGTGCGGCGCCCATTACATCCAGTTGGCCAGGGATGGTCAGGTGCATCTCATAAAAGCGCATGCCGCCGATCCAGGGGAAATGCGGATTGGCCAGCAGCATGCCACGCCCATTGAATGAACGATTCCGGCCCACTGCGACGGCGTTGCTGCCCCGGTCCAGGGTAAAGCGCTGTTGATGGGCGGCGGCCAGTTCAAAGGCTTTGGCGTCGCTCGGTACAGAGGCGGTAGCGTTGGGCGGCGTTGCGCCGACAAGGGCTTCGGCGAATTGGCCGATGCCACCTTCCACCAGCAGCCTGCGCGTCAGCTTGACCACATCCTGTGGCGTGATCGGCCGCACCCACGCCGCCTGGCACTGCGCCGGAGCGCCCTGCTCTTTCAGATAACGGTTGTAGCCGGCGACGTACCCTTCGATACGCTGCCGGATCGGTGGGCTCTGCGCCGCCCAGAATGTGGCCACCGCATCTGGCGTATTCAGCCAGGTGAAGAACACATCGCTGGCAAGGTTGTTGCGCGCCTCCAGGGTCGATTGTTCAGGGCCAAAGAACCGGGCGCGCTCGCCACTCACCGTGACCACCTCGTTGGCCAGCAGGCACAGGTTGTCCTGGGCATAGGCGTAACCGATGCCGAAACCCAGGCCGCGCTCATCGCTGGCGCGGATATGGGGCACTCCGAAACTGGTCCGCCGGATGTCCGCCGCCGCCTGAACCACCGCCTCCCGCGCCGATGCGGCCAGGCTCACTCCCAACAACAGCCCCGCCACGCACGCCCTGGACAACCCGTTGCATATAATCACGCAGACTCCACCGTCAGATTAAACCGCCTCACACAGGGCAATGACCCCAACCGTAAGAACGCAAAAACCCGCGAATAATTTAAGTGCGAAAGAGGCCGCATCATTTTTCTACGCCGCGATGGTGGCTAGCCTGACACCAGCACACTCCCAGCGCTGATTGCCACCGTTACACATTCTGACAACCTGCAGAGCCCGCAAGCGGAACACAAACACCTGTTTTCAACACCCAAACGAGCGCCTTCAGACAAAGGCGTTCGTCGGCAAGGACTGCCTCACCGTGTGAAAGAAGGTGCTCATCATGACGTCCGTTACCCTATCTTCCGGCTTACCCATCCAGCCGGTTTACCCCCTGCGGCCCGCGGCTTTACCTACCGACAGCATTGCCCTGGTCGAAGACCCGCCCGCGCAGCACGAAGCCGACAGCAATGACAACCGCCAGGCGCTCAAAACCGCACTGGCACATCGGCGCAACCTGCAAACGCTTGCCCGACAACTCAACCAGGCAGCCCGCTCACTGGCACCGGATGCCACGGGCGAGGCGGTGCTGCGCGCACTGCAAGAAACCCTGATGGACGTTGATCCCGACTCGGCGCTTCATCGTCAAACCCCGCTGGCGCACGAGCAAACAATCAGCCTTGAGACCTTCATCACCCGCCACGGCACGTATATGCCGGCCACGCGTGAAGACCTTTTCGACATGGCCGACGCGCTGATCAATCATTCGTTGTCACACCCTTTGGGCAACTTGGGCGGAGGCCTCAGTTGGGCATTGCCGCTCAGTGAGGAACACCAGCGCGTGGTGCACGATGTGGTGGCCAACAACACTGAGAAACTGCCGGGCCTGCCACTTTTCGATAGCCGGCGTGGCGCATTGGGGTATCTGCTGGAAGGCAACCCGCTATCCAGCGCCGAGTTACAGGACCCTGCCAAAGCGCTGGAAAAACTCCTCGATTCCCCCAAGGCACAGGCGCTGGGCCTGGCGATACAAGCCAAAGTAGACGGCATAGCGACCGACACCAGCGCAAACGACTATGTGCTGACAGCCATCCACTTGGGGCTGGACCCCGAGTCCATCGAACAACCTGGCAGAAATACCGTAGCGGGCTTCAACCTCGCGGCCGATAGCCACTGGGGTATGTCGCCGGCAAGTGTGATTAGCGCGCTGGCCAAACACCTGAGCGACAGCGGCAAAACCTCTGCCGCTACCGCTGATCTCGGGGCAAGGTTGCTGTTAGCCCGGGTGGCGCCGCAATACCTGGTCAAGGATATCCCCGCCACGGTGGTGTACGGCAGCCAAGCGTGGGCCAACTTGTGCATCGCGGTGGCCGCGATTGAAGACCAGGCACCCGGCAAGACCCTGCACATGGATTTTACCGAGGTCATGCGCAACGCCGACTCAATCGCACCCGCAGGTGAATCGGCGCAGAAGGCCGCCTTGATCGACTGGGGCCTGGTGAACGGTTTTCTCGAAACCAAAGACGATTCGGCCTACGACGACGCCGAAATCGAGTACACCCGCGAAGCCTTCAATACCCAACAAAGCGCATTGAGCGCCGCTTCCGAAGGGGTGGGTTCGACACTGCCACGCCGTAAACAGATGGCTCTGGATCTGCTCAAAGCAACATTCGGTGATCGCGATGACTTTGAGGACCGGGTGTTGCGCATCGACTATAAAACCCACGATCCCAAAGCCCCCCGCTTCAGCCAAGCCTATTCGATGCTGGACATCACCCAACAAGGGCTGCAAATCGATGCGCAAGATTGGCAAGTCACAGGCGCGCGCGCGAACATCAATCTTGACGCTTTTGCGCAGTTCACCAATAGCCCGCAGTTCAATATTCCACAGGCTTTCGACACGGCATTCGCCAGCACACTGGACACTATCAAGCAGGTCAAAAAATACTCAATCATCAGTGCCCTTGACCGCTTGCCGCTGGCAGACCGAAGACGCTTCAATTATGGAAAAATCACGCTTTTCAAGGAAAACGACTACCGAACCAGTTTGATTCCTTTTGTCCAAGACAAGCTCTTTCACACCAGCCCAAAGATCCTCGTACACACCGAATATCAAAGCAGCCATCAGACATACGAGTTCGATAGCACGACCGGCATCATTTCCAAGGTTGACCAGAGCAGGACCCGTCGGCCACCCCAATATGTGTCGGATGAAGTCAACAAAATTGAAGCGTTCTCCCCCCATGGGTCAGCCTACAACTCCGACGGAGACGAAAAGACTCCGCGATACCCCACATTCAACACCTTTCGCAGCCAGCGAACCCACTATATCGCCGACGCTGTCATCAAGGCGCTAGGGTTTGATGACCCCGCAGTAAAGCAACACGCGGCAGGCAACACGCCGTCCGAGGCGAGACGCGCATGGGTGAGTTCAGCGACAGACGCACTGTTGAACTTGATCCCTTTCAGATCGGCCATCACAAACTTGCGCAACGGGAACTATAAGGACGGCGCCATTGACCTGGCGATTGATGTATTTGGCTTTGTCACGGCCGGGCTGGGCAATGCCGCAAGACTCGGCAAGGCAGTAGCGGGCGCGGGTTCAACCCTGGGCAAATTGGCGCAGAGCGGGAAAATCCTCGGTGTTACCGCACTCAATGCCTTCAACCCTTTGAGCGGCACAGGTGACTTGGCGGTGGGTGCCGGCAGACTCGTCACGAGTGGCGTCAGCGCCGGCGCGCAAGGCCTGCGCAAACTGCGTGGCGCGGCAAACAGCCAGGCCCTGCTTATCGCCAGCCAACAGTACGAGGGGCTGCAACAGGACTCTTCAAGGTCGGCACACATTCGGTGGAAGGCACTGCCGTGCGCCAACGTGGCAAATGGCATGCCTTCGATTCCGATACGATGCTGCCTTATGGCCCCACGCTCGACTCGTTTACCCCTACCCACACGCTGATGCCGCCATCGCCCAACCCCCAACAACCGGGGCGATCTGCGCGTGATCATCGCTTCAACCCGCTGAGCAGGCCGTCACGCCCGCCACTCAGTCGACCGCCGGCTGGGCAACCAGTCGAGCGCGTGCGCAAAACAGACCATTTGCCCGACTCCGAGTACGTGAGCAGTCTCCGCGGCCGACCCAGCGAGGGTCACTTCACCCCCAGCCGAAAGCAGGCAACCCGTGACAAATTCACCCAGGAAATGCGCGATTTCTATACGCGCATGGCCGCCGACGGGCAGCCACCCCGCCCCGTTGTCCCGAATATCAGCGCCCCAAAAAGAACCCCCGACGTCATTGCGGATGCGTTTAGCACCGCGCCGGGCCTGGTATTTGGAGAATCCCACAACAACCTGGCCTCTTTCCGAACCTTGTATGACAACGTCGATTTGTTTGTTCAAAACAAGGTGAAAAAGCTATTCGTCGAAGGCCTCGTGTACGACAAAATAATGCGCTGGAAAGATGATGGCATGGGCAGGATCGGGCTCGCACACCGCCCCCCCAACCAACGCCCGACCCTGGGTGAACTGTTGAAAAAATTCGAAGATAACCAGATCGAAATCGTGCCGCTCGATCATTTTTACCTGACCCGGCACAACGACGAACGCCACCTGTTTGGCGCCATCAAGACACCTGAACAAGCCACACAACGACTCGAAGAGTTCAACTACTACGCCACCCGCACCATTGAGCAACACGCAGGCGGCGACAAGTGGATTGCCCTGGTGGGACGCCACCATGTCAATACCACCCAGAATGTTCCGGGGCTTTCCGAATTGACCGGCGGCACCGGTATTGCCGTGTATGAAAGAGCGGGACGGGGCACCTATGGCGTTCAGTCGGCAGACCCACGGCCAGGCCCCTCAGGCACCCTCACTGCCTCGGATGAGTTGACCGGCGACCTACAGATTTTTGCAGGAGAACTTTGGCCCGCGTGACGGAAACAGAAACCATAAGGCCCGGCATAACCACTTCGGCAGAGGCGTTGCTGGCATAGCGCGGTTTCGCGAAAAGGCGGTTATCTATGGCGACGGCGATGTGACAAGGCGAATACCGACAAAATTTCTACATCCGGCACTTCATTATTTGCATCGCTCGTTCGTCTTATTTAGGTAAGAGCGCCCTCATTTTCCTGATCAGGCTCTGATAAGGAGTTTTTTGCATGTACAACTCGCAACTGCCCAAGGACGGACATTCACCGACCGCCGATGCCACTTATGGCAGTGGCGCTCAAGCGTTCGGTAACGCCCCCGAACAGCATGGCAATCAGCGCATTCGCCATTTGCTCAAGTGTTTTGGTTTGCGTACCAGCCTGATCCGGTTGAAGGTCATCGACGCCCTCCTCACCGCCGCCGGCAACCAGCGCACCCTCGGGGTACGCGGTGTACACAGCCATTTGCTGGAGCTGGGCATCCCGCTGTCGTTTCTCAGCGTGCGCGAGGTGCTCAAGCGCTTGTGCAGCGAAGGCGTGATCACCCTCAATGCCGATAAAAGCTACAGCCTCCATGAAGAGGCTGCCAAAGTACTCGAAGGCCGCGCCTGACCCACGCACGTGAATCAGAAGTTAGGCTTGACCTTGCGACGCATCACTCCATTGATCACTACCACAGTTACCGCCACCGCAATGGCGATGTACTGAAACGTTTTTTCGCTGATAACCCCGGTGTTCTGCAGGTAGGACAGGCCAAACATCGTACCCAGTACGACCAGGGAAATCAGAATCGAGTATTTCAAACGTTGCTTTTGGGTCATGACGGGTTCCTGAACCTTGAGAATGTATCCACTTTGTATCGCCGAACATGCCAAGCACATACCCGTTTGCGGGGATGGAATCGGGTCGGCAGAGTCTCATGTTACAGGCGATGAAAAACTTTGGCTTGTCCGTCGCCTGATTGAACCTGTGAGCACCCAAGAGGATTTTGAAATGTTCCGTCGAATCACACTGTTGATTCCCTTGTTGATCATCCTGAGCATGAGCGGCTGCATCATTTTCCCACACGGTGGCGGCGGCTGGCATGACCATCGTTACTATGGTGGCGGGCCCGGTTACTATCACCGCTAATCCCCTCTGGGCCTCGCTTTCCTGTCGGAAAGCGAGACCGCTTCCCTGAGCAACGATGTACCCATCGACCTCAAGGCCTGCGTTGCAACCCAGTGTCAGAGCCGGCACACAACGCCACCAGCCAATCGACAAACACCCGTACTCGCTGGGACAACTGGCGGTGTGGCGGGTACAACGCCGTCAGCGGCAATTGCGGTGGCTGGATCTCCCTCAACACTTCCACCAACCTGCCCGCTTGCAGTTGCTGCCTGGCGTGGTAGTACGGCGTCTGCACCAGCCCATAGCCCGCTTCGCAGGCAGCGAGGTAACCGTCGGCGCTGTTGACGGCCACCTGCTTGGGCAAGTCGACCCGACGAATCTCCTCACCCACCTGGAACTCCAAGCCGTAGCGCTTGCCACTGACGCTGGAAAAGTACTCGACCACTTGGTGGCCGGCCAGCGCGTCGAGATCGCCGGGCACGCCGAATCGTTGCAGATACCCAGGGCTGGCGCAGGTGACCTGATCCATCATCGCCAGGGGCCGTGCCACCAGTGACTCATCCAGGGCCAGCCCACCGCGCAGCACGCAATCCACGCCCTCGCGGATCAGGTCCACCGGGCGGTCGTTAAGGCCGATTTCCAGGTTGATCTGCGGGTAGCGTGCGGTAAATTCCGGCAGTGCCGGAATCACCAGAAAGCGACCGATCCCCGCAGGCATATCAATGCGCAAGGTGCCGCGAGGGCTACGCCGCGTGTTGGAGAACACCGCTTCAGTCTCTTCAAGGTCCGCCAGCAGGCTGACGCAACGCTGGTAGTACGCGGCGCCATCCAGCGTTGGGCTGACTTGGCGCGTGGTGCGCTGCAACAACTGCACGCCAAGGTGCGCTTCCAGTTGCTTGATCAAGATGGTCACCGAGGCGCGCGGCAGTTGCAGGCTGTCGGCGGCCTTGGCGAACCCGCCCAACTCGACAATTCGTGTGAACACGCGCATGGCGTTAAATCGGTCCAAAGCCGGACGTCCTCGTGGATTATTTAGATTTTCTTAATAGTGATAGCGGTTTTAGCCGGTTTATCCCAGCGTTGTCGAGGACAACAATGCAGGCCTTTCCCCTCCAAGGAGCTGCACCCGATGTACACTCGACAACTCGGTAAAAACGGCCCTCACGTTTCCGCCATCGGCCTCGGCTGCATGGGCATGACGGACTTTTACACCACCGGCACCGACACCCAGGAAGCCATCAAGACCCTGCACCGCGCCTTAGAGCTCGGCGTCACCCTGCTCGACACCGCCGACATGTATGGCCCTCACACCAATGAGGCACTGATCGGCAAAGCCATCGCCGGCAAGCGCGAGCAGGTGTTCCTGGCCAGCAAATTCGGCTTCGTGCGCGACCCGGCTAACCCGGCGACGCGCGGGGTGAACGGTCGCCCTGAATACATCCGCGAAGCCATTGACGGCACCTTGAAACGCCTGGGCGTGGACACCCTCGACCTCTATTACCAGCACCGCATCGACCCCCAGGTCGCCATCGAAGAAAGCGTCGGCGCCATGGCCGAACTGGTCAAGCAAGGCAAGGTACGTTACCTGGGCCTGAGCGAAGTGTCCGTCGCCAGCCTGGAACGGGCCCACAAGGTTCACCCGATCAGCGCCTTGCAAAGCGAATACTCGCTGTGGAGCCGCGACCAGGAAGACAACGGCTGCCTGGCAGCCTGTCAGCGCCTGGGCATCGCCTTCGTGCCGTACAGCCCACTAGGTCGCGGCTTTCTCACCGGCGCCTTGAAAAGCCCAGAGGATTTCGCCGCTGACGACTACCGTCGCTCCAGCCCACGATTCCAGGGCGAGAACTTCGCGAAGAACCTGCTGTTGGTGGACCAGGTGCAAGCCCTGGCCCAGGAAAAAGGCTTAACGGCCGGGCAATTGGCGTTGGCCTGGGTACTCGCGCAAGGTGATTACCTGATTCCTATCCCCGGCACCAAGCAACGCAAATACTTGGAAGAGAATGTGGCGGCACTGGACATCACCCTGACTGCTGCCGAATTGGCGGCGCTGACGTCGATCTTCCCGGTGGGCGCAACTGCCGGCCTGCGTTACACCGAAGCCGCAATGGACCTGCTGAACACGTAAGTGATTCGGGTCGAGCGCGCCGGTTCAGGGGCGCGCGGCAATTCTTGCACGACGGTGCCTAAAGCTCCCCACCGCCAGGCCGATACCCCTACGAAGCTCTAAAAAAGCCGCGTCGACAATAAACGCTTCGTAAGGACGACCCCCATGCCCTCATTGCGCTCCATTCAAGCCCGCTACACCCTGTTTCTGGTGCTGTTCGTCCTGGTGCTATTTGTGTTGACAGTGGTGGGCATCGGCCAGTTGGTCGCGCCCACGTTGCGCCATACCGAAGAACAAGTGGTGCTCAACCGCATCGCCGAAGTGGCCGAACAGATCCAGGGCGAGCTGAATAAGGTTCAGGCCCAGCAACGCAGCATCACCCAGACCATCCCCCTGCTCGACAGCGATGCGATCGACAAGGTGCTGCCTGGCCTGGTGGATCAATACGGCGAGCTGAAAGTATTCGGCGGCGGGATCTGGCCGCTGCCTAACCAACGCACCCCCGGACGCAACAAGCACAGCACGTTCTGGCACCGCGATGCGTCGGGCAAACTGGCAGTGAACACCTTCTGGAACAGTGACCCCGCCCCCAACTACTACGACCAGAGCTGGTACAAAGGCGGCCTTGCCGCACCGCGCGGTCAATGTGCCTGGGCCGCAGCCTACAAGGACGACGCCAGCCAGGAGCCGCG
Organism: Pseudomonas sp. PSPC3-2; assembly: GCF_049897085.1. Classification (NCBI taxonomy): domain Bacteria; kingdom Pseudomonadati; phylum Pseudomonadota; class Gammaproteobacteria; order Pseudomonadales; family Pseudomonadaceae; genus Pseudomonas; species Pseudomonas sp. PSPC3-2. Next base: position 21,881 of record NZ_JAFCVO010000013.1, read on the forward strand.
CACCAACTGCGCCATGGCGATCCAGCGAGACGGCGCGGCGTATGGCGTGGCCACCATCGACGTGACCCTGGGCTTTTTCAATGACCTGGTGGCGAGCAAGGAAAAAGACATCGGCGGGCAAATGCTGATCGTCGAAGGCGACGGCAAGATCATCAGCAACAGCACGCGCATCAGCGGCCCGGTGGTATTGAAAAACATCAGCGAACTGAGCGGCGCCTCGGCGTTCGCCGCCCAGGTCAGCGCTGCCCTCGCCCACCGTGAGCAGAAACTACAACGCAGCGAGTTCGACAACCAGGGCGTGGCGAGCACCTTCTATATGCGCCCCATCGAAGGCACGCCGTGGTTCCTCGCCACCGCCCTGCCCACCTCGCTGATCACCGCCCAGCGCGACGATGTGCTCGGCTCCCTGGCCCTGCTGCAAATTCCCATGGTGTTGCTGCTGGTGCTGCTGGCGGCCTATGCGATCCACCAACTGGTGCAGCGCATGAAAACACTGAAAACCAATATCGACGCGCTCTCCAACGGCGATGCCGACCTGACGCGACGCATCACCATCCGCGCCGAAGATGAACTGGGCGCCATCGGCCACTCGGTGAACCGATTTATCGTTTACCTGCAAAACATGATCGGTGAAGTGACCCAAGCCACCGGCGCCATGTCGACGAGCCTGGAGCAATTGCAGCAGACCTCGGCACAAGCCAACAAGATCCTGGTGCGGCATGCCTCGGAGACCGATCAGACCGTCACCGCCATCACCGAAATGAGCTCCACCGCCGACACCGTCGCGCAAAATGCCGCGCAAACCGCCGCCTTCACCCAGCGCGCCAATGAGCATGCCGACCGTTCCCGCGTGGTGGTGGGCGAAGCCTCAAGCAGCGTCGGCGCCTTGATCGGCGAAGTCGCCAGCGCCACCCACACCGTGGAAAACATGCGCCAGGACGCCGCACGCATCACCGAAACCCTCGGCGTGATCGGCGCGATCGCCGGCCAGACCAACCTGCTGGCCCTCAACGCAGCGATTGAGGCGGCGCGGGCCGGCGAGCAAGGCCGTGGTTTCGCGGTGGTGGCGGACGAAGTGCGCGCACTGGCCGCGCGCACCCAGGCCAGCACCTCGCAGATCAACGAAATGCTCGCACGGCTGACCATCGGCGTGAGTTCGTCGGTGGCGGCCATGGAAAACACCCAGGCCAGTTGCCAGTCGGCAGCGGATGCCACGGCGCGGGTGAACATCGGCCTGGACGAAATGGCCGGTTCGGTCAGCCATATCAACAACCTCAGCACCCAGATTGCGACAGCCGCCGAGCAGCAAAGCGCCGTGACCGAGGAAATCAACCGCAGCATGGTTCATATCCGACATATGGTCGAGGAACTGGTGCAAAGCGGCCATGCCACTGAAACCAATACCCAAAGCCTGCTCAACGCCAATGGCCGGGTGATCGCGTTGATGAGTCGCTTCAAGGTGCGGTGATAAATTAATGAGACACTCCCGTGCAATGCATGGGAGTAGGTCTATTCTGACAGCTCCCGGCGCGTAGTTTCGCCACACAGGAGGTGTGCCATGCGCGCTGTCGAGCAGTCGGTCCGCTTGGCACGGATCAGTCAGGAACGCTTTATCCAAGCCCCAATCGATGCGGTCTACCGCTATGTGACCCAGCCGGATCGCTGGCACGAATGGCACCCCACCTCCCTCAGCGCCGACACCGGCACCACCGGTTCACTCCCCGCCGGCACGCGCTTTACCGAGGTGATCGACCTGCTGGGCGTGCGGGTTCCCATGAGCTACCGCGTACAGATCGCCCGTCCCCCGGAAGAATTCAAGGCGGTGTTCACCTCCCTGGCCGTCGACGGCTCGATTCATTACAGCCTGCAGGCCTTTCGTGACGGCACGCTGTTCAAGCGCGTGTTGACCTATGAAACCGAATTGCAACTCACCGGCTTGCACGAACGCATGATTGAACTGTCCACAATCGCGCTGGACCAGCTCAAGCAGCGCTTGGAAAACCCCGCCTTCATCGAATGAATCAGCATCGCCAGGGGGGTTGCGTCGAGCTTCAGCGCGGCCGTAATGCGCCGAAGTATTGACTGCAAGCCTACCGGCTCAACGAGCAGACAGATCCGACACCCTCTTGACAAGGCAAAACCGCAACCTCTATTGTCTGACAACCTGACTACTAAGGTTTTCCCATGCTTGAGCTCCAGCGCCCTGACTCGCTCGTTGTACGGGTTGTCAGCGCCATCCGCGCCGAAATCGATTCTGGCCAATTGGCGCCCGAGTCGCGTTTGCCCACTGAACAGCAACTGGCTGAACAACTGAACGTCAGCCGTTCGGTGGTGCGCGAAGCCATTGCCCAGCTCAAGGCCGACGGCGTGCTGACGGCCAAGCGCGGCCTGGGCTCATTTATCTCGCAAAACCCTACTGGCACAGTGTTTCGCTTCCCGGAAAAAAACGGTCGCCGTCCGGACCTCGCGCAAATGTTCGAAGTGCGCCTGTGGATCGAAACCCAGGCCGCCTCGATCGCCGCCCAACGCCGTGACGCCGGCGACCTGCAACGCATGAAGAACGCCCTGCAGGAAATGCACGACAAGCGCGCCGACTTCGAGGCCGCCGCCCTCGCCGATGTCGAGTTTCACCGCACCATCGCCGAAGCCAGCAAGAATGACTACTTTGTCGCCTTCCATGACTTTCTGCGCAGCCAGTTGGCCAGTGCGCGCAAAACCGCCTGGGAAAACTCGGCGTCGCATTTTGCCAGTGGCTCGGCCGACGCCACCCAGGAACACCAGGCGCTTTACCAGGCCATCGCCGATGGTGATGCTCAAGCGGCCGCAGCCAATGCCGAAGCGCACCTGCGCGCAGCGGCCAAACGCCTGCAACTTGAGCTGCCTGCCACGAACTGAATGATCCAAGCTTTCTGCAGCGTGCCTCGGGCACGCCATTTTTTTAACAAAAACATTAGTCTGACAACCTGATAAGCAGACTGAAATGTGCAGCCCCTAGGTACTCCAAACCATGATTTATGACTTCTGCATCATCGGCGGTGGCATCGTCGGCCTGGCCACTGCGATGGAGCTGCTCAAACGCCAGCCCAACGCTTCACTGGTGATCCTGGAAAAAGAAGCCACGCTGGCCAAGCACCAGACCGGGCATAACAGCGGGGTGATTCACGCCGGCATCTACTACGCACCCGGTAGCCTCAAGGCCGATTTGTGTAAACGCGGCGCCGAGGCCACCAAACAGTTTTGCCGCGAGCACGGGATCAAATTCGAGGTATGCGGCAAGTTGCTGGTGGCCTCCACGCCTCTGGAAATGCAGCGGATGGAGGCACTCTATGCGCGCTCGCAGTTGAATCACCTGAAGGTCGAACGCCTGGACGCCGACCAACTGCGCCAGCGCGAGCCCAACATCATCGGTCTCGGCGGCTTGTTTCTCGACGCTACCGGCATTGTCGATTACCGCCAGGTCTGCGAAACCATGGCCCAGGTGATTCGCCGACAAGGCGGTGAAATCTGCCTGGAGCGCACCGTCACCGCGATTTCGGAAGACACCGACAAGGTCACCGTCAACACCCGTGGCGAAGCCTGGCAAGCCAGGCACCTGGTGGTCTGTGGCGGCTTGCAGTCGGATCGGCTGGCGACAATGGCCGGGGTCAAGATCGACCACCAGATCATTCCCTTTCGCGGCGAGTACTTCCGCCTACCGGCGTCGAAGAACAACCTCGTCAACCACCTGATCTACCCGATCCCGGACCCGGAACTGCCGTTCCTCGGCGTTCACCTGACGCGGATGATCGATGGCAGCGTCACGGTCGGTCCCAACGCAGTACTGGGCCTGGGCCGGGAGAACTACCGCAAGTTCTCGATCAACTGGCGCGACGTGGCGCAGTACGCCAGCTTCCCCGGTTTCTGGAAAACCCTCTGGCAGAACCTGGGTTCGGGCAGCGTCGAGATGAAGAACTCACTGTTCAAATCCGGCTACCTGGCGCAATGCCGCAAGTACTGCCCGTCGTTGAACCTCGAAGATTTACTGCCCTTTGAAGCAGGCATCCGCGCCCAGGCCGTGATGCGCGACGGCAGCCTGGTCCACGACTTTCTGTTCGCCCAGACGCCCCGCATGCTCCACGTCTGCAACGCGCCCTCGCCCGCGGCGACCTCGGCGATTCCCATCGGCGAAATGATCGCCGACCGCATGTTCACACCAAGCTGATACCGCTTCCCCGGCCTCACCCGGACCAACGCAACAAGCGTCACTTTGACAATAAATATAATGACTCAGAAGGAAGTACAGAATGACGGCGACACCCCATACCGCTGCCCCGGAAACGCCTGCACACAGCAAAAAACGCCTGCGCAAAGTCGCCGCCGCCACGATCTTCGGGTCGATGCTGGAGTGGTACGACTTTTACCTGTACGCCACCATGGCGGCCATCGTGTTCTCGAAGATTTTCTTTGATAACAGCGACCCGAAAACCGCCTCGCTCATGGCCTTTTCCACCTTTGCCATCGGCTTTATCGCCCGGCCGTTCGGCGGCATTCTGTTCGGCTACCTGGGGGACAAATTCGGCCGCAAACAAGTGCTGGTATTGACCTTCTGCATGATGGGCGTGTGTACCACGCTGATCGGCCTGATCCCCAGCTATGCCTCCATCGGCATCTGGGCGCCGATCATCCTGGTGTTTATCCGGATCATCCAGGGGCTGGGCGCCGGGGCCGAGTTGTCCGGCGCGGCGGTCACCTCCTACGAGCACGCGTCGGAAGGCAAGCGCGGCAGCCAGGGCGCCTGGCCGGCACTGGGCCTGAACCTGGGCTTGCTGCTGTCTTCATTGACCGTGTACCTGCTGACCATCAACGGCAACGACTTCATGCTGGCAGGCGGCTGGCGCATCCCGTTCATCTGCAGCATCGCGTTGGTCGGCGTCGGCCTATGGGTGCGCAACAGCATTCCGGAAACCCCGGAGTTCAAGGAGTTGAGCCAGGCAGCTGCGGCCGCCAAGCCTTCGCCGCTCAAAGCGCTGTTCAAGAATGACCTCAAGGGGTTGGCCGTGGTGTTCTTCGTAGCCATTGGCTACAACGCCTTAAGCTATATCTTCAAGACGTTTTCCCTGGCCTACCTGACTCAGTTCAAAGGCGTCGATGTGCATGTCACGTCGCTGTCGGTGACCATTGCCAGCCTGATCGCCATCGTCGCGGTGCCGTGCTTCGGCTGGCTGTGCGACAAATGGAGCAGCAAAAAAGTACTGGTACTCGGCGGCGTCTGCTCGCTGTTGTTTGCCTACCCGTTCCTGGCCCTGCTCGATACCGGCGAAAGCTTGATGATCTACATTGCTATCGGCGTCGGTACCGGCCTGCTCGCCCCCATGATGTTCGCACCCCAGGGCTCGTTCTTAAGCCGTCAATTTCCCACCCAGACGCGCTCCTCGGGCTTCGGCACCGGCCGCGAAATCGGCACCGCTATCGCCGGCGGCCTGGCGCCGCTGGGCGCCTTGTCCCTAGTCGCCGCATCACCGACCCACGCTACGGGTGGCGTGGTGATTATCCTCGCGATCGCGGCACTGCTGGTGGTGGTGTTCGCCCTGTGCGACCAGGGCCGTAAACACTCGACCTTCAAGAACTGACCGAGAAACGTCGGCCAGACGTCGGCCCATGCCCCCGCACATGACCGACGTCAAGGCCGCCCTTCGCGTAACCGGATACCCTGAAAAACGAGAGATGAGCACTCACTCACCCCCGAAGAAACCCTAGGAGTACCCGTTGAAAACCCGCCACTGCCTCGTCGTCCTCTTTCTGATCACGACGTTGACGTTACTCGTTGATATCCCGGTCGATACCTGGCTGACCTCAGCGACCCTCAGCTTGCTGCTCGGCACTGCCGCCCTGGTGTACATGGCGACGTCCTGCATACTGGCCAGTCGTTGGTCGGTGGTGGAGAGCGTGTTTGGCGGCCTGGATCGCGTCTATGAGGTACACAAGTGGCTGGGCATCTGGGCGCTGGTGTTTGCCACGTATCACTTTGTGTTCAAGGCCAACCTGGATGTGTGGAACAGCGTGCCCATCATGGAGCTGCCCAAATACTGGACGCGCCTGGTACGTCAGTTGAGCTACGTGGCGCTGGGCCTGATCGTGTTGTTGGCGTTGAACCGCAACATCCCTTACAGCGTCTGGCGCTGGTGGCACAAACTGTCTGGCCCGCTGTTCCTGCTCGTGATCCTGCACTGGCTGAGCTTCAAATCGCCGATCACCCTGGCCAGTCCATCGGGCGTCTGGTTGATGTTGTGCTGTGGCCTGGGTGTAATCGCGGTCTTCTATAAACTGGTGCTCTACCCCTCGGTGGCTCGTGCCGGCGAATACCGGGTGACGGCCGTCAACCGCGCCAACGGCGCCCTGCATTTGACACTGGCGCCGATTCACACAGGGTTCGACTTCAAGGCGGGGCAGTTCGCGTTCCTGGCGATGCAGGTCAAAGGACTGCGCGAGCCGCATCCGTTCACGATCGCCAGCGCAAACAGTGCGAACGGGCAGATTTCGTTCATGATCAGAGGGCTGGGCGATTACACCAACGCCCTGGCAGACTGCGCCAAGGTTGGCATGCGCGCCGATCTGTATGCGCCTTACGGGCGCTTCAAGCGCGTCGTCCAGGCCGAGCGGGAAATCTGGATCGGCGCTGGCGTGGGTATTTCACCGTTTATTTCCTGGCTGCAAGACCCCGCGGCCAAAGACTTCGGCAAAGCCACGCTGGTCTATTGCTTCACGCCCTCGCGCGCCTTCCCGCCCGCCGAGCAGGTGCAAACCATGGCCCGCTTACGGGGTGCGCAATTCGTCAGTAATGCCGGCGGCCTCGAGCGCTTGGCCGACACCCTGCGCCAGGCCGTGACCGAGACCGACCCCGACAAGGTGCATGTCAGCTTCTGTGGCCCCAAGGGTTTGCTGGTCAAGGTCCGCGAACTGATGAACGCCCAGCGGATTCCGCTGGCCAACCTGCACAGCGAACGGTTCGAGTTTCGCTGAAACAACCGAACGCGGATCAACCCAGCCCCCGAAGGGGGTTTGGCGGCGCACATAAACTGGCATGATAGCGCCCATCCGACGACCTTCTCTGACGTGCGAGACGCCCCATGAAAATCCCATTGCGACTGGCCCTGCTTTCAGCCCTGTTGACCACCGGCCTGGCCCAGGCGGCCGACCTGATCCCTATCGACGTACACCGCGACGCCAACTGCGGGTGCTGCAAGCAATGGATCAGCCATCTGGAAAGCCACGGTTTCAAGGTCAATGACCACGTTGAAGCCGATATGAGCGCGGTCAAACAACGCCTCGGCGTCGCGCCGCGCCTGGGGTCGTGCCATACCGCCGTGATCGACGGCAAGTTCGTCGAAGGCCACGTACCCGCCGAACAAGTGTTGGCGCTGCGCAAGCGCGATGATTTGCTCGGCATCGCCGCGCCGGGCATGCCCATGGGTTCGCCCGGCATGGAAATGGACGGCCACGGTGACGCCTACCAAGTCATTGGCCTGACCCGCGACGGCAAAGATGTGGTGGTGGCCGACTACCCGGCACACTGATCGATGCTGACGGGATACCTGGGGCTGTTTTTCGCGGCATTCGGCGCCGCCACACTCCTGCCCTTGCAGTCGGAAGCCGTGCTGGTGGGCCTGCTGCTCAGCGGGCATTACAGCCTGTGGTGGCTGCTGGGCATCGCCACGCTGGGCAATGTACTCGGCTCGCTGGTCAATTGGCTGCTGGGGCGCTCGATCGAGCACGTCAAGGCGCGACGCTGGTTTCCGGTCAACGCCAGGCAACTCGACAAGGCGCGCCGCCACTATGAACGCTGGGGGCATTGGACGTTATTGCTCAGTTGGGTACCGATCATTGGCGACCCGCTGACCTTGATCGCCGGGGTGATGCGTGAGCCACTGTGGCGCTTTTTGCTGTTGGTGACCCTGGCCAAGGGCGTGCGTTATGGCGTGCTGGCCGCGCTGACCCTGCATTGGGTGTTAATCCCCACTTAATCGCCTGCAAACAGCATCCGGGCACCCTACTCGGAGCCCCGCCATGCCTCTAATCCGCACCTTTTGCGTTGCGGGCCTGCTCGCCGTTGGCGCAGTGCCCGCGTTCGCCGCCAGCGAAGGCCCCCGCTACGGGCCTGAGCTGCAGGGTTTCCAATACCCCTACCCGGTTGAGCATTTCAACTTCCAGTCCCAGGGCAAATCCCTGCAAATGGGCTACATGGACATCCCGGCCACCGGCAAAGCCAACGGTCGCAGCGTGGTGCTGCTGCACGGCAAGAACTTCTGCGGCGCCACGTGGGAGGGTTCGATCAAGGCGTTGAGCGACGCCGGTTACCGCGTGATCGCACCCGACCAGATCGGCTTCTGTACCTCCAGCAAGCCCGACAGCTACCAGTACAGCTTCCAGCAACTGGCGATCAATACCCACCAATTGCTGGAACAACTCGGCATTCAAAAGGCCACCCTGCTCGGCCACTCCACCGGCGGCATGCTCGCCACCCGTTACGCGCTGCTGTACCCAGAGCAAACCGAACAACTGGCGCTGGTCAACCCGATCGGCCTGGAAGACTGGAAGGCCCTCGGCGTGCCTTATCGCAGCGTCGACCAATGGTACGCGCGCGAACTGCAGGTGAGCGCCGACGGCATCCGCAGCTATGAGCGCGACACCTACTACGCCGGCCACTGGAAGCCCGAATACGAGCGCTGGGTACAGATGCTCGCCGGCATGAACAAAGGCCCCGGCCACACCCAGGTGGCATGGAACTCCGCGTTGATTTACGACATGATCTTCACCCAGCCGGTGTACTACGAGTTCAAGGACTTGCAGATGCCGACCCTGCTGCTGATCGGCACCAGCGACACCACCGCCATCGGCAAGGACCTCGCGCCCCCGGCGGTCAAGGCGAAGATCGGGCACTACGAGGTGCTGGGCAAACAGGTGGCCAAATTGATTCCCCACGCCACGCTGGTGGAGTTTCCGGGCCTGGGCCACGCACCGCAGATGGAAGAACCGGCACAGTTCCACAAGGCCTTGCTGCAAGGGCTCAACGGCCTTTAATCCAACTTTATGAGAGGCACGCGAGAATGTCGCTACAGATCGCAGTCATTGACGATTGGCAGAACGTCGCCCGTGGTGTGGTGGATTGGTCGACCCTGGCGGCGGTCGGCCAGGTGCATTTTCTGCATGAGTATCCGGCAGACACCGCCACGATGATCGAGCGCCTCAAAGGCTTCGACGTGATCTGCGTGATGCGCGAACGCTCGACCTTCGATAAACCCCTGCTGCAAGGCCTGCCGAACCTCAAGCTGCTGGTGACCGGCGGCATGCGCAACGCCGCCATCGACCTCCCCGCCGCCCACGCCCTGGGTATCCAGGTGTGCGGCACCGACAGTTATAAACACGCGGCGCCGGAGCTGACCTGGGCGTTGATCATGGCGTCCACGCGCAACCTGCTGGCCGAAGCCAATTCCCTGCGCGCCGGCCACTGGCAGGTGGGCCTGGGCGGCGACCTGCATGGCCAGACCCTGGGGATTCTCGGGCTCGGCAGCATCGGCCAGAAGGTCGCGCAATTTGCCCAGGTGTTCGGGATGCGGGTGATTGCCTGGAGTGAAAACCTCACACCGCAGCGCGCGGCGCAATCCGGGGTCACGTGGGTCAGTAAGCGCGAGTTGTTCGAACAGGCCGATATCCTCACCATCCATCTGGTGCTCAGCGAGCGTAGCCGCGGGCTGGTGGATGCCGAGGCGCTGGGCTGGATGAAACCGACGGCACGCCTGGTCAATACGGCACGCGGGCCGATTGTGGACGAACCCGCGCTGCTGCAGGCATTGAGCAACGGCCGCCTGGCGGGGGCAGCGCTGGATGTGTATGCCGAGGAGCCGCTGCCGGTGGACCATCCGTTGCGCCGTTTGCCGAATGTGCTGGCCACCCCTCACGTCGGGTATGTGAGCGAGCAGAATTACCGGCAGTTTTACCAGCAGATGATCGAAGATATCCAAGCCTGGGCCGAGGGCACGCCCATTCGCGTGCTCGGCTAACGCACCAACTCGGCGCACACGCACTACGGTGGCGAGGGCGCTTGCTCCCGTTGGCGACATCGCGGCCCTGTATCGGCGCCGCTTCGCGCCCAGCGTGAGCACGCTCCCGAGCCACCGTAGTAGTGCGCTAATGCGCAAACGCCTGCGCAGCTTTTCAATGTCGCATATTGTTACAAGTTTTTTGTCCTACAAAATTTCCACATAAACCCTACAGTCTTTAGGATTTGTCCTAGACTCATCACCGATGGGTCCGTTCCAAAACAAAAGCCCCGCAAAAAATCGAAACTTTAGAACTCTGCCGTAGGTCAGGTTTAGGGTTAGGCGTGCATAAGCGGTTCAGACCGAATGCCCGTCCATCCAATCTATTTCAGCTAACCGTGCAACTGGCACAAGCCTTGCCAGTTTGTATAGCGCTTGTGCGTCTGGCCGCAGGAAGCGGTCTTCGGAGCTAGTGGCAGCGGGCCACCAGCCAACCAACATGTGGGAGAGAACTATGATCAGTGCCGCAGTAGATACTCAGGGAGAGCGTTTTAGTAAATCGGCAGGGGGGCCAACATCGTTGGTCGATCTGCCCAACACTGTGCGGCCGATCGTGAGTCATAACCCCAATCGAAAGAAAGTCTTGTTCGTCACCTCCGAATTTGCCGACCTGGTTAAAACCGGCGGCCTCGGCGACGTCTCCGCGGCCCTGCCCCGCGCTATGGCGCACTTGCACGATGTGCGTGTGCTGATCCCCGGTTACCCGCAGGTGATGGAAAGCGACAACCCGATCCATATCATCGGTGAGCTGGGTGGCCACGCCGCGCTGCCGCCCTGCAAGATCGGGCGCATGGACCTCAAGGACGGCCTGGTTGTCTACGTACTGATCTGCCCCGAACTGTACGAGCGCGAAGGCACCCCGTATGGCGCCAACAACGGTCGCGACTGGCCGGATAACCACATTCGCTTCGCACGCCTGGGCCTGGCCGCTGCCGACATGGCCGCCAACCTCGCCCAAATCCACTGGTGCCCGGACCTGGTGCATGCCCACGACTGGCCGGCCGGCCTGGCGCCTGCCTATATGCACTGGCGTGGGTCACGCACGCCCACCCTGTTCACCATCCATAACCTGGCATACCAGGGCGTGGTCAGCCTCGCTTCGACGCCGGAGCTGGGTATTCCACCCCATGCCCTGCAACAGGAAGGCATGGAGTTCTACGGCAAGATGTCATTCCTCAAGGCGGGGATGGCCTACTCCAGTCACATCACCACGGTGAGCGCCACTTACGCCCAGGAAATCACCACCCCGGAATTCGGCTGCGGGCTGGACGGTTTTCTCGCCAGCAAGACCCAGCAAGGCCTGCTCAGCGGCATTCCCAACGGCATCGACGAAAGCTGGGAAGCCTCCACTGATACGCACCTGACCCACAACTTCAATATCGGCGACTGGGAAGGCAAGGCGGTCAACGCCGCTCACGTGCGCAGCCTGTTTGGCCTGCATGACTCCAGCGGCCCGCTGTTCGCCGTGGTCTCGCGGCTGGTCTATCAGAAAGGCCTGGACCTGACCGAAGCGGTCGCCAGCTTTATCGTCGAGAACGGCGGCCAGATCGCGATCATTGGCCGCGGCGAGCCTGAAGAAGAACACGCCATGCGCGAACTGGCGCTGCGTTTCCCAGGCCAGGTCGGTGTGCGCATCGGTTTCAACGAAACCGACGCCCGTCGCATGTTTGCCGGCAGTGACTTTCTGCTGATGCCGTCGCGCTATGAACCGTGCGGCTTGAGCCAGATGTACGCCCAGCGTTTCGGCTCGCTGCCGGTCGCGCGCAACACCGGCGGCCTGGCGGACACCATCGAAGACGGCGTCACCGGTTTTTTGTTCAACGAATCCAGCGTGGACAGCTACCGCGAAGCCCTGAGCCGTGCGTTCAAAGTGTTCGCTTACCCAGGCCTGCTCAACGCCATGCGCTGCCGCGCCATGACCCAACCATTCAACTGGTGCCAGGCGGTCGAACCCTACGCAGAACTGTATGAACAACTGGTGGCCAAGGCCTTGGGGAAATCGACTAAATAATCAAGGGAGGTCTTCATAGATGCCGTTACGGACTCTGGAAACCTGGCCCCACGGCGCAATCATGCTGGACGCGCAACACACGCGTTTCGCCTTGTGGGCGCCAGACGCGTTTTATGTCAGCGTTGAATTGGAAGATGGCAAGTCAATAGCCATGCTGCCCCAGGCAGATGGCTGGTTCGAAACGGAGATAAAGTGCCCCGCAGGCACACGCTATCGCTACAACATCGATGGCGAAATGGATGTTCCCGACCCCGCGTCCAGGGCCCAGGACTCGGACGTGCACGGCTGGAGCCTGGTGGTCGACCCGCTCGCCTATCAATGGCGACACAACCACTGGCAAGGCCGGCCCTGGCATGAAGCCGTGATCTACGAACTGCATGTCGGTGCGCTGGGGGGCTACGCGCAAGTCGAAAAACACCTGCCACGCCTGGCCGAGCTAGGCGTCACCGCGATTGAGCTAATGCCCCTGGCGCAATTTCCCGGCGAGCGCAATTGGGGCTATGACGGCGTTCTGCCTTACGCGCCGCAGTCCTCCTACGGCAGTCCCGAACAGCTCAAGCAACTGATCGACAGCGCTCATGAATATGGGCTCGCGGTCATCCTCGACGTGGTCTACAACCACTTCGGCCCCGATGGCAACTACCTGGGCCAGTACGCCAAAGACTTCTTCCAGGAAGATGTACACACGCCATGGGGCGCCGGTATCGACTTCGATCGGCGTGAAGTGCGGAACTTCTTTCTGGATAACGCGCTGATGTGGCTGCTCGACTACCGCTTCGACGGCCTGCGGCTGGACGCGGTACACGCCATCGACAATCCCGGCTTCTTGCATGAGCTGGCACAACGGGTGCGCCAACAGGTCGACACCGGCCGTCACGTATGGCTAGTGCTGGAAAACGAACTCAACCAGGCCAGCCTGTTGAAGCACGATTTCGATGCGCAATGGAACGACGACTTCCATAACGTGTTGCACGTGTTGCTGACCGGCGAAACCGATGCCTACTACAGCGACTTTGCCCAAACGCCTACCGCCAAACTCGCACGTTGCCTCGGCGAAGGCTTTATTTACCAGGGCCACACCACACGCCACGGGCATGCGCGCGGCGAACCGAGCAGCGGTTTGCCACCCACCGCCTTCGTCGCGTTTTTGCAGAACCACGACCAGATCGGCAACCGCGCCCTCGGCGAACGCCTGCACCAGCTCTGTTCGCCCCAGGCGCTCAAGGCAGCGACCACCTTGCTGCTGTTGTCGCCGATGATCCCGTTGCTGTTCATGGGCGATGAAGTCAACGCCAGCGAGCCGTTTCTGTTTTTTACCGATCACCATGGCGAACTGGCTGAAGCGGTAAGTGAAGGTCGGCGCAATGAATTCGCCGACTTTGCCGCGTTCCACGACCCGGAGCGTCGCGCGCGGATTCCCGATCCCAACGCCCTGTCGACCTTTGAGCAGTCAGCGCCGTCTTTCGCCGAGAGCGCGCACGCCCAGTTCTACCGTCACCTACTGAACCTGCGGCACACGCATATCGTGCCGCATTTACCCGGCAGCATCGCGCTCGGTGCCCAGGTGCTAGCAGACGGCGCCGTCACCGCGCGTTGGCGCCTGGGCAATGGCAGCCTGTTGCAGATCGACCTGAACCTGAGTACCACGGCCCTGGCTCACGCCGCTGGGCAGCACGTACTGTTCCAGACGCCGGCCCATGACCACACCCACCTGGCGCCCTTCAGCGCACGCGTTACCCTATCCCCTGTTGGAGAGCACTCTTGAGCGAAGCGAACCTGGAAATCCTCGCTGGCCGAGCGGGCCTGGCCGTCGATTGGATCGACGCAAACGGCCGCCCGCAACGTGTCAGCCCCGACGCCCTGCGCGCCGTCCTCAAAGGCCTGGGCCACCCGGCCGACAGCGATGCCGAGATCAACGCCAGCCTGCGCGACCTGGAGCAGGTACAACAGGACAAACACCTGCCGCCCTTGCTCACCGTCGACAGCGGCGAAGGCCTGGACCTGGCGCGCTACTTCGAGCCCGACACCGCCTGCCGGGTCAGCCTGGAAGGCGGCGAAGTCATGGAATTGCACCTCGACCGCGACGCGGTGCTGCCCGGCGTGATCGCCCTCGGTTACCACCAAGTACATATCGCCGACCAGACCTTCACCCTGGCCGTGGCGCCCCGCCACTGCTACAGCGTCGCTGACGCCGTCGACCGTCACACCCCGCGTGCCTGGGGCCTGAGCGCCCAGTTGTATTCCCTGCGCCGCCTCGGCGACGGCGGGTTCGGCGACACCCTGGCCCTGGAACACCTGGCCCGCTCGGCCGCCGAACGCGGCGCCGATGCCCTGGCGATCAGCCCGATGCACGCGATGTTCAGCGCCGACCCCGAGCGCTACAGCCCGTATTCGCCGTCGAGCCGGCTGTTTCTCAATAGCCTGTACGCATCGCCCGGCTGCATCCTGGGTGAGCGCGAAGTGCGCAATGCCATCGAGGCCTGCGGTTTGGCCGAGGAACTGCACACCCTCGAACAACACACGCTGATCGACTGGCCCGCCGCAGCCAAGGCCAAACAACGGCTGTTGCGTGCCCTGTATGACGACTTCCGTCACGGTCATCACCCGCAACACGCCGACTTCCTCAGTTTCCGCCAGGCCGGCGCTGAAGCCCTGGAAAACCACTGCCGTTTCGAAGCCATACAGGCCGTGCGTGCCGCCGCCGGGGAAGACCTCGACTGGCGCCATTGGCCGCAAGAATGGCGCAGCCCACAAAGCCCGGCGCTCGTACACTTCGCCGAAGAAAACCGCGACGAGATCGGCTTTTACGCCTTCGGCCAATGGCTGATCGCGCGCTGCCTGGAACGCGCGCAACAAGCCGCCCGTGGCAGCGGCATGGGTATCGGCCTGATCGCCGACCTGGCCGTCGGTGCCGACGGCGGCGGCAGTCAAGCCTGGAGCCGTCAGGATGAATTGCTCGCCGGCCTGACCGTCGGCGCGCCGCCGGACATCCTCAACCGCGCCGGCCAAGGCTGGGGCATCTCCGCCTTCGCCCCCGAAGGTCTCAAGCGCCACGGCTTCCGCGCCTTTATCGAGATGCTGCGGGCCAATTTCGCCCACGCTGGCGGCTTGCGTATTGACCACGTGATGGGCTTGCAGCGCCTGTGGGTGATCCCCATGGACGCCTCCCCGCAGGAAGGCGCCTACCTGTATTACCCGGTGGACGACCTGTTGCGTCTGCTGGCGTTGGAATCCCACCGCCACCAGGCCATCGTCCTCGGCGAAGACCTCGGCACCGTGCCCGATGGCCTGCGCGACAAACTCATCGGCCGCTCGATTCTCGGCATGCGCGTGCTGCTGTTCGAACAGGGCCACGACGGCCAATTCAAGCCGATCCTCGACTGGCCGGACAACGCCCTGGCCACCACCAGCACCCACGATTTGCCCACCCTCAATGGCTGGTGGCACAGCCGCGATATCGACTGGAACGTCCAGCTCGGCTTGATCGATGCGCCCACCGTCGAGCAATGGAGCGAGCACCGCCGGCACGAACGCCAGGCACTGCGCCAGGCCTTGAGCCAGGACCCGCAGAACTTCGTCGATGAAGTGCGCAATGAAACCGACCACATGATCGACGCCAGCGTGCGCTACCTGGGCCACACCCGTGCGCCGCTGGTGCTGCTGCCGTTGGAAGATGCCTTGGGCCTCGAAGAACAAGCCAACCTGCCCGGCACCACTGACACCCACCCCAATTGGCGTCGGCGCCTGCCCGGTGAGGCGGCGAGCCTACTCGACAATGCCGGTGCCGCCCGCCGCCTGGAGCTGCTGGCCGTGGCGCGCAATCAAGCCCATGAGCGTGACCGATGAAGGCCCTGCCCCTGCGCGCCACCCAGCGCCTGCAATTCCATAAAGGCTTCACCCTCGATGACGCGGTGCCCCTGGTGCCGTATTTCGCCCGGCTGGGTATCAGCCATGTGTATGCCTCACCGCTGCTCAGCGCCCGCGCAGGTTCGATGCATGGCTATGACGTCGTCGACCCGACCACCGTCAACCCGGAACTGGGCGGCGAAGCGGCGTTGCGCCGCCTGGTGGCCGCCCTGCGCGAGCACGATATGGGGCTGATCCTCGACATCGTGTCCAACCACATGGCCGTCGGCGGCGCCGATAACCCCTGGTGGCTCGACCTGCTGGAATGGGGCAGGTTGAGCCCCTACAGTGAGTTTTTTGACATTCAATGGCACTCGCCCGACCCGCTGCTCAAAGGCCAACTGCTCATGCCGTTCCTCGGCAGCGACTATGGCGAAGCCCTGCAAACCGGCACGCTGACCCTGCACTTCGACGCGGTACACGGCAGCTTTTTCGTCGAGCACTACGAGCACCGCTTCCCGATCTGCCCACGGGATTACGCGATGATTCTGGGCGCCGATGACCTGCTCAAACCGCTCGCCGACCGCTTCAGCGCCCTCGCCTACCAGGACGACGCCTATGCCGAGGCCGCCTGGCTCAAACACGCCCTGGCCGAACGCGCCACCCATAGCGCCGTGGAAAAGGCCATCGAACAGCGCCTGGGCGCCTTCGACGCACGCCAACCCGAAGGTTTCCAGCGCCTGCACGCGCTGCTGGAGCAACAGGCTTACCGCCTGGCTAGCTGGCGCACGGCGGCGGACGATATCAACTGGCGACGCTTCTTCGATGTCAACGAACTGGGCGGCCTGCGCGTAGAGCGCAGCGCCGTGTTCGAAGCCACCCACGGCAAGATCTTCGATCTGATCAACGAAGGTCTGGTGGATGGCCTGCGCATCGACCATATCGACGGGCTGGCCGACCCTCGCGGGTATTGCCGCAAGCTGCGCCGTCGGGTCGATGCACTGTCGCCCGAACGTCACCTACCGATCTTCGTCGAAAAAATCCTCGGCGAAGGCGAAACCCTGCGCCACGACTGGAAGGTGGACGGCACCACCGGCTACGAATTCATGAACCAGCTGTCGCTGCTGCAACACGACCCGCAAGGCTTCAAAGCGCTGGCCGAGCTGTGGACACGCCACAGCGAACGGCCGTCGGCCTTTATCGAAGAAGCCTGGCTGGCGC
The DNA here is from genome assembly GCF_049897085.1 of Pseudomonas sp. PSPC3-2. Classification (NCBI taxonomy): domain Bacteria; kingdom Pseudomonadati; phylum Pseudomonadota; class Gammaproteobacteria; order Pseudomonadales; family Pseudomonadaceae; genus Pseudomonas; species Pseudomonas sp. PSPC3-2. The sequence goes on from NZ_JAFCVO010000013.1 coordinate 39,035, forward strand.
GCCAGCAGATCCTCAACGGTTCCCTCGCCGGCGACTTCGAAAGCGTGGCCCAGGCCCTGCTGCAAGTGGCCCGCGACGATGTGATGAGCCGTGACCTGACGCTCGGCGCGATCCGCCGCGCCCTGCAGGAATTGATCGTGCATTTCCCGGTGTACCGCACCTACATCAGCGCCCTTGGCCGCAGCGAGCACGACGACGTGTTTTTCCAGCAAGCCCTGGCCGGCGCGCGCAGCACCTTGAGCGAGGGCGACTGGCCGGTGCTGGACAACCTGGACAAATGGCTGGGTGGCCAGCCGTGGCGCAATCGTCCGATCGGCCGCGAGCGCAAACTGCTCAAGCATGCCTGCGTGCGCTTCCAGCAGTTGACCTCGCCCGCCGCCGCCAAAGCCGTGGAAGACACCGCGTTCTATCGCTCGGCGGTGTTGCTGTCGCGCAACGACGTGGGCTTCAGTACCGAACAGTTCAGCGCACCGCTGGCCGATTTTCACGCGGCCAATCAGCAGCGCTTGCAGGCGTTCCCCGACAACCTGCTGGCCACCGCCACCCACGACCACAAACGCGGCGAAGACAGCCGCGCCCGCTTGGCCGTGCTGAGTGAGTGCGCAGCCTGGTACGCCGAACACGTGGAGCAGTGGCGCACGCTAGCCGCGCCGTTACGCAGCGATGCCACCAGCCCGTCGGCGGGCGATGAATTGATCCTCTATCAGGCCCTGCTCGGCAGTTGGCCGCTGGACCTGCACCTGGATGACCAGCCGGCACTCGAGGCCTATCAACAGCGCCTCTGGCAATGGCAACAAAAAGCCCTGCGCGAAGCCAAATTGCAGAGCAGTTGGAGTGCGCCCAACGAGGCCTACGAGCAAGGCGTGGAAACCTTTCTCACGCGCCTGCTGCTCAGCGACGCAGGCCGCGCACTGCGCACGTCCATCGGCGCCGCCGCCCAGGCCATTGCCCCCGCCGGCGCACTCAATGGGCTGGCGCAATCCTTGCTTCGAGTCACCGTGCCGGGTGTGCCGGACCTGTACCAGGGCGATGAGTTCTGGGACTTCAGCCTGGTGGACCCGGACAACCGTCGCCCGGTGGATTTCAACGCACGGCAACGCGCGCTGGAGACCCTGCCAGACATGGGCGAGCTGTTGTTCAACTGGCATGACGGGCGCATCAAGCAGGCCTTGATTGCCCAGGTGCTGGCCTTGCGCAAGGCCCATCCTGAGGTGTTCCATCGGGGCAGCTACACGCCCTTGGACGTGGTCGGCCAACATGCCGAACACGTGGTCGCGTTCTGTCGCGAACACCAGGGCAAACGCGTGCTGGTGGTGGTGCCACGCTGGCCCCATCGCCTGCTGGAAAATGGTGTGCATCCGCAGGTCAATGCGCGGGTTTGGGGCGATACGCGGGTGAAATTACCGTTCGCCGCGCCAACCGAAAACTGGAAGGGACTTTTTCATACAGGCGCAGTCACACCAGACAAGGAGCTGTTAATCAGTACTGCGCTGGGGGATTTCCCGGTCAATGTCTTTATCAATCCTGATGATCAATAAAGCTGAAATTTTCTGCGAGGAGCATTGTGATGAGTACTGAAGACAAACGTGTTCGAGAATTCGCGTATCAGATCTGGGAATCGGAGGGCAAGCCGCAAGGTCAGGAGGCGCGCCATTGGGAGATGGCCCGCAAGCTGGCAGAGGCCGAAGCGCTGACGCCAAGCAAGCCCAAACCCGCCGCCAAGCCGAAAACCCCACCCAAGCCAGCAGCGAAAGCCAAGCCGCCGGCCCCGGCCCCAGGCAAACCCGCAGCGCCGGCGGCTAAAAAGCCGGCTGCCGCGAAAAAACCCAAGCCGTAAGCCCTGTGACCTCATGATCCTCCCGCCGGCAACCCCGGTCGGAGGTCGAGCACTTTCTGGTTCGTCAGCTGAACCCTAGTCAGCGGGGCCGCTTTTGGCCCGAAAAAAGACCTGTGCAGGAGCAACACAATGAGCAAAGCCGATAAAAACCCAGCGACGCCGGCCCCCGAGCCGTCGCGGATTCGCGAAGGTTTGCCCTTCCCCCTGGGTGCGACCTGGGACGGCCTGGGTGTCAACTTTGCGCTGTTCTCGGCGAACGCCACCAAAGTCGAGCTGTGCCTGTTCGACGACGCCGGCGTTGTCGAGCTGGAACGTATCGAACTTCCCGAATACACCGATGAGATCTTCCACGGCTACCTGCCCGACGCCCACCCTGGGCTGATTTACGGCTACCGTGTGTACGGCGCGTATGACCCGGCCAACGGCCACCGTTTCAACCACCACAAATTGCTGATCGACCCCTACGCCAAACAGCTGGTGGGCGAACTTAAATGGTCCGAAGCGCTGTTTGGCTACACCATCGGCCACCCCGACGACGACCTCAGTTTCGACGAACGCGACAGCGCGCCCTTCGTGCCCAAGTGCAAGGTCATCGACCCGGCGCACACCTGGGGCAACGACCAACCGGTGCGCGTGCCGTGGGACCGCACGATCATTTATGAAACCCACCTGCGCGGCATCAGCATGCGTCACCCCAGCGTCGGCGAAGCCGTGCGCGGCACCTGCGCCGGGCTGATGGAAGACGATGTGCTCAAGCACATCCGTCAGTTGGGTATTTCTTCCGTCGAACTGTTGCCGGTGCATGCCTTTGTCAACGACCAGCATTTGCTGGAAAAAGACATGACCAACTACTGGGGCTACAACAGCATCGCTTTCTTCGCGCCGGACCCGCGCTACCTGGCCAGCGGCAAGATCGCCGAGTTCAAGGAGATGGTCGCGCACCTGCACGAAGCCAAGCTGGAAGTGATCCTCGACGTGGTCTACAACCACACCGCCGAAGGCAACGAGCGCGGCCCGACCCTGTCGATGCGCGGCATCGACAACGCCTCCTACTACCGCCTGATGCCGGACGACAAGCGTTTCTATATCAACGACTCCGGCACCGGCAACACCCTGGACCTGAGCCACCCATGCGTGCTGCAGATGGTCACGGACTCCCTGCGTTACTGGGCCACCGAGATGCATGTCGACGGGTTCCGCTTCGACCTGGCGACCATCCTCGGCCGTTATCGTGACGGTTTCGACGAGCGTCACAGTTTCCTCGTCGCCTGCCGTCAAGACCCGGTACTGCGCCAGTTGAAACTCATCGCCGAACCCTGGGACTGCGGTCCCGGCGGCTATCAGGTGGGCAATTTCCCGCCGGGCTGGGTGGAATGGAACGACCGCTTCCGCGACACCGTGCGCGCCTTCTGGAAAGGCGATGACGGCCAACTGTCGGACTTCGCCGGACGCATGACCGCGTCGGGCGAAATGTTCAACCACCGTGGCCGCAGGCCTTACAGCTCGGTGAATTTCATCACCGCCCACGACGGTTTCACCCTGCATGACCTGGTGTCGTACAACGACAAGCACAACGAAGCCAACGACGAAAACAACCAGGACGGTAGCAACAACAACCTGTCGTGGAACCATGGCGTCGAAGGCCCCACCGACGACCCACAAATCAACGCCCTGCGCCTGCGCCAGATGCGCAATTTCTTCGCCACCCTGCTGCTCGCCCAGGGCACGCCGATGCTGGTGGCCGGGGATGAGTTCGCGCGTACCCAGCACGGCAACAACAACGCCTATTGCCAGGACAGCGAGATCGGCTGGGTCAACTGGGAACTGGACGATGACGGCAAGGCGCTGCTCAAGTTTGTGAAACGCTTGATCAAACTGCGCATGGCTTACCCGATCCTGCGTCGCGGCCGCTTCCTGGTGGGCGACTACAACGAAGAGATCGGTGTGAAGGACGTCACCTGGCTCGCGCCGGATGGCAACGAGATGAGCACCGAACAATGGGAAGACAGCCACGGCCGCTGCCTGGGCATGCTGATGGATGGCCGTGCCCAGGAGACTGGAATTCGCCGTCCGGGTGGCGATGCGACCCTGCTGCTGGTGGTCAACGCCCATCACGACCAGGTCAATTTCAGCCTGCCCCCCGTTCCGGAAGGCCAGTTCTGGACCTGCATGCTCGACACCAATGACACGGCGGTACGTGGTCAGGAGCGCTTTGATTTCCACCATGAATACGCCGTCACCGGGCGCTCGCTGCTGCTGTTTGAACTGCAGCACGAAGACGAGGTGTGACATGGCGTTGCATGCCCTCCTACAAGGCTACCGGGGTTATGCGGACACGCAGGCTCTGGGCGAGACCCTGAAGGCGTTGCAGGCAGCAGGCCTGGACCAATTGCCCTTACCCGGCAGTGGCCAGACCCTTGAGCGGTTCAGTCGCCTGGCCCAGGTGGCCGGACACGACCTGCGACTGTGCAAGTTGTTCGAAGGCCACACCGATGCCTTGGCAGTCATTGCGCAGCTGCGTAGCCCGTTGCCGCCGGAGGGCAGCATCTGGGGCATGTGGGCAGCCGAACCGCCGACGGCCAGGGTGCGGGCGCGGCGCAATGGCCACCGCCTGCTGCTGGAGGGGCGTAAAGCCTGGTGCTCCGGTGCGGCGGTGGTCAGCCATGGGTTGCTGACCGCCTGGGACGAGGAGGATCGCCAACAATTGGTCGCGGTGGACATGGGCCAGCCCGGCATCACCGTGACCGATGAGGGCTGGCATGCCGTGGGCATGGCGGCCACCGGCAGCGTCGACATTCTGTTCGCGGGGGCCACCGCGATTGCCGTCGGTGGGCCCGGCGACTACCTCGCCCGCCCCGGTTTCTGGCATGGCGGCGTCGGTATTGCGGCGTGCTGGTATGGCGCTGCACAACGCCTGGCTGAAGTGCTGCGCGAGCAGTGCAACAGGCGTCCCGAGCCACATGCCCTGGCGCACCTCGGCGCGGTCGACAGCGCCTTGAACAGTGCCGCCTGTGTGCTGCGCGCCAGTGCGCGGCAGATCGACCGCACCCCACTTGCCGATGCCAGGCAGTTGGCCCAACAGGTACGCGCGTCCCTCGAAGACACAGTTGAACAGGTCATGCGCCATGTCGGTCGCGCAGCCGGCGCGGGGCCTTTTTGCAAAGACCCGCACTTTGCCCAACTGATGGCGGATCTGCCGGTGTATATGCGTCAAAGCCATGCCGAGCGCGACCTGGCCGCCCTCGGCGAACAGGTCGCCGGCGAGCCCGCAGGGAGGTGGCAGTTATGAAAGCCAATCCGATCGTGGGCCAGGGCACGCCACTGCATCAGTGGCAGGCCTCGTCCCACATGGCCGAACTGGCGCTGGTCAGCGTCGAACAACTGGTGCCTGAAGGCCATCGCGCGGTGATCATCGCACCGCACCCGGATGACGAAGTGCTGGGCTGCGGCGGCCTGTTGCAAGGGTTGGCCGCGTTGGGCCGGGCGATCCAGCTGATCTCCGTCACCGATGGCAGTGCCAGCCACCCCGGCTCCCAACGCTGGCCGGTTGAACGGCTGAGTGTGGTTCGCCCGCAGGAGTCGGCGCAGGCCTTGCACCGCCTCGGCTTGCCGTTGCACCGCTTGAAATGGCTGCGCGCAGGGTTTACCGACAGCCAGGTCGCCGCCCGCGAAGAGCCGTTGGCCGCATTTATTCTGCGCTACCTCAAACCCAGCGACGTGGTGTTCACCACCTGGCGCGAAGACGGCCACTGCGACCATGAAGCCGTCGGCCGCGCCAGCGCCAAAGCCGCACAGGCGGTGGGCGCGACCTTGTATGAATTGCCGGTATGGACCTGGCACTGGGCAACCCCGGAAGACAGCCAGGTGCCGTGGCATCGTGCGCGCAAACTCCCGCTGAGTTGCGAAGTTGTCGCGCGCAAGCGCCATGCCATCCACGCGTTCGCCAGCCAGTTGGAGGGCGACCCGCAGATCGGCTTACCGCCGGTGCTGGCACCGCATGTGGTCGAACGCTTGTTACAGCCTTTTGAAGTGGTGTTTGTATGAGCGTCGCGACACCGTATTTTGATCAGTTGTTTGCCGACAACGAAGACCCGTGGGCCTTTCGTCAACGCTGGTACGAGCGGCGCAAGCGCGCGCTGACTTTGGCCCTGTTGACTCGCCCACGTTACGCTTCAATTTTTGAGCCCGGCTGCGCCAATGGCGAACTGAGCGCCGAGCTGGCACCGCGTTGTGATCGCCTGCTGTGCTGCGACACCGCGTCCGCAGCGGTCGCGCTGGCCAAGATGCGCTTGCTCGGATTTGCCCATGCCCAGGTGCAGCACAGCCGGCTGCCCGAACAATGGCCTACCGGCCGGTTCGACCTGATCGTGCTCAGTGAACTGTGTTACTACCTCGACGCCGACGACCTCGGCAGCCTGATTGATCGCGCCCTCGCCTCACTGACCGACGACGGTCAACTGCTCGCTTGCCACTGGCGCGCCCCCATCGACGGTTGCCCGCAAACCGCCGATCAGGTGCATGCGCTGCTCCAGCAACGGCTGGGTATGGAAAATGTGGCCCGTTACCACGACTGTGATGTTCTGCTCGACCTATGGAGCCGCGATCATGGCTCGGTCGCCACCCATGAGGGCCTGCGATGATCGGCATTCTGATCCCGGTACATAACGAAGAAGCCCTGTTGGCCGAGTGCCTCGATGCGGCAATGATTGCCGCCAGCCATCCGGGGTTGCAGGGAGAAAAAGTGCAGATCCTGGTGGTGCTCGACAGTTGCACCGATGGCAGTGCGAAGATTGCCCGAGCGTATCCGGTACATAGCCTGCACGTGCAGGCGCGCAACGTCGGCCATGCGCGCGGGGTCGGCGCGCGGCACTTGTTGAATCAGGCGGTGCGCTGGATTTCATGCACCGACGCCGACAGCCGAGTCGCCCCCGACTGGCTGGTGGCGCAGTTGGCATTGGGCGTTGATGCTGTGTGCGGAACGGTGACTGTAGACACCTGGAGCGAAGACTTCGACCCCGCGGCGCAGATTCGCTACCACCAGGCATACCAGGCGCGGGAGGGGCATCGGCATATCCACGGCGCCAACTTGGGTATCAGTGCGGGCGCCTATGTGCAGGCGGGTGGTTTCGAACCGCTGACCTGCCATGAAGATGTACAACTGGTGCGAAACCTGGAGCGCAGCGGCGCCTCCATCGCCTGGAGCCATACCCCGCAAGTGATCACGAGCGCCCGCCTGGACTGCCGCGCCGAAGGTGGCTTTGGCGATTACCTGAAGAGTCTGATGCAGGTCCCTTAAAAAATCGTAGTTACAGGATGTGAAAGCGGCGAATCCTTGACTATGCTGATGACGCCTTGCTGGCAATCCAGGGATGGAATGCCGAGTGAACACTGCAGCGCAGCCTGCGGCCAATAAAAAAGCGTCGTCCCGTCAACGGGCCACGACCCAGCATCAACTGACAAGGACGTGACTCCCATGAAGCCCGCCTCCCTGAGCGAAGGCCGCCGCGGCCCAGCGCAAATCTGGAACAGTGCCCCACAGTTGGCACAAATTCCCGCTATTTCTCCCCACTCGCTGGTTCCCGCGGGCGCGCGGGTGGTCATCATCGCGCCCCACCCGGGCGATGAAGTGTTGGCCTGTGGCGGTTTGCTGCAACGGCTCAGCACCCTTGAACACCCGATCCTATTGATCTCCATCACCGACGGCAGCGCCAGCCATCCCGGCTCGAATGTCTGGCCGGCGAGCCGCTTGAGCGTGGTGCGGCCGCAGGAAAGCGTCGAAGCGCTGCGCCGGTTGGGCATGCCACTGCACAGCCTGAAGTGGATTCGCGGCGGGTTTCGCGATGACGCACTGGCCGCCAGTGAACACCCCGTGAGCCAACTCATTGCGCGCTACCTGCAGCCCGGCGATGTGGTCTTCACCACCTGGCGCAACGACGGCAACGATGACCACGACGCCGTCGGCCGTGCCAGCGCAAAGGCGTGCAGCCTGACCGGAGCGCGTCTGTATGAGCTGCCGATCTGGGCCTGGCATTGGACGGCACGGGAAGGTTCGATGATCCCCTGGCAGCGAGCACGCAAGGTACGCCTCGATACCTGGGGCGTAGCGCGCAAACTGCACGCGGCCCATGCCTATGCCAGCCAACTGGCCGGAGACCCAGAGATCGGGCTCGCGCCGATGCTCGCCCAGGGGCTGCTGGAGCGGATGCGCGAGCCTTATGAGATCGTGTTTGTCTAGGTCCAAACTCGTCTACACCTGTTATTTCTGACAGTAGCGGCGCCTTGGATGTGCGACTAAGGTGCAATCGAGAAAGCCATGCCAACCCTTTGCATTGGCCGATGTTTTCAGAATGGGGTAACCGGCAGTCCCTGATCCGTATCGCGTTCGTTGTTGCCATGGTCCGAACCGCGCCTGCTTGCCCAGGTGCCGGGCGATGCTTGCTTCGAACGAGGACGGGTCATGCGCACATCGATATCTTCCCTGTTGTGCCTGGGTATCAGCTCAATCATTGCCGTGATGGCATGGCCACTCGCCTCGTATGGCGCATGCACGGTCAACAACACCGCCGGCGACGACATCTCCACGTGCGACAGTGCCTCGGCGCCGGGCTTTACCGACACCGGCGGCAACAACACCCTGAATATCAGCGGCAGCGGCGCGATCAACGGCAATGTCACCTTCGGGGCGGGTAACGACCTGGTGGACGTGAATGGGCCGACGGCAGCGCTCAACGGTTCACTGAACCAAGGCGACGGCGCGAATATTTTCCGGCTGAACCAGGGCACCGTTACCGGCTCGGTCACCCAAGGCGCCGGCGCGGATGTGGTGCAGATAACCGGCGGGCAGGCGGGTGCGATCAGCCAAGGCGCTGGCATCGACAGTTTTGCCATGAGCGGCGGCACCATCGCGTCCCTGGCCCAAGGCGATGGCCTGGACACCTTCAACATGAGCGGCGGTACCATCAAGGGAGCCTTTGAAGATGGCGACCACGCCACGATGACGGGAGGCACCATCGGCCGGGTCGACATGAAGCTCGATGACAATGTGTTCGACATGCAAGGCGGCACCATCCTGGGCAACCTGGTCACCGGGTTCGGCAAAGACCATATTCTGGTCTCGGGCACCAGTTACATCGGCGGCAACATCAGCACCAGCGGTGGCAATGATGTGATTGAAGTCAGCGGCGGAGTGGTCAACGGGCAGATCCTCGCCAGCTTCGGTGACGACCAGTTGATCTGGCACGATGGCGGCAAGATCAACGGTTTGATCGTCATGGGTGCCGGCAACGACACCGCCCTGCTGACAAACCTCAACGAAACGCTGCTGTCCTCCAACCCGCTGGTGGATGGCGGCCTGGGCAACGACACACTCACGTTCGACCACACGCAGACCGACGTCCCGTCGCGCTACACCGGCTGGGAGCAGGTGCTGCTGGTGAATGGCTCGGACCTCAAACTCGGCGGCGCTTTCACACTGGGCGACAACGAAACCGGCACCGGCAGCATGACCCTCGACGGGTCCAGCAAATTGACCGTCACCACCGGTTCACTCAACCCCTTCACCGCCGGCCAATCAGTCACCTTGAACAATGGCGGCCTGATCGACATGACCACCGGCAGTACCAGCGCCAACGACACCCTGACGGTAAACGGCAACTACAACGGCAACGGCGGCGGGCTCGCGCTACAAAGTGTACTGGGCAGCGACGGGTCACCCAGTGACTTGCTGGTGGTCAGCACGGGCACGATCAGCGGCACCACCCCCATCAGCGTGAGCAATCTCGCAGGGCCGGGTGCCGAAACCGTACAGGACGGTATCCAGGTCGTCCGGACAATCAACGGCGCCAGCGGCGCCGGCACTCACTTCACCCTGGCAAACCGGGTCTCCGCAGGCGCCTTCGACTACTACCTGTTCAAAGGCGGCGACAAAGCAGGCTCGGGTGAACACTACTACCTGCGCTCATCGGTGCCGGTGACGCCACTGCCAGGCCCGGTGACGCCGCTGCCCGAGCCTGTGGTAGGCACGCCTGAACTGCCCTCCAATCCGGGCATCACGCCGATCCCGATCTACCGCCCGGAAACGGTGATCTATGCGGCGCTGTTTCCCGCTGCGCAACAAATCGTCCAGGCCATGCTGGGCACCTATCACGAACGCATGGGCGATCAGAGCCAGCCACAGCAGACCGGCGCCTTCCCGGCCGGTTGGGGGCGCATTTATGGCAACAGCAGCCGCCAGAGTTTCGCCGGCACGGTGAGCCCTACGCTGAACAGTTCGCTGTCCGCGTTCCAGATCGGTACGGATGTGTATGCGAACACCCCCGACAACGGCGCAGTGCAGCGGGCCGGTTTCTTCGTTGGCCACAGCCGCTTGAAAGGCGACGTCAAGGGTTTCAACGGCGGCTGGCAGGACAAGGCCGCCGGCAACACTACCCTGCGCGGTGACAGCCTGGGCGTGTACTGGACGCTGATCGGCGCCAACCAGGCCTATCTCGATCTGGTGCTCATGGGCACCCGTTTCGATGGCAACAACGAATCGGACCGAGGAGTGAAGATGAAGACTCGCGGGCACAACGTCGCCGCTTCCGCCGAGGTCGGCTGGCCGTTCCAGATGACGGCCGATTGGGTGGCTGAGCCCCAGGTTCAATTGTTCGTGAGCCAAACCAAGCTAGACAGTCAGAACGATGGCATCTCCGACGTTGCCTACAACGCCGACACCAGCGTCACCACGCGCCTGGGCATACGTCTGCGCGGCGACTATCAGCTGCGCGGCCTGCCGTTGCAGCCCTACGCGCGGGCCAATCTCTGGCATACCGGCGCCGGGCAGAACACCGTCACCTTTAACGGGGTGACGGACATCGACACCGAACAGAAGTCCACCTCCCTGGGCCTGAGTCTGGGTGCCACGCTGGAGGTGGCCAAGAGCGTCAGCCTGTACAGCGAAGTCGGCTATAACCGCAACCTGGATAGCCAGAGGCTCAACAGCCGACAAGGCACGGTGGGCCTGCGAATGGAGTTCTGACGGCTAATAAAGAAGAACACGGTCACTGTGGCAAGGGCGCTTGCTCCCGCTGGGACGCGAAGCGGCCCCAACAGAGGGCACTGCTACGCAGTCCAACGGGAGCAAGCGCCCTCGCCACGGGCTACCGGTTACCGCTTTATCCCTTAACTGACCGGCAGTCATTCTAAAGGCTCCTTTTTTCACCGTACCGCCACGCAATAGCGTCGGCTTGACCGCCAGCCCGCTGGCGGTTGCGGCCTCACGCAACAGCGGCAACTTCGGATGATTTCGCGCGCTGGCGGCAAACTGCCACCCAGTAAAATGTGAAAATCTTGTTAAGTAATTCCCCCCAAAGCCTTTTTTGGCCGGATTCAATCTGCCACACTGATACGAATAGTTATCGATTCGCTTATCATTCGCCATAAAAGGCGCTCGGGGAGGCTCAGATTCATGTTCGTTCAACAACCTGTCGGCACGCGTTTTTCACCCAGTCTACTGGCATTGGCGCTCTGCCTCAGCGGCACCCAGACAACGCTGGCGGCAGACACCGAAAAAGCACCGGCACCGCTTGAACTGGGCGCCACCGAGATCAGCGGCGAGCAACTCGGCGAGACCACCGAAGGCACACAGTCTTACACCACCGGCGCCATGGCGACGGCCACCAAGTTGCCGTTGACCATGCGCGAAACCCCGCAGGCCGTGACCGTGATCACCCGCCAGCGCATGGACGACCAGGCCATGACCAGTGTCAACGATGTGGTCAAGAACACGCCCGGCCTGTTCCTCAGCCAGGCTGAAGGCCCGGGCCGTCAGACCTACAGCTCGCGCGGCTTCGACATCGACAACATGATGTTCGACGGCCTGCCCAGCGCCTACTCGGGCTACGCCAACAGCGTGCAGCCCAACCTGGCGATGTTCGACCGGGTCGAAGTGATTCGCGGCGCCACCGGCCTGGTCACCGGCGCCGGCAACCCGTCGGCAGCGATCAACTTTGTGCGCAAGCGCCCAACCGCTACGCCGCAGGTGTCAATCACCGGCGCCGCCGGCAGTTGGGATGACTACCGCATGGAACTCGATGCATCCAGCGCCTTGAACGACAGCGGTACCCTGCGCGGCCGTGTGGTCGGCTCGTACCGCGACGCCAACAGCTTCCGCGACAACGAAACCAGCGACCACGGCCTGTTCTACGCCATCAGCGAAGCCGACCTGAGCGAAGACACCACCGCCACCCTCGGCTTCTCCCGACAGGAAGACCAGACCAACTTCTTCTGGGGCGGCCTGCCCATCGGCACAGACGGCCATCACCTGAACCTGCCCCGCTCCACCAACCCCGGCAGCGACTGGGAAAACAAGGAGCTTGCGATCAACACGGTGTTCGGCGACGTCGAGCACCGCTTCGACAATGGCTGGAAACTCAACGTCTCCGGCTCCGCGTCGCAATTGGACGGCGTGTTCACCGGCAGTTACCAGTCGCGCTACCAAACCGAGCTGGCGCGCACCGCCTACCAATCGCACCAGGACAACAAACAATACGCGTTCGATACCTTCGCCAGCGGCCCGGTCGAGGCCTTCGGCCGCACCCACGAAGTGGTGGTCGGCACCAGCAAACGCATTTACGACGCCACCTCCAAGGAATACAGCCCTTACGACACCAATTACCCGCTCAACGGCGCCAAACCCGACTTCCAGCGCAACGGCAAAACCCACAGCCTCACCACCCAGGACGGCGTCTACCTGACCACACGCCTGAACCTGGCCGACCCGCTCAAGGTCATCCTCGGTGCGCGCCTGGACTGGTACGACTACGACGACCGCCAAAGCCAAGACGGCGACTACAAAGTCACGCGCAACCTGACGCGCTATGCCGGGGTGATCTACGACCTCGACGAGCACCACTCGGTCTATGCCAGCTACACCGACATCTTCACCCCACAAAGCGAAAAAGACCTCTCAGGCAAGGTGCTGGAGCCGATCGTGGGCGAAAATTACGAAGTGGGCATCAAGGGCGAATACTTCAACGGCGCGCTCAACGCCAGTCTGGCGGTGTTCCAGGTCGACCAGAAAAACCGCGCCACCACCGCCGCCACCCAGGCCGGTTGCCCGGTGCTCACCTGCTATGGCGCAGCCGGCCTGGTGCGCAGCCAGGGTATCGACCTGGAACTGCAAGGCGCCCTCACCGAGAACTGGCAAGTCGGCGGCGGCTTCACCTACACCCGCGCGCATTTCATCAAGGACAGCAACCCCGCCAACGACAACCAGCGCTTCGACACCGATACCCCGGAGCGCCTGTTCAAACTCACCACGTCCTACCGCTTCCAGGGCCCGCTGGAAAAACTGCGCATCGGTGGCAACGTCTACTGGCAAAGCCGCATGTACAACGACATCGCCCTCACCAACGGCAGCTACTATCGCCTGGAGCAAGGCAGCTATGCGGTAGCGGATTTGATGGCCGGTTACCAAGTGAACAAGCACCTGGACCTGCAAGTGAACGCGAACAACATCTTCGACCGCACCTACTACTCGGCGATCGGCGCCAGCCCCACCTGGGGCTCCACCGACACCTACGGCAACCCGCGCAGCTTTGGCGTGACGGCGAAGTACAGTTTCTGACGGTTGCGGCGCCCACGGCTACCGGCTCGGGTAGCCGTTTTCGATCTTCAGGTTGGCGCAGAAGACGCACGAACGCAGGCTTCATCCGTGCGCTGAGAGAGGAGGACACGCCCCATTAGTAGAGCGATGCAAGCCCCTGCGCAACGCGGCGCTCACGCATCGCGGTTTCCGTCTCGCGCGTCGCCAGTTCGCCTTTGTACTCCATCTGGCTAAAAAACAGCCCGGCCACGTACTCCTGGGCAGGCACCGAGCCAGGGCTGTTGAACAATGGCACCAAATCAAGCGTGGCGGCGAAGTTCTCCTGGGTCAGGCTGTAGCGGCCCATGTAGTTACCGGACCACGGCGAATCGGCATCGACCATGTCGATAGATGCGTCGCGGAACGTAATGGCGGCGGCTTTCAGATCCTTGGATTGATTCAGCAGCAGGGTCAGCTGCTGAGTCTGCGAACTGCTGAGCTCGCCGGCCTGATTGAGCACCTTCAGCGCGCCATCGGCCTCCACCGTAAAGCCATATTTCTTGCCGGCTAAATCCGGATAAGTCGCTGCCAGCGTTGACTGGAACGTATTGAACGTGGCTTTCAGCGCGCTTTGCGCGCCTTTGGCGATCTCGACGAACCGAGGAAGCGCTCGCGATGCGGACCGACCGACCCAGGTATCGATAGCCTCCGGCGATTCCATAGATTCAACGTCTTTGCTGGGATGGTAGACGGCTGCAGGGCTGGCGCTGGCCAAGACGTCCTTCGCGACATCCGTCAGAGGCGTGGCCACGAGTATCGGGGCAGAGGGCGTAAGGCTGGTATTGGCGGGCGGGATATAGGTAGCGCTGACGGTAAGCACCATTTCATCGGTCCATGATTGATTGGTTCATAGAGGTTATCGACGGCGATGGGTCAAGCTTTAGGGCTCGGATTATCTTACCCCCTCAAGCGCCTTTATCCTCGACCTTCCCAGCCTGCTTGCCTTCTCCGGCATGATCGCCCACCCCTCCGCCGCGTTGGCGGTGGTGCTGCAAACGTCGGAGTTGTTGTTCTACGCGATCAAGATCGTCGGGGCGGCGCATCTGTTGTATCTGGCGATTCAGCTGTGGCGGCCGACCCGCAGATGCAGGACGAATCGGTTACGGCCAAGGTGGGAATATGGGCGCTGGCGCGTCAGGAGTTTTGGTGGCGGCGGGTAATCCTGATGATGCGCACTATGAATTATTCTGACGGACTGCTTTCGGCCCAGAGTGTGTAAAAACGCTTCGTAAAAATTGAACTGCGCGCGTCTACGTTAAATCTGAAATTTATCGGCACGTCAGCAGATGTGGATTTCGCTCAGATGCGCGATTTTTAGTCCGGTTTTGAGTACCTGTGGCGTTCGAAAACGTTTTTACACAGCCTCGGTCGGCCGCCGCCGCTGGCGACAGGCACAAATCCGCCAAAAGCAGTCCTTGCGTGGGCGCTGAATGGGATGCGGTTTGCGTCTAAAGTGATGCGGGTTCGAATCTCTTCTTCACCGCCAAATCATTAAAACGCAAACCCATGATTTTCCGAGAGAAAGTCTTGGGTTTGTGGTTTTTCGCTTCCGGAAAAATGGCCTCATGGGACCACAATGGGACTGGCGCTCTATTTTGGTGTGAAATGTTGAACCTTTCACTGGGTGTGCAGGGTGAATTTAATCCAGCCGCCGATCCTAGTCCCCTCCCCGGCTGCGCCATACAGTATGTGCATAACGCCGATCTTATGTAGATTTATAACGTGAATGTTGTGCTTATTAAGCCCATATTGACTCGGTATTCTGATCGCTGTGGATACGCCCAACCTGAAGCTGATGAATTGTAGAAAATTCACAGGAAGGTTCAGTACTTCAACGCTATGATGAGCTCAATGAAAACCATAACGCTCGTGTCGGGTCGATTAACACCCAAAGCTCTTTCTGTGGGCTTGGTAGCATTCATCTTTTTGGTCTGTGTCATGCTGGTGTCCGCAATTGCTTGGCAGTTAAAGCAGTCGGCGGACGAACGATTGATGAATGCCAAAATTGCTGTCCGCAACATTGTTCGGGCCTCCGAGCAGCAGGCTCAAGATACCTTGCGTCAGGCTGAAAGCATTCTCAGCAACCTTGCAGAGCGCGTTGAAAATGACAAACTTAGCAACGAACAGAGAGTTCGTTTATCCAACGTAATGGCCAACAACGTTGAGGCAACTGACGGAATTCAAGGGTTGTTCATTTACGACGAGAATGGCGACTGGGTTGTTAATTCGTTCTCCTCAGAGACAGTCGCAAAAAACAATAGCGATCGTTCTTATTTTATCTACCACAGGAACCATCCGGGCACAGCCATCCATATAGGCGAGGTGATTTTTAGCCGCACTACCGGCGACATGATCATCCCTGTCAGCCGTCGCACTCAATACCCCGATGGCCGCTTCAGCGGCGTGGTTTTGGCGACGTTGCCCGTCGCATACTTTCAAAGTTTCTTTGAGCGTTTAGACGTAGACAAACAAGGGGTGATACTGCTTGCACTGAATAACGGTAATTTGCTGGCACGACGACCAATGATTGACGCGCTAATGACGACTAATATCGCAAAGGGAGAGCTGTTTAGTCGATATTTAATACACAGCGACGAGGGAACAGCAACCCTGACGTCCGTCGTGGACGGGATAGAACGCGTCTACGCATACAGCCGCATACGCGGCCTTCCGATCGTGGCTGCAGCCGGATTATCGTTAGATTCGGTATTTGCAACATGGTGGACTTACGTCTATCACGCATCAGTTATGGTGGGGCTTATAATTTTGGTGCTGACCAGCCTAGGCTTTCTCTTTTACCGACAAATTCAACGTTTGTTGGTTGCCGAAGAAGAACTGCGTCTTGCACATCGTGATTTAGAGCACATTGCTAAAACAGATAGCCTCACGGGGTTGCCTAACCGCAGGTGTTTCGACGTTAGATTGGCACACGAGTGGTCGAGAGCATGCCGCACTGGAAATAGCGTAGCGCTCATCGTTATCGATATAGATTGGTTTAAACAGTACAATGACCATTATGGCCATGTTCTCGGCGACGAATGTTTAAGGCACATCGCAGAGTTATTAAATAAAAATATAAATCGTCCAGCGGACCTCGCTGCCCGGTATGGTGGGGAAGAGTTTGTAATCCTGCTTCCAGAGACGGAACTGGCAGGTGCACTAAAGATCGCCGAGGAAGTGCGGTCAACAATAGAGGCTGCTAAAATTGAACACCGAGGCAGTACAGCAGGCATTGTCACCATCAGCGCAGGTGTCGCTTCCAACCATCAAGATGGCGTAATTGTCTCGACTGATTTGGTGGAAAAGGCCGACAGTCTTCTGTATCGCGCAAAAAAACGGGGGCGCAATCGAGTTGAACATCAGGCGCGAGAAGTCCTCGAAACATAGCGCGTCGCGGCTGCAGGTCCATTTAAATCAACAGCACAGAGTTCCTCTGATCATCGGCGTGCTATTCACTGAATAGCCGCGGATTTCTGGACGCTTCCGACACTCAGTTTTTAACTGTCAGCTTTTTTCCTAGAAAGATAGCAATGGGTCAATTACGGTCGTTGACGACAGATAGGTTGAACGCGGAATGCGAATAACACCGCTTATGTTCAAAAGGCCCCTACACTTTAGCCCGGTGTGGGGGGGCTTTTTTTTGTAGCGATGCAAACCAGCACTCCATAGCCTGATCGACCAGAAGCCCATGTAGTGGTTTTGCGTATCTACTGCCGCCTGCACGCCATCATTTCTTACAACGCAAAGTGGATCAGCCCTGCGTACTGAACCGCTGCGCTGCACGCCGCTCATACATCGCCACTTCCGTTTCTTACGTCGCCCGCTCGCCTTTGTAGGCCAGTTGATTGGCCTTGGCCCCTTGATATCCGACGGGTCGAAATCCCTGAGTAGAGGCGCCAGATCAATGGTCTTGGCGAAATTTTCGTTGGTCAGGCTGTAATAGCCCAGGCCCGACCAGACCGAATCGGCGTCCACCGTGTCGATGGAGGCATTGCGGTAGGCTTTCAGGACAGGGGATTGATTGAGCAAATCCGTCAGCCGCTGGGTATCCGAGCTGCTGAGCCGGCTGGCCGAATCCAGCACTTTCAGGCGGCCATCGGCCTCGACGGTGAAGCCGTATTTTTTGCCGGCCAAGTCGAGAGCGGTGGCCGACAGCGCTGAGTCGAATGCCTTGCAGGAGGCCTTCAGCGAATTGAACGCGCCGGTGAAATTTTCGGCGAATCGAGGGAAGTCTCGCGGCTGGAGCCGACCGACCCAGGTGTCGACCGCCTCCAGCGGTTCCAACGTAGTGCTTGCTGATCGCGCCCGTAGCCAATGGTCAGGTGTTTTCTGCGTCTGACAGGGCCTTGGCCACTACGGCAGGTAAGCTGCCGGGCGCCCTTATACGCATTTGCTTGCTCAAATTAAAACGACCGAACACCACCGTGATGTCAGAAACCGAGACGTCAAACTCTCGGGCGAGAAACTTAACCATGTGGTCAGTCGCCCTGCCTGCTACGGGTGCGGCGGTGACGCTAATCTTGAGTTGACTTCCTTTCGCCTTGCCGATGGCATCCTTTTTAGCGCTCGGCGTTCCAAGTATGTTCAGAACTAAAATCTCTCCATCCCACCCACAAAACGAGGACATCTCAAAGCCCCGGCCGGATGATTTCTTTTTGGTAATCGCTTTTGCTTTCTTCACATGGATCCCGCGTAGGTCGGATAAAAATGCCTAACGATAAATAGACATCAACGGGTGCATAACATTTTTGGGCGAACGTGCGCTGCCGCTCTGGCGTGCAGTGTTTACGAGGAGAGCGGAAGTAAAAACGGTTAGACACCCTTGCAGCAATTCCTTTTGCGAACGGTGTTTAGCAGTGGCGAGGGTAGCGCGGGGCTTGGAGGAAAGACAAGAGGGCCGCGGTCGTAGCACCGGCCCTTGAGGAAAAGACGAACGACTGCTTCTTGCCCGCCCTGGGCTATTGTGACCGGCAGAAATCGACCCAGAGCTGTTAGCACAGGCAGATATCGGCCATTCCGCCAATCTAATAAACCAGGGGCGATTCACCTTTATTTCAAACTTGGTTTGACGCCTATTCTTCTCACTTATTACTTGACCCATTCTGATTCATCAGGCTAGTTAATGCCGCCCTCTACCGACATTAATATGGAAATTATGAAGCCTCTTTACCTGTGTTCAATTCTGCTGCTTGCAGGCTGCGCCCCAGCGCCGAAATACCTTGTGCCTGCCGGGGCGCCTCACGCGCTTATCCGCAGCGAATTGGTGTCGATGGAGAATCATCGAAACAGCGTGTCTCTGGTCGAGGCGCCTCCCATCGGCTGCAAATACGGCAGAACCGTGGCGACTGCGCCGGGAGGGCAGCTGGTTTCCGTTTATAAGAATGTATCGACGCCGGAGGGTTTTTTTCCGATTGAAGCCGGCAAGCCGCTGCACTTGGTGATGCGCGGCGCGGCCAATGCCAATCGCTCGTGCAACATAGCGTTTGTCAGCGAATTTGCGCCGGGCGCACGTTACATAATCAAAGGAGGAATTGTCGACAGCCCGGGCGCGCTGAGCGGTTGTTACATTGACATATTCAATGTCGATTCGGGCGCGCGCGTCCCCACGGCCGATGAGCCGAAAATGGAGCGCAATTGTGCGTTGGACCGGCTACCGACGCTCTAGTGGGGAATTGCACCCTACCTGACCACCCATTAGCGTTGCATATGCCCCCCCATTTGCGTTCGACTTAACCAATCATGTGCACCATTTTTGACCAGCAAGATTAGTGGAGACACGACCGGCAGAGAACGGCCGATAGCAGCGCTTCATGACAGGCTACTACCGGCCCAGGCTGTGTAAAAACGCTTTGCCAAAATTGAAGTGCGCGCTTTTACGTTAAATCTGAAATTTATCGGCAAGTGAGCAGATACAGATTTTGCATAGAGACGCGATTTTCAGGTCGTTTTTAGATGCCTATATCGCCGAAAATCGTTTTTACACACTCTGGGCCAGAAACAGACATTCGGGACAGGCTAGCTATGTGCCATTTTCGGAATTTGTTGATGGGGCTGGGGGGCTCCGTTGTCTCATTCTCCAAGGTCCCTCTCTAGGAGCCCTCACACGCCAGTCGTCGCTTCGGCGTAGCTAGGCTGGCTGATAACGCCCTTTTTTCAGCGCAAAAGGGCCAGCGCGAAAGTGGCTGCACAAACAGCAGCCATCCTATAGCCCGGCCTGGCTGACAGGGGTAACGCTGCGGGTGTGATAATCGCCCGACGAGTCCTGGATGCAGTAATTCGGGGACATCGGTTTTTCCTCGCCGGCTTTCAACTCAACCACCTCATTGCGGCACGTTGTCTGGAATGTTTGCGACTGGAATGCCTGCCGGACTTCATAGTCGGCGCCTGCGCGTGGCACGAAACTCACGGGCGCTGAAGAGCAACTGGACCCGGACGTGACGAACGCCACAAACACGATCAGCGGCTGCCCGGCCGGGACCACACGTTCATCGAAGTACCTGCGCGTCTCATCGATCTTCGCGCTGACCGGGGATGCCGGCATGCCGATGACATTGTTCTGGTAGTCGGAAGGCCACATGCCGAAGATATCCGTGCTCTGACCGCTGGGCACGATACGCGAAGGATTCCATCCTTGCGGCCGCTCGCGGGCGGCCAGCGCTTTTCTGTAAGTGTCGTTGAAATACTGCTCGCAACTTTGGCCGGATACGAAACCTGCGTATGCCCCTTGCCCGCTGATCAGGCGGATGCGCGCCGTACTGGCGGCGTCGTACTTGGCCATCTCGGCCGGGTTCTGGACATCGGTTTTCTTGAAGGTGCAGCCCCCGACAGCCAACGGCACGATGAGCAACAGCCCCAGGCGTGCGATGACAGTGCCCAAGCCGGTATGAATTGATGAGCGCTTGCTGGCGTCCTGCTTCATTATTTTCTCCCTGTTAGTGGCGCAACCTTGGTAATGACGGGGTTTGGGCAGGCGTTTGCCTTCAAAGTTCGCGGGTTCGCATTGGATTGGGGCAAAGAAAGCATGGCGGCGGCCTTTTCTCTCTCCCGATGTGTCGCGCGTACAGTCTGCCCTGTTATTCTGATTCAGCAATCCGGCGTGTAGATAAGATGTTATACGGGATTAAGTGACAGGCATGTCGGCTAATTGATAGTTAGGGAAAACTGAGTATGCGTCGCTTAATAGCCAACGGGTTTGTGTTTGTCAGCATTGCGATACTCTGTTCCGGCTGCACATCTTATTCGTCCCAGCCGACAATCAACGAACCCGCTGAGCCCGAAACAAAAGAAATCATCTCCAGCTTCAGTTACGCAATAAACTCCCCATGGAAAGACAGTCGCTTCGGCAAGGACGCATACGCAGCGACACTCAAAGTTATTCCCGATGCACAGGATACAGGCTCCAGCCTTGCCGCCACGACCCTGCCGGCATTAGAAATAAAGATCTCGGAGTTCTCATCTGGCGGCGCTTGCGGACAAGATTACTTGACGGGCCTGAGTCTGGGTTTGATCCCCAGTTGGTGTACGCGGACAAACCTTTTCAAGTTTGATTTTATATTGAATAAGGATCAGCGCTTTTGCAGGCAGAAAACCTACTCGATAAACGCCACGTCGTTTTCACATCTCACGATGATTCCGTTTGCACTATTCAATACGGACAATCAGCCATTGGCGCTCTATCAGGCGGCGCTTAAAGATTTTTTTCGGATAGGCCAATGTGCGACGCGTTGAGAGGCATGTTAACGGGCTTTGTTTTGCGGCTATGAGGGGCTCATTCCAGGCGTTGGGACGTTCAAAATTTATCTCAGGTGAGCGGCAGCTTTTGGCCGAGACTGTGTAAAAACGTTTTTGAGCGCGTCAGGTGCTCAAAACCGGACTGGAAATCACGTTTCTACGCGAAATCCACATCTGCAGACGTGCCGATAAATTTCAGATTTAACGTAGACGCGGACACTTCAATTTTGGCGAAACGTTTTTGCACACTCTGGGCCGATTGCAGCCCTTCGTCAGAAGCAGAAATCGGCCACGAGCTCACGCTCTACCCACCCCCGCTTTCAACCAAAAAGAGATGCCAGCCTTCTCCCACAGGCCCGTATTGCTAAAGTTCCCGACTCATCAGCCGACAGCCTTTGTTCCCATTTCACGGATGATTTTAATGTTCCGCTTTCTTTTTTCCGGCGTTGCTTTGCTCGCCGTCGGCGCCGTGTGCACGGCCCAAGCCCAGACGGTTACCACGCCGGAACAACTGCTGACTGAATTCTCTCGTTGCGATGCGCATTTCTTCGAGAGCCTACGCGATGCCCACCTGCCTGCAGGTACCTTGCGCCTGAGTGACTACGGCTCGGTCAAGGCACCGAGCATCATGAGTCCGCTGCAGGAAGGTGGCACTTACCAACACTTCGAAACGCCCCTGATCGTTAATGGTGTGCGTATGGTCGGCTATTACAATCAGGCCGAAACCATCAAGAACCTCGGCAATTTTTTGTTCTGGGGTTTTGTTGCCGATGGCTCGCCGCAAGAGGTGGCCGCAAAACTCAAGCCGCTGATCGTTGATAACGCACGCTTTGTCAGTCAGGGCAAAGCCATTACCCGCGCCGAAATTCGCCGCATCGGGGACCCTATCGGCCAATGGCGCACCGAAGGACTGACCGGCCCTGGCGTCGCCACGCCGTTTGGGTTCGTAGACCGCGTGCTGATCGTCGACACGGGCGACTCGACACCGCCGCTCGCGGGACACACCACCGTGTTCTGTTCGCTACAAGGCACCGTGACCGCGCCGCTGTTGCAGGTCTATCGCCCTGACCTCAACGCTCATCTGCTCGACTGACAAGGATGCTTATCATGACTACTCGCTGGCCGGCACTGATCGTCTGCGCCGTCATCCTCACAGGTTGCGCAGGGATGCAGAACCCGCAAAAAGCCAACCTTGTCCACTGCACTAATCAGTTCAAAGCGTCCAGAGCCGAAAACTACCCTCTGGTGCTGCAGGAAGGTGATCTATGCCTGCAGAAAAATACGCTGCCCGCCTCGCTGCAAAGTTTGATTTACGCGGTGCAGGCCGACGCCTACAGCAACCTCAAGCACTTTCCCGAAGCCGTGACCGCCAAGGAAAAATCCATGCAACTGGAGGTCAAGCCTGATCCGCGCGCCAACCTGGACCTGAGCGCCATGTATCGCGACGCTGGCAACCCGAAAAAAGCCCTTGAACTCGTGCAGTACAACCTTGACAACGGGATGGGAGAAGCTGGGAAGGGTTCCGGCTTCCACATGCCGACCTACTATCATTTGGGCCTCGCGCTGACAGACCTGGGTCAGTACCGAGAGGCCGCTGAAGCATTCAGTACCGGCCTCCAGCGTCAACCGGACTATGCCTGGGCCTATTATGCGCGGGGGATCGCGTATGACCATTTGGGCGACAGGGACGACGCCAAGGCCGACTTCACGAAGTTCTCGCAGATCGTCAACAAGAAGTACCTGCAGGAGGAGCACAAGGCGAAGCTCGCCGAGTACAAGATTTCCATGCCGTAATAGGAGCGCCAGCTTACCTGTTGTCTGCGGCGGCGTTATTGAGGGCACGCAGGGTTTGAACGGCGTGCCCTTACGTAATCGATTGCCAAATCATCCACCGGTGTTTTCCGGCAATTTGGCAATCACCTTGATCTCGAACTGGTAACCATAGAGCCAAGTAACACCCACGCCGGTCAGCGTCGGGTGTGGCGCCCTCCCCCAGAACTCCGGCACAACCTTCCAGATCGTCTCGAACTTCGATTCGGGATCGACGATGAAGACGGTGACGTCAATCACATCGTCGAAGGTGCAACCGGCGGCGACCAGGATTGCATTCAGGTTGCTGAACGCGAGTCGGACCTGGGCCTCCAGATCGGGTTCGGGCGAGCCGTCTTCGTGACTGCCGACTTGCCCCGACACGAATAGAAAGCCATTGGACTTGATAGCCGGCGAATAGCGATTGCGCTCGTAAAGCGCCTGGCGTCCAGCTGGAAAAACCACGTCACGCTGCGTCATAGGTGCCTCCATCAATGGGTCAACGTCGACCCGGAACTAACGATGCAGAGACTGTAAGGACTTGTACCAAGGCGATAAACACGCAACCTTAGCTAGCACTGTTTGTTAAACCCAAACAATCTGCTCGATAGCGGAGGCAGCAATGGACCGTTTTGATGCAATGCAGGCATTTGCTCGCGTGGTGGAAGCTGGCAGCTTCACCAAGGCGGCCGAAACACTGCATATGAGCAAGACCACCGTGACACAACTGGTACAGCAGTTGGAGGCACGGTTGCGGGTTAAATTGCTTAACCGCACGACGCGCAAAGTCAACGTCACTGCCGATGGTGCAGTCTATTACGAGCGAGTTCTGCGGCTACTGGCCGACATGGACGACGCCGAGACCAGCCTGTCCAGCGCCTCGACGCTGCCCAGGGGTCGGTTGCGGGTGGATGTGCCGAGCCCTCTGGCCAGCATGATTCTCGTCCCCGAATTGCCTGGGTTTTACTTGCGCTACCCCGACATCCAGATCGACATGGGCGTCAGTGACCGGATCGTGGATATGATCGGTGAGAACATCGATTGCGTGGTGCGTGGCGGCGAGATAAAGGATCAGTCGCTGATGGCCCGGAAGGTAGGCGACCTCCAGCTTGGCGTTTTCGCCGCACCGAGCTACCTGGCACGCATCGGTATCCCCACGCATCCGCGGGAGCTGGAGGATTCGCAGCATCGTATCGTCGGTTTCTTGTGGGCGCGCACCGGCAAAGCCCTGCCCTACTCCATGCGCAACCACGCTGAGAGCCTCCTGGTCAAAGGTCGCTACGCGCTGGCAGTCGATGATGGCAACGCCTACCTCGCGGCCGGCCTGGCCGGGCTGGGTGTACTTTGGCTGCCCAAGTACATGTCCAAAACCTTCGAAGCACGCGGCGAGCTGGTGCCCCTGTTCGAGAACTGGAGCCTCGATCCGATGCCGATCTACGTGGCATTTCCCCCGAACCGGCATATCAGCATCAAGGTGCGCGTGTTCATTGATTGGGTCGCGGAGCTGATGGCACACCATGCACCTGTCGATGAGCGACGTGATTCTTGACGGTGGTACTGGTGGGTTAGGTTTTACAGGTAGCTACGTAAAATCAGAACGCTTTATAAAGACATAACATCCAGCATCTAGACATTTTGATTATTTATGGATATTTTGTCATCGCAGCCCCAAGAGCGGCTGCCCATAACAATAAACAGCGCCGTCTCGACGCATTTCTGACTTCTGCCACCCTGATTGGAGTGCCGTAATGTCAACATCTTCATCCGCTGCAAACACAGGTTCGCCACTGATTTACTCGCTGACCTTTCAGCTATTCATTGGGTTACTACTGGGGACCTTCGTTGGACTGCTCTGGCCGCATTTCGCCGCACAACTCAATCCGCTGGCTGGAGCTTTTGTCAAACTGATAAAAATGGTTGCAGGCCTGATCGTATTTCTTACCGTGGCCAGCGGTTTTTCCCAGATCAGGAAAGGCACAGGCCTTGGGCGGCTGAGCGCCGTTACGCTGATATATTTTGAGGTCATCAGCACCGTTGCGCTGGTGCTGGGGTTGGTGCTGGGCAACCTCTTCAAACCTGGCGAAGGGCTGTCGATTCCTGCGGATGGCGTTGCAACCGTGGCATCGTTCGCTCAAGCCGGCCAAGCACTCTCCACGGTCGACTTCCTGCTCAATGTGATACCCAAAACCGTGCTTGACGCGCTGGCCGGCGGCGCGATGTTGCAGATCCTATTAGTCGCACTGTTGTTTGGTTATGCATTATTCGCATTGGGCGAACGTGCCGAACCCTTGGCACAACATCTTCGTTTATGGACTGACGCCAGCTTCAAGGTCGTCGGCGTCATTCTGCGTTTGGCACCTATCGGCGTCTTCGCTGCCGTGGCGTTCACGATAGGAAAATTCGGTCTTGCGGCACTGCTGCCACTGATCAAGATGATCGGTCTGGTGTATCTGGGGTGTGCATTGATGATTGTGCTGGTGTTCGCCAGTATTGCGCGCCTCACCGGATTCAGCCTCTGGTGGTTCGTCAAGCTGATCCGCAAGGAGTTGATTATCGCGTTTACAACGACTTCATCGGAAGCGGCGCTGCCGGGCTTAATGACCAAACTCCAGGAAGCGGGTTGCAGCAAGAGCGTTACCGGATTTGTAGTGCCCGCCGGATATTCATTCAACCTGGACGGGTCATCCATTTATCTCACCGTGGCTGTGCTGTTCATTGCTCAGGCCGCGGGGCTCGATCTAGGTTGGTCCGAGCAGTTGTCGTTATTGTTGGTGTTTCTGCTGACCTCCAAAGGGGTTGCTGGCGTGAGCGGAGGGGCCTTCATCACACTGGCGGCTTCCCTGACGATGTTCCCCGACATCCCATTAGCTGGCCTTGCCTTGATTCTGGGTGTCGACCGTTTGATGGACACTGTGCGTACACTTACCAACGTTCTGGGTAACGGGGTGGCAACCATGGCGATTGCCCGCTGGATGGGGCAACGCAACGGCGATGACCCGGCGCCCGCCGCGCTGACAGAATCAGGTCAAATCCGCAGGTCGGCGCGCGAGCCCGTCCCCGCGCCCAATCCGGTCGCCTGAATAGTTTTCCAAACCTCTCAATTCACCACTGGCATGAGCTTGCACCATGAGCGCAAAAAACGACGAAGCCACAAACATCCTCAACCAATTGGGGCAAATTGCGCAGGGGCTGGGTGAAACATTCGCGCCTTTTTGCGAAGTGGTGGTGCATGACCTGCAAGACCCCAATCACGCCATTCATGCGATTCACAACAACCTTTCGGGGCGTCGGGTAGGCGACCCGGCCACCGAACTCGGCCTGGCCCGCATTGCGGATGCGCAGTATCCGGAAGTGATCGCCAACTATGCCAACCGTTTTCCCGATGGCCGGCAGGCCAAGAGCACCTCGATCGGGATCAAGGACTCGAACGGCCAGTATGTTGCGGCACTGTGCATGAACCTGGACTTGAGTTTGTTCCAGAGCCTGCAAAGCGCCATGGGGCAATTCACCCATGTGGTCAAGAATGGTATTACGGAAAACCTGGACACCAGCAACGCTGACGCCATCCGCCAGCGTATCGACGAGTTCGCCGCGCGTCAGGCCACGACACCACGCGCCCTGAAGGCCGAAGACAAACGTTTGTTGCTTCGCGAACTGAAGAGCACCGGTTATCTGGAAGTGCGCAAGTCGATGGAGGTCATCGCCCAGCATTTGGGCGTGTCCCGCGCGGCGGTTTACAGCTACGTGAAATAACCCTCGCCGGTTTCGTACCGGCATTACTCCGGCAATGTTTTTCCCCACTCCGTGAGGGGCCGGTTCTCCTCGCCCTGAATAAAGGTATCGCCATGCTAATCCCCGCCATCCAGTGCGCCAACAGTCGCTCCATCAGTCCTCCTGCGGGGCACTATGCTCACGTCTGTATCGCCGGAGGGTTTGTGATGATTTCGGGACAGTTGCCTATCAATGCCCAGGGGCAGGCGTTGGCAGACAGGAGTTTCGAGGAGCAGACCCGCCAGGTCCTGGCCAATCTTGAGCATTGCCTGGCGCGTGCGGGTGTGGGCAAAGACCGCCTGGTGCAAGTACGCGTCTACGTCACCGACATCGATCAATGGCCGACTTTCAATCGCCTCTACGAACAATGGTTAGGTGATCACCGGCCCGCCCGAGCTGTTGCAGGCGTGTCTGAATTGCATTTTGGGTCAGCCGTCGAGGTAGAAGCCATGGCGCTTGCGGCGACTGCCTGAGCGTATCGATTGCGCACGCATCTGAACATTCACCTATCAAAAGCGAGGCACCTATGACCACAACGCAACTGACGCTCCCGACCTATCAAGACGTACTCGACGCCGCCGAACGTATCCAGGGGCACGCGCATCGCACCCCGGTGCTGACCTCACGCACGTTGAACGGACAACTGGGGGCCGAGGTGTTCTTCAAGTGCGAGAACTACCAGCGCATGGGCGCTTTCAAGTTCCGCGGTGCATTTAATGCATTAGCGCGTTTCGACGAGCGCCAGCGCAAAGCCGGCGTGGTGGCATTTTCTTCCGGCAATCACGCCCAGGGCATCGCCTTGTCTGCACGTATCTTGGGGATTCCCGCGACAATCGTGATGCCCCATGACGCTCCGGCTTCGAAAATGGCTGCGACACGCGAATATGGAGCCAGTGTGGTGCTCTATGATCGTTACAGCGAGGACCGCGAAGCCATTGGTCGAAAACTGGCCGAGGAGCATGGCTACACGTTGATCCCATCCTATGACCACCCGGACGTCATCGCAGGGCAAGGCACGGCGACCCTGGAGTTATTGCAAGAGACCGGCCCGCTGGACGCGCTGTTCGTTTGCCTCGGCGGCGGCGGACTGTTGGCAGGCGGTGCCCTGGCAACCCGCGTCCTGTCGCCTGACTGCAAGCTGTACGGTGTAGAACCACTGGCGGGGAATGATGGACAACAATCGCTTCGCAGCGGAGAAATTGTTCACATCGACACGCCGGACACCCTCGCCGACGGCGCCCAGACCCAGCATCTGGGGCACTACACATTCCCGATCATTCGTCGCGACGTTGATGACATCCTGACGGTCACAGACGCTCAACTGGCCGAGGGTATGCGCTTTTTTGCCGAGCGCATGAAGATGGTCGTAGAGCCTACCGGATGCCTGGGGTTGGCCGCTGTGCGTGACATGGGCAAGCTGCTGGAGGGTAAACGCATCGGCGTGATCGTGAGCGGAGGCAATATTGACCTGGATCGGTATGCCCGGTTGCTGGCGTAGCCTTGAACGCTGACGCCAATCGATCTCTTCGGGGCGACCCCGAAGAGATCCCGTGCGATCTGTAGCGCCTTTCAGCGACCGCTGAATTCCAGTGAAATAGTCAACTTGGATTGCCTGCGCGGGCTTGACACATTTACTCACATCCCCTAAAGATGGACGCCTCATTCAGGGTGTGTCAGCTCATGCTTGCAACGTCTTCCATTAACCTTTCCGTCATTGGCTTGATCGCCAAGGCGCAAGGTTGCGTTGCGCGCGCCCTCAAATCGAAGAAACAGTCGCTCATGTGACCGGGGCGCGCTGTCCCGTCAGATGAGCTGACAGGACATTGAGCGCGACGGACACCCTGCCCTTGCACAATTCCCTCTGCCCTTCTGACGGTGACTTTATCGGTCAACCATCAGGAGAAAGTGCATGTCAGCGTTTCAAGGTATCTGGGTTCCCGTGGTCACGCCGTTTCATGACGGCGCCATCGACTTTATCGGCTTGCGCCGGCTGGTCGAGCATCTGCTGGAACAGCACGTGGCCGGGATCATGGTCTGCACCACCACGGGCGAAGCTGCGGCGTTGAGCCGTCAGGAACAACTGGCCGTGCT
Organism: Pseudomonas sp. PSPC3-2; assembly: GCF_049897085.1. Taxonomy (NCBI): domain Bacteria; kingdom Pseudomonadati; phylum Pseudomonadota; class Gammaproteobacteria; order Pseudomonadales; family Pseudomonadaceae; genus Pseudomonas; species Pseudomonas sp. PSPC3-2. The sequence goes on from NZ_JAFCVO010000013.1 coordinate 67,897, forward strand.
GGATGCGGTGTTGCAATGGGTGCCAGCGCATCGCGTGGTGATGGGCCTGGCGGGATATAACCAAATTGAGCTGTTGCAGTTCCAAGGCGAAATCCTCAAACGCCCGGTGGCCGGACTGTTGGTGCCGGCGCCCAGCTATATCCGCCCGTCCCAGAGCGGCCTTGAAGCGTTCTTCCGCACGGTGGCCGACGCCTCCAGTGTGCCGATCATTCTCTATGACATTCCCTATCGCACCGGCGCGACCTTCGAACAGGCCACCCTGCTGAACATCGTCGCCCATCCGCGCATCGTCGCGGTCAAGGACTGTGGCGGCAACCTGGGCAATACCCTGGCGCTGTTGGCCAGTGGTACGGTGGATGTGCTGTGTGGCGAGGATATCCAGATCTTTAACGCGTTGTGCCTTGGCGCCAGTGGGGCGATCGCGGCGTCGGCACATGTACACACCGAGCAGTTCGTGGCGCTGTGGCAGCAGGTGCGGGATAACCAGTTGAGCGAGGCGCGGCAGACGTTTTTTCAGTTGCTGGCGCTGATCAATACGCTGTTTATGGAGCCTAACCCGGCACCGGTTAAGGCGGCGTTGGCCCTGCAGGGATTGATCGGGAGTGAATTGCGCGCGCCGATGCAGCGGGCCGGCGACGCCACCGTCAGCCGTCTGCAAGCGTTGCTGTGAAGCCGGCTGACTGAGTGCCCCGCGCCACCTGCAACCGGTGCAACGTGATCTTGCGCACCTGCTGCTTGCTCAGTTCGATATGCCGCGTGAGCAGCTGCTGCGCCTGCTCACCGCACCGTTGCAGGATCGCGTCGAGTATCTGCCCGTGCTCTTCGTAGGTCGCAGCGATCCGCGATGCCTGGGTAAAGTCGAGCCGACGGATGATGCGGATTTTTTCCGTAATGGCGTAGTGCATGCGCGCCATTTCGCGGTTGCCGGTGGCCTCTACCAGGGCGCAGTGAAAGCGCTCGTCCAGCTCGGACACCACCTGGGTGTCCTGCTGGCGTTCGCCCTCCTCCACCTGCCAGATCGCTTGCAACCCTTGCAACAGCGGATGGCTCGGCGCATCCATCCGGCATAAGTGGCTGACCGCCGCCAGTTCCAGAATGATCCGCACGTCATACAGCTCTTCGAAGTAGCTGAAGTCGAACGGTTTCACCTGCCAGCCACTGCGAAAGTACACCTCCAGATAGCCTTCCTTCTCAAGACGATAGAGCGCCTGACGCACCGGGGTACGGCTGACGTTCATGCGCTCGGCCACTTCGCCTTCGCTGAAGCGGTCCCCCGGCAGCAGGCGAAAGTCGAAGATATCCGCCTTGAGCTGCGCATAGATCCGTTCGGCCAAGCTGTCGGGGCGCTCCCTGGTTTTTTTCAGCGTTGAACCCGGCATGCTTAGCCCCGGCTCGCGATAAAGGCGCGCCAGCCGCCGAATTCGGTGATATCGAGGGCGTCGGCCAGGGCCCAGGGCTCGCAGATAAAACCTTTGACGCTGCGCCCGTCCGCCAGGCTCAGGGTGCCGATGCCCAGGGGCGCGGGGATTTCGGCGACGAACTCGCCAAAGCGTGCGATGGGCATATCCCACAGCTCGATGATGATCGAGCGGCCGCTGTCCGCCTTGGCCAGCCCCGGTTTCGGCGGCACGGTGCCCGGCAGCGCGTACAGTCGATAGCTGTCGCCAGTCAGTGTTTGTTCGACCAACACCGCATTGCGCGTGGTCAGTTGAAAGTTCAGCGGCATGCCGCTCAGGTGCGCGCCAACCACCGCCACGCGCACGCTGCCGGGCGCGGGTGCTGGCGCGGCTGGCGCGGGTAACGCGGGTAACGCGCGCGCGGTGGCGCCCAGCGGCAGGCCGAGGCCCGCTTGCCAGCGCTTGCCCAAGTGGGCCAGTGCCGTGTCATGCCAGGCCGGCGCCAACAAGGTAATGCCGCAGGGCAAACCATCGGCGCGCAAGCCGGCGGGCAGCGCCAGCGCACACAGGTCCGCCAGGTTGGTGAAGTTGGTGTAGTAGCCGAACTGCGAGTTGTAGCGCACGGGCTCCACGGCCATCTCGGCCTGGGTGCGAATCGTCGGCGAGGTCGGCACCAGTAAGGCATCGAACCCTGCCAGCGTGTCATTGATGCGCCGGCTCAGCTCGGCCCGCAGGTATTCGGCTTTGTAGGCATCGCAGGCGCTGTACTTAAGCCCGTTTTCGACGATGCCGCGCACCACCGGGTTGATCGCATCCGGCTGCTGTTCAAGCATGCGTTGCAGGGCAACGGTGCGCTCGGCGACCCACGGGCCAAAATACAACTGGTCCGCCAGGGCCTTGAACGGGCTGAAATCCACCGGGGTGATCAGCGCACCCAACGCCTTGAAGCGCTCGACAGCCTGCTCGAATACGGCCTGGTTCTGGGCATCGCCGAAGAACTCCAGGGTCGCCGGAATGGCGAGCTTGATCGCGCTGCCCACCGCCACTGGCGCGGTATGAGGGTTAGCGCGGGAATAGGCGTCGCTGGCGTCGTAGCCTTCGGCCACTTGCGCCACGGATTCGGCGTCCTCCACGGTGAGCGCAAACACCGAGATGCAATCCACCGTGCGGCACGCGGGCACCAGGCCGGTATTGGACAGGCGGCCTTTGCTGGGTTTTAACCCGACGATATTGTTGAACCCCGCCGGCACCCGACCCGAGCCTGCGGTGTCGGTGCCCAGGGAGAACGCCACCAAACCCCGGGCGACCACCGAGGCGGAACCAGAGCTGGAACCGCCGCTGACATACGCAGGATTGAAGCTGTTGGCCACCGCGCCATAGGGCGAGCGGGTGCCCACCAGGCCGGTGGCGAACTGATCGAGGTTGGTCTTGCCCATCAGAATCGCACCGGCCGCACGCAGCCTGGCGACGACGCTCGCATCCGACGCCGGGGCGTAGGCAAATTCCGGACACGCCGCCGTGGTCTCCCAGCCGGCCGCGTCGATGTTGTCCTTGATCGCAAACGGCACGCCGTACAACGGCAGCTTGGCGATGTCGCCACCGAGCGCCGCCAGCCGCTCGCTCAATTGCGCCAACTGCGCCGTCAGTTGTTCAGGGCGCGCACGGACGATCCAGGCGTTGTCGTCAGCGGCGTATTGCGCGGCCAGGGTCAGCACGATGTCCGGGGTGAGCGTCCCGCTGCGATAGGCGTCATGCCATTCGCCGAGGGTCCAGCCGATAACGGTCTGCATAAGAGACTCCATCTTGTATCCAAGTTTGGATTTGTTTCTAGCAAACCCCAGGCCAGCGGCGCACGCCCAACGACTACGCGGGTTCGCGCCCAGGCCGCGCGGTAAGACTGCCCACGGATGGCGCACCGCCTATTCGCCCATGCGCCAAAAAAAGACAGCCGGCCGACCGCCCGGTTGCGACCCGTGCGATAGCAGCCTATGGTCCAAGCCATGCTCTGCCGTTTGCTGTCCCCCCACCCTACACCCAGGTGACGACATGCCCACGCTTGCCCGCCCCGCCGTGCTTGAACTGATCGGCAACACCCCGCTCGTGCGGATCAGCCGCTTCGATACCGGCCCCTGCACGCTGTTTCTCAAACTCGAATCGCAAAACCCCGGCGGCTCGATCAAGGATCGCATCGGCCTGGCGATGATCGACGCCGCCGAACGCGACGGCCGCCTGCGCGCCGGCGGCACGATTGTCGAAGCCACCGCCGGCAACACCGGGCTGGGCCTGGCGCTGGTGGGCCGAGCGAAAGGCTACCGGGTGGTGCTGGTGGTGCCCGACAAGATGTCCACCGAAAAGGTGCTGCACCTCAAGGCCTTGGGCGCCGAAGTGCATATCACCCGCTCCGATGTCGGCAAGGGCCACCCCGAGTACTACCAGGACGTGGCGGCGCGCCTGGCCAAGGACATGCCGGGCTCGTTCTTCGCCGACCAGTTCAATAACCCGGCCAACCCACTCGCCCACGAAACCAGCACCGCCCCGGAAATCTGGGCGCAAACCCAGCACGACCTCGATGCGATTGTGGTGGGCGTCGGTTCGGCCGGCACGCTCACCGGGCTGACGCGGTTCTTCAAGCGGGTGCAGCCGGCGTTGGAAATGGTGCTGGCGGACCCGGTCGGTTCGGTGATGGCCGAATTCAGCCGCAGCGGCACCCTGGTCACCCCGGGGTCCTGGGCGGTTGAAGGGATCGGCGAAGATTTCATCCCCTCGATTGCCGACCTGTCCAGCGTGCGCCAGGCCTATTCCATCAGCGATGAAGAGAGCTTCGACCACGCCCGCCAGTTGCTCAAGGCCGAAGGCATTCTCGGCGGCTCGTCCACCGGCACCCTGCTCGCCGCAGCCTTGCGCTATTGCCGCGCACAGACCACGCCCAAGCGAGTGGTCAGCTTCGTCTGCGACACCGGCACGCGTTACCTGTCGAAGGTCTACAACGACCAGTGGATGAACGATGCGGGCTTGCTGCACTACAAGCACTACGGCGACCTGCGTGACGTGATCGCGCGGCGCTTCGAAGACGGCCGCGTGATCAGCGTCAGCCCCGACGACACCCTGCTCACCGCCTTCCAGCGCATGCGCCTGGCCGATGTTTCGCAACTGCCGGTGCTGGTGAACGGCCAGGCACTGGTGGGGGTGATTGACGAGTCCGACATCCTGCTGGGCCTGCACCACGACGCTGCGGACTTTTCCATGATCGTCGCCAGCGCCATGACCGAGACCCTGCACACCCTCGCCCCCAGCGCCAGCCTCGCCGAGTTGCAGGCGGAGCTGGATCGCGGCCTGGTCGCCATCATCGCCGACGCGTCGGGCTTCCATGGCCTGATCACCCGTGTCGACCTGCTCAATCACCTACGGAGATCCCTTGCATGAGTCAGCCCGATAAAAACGCGTTTGCCACCCGCGTGATCCACGCCGGGCAAGCACCCGACCCGACCACCGGCGCGCTGATGCCGCCGATTTATGCGAACTCCACCTACCTGCAAGACAGCCCCGGCGTACACAAGGGCTTCGACTATGGCCGTTCCCACAACCCCACTCGGTTCGCCCTGGAGCGCTGCGTAGCCGACCTGGAAGGCGGCCGCCAGGCGTTTGCCTTTGCCTCGGGGCTGGCGGCGATTTCCAGCGTGCTGGAGTTGCTGGATGCCGGCAGCCATGTGGTCTCCGGCAACGATCTGTATGGCGGCACCTTCCGCCTGTTCCACAAGGTACGCCAGCGCAGCGCCGGGCACCGTTTCAGTTTTGTCGACTTGAGCGATGTGCAGGCGTTTGAAGCGGCGTTGCAGGACGACACGCGCATGGTCTGGGTCGAGACGCCCAGCAACCCACTGCTGAGCCTGACCGACCTCAGCGCCATCGCCCGCATCTGCCGCGCCCGCGGCATCCTCTGCGTGGCGGACAACACCTTCGCCAGCCCGTGGATTCAGCGTCCGCTGGAGCTGGGCTGCGACATCGTGGTGCATTCCACGACCAAATACCTCAATGGCCACTCCGACGTGATCGGTGGTATCGCGATTGTCGGCGACAACCCCGAACTGGCCGAGCGCCTGGGCTTCCTGCAGAACTCGGTCGGCGCCATCGCCGGGCCGTTCGACGCCTTCCTGACCCTGCGCGGCGTGAAAACCCTGGCCCTGCGCATGGAGCGCCATTGCAGCAATGCGCTGGACCTCGCGACCTGGCTCGAACACCAACCGCAAGTGGCGCGGGTGTACTACCCGGGCCTGGTCTCCCACCCCCAACACGTCCTGGCACGTCGGCAGATGCACGGGTTTGGCGGGATGATTTCAGTCGCATTGAACTGCGACCTGGCCGGCGCCAGGCGTTTCCTGGAGCACGTCAAGCTCTTCGCCCTGGCCGAAAGCCTCGGCGGCGTGGAAAGCCTGATCGAACACCCGGCGATCATGACCCATGCCAGCATCCCGGCGGCGACGCGGGCGCAGTTGGGCATCGGCGATGGGTTGGTGCGGTTGTCGGTGGGGGTTGAAGATGTGGAGGACTTGCGCGCAGACCTGGCGCAAGCCTTGGCATATATCTAATGAGGGAGGGGCGGCTTGCTCCTCATAGCGGTGGGTCAGTCTCCTGATTCAGCGACTGACAGATTGCTATCGGGGGCAAGTCGAATCGTCGCACCGCCCCTCCCACACTGGATACGGCGTCAGACTGACGTGATGCTCGCCCTGGTTTTTGGAGACGCCTCGTAGTCCGCCAATGACATCCTAATGTGGGAGGGGGCTTGCCCCCGATAGCGGTGGGTCAGGCTGACGTGACGTTGGCCCGCGCGCTATGCAGCTTCTTGTAGCTCTCGATCAAGCGCAGATGCCGATCCAGCCCTTCCAGCTTCATGCTGGTCGGCGTCAGCCCATAAAAGCGCACGCTGCCATTGACCGAACCGATCACCGCATCCATCCGCTCGTGACCAAACATCCGCCGGAAGTTGGCCTCGTAGTCCGCCAGTTCCAGGTCTTCATCCAGTTCCATCTCCAGCACCGCGTTCACCGCCTGATAGAACAGGCCGCGCTCAACGGTGTTGTCGTTGTACTGCAGGAACATTTCCACCGCTTCCTTCGCGTCCTCATATTGTTGCAGGGCGAGGTAGATCAGCAGCTTCAATTCCAGGATGGTCAGTTGGCCCCAGGCGGTGTTGTCGTCGAACTCGATGCCGATCAAGGTGGCGATGTCGGTGTAATCGTCCAGTTCGCTTTCCACCAGGCGTTCGGCCAGCGCCTTGAGTTCAGCGTCATCCAGGCGATGCAGGTTGAGGATATCGGCGCGGAAAAACAGGGCTTTGTTGGTGTTGTCCCAGATCAGGTCGTCCACCGGATAGATTTCCGAGTAGTCCGGCACCAGGATGCGGCAGGCGGTGGCGCCCAGGTGCTCATACACCGCCATGTACGATTCCTTGCCCATGTTTTCGAGAATGCCGAACAGTGTCGCGGCTTCTTCGGCGTTGGAGTTTTCGCCCTGGCCGGAGAAGTCCCACTCGACGAATTCGTAATCCGATTCGGCACTGAAGAAGCGCCACGAGACCACACCGCTGGAGTCGATAAAGTGCTCGACGAAGTTATTCGGTTCGGTCACCGCGTGGCCTTCGAAGGTCGGCTGCGGCAGGTCGTTGAGGCCTTCGAAACTGCGGCCTTGCAGCAGTTCAGTGAGGCTGCGTTCCAGCGCCACTTCCAGGCTCGGGTGCGCGCCAAACGAAGCAAACACACCACCGGTACGCGGGTTCATCAAGGTCACGCACATCACCGGGAATTCACCACCCAGCGAGGCATCCTTGACCAGCACCGGGAAGCCCTGGGCTTCCAGCCCCTGGATACCGGCCAGAATACCCGGGTACTTGGCCAATACTTCAGTCGGCACATCCGGCAGGGCGAATTCGCCTTCGATGATTTCGCGCTTGACCGCCCGCTCGAAGATCTCCGACAGGCACTGCACCTGGGCTTCGGCCAGGGTGTTGCCGGCGCTCATGCCGTTGCTCAGGTACAGGTTTTCGATCAGGTTGGACGGGAAATACACCACCTCGCCGTCCGACTGGCGCACAAACGGCAGCGCGACAATCCCGCGCTCTTCATTGCCAGAGTTGGTGTCGAACAGGTGCGAGCCGCGCAACTCGCCATCGCGGTTGTAGATTTTCAGGCAATAAGCATCGAGGATTTCCGTCGGCAGCTCATCCTTGGGCCCAGGCTGAAACCAGCGCTCGTCCGGGTAATGCACGAACGGCGCGTTGGCCAGTTCTTCGCCCCAAAACTGATCGTTATAGAAGAAGTTGCAGTTGAGACGCTCGATGAACTCGCCCAACGCCGAGGCCAGCGCGCTTTCCTTGGTCGCGCCCTTGCCGTTGGTGAAGCACATCGGCGAATGGGCATCACGGATATGCAGCGACCACACGTTCGGCACGATATTGCGCCACGAGGCGATCTCGATCTTCATGCCCAGGCCGGCCAGGATGCCGGACATGTTGGCGATGGTCTGCTCCAGCGGCAGGTCCTTGCCCACGATGTAGGTGCCGGCCTCAGAAGTGGCGTTGGGCATCAACAGCGCCTGGGCATCGGCGTCGAGGTTTTCCACCTCTTCGATCACGAACTCAGGCCCGGCCTGCACCACTTTCTTCACGGTGCAACGGTCGATGGAGCGCAGGATGCCTTGGCGATCCTTGTCGGAGATATCCGCAGGCAGTTCCACCTGGATCTTGAAAATCTGGTTGTAGCGATTTTCTGGATCGACAATGTTGTTCTGCGACAGCCGGATGTTTTCCGTGGGGATATTGCGCGTCTGGCAGTACAGCTTCACAAAGTACGCCGCACACAATGCCGACGAAGCCAGGAAGTAATCGAATGGCCCCGGCGCCGACCCATCGCCTTTATAGCGAATCGGTTGATCGGCGATCACCGTGAAGTCATCGAACTTGGCTTCAAGTCGAAGATTGTCGAGAAAGTTAACCTTAATTTCCATGCGGGATTACCAAAATAGCGAACTTCAAATTGGCCGCCATTATCCGGCATTTGCGTTTGAAGTCTTGTGCTTTCGCGTTTCGGCTGCCGACTGACAGGGCTGAATACAGGATTTAGACCGGTGCAATGTCGCTGTTTTGAATTGCCAGACAATCGGTCTTCAACTTATTTGAATGGTTGCCGATGTCCTACAAGCAATTCAGGGAGTAGTCGAATGCGCAACAACCAGCCAGTGACACAGCGCGAGATTACCCTCGCGCCTTCGCAGAAGCTCATTTCCGCAACCGATGTTGAAGGGAAGATCACTTACTGCAACGATGCTTTTGTCGATATCAGCGGTTTTGAACGCACCGACCTGATCGGCGCCCCGCAGAATATCGTGCGCCATCCCGATGTCCCTCCTGCCGTATTTGCCCATATGTGGCGCGCGCTCAAGCAAGGCCAGCCGTGGATGGGCATCGTCAAGAATCGCTCGAAAAACGGCGATCATTATTGGGTCAACGCTTACGTCACGCCGATCTTCGAAGGCAGCCGGGTGGTGGGCTTCGAGTCGGTCAGGGTCAAGCCGAGCGCTGATGAGATCCGACGTGCCCAGGCACTGTACCGCCGTATCAGCCAAGGCAAATCGGCGGTTTCACGCCGGGATGGTTGGCTGTCGACGTTGTTCGACAGCGTGCCCTATGTGGCCACCGGGCTTGCCGGCGCCGTCGGCGGGCTGTTCCTCAGCGCGCCGCTGGCCATGGCGGTGGCGGTAGCCGTTGCGGTGCCCGTGGGCATGATCGGCGCGCAGTTGCGTCAGCGCGCGACGTTGCGCTTGCTGGCGGGCGTCGAACCGTCGACCTCGGACGCGCTGATTGCGCAGATGTACAGCGATGAACGCGGCCCCCAGGCCCGCCTGGAAACCGCCTTCCTTAGCCAGAACGCCCGCCTGAAGACCTGCCTAACCCGCCTGCAGGACAGTGCCGAGCAACTCAGCGCGCTGGCTGGACAATCCAACCGACTGGCCACGGCCAGCTCGACCGGCCTTGACCGTCAACGCGTCGAAACCGAGCAGGTCTCGGCCGCCGTCAACCAAATGGCCGCGACCACCCAGGAAGTCGCCAGCCATGTGCAGCGCACCGCCGACGCCACCCAGCAAGCCAACGTGCTGACCGGGCGCGGCCGCGAGGTAGCCCGCGATACCCGCGAAGCCATCGAGCGCCTCTCCGCCATGGTCGGCGAGACCGGTATCACCGTGGCGCAATTGGCCCGGGACAGCGACGAAATCGGCTCTGTGGTTGACGTAATCAAAGGCATCGCCGACCAGACCAACCTGCTGGCCCTCAACGCCGCCATTGAAGCGGCGCGTGCCGGCGACATGGGCCGCGGCTTTGCCGTCGTCGCCGACGAGGTGCGCCAATTGGCACAACGCACCACGCACTCCACCACCCAGATCCATGGTTTGATCACCAAGCTCCAGGCGTCGTCCAACAACGCCGTGCAAAGCATGGAGCACGGCCAGCGCCAGGCGCAGGAAGGCGTGGCCCGGGTGCTTGAGGCGGACCAGGCGCTGGTCGGCATCAGCGAAGCGGTGTCCCACATCACCGAGATGACCACCCAGATCGCTGCCGCCACCGAAGAACAAAGCGCGGTGGCCGAAGAGATCAGCCGCAACATCACCACCATCGCCGAACTGGCCGACCAGACGTCGGTCCAGGCCCATCAATCCACTGACCTGAGCAAAGAACTGACCCACACCGCGGCCACCCAATACGCACTGGTTGAACGCTTCAACCGCTGACGGGGAATGCGCGCGCACCCACCTTCCAAATGCCACAGGCAACTGGAGGATGGGCGCCTTCAGCCCGCCTCGCCTCAACTCACCCCCAACTCCACCACCCCCGCATTCAACCGCACCGGCCACACCCGCAAGCGCTGGTGCGGTGCCTCCAGGCATTGGCCGTCCGCCAGGCGATAATGCTGTTTGTAGATCGGCGCGGCCACCACCAGGTCGCCTTTGATACTGCCGACCAGCCCGCGACCGATCACGTTTGCGCCGGATTCCGGGTCGTGGTTGTCGATAGCATAGAGCGTCTGGTCCGGTGCGTCCGGCAGGTAAAACAGCGCGACTTGCGCGCCGTCGTACCACACCACCACGCCGGAATTGCTCACCAGGTCGCTTTCGCTGCACACGCTTTTCCAGGTGGCAAGGTTTCGCTGGGTGTTGGACTGGCTCATCAGGCAAGCTCCTCGATGACGGGAATCAGGTTGAGTTCGGCGGCCATGATTGGCCGGCGCTGGCCGCGTTCGTGGACAAAATGGATGTCCGGGTCCGGGCGTTTGTCGTTGACGAAGGTGCGGAAGCGTTTGAGTTTTTCCGGGTCTTTGAGGGCGTTGGCCCACTCGCATTCGTAACGGTCGACCACCAGCTGCATTTGCGCTTCGAGCTCGGCGCCCAGGCCCAGGCTGTCGTCGAGGATCACGTCCTTGAGGAAATCCAGGCCACCTTCCAGGCTTTCGCGCCACACCGAGGTGCGCTGCAATTTGTCGGCGGTGCGGATGTAGAACATCAGAAAGCGGTCGATGTAGCGGATCAGCGTGGCGTCATCCAGGTCGGTCGCGAACAGCTCGGCATGGCGTGGGCGCATGCCGCCGTTACCGGCGATGTAGAGGTTCCAGCCCTTCTCGGTGGCGATCACGCCGACGTCTTTGCTTTGCGCCTCAGCGCATTCGCGGGTACAGCCGGATACCGCAAACTTGAGTTTGTGCGGCGAACGCAGGCCTTTGTAGCGGTCCTCGATGAGCAGCGCCATTTTCACGCTGTCCTGCACACCGTAGCGGCACCAGGTGCTGCCGACGCACGACTTCACTGTGCGCGTGGATTTGCCGTAGGCATGCCCGGTTTCAAACCCGGCGTCGATCAGCTCGGCCCAGATGTCCGGCAACTCATGCAGTTGCGCGCCAAACAGGTCGATGCGCTGGCCGCCGGTGATCTTGGTGTAGAGCTCGTATTTCTGCGCGACCACGCCGATGGCGATGAGTTTTTCCGCAGTGATTTCGCCGCCGGGAATACGCGGCACCACCGAGTAGGTGCCGTTCTTCTGCATATTGGCCATGAACGTGTCGTTGGTGTCCTGCAACGGCACCAGCGAGGCGTCCATGATCGGCTGGTTCCAGCATGACGCGAGGATCGAGCCCACCGCCGGTTTGCACACATCGCAACCGGTGTGGCCACGGCCATGTTTGGCCAGCAATTCTTCGAAGGTGATCACCCCTTCCACGCGCACAAGGGCATACAACGCCTGGCGGGTATAGGCGAAGTGTTCGCACAGGCTCTTGTCGACGCTGACGCCACGGGCGACCAGTTCATGCTCGAACACCTGCTTGAGCAACCCGGCGCAACCGCCGCAACCGGTGCAGGCCTTGGTCTGCGCCTTGAGCAAGCCAAGGTCGGCGCAGCCGCTGTCGATGGCCGCGCAAATCGAGCCTTTGGTGACGTTATGGCAGGAGCAGACGGTGGCCGACTCTGGCAAGGCGCCAGGGCCGAGGGTCGGTGCGCCGGCGGACGACGGCAAGATCAGGCTGGCCGGTTCGGCCGGCAACGCGATGCCGTTCTGCATGTACTGCAGCAACGTGTCGTAGTAGCTGTTGTCGCCGACCAGCACCGCGCCGATCACCTGTTTGCCGCTGGCGTCCACCACCAGGCGCCGGTAGCTGGCGCTGGCCTCGTCGATGAACTGGTAGCTGCGCGCACCGGGCGTGTGTGCATGGGCGTCGCCAATGGAACCTACGTCCACCCCCAGCAGTTTGAGTTTGGTCGACATGTCCGCGCCGACAAAGGGCTCGGCGGTCTGCCCGCACAACAGGGCGGCAACCCCTCGGGCCATCTGGTAACCCGGCGCGACCAGGCCGAACAGGCTGCCGTTCCAAGACGCACATTCGCCAATCGCGTAGATGTTCGGGTCGCAGCTCAAGCACTCATCATTGATCACCACACCGCCGCGCGGGCCAATCTCCAGGCCGGCCTGGCGGGCCAGTGCGTCTTGGGCGCGGATACCGGCGGAAAACACGATCAGGTCGGTTTCAAGGAATTCGTCATTGGCAAAATTCATGCGGTAACGGTACTGCTCGCCCGCGCTGATCGATTGAGTGGCGCGGGACAAATGCACGCCCACGCCCAGCCGCTCGATCTGCGCCTTGAGCGCCAGCCCGCCGAAGTCATCCAGTTGCACCGGCATCAGGCGCGGCGCGAATTCCACCACATGGGCTTCAAGGCCCAGGCTTTTCAGGGCATTGGCGGCTTCCAGGCCCAGCAGGCCACCGCCGACCACCACCCCACGCCGGGCATTCGCGGCGGCGGCGCGGATGGCATCGAGGTCTTCCAGGGTGCGATAGACCAGCCGCGAATCGCCTTGCGCGCCGTCGATCGGCGGCACAAACGGATAAGAGCCCGTCGCCAGCACCAACGTGTCATACACCACGCTGCCTGCGGCGGTGATCACCTCACGGCGGGCGCGGTCGATTTCCAGCACCGGCACCCCCAGGTGCAGGGTCACGCCCGGCGTCTGGTACAGCGAGACGTGCGACAACGCCAGCGACTCGGCATCACGGCCGGTGAAGTATTCGGACAGATGCACGCGGTCATAGGCACGCATCGGCTCCTCGCTGAACACATGCAGCCGGTAGTGATCCAGGGCGCCGCGCTCGATCAGTTGCGCCACACAATGATGGCCGACCATGCCATTGCCGACGACGATCAGGGTTTTCATCTGTTTCAGACTGGAGTTCATATCAAGCACCCGACAACGCTCATCACGGTTTGAAAAAAGCAAAAAAAAACGCCTGAAACCTTGCGGTTCCAGGCGTCTTTGCCTGTTCTTATGCGGGGTCGATCCGGACGTCTTCGCCGGTTCTACCGCTGGTGCCCATGACCTGTACGGCCTGTCGATCGTCGTTGACCGAGGTGGGATTGTTCCTGAGCTTGCAGGCTCTGTGCCAATCCGCCGTCATGCCCGCCGCAACGGCGGCAAGTGCCGCTCAACCCTGCCAGACACCGCGTGTTGTGCCTCCAACTGGTGCGCGCTGGCGTCATAAAAGTGCATTTTCCCGTGTAGCGCGGGCGCACAGGCCGCAACCAAGCCCGTCACAGCGGCGTGTGAAAAACCTGGCGCGTGACTTGCTAGGAACACACCAACCAAGCAGTCAACGCTGACTGCCCACTCACGACAAAGGCGCCGTGTGATCCCCGTTTCCAACGGAGGGTTACAGGGCGCTTTTTTTATGGGCGGGCAGAAAAGATCCGAGGATTACCCATGGCAAACCAACGTGTACGCAGCGTGTGTCCTTATTGTGGCGTGGGCTGCGGCATCGTCATGCACGTCGAGCACAACCGCGTGGTCAAGGTGATCGGCGACAAGGCCCACCCCACCAACGCCGGCCGGCTCTGCACCAAAGGCACCACCTGCGGGCAAGCCATCGCCGAGTCTGGCCGCATGGAAAACGCCTACCTGCGCCAGGCGCGTGATCACGATCCGGTGCGTATCGCCATGGACAAGGCCATCTGCGAGACCGCCGGCCGTTTGCGCGCCATCCTCGACCGCGATGGCCCGGATGCGCTGGCGTTCTACGTGTCCGGGCAGATGTCGCTGGAAGCCCAGTACCTGATCAACAAGCTGGCCAAGGGTTTTGTGCGCACCGCCAACATTGAGTCCAACTCGCGCCTGTGCATGGCCAGCGCCGGCAGCGGCTACAAACTCTCCCTCGGTGCCGACGGGCCGCCCGGCTCGTATGAAGACTTCGACCGCGCAGACCTGTTCTTCGTGATCGGCGCCAACATGGCCGACTGTCACCCGATCCTGTTCCTGCGCATGATGGACCGGGTCAAGGCCGGCGCCAAACTGATCGTGGTCGACCCACGGCGCAGTGCAACGGCCGACAAGGCCAACCTGTTCCTGTCGATCAAACCGGGCACCGACCTGGCGTTGCTCAACGGCTTGCTGCACCTGCTGGTGAAAAACGGGCACACCGACCCGGCCTTTATCGCCGCCTTCACCGAAGGCTGGGAGGCCATGCCCGGCTTTCTGGAGGACTACCCGCCGCACCGGGTCGCCGAACTGACCGGCCTGGCCGAAGCCGACATCCGCCAAGCCGCCGACTGGATCGGCCAGGCCGCCGAGTGGATGAGCTGCTGGACCATGGGCCTCAACCAAAGCACCCACGGCACCTGGAACACCAACGCGCTGTGCAACCTGCACCTGGCCACCGGCGCGATCTGCCGACCCGGCAGCGGGCCGTTCTCCCTGACCGGGCAACCCAACGCCATGGGCGGTCGTGAGATGGGCTACATGGGCCCCGGCCTACCGGGGCAGCGCTCAGTGCTGGTCGACGCCGACCGCGCCTTTATCGAGGCGCTGTGGAACCAGCCCGCCGACAGCCTGCCGCGCCAGGCGGGCAGTGGCACCGTCGCCATGTTCGAGCAGATGGCGGCCGGGCAGATCAAAGCCTGCTGGATCATCTGCACCAACCCGGTGGCCAGCGTGCCCAATCGCCAAACCGTGATCAAGGCGCTGCAAACCGCCGAACTGGTGATCACCCAGGATGCGTTCCTCGATACCGAGACCAATCGCTACGCCGACATCCTCTTGCCCGGCGCCCTGTGGGCCGAAGCCGAAGGGGTGATGATCAACTCCGAGCGCAACCTGACCCTGATGCAAAAAGCCGTGGAACCACCGGGCGAGGCGCTGGCCGACTGGCAGATCATCGCCCGGGTCGCGTGCGAAATGGGCTTCGCCGACGCCTTCACGTATGCGTCCGCCGACGAGGTGTTCGAAGAGATCAAGCGCGCCTGGAACCCCGCCACCGGCTACGATATTCGCGGCGCCAGCTATGCACGCCTGCGCGAACACCCCCTGCAATGGCCGTGCGCATCGAACGAGGCCGCAGCGCGCAACCCGATCCGCTACCTGAATAACGGCATCAGCCAAGCCCTCAAGACCCATGCCGACGGCCGCCAACCCGCGATCGTTTTTGCCACCGAACACGGCAAAGCCCGGTTTTTCCCGCGCCCGCACCTGTCGCCGGCAGAAATGCCGGATGAGGCGTTCCCGTTCGTGCTCAACACCGGCCGCTTGCAACACCAATGGCACACCCTGACCAAAACCGGCAAGGTCGCCACGCTGAACAAACTCAACCCCGGCCCCTTCGTCGAAATCCACCCTGACGACGCCGCCAGCCTGGGCATCAAACATAACGATCCGGTCGAGATACGCTCACGGCGCGGCCGCGCCGTACTGCCCGCGGTGGTCAGCGACCGCGTGCGTGCGGGCAGCTGTTTTGCGCCGTTTCACTGGAACGATGTGTTTGGCGACAACCTGGCGATCAACGCCGTGACCCATGACGCGGTCGACCCGATTTCGCTGCAGCCCGCGTTCAAGTTCTGTGCGGTGGCCCTGCAACGGGTCGAACTGATCGAGCACCAGTTCCTCGACGTAGCGGCACCGGCCGCCCACCCCGTGTCCCCCTTACCAGAGGAGCTCGCCATGTCGCGCCTCGACGCCTTCGCCGACCTGATCGGCATCCGCAACCTGCCGTCGCCGTCATTGAGCGACAATGAGCGCACCTACCTCGCCGGTTTTCTCAGTGGCCTGCAATCCAGCACCGCGCACCCGGCCGGTGGCGTCCCGACGCTGCCGGCGAATGCGCCCATGGCCAAGGACGCCCGACTGTGGCTGGATGGCCTGCTGGGCGGCTTGTTCAGCCGCACCGAGGCCAGCGCCGTGGCAGCCGCGCCCGCCCCTGATACGCCGGCCGTCACCTTGTTATGGGCCTCGCAAACCGGCAACGCCGAAGCCTTGGCCGAGCGTTTTGCCCAGCGCCTACGCGCCAGCGGCATCGCGGTGGAGCTGAGCGCGATGGCGGACTTCCCCGCGAGCAAACTGGCGCACACGCAAAACCTCGCGCTGATCAGCAGCACCTTCGGCGACGGCGACCCGCCGGACAACGGCGAAGGTTTCTGGCACGGCCTGACCCACGCCGAGACCCCTCTGGAGTCGCTGCGCTTCGCGGTACTCGCGTTGGGTGATCCCAACTACGAGCAGTTCTGCCAGCACGGCAAACAACTCGACCGGCGCCTGCTGGAGTTGGGCGCCACCCGCCTGCTCGAGCGCGTCGACTGCGATACCGAATTCGAAGCACGCGCCGATGCCTGGTTCACGCAGTTCCTGCACACCCTCAACCCGGCAACGCCCGTAGTCCTCGCCACGCCCACCGGCAAACCCAAGCCGCATGCCTCACAACTGCTGCTCAACCGGCACCTGAACCCGCAAAGCCGCCACAAGGAAACCCGTCAATTCTCCCTGGGCCTGGCGGACTCCGGGCTGACCTACGAAGCCGGCGATGCCTTGGCGGTGATGCCGCGCAACTGCCCTGAACTGGTCAGCGAGTTGCTTGATCTGACCCGCTTGGGTTCCAGTACCTGCGTAAATATCGACAAGCTCGGCGACGTTCCGCTGCACCAGGCCCTGACCGAGCACTTTGAAATTGCCCGGCCCAACAGCGAGACCCTGGCCTTCATCGCCGAGCGCAGCGCCAAGCCGGGCCTGAAACACCTGCTCGAACCTGAGCGCAAAACCGAACTGAAGGACTGGCTGTGGGGCCGGCAACTGGCGGACGTGCTGCACGAATACCCCATCGACTGCGCGGCGGACGAACTGCTCGGCACGCTCAAGCGCCTGCAACCGCGCTTGTATTCGATTGCATCCAGCGCCAAGGCGCACCCGCGGGAAGTCCACCTCACCGTGGCAGCCGTGCGCTACGGCAAGCGCAAAGGCGTGTCGTCAACCTTCCTCGCCGACCGCGCCGACAACGGCGAAGTACCGGTGTTCGTGCAGCCCTCCAAACACTTCCGCCCGCCTGCCGATGGCGACGTACCGATCATCATGATCGGCCCCGGCACCGGCGTGGCGCCCTTCCGCGCGTTTTTGCAGGAGCGCCGGGCCCAGGGGCATCAGGGCCGCAATTGGCTGTTTTTCGGTGAACAACACGCGGCGAGCGATTTTTACTACCAGGATGAACTGCAGGGCATGCAGCGCGATGGCTTGCTCACCCACCTGAGCCTGGCGTTTTCCCGCGACCAGGCGCAGAAAATCTACGTGCAGGATCGCATCCGCGAACACGGCGCCGAGCTGTGGCGCTGGCTGCAGGAAGGCGCGCAGTTGTACATCTGCGGCGATGCCAGCCACATGGCCAAGGATGTCGACCAGGCCTTGCGCCAGGTTGCGCATCGTCACGGCGGGCTGGGCGTCGAGAGCGCCGTCGATTACTGGCGGCGGATGAGTGAGCAGAAGCGTTATTTGCGGGATGTCTATTGAGCCGCGACAGCCGCCGTCGTGCCGGTTACGAGGCCGCGTCGCTAGCCTGGCAGGCGACCATCCAGGTCACAAACGTCAGCAGGCGCGTGGAAAAGGCCTCGCGCTCGGCGCTGGGGTTTCGTGCCTCGAACAGGAAGAAGGCAATCGTGATCCGCATCGCCGGGTATTGCTGAATGAACATTGCGACGTGCTCTTCCAGTGTTTGGGGCCACATCAGCGCCTCTTGCGCACGTAATATCTGCGTGGCCCGGATCAGTTTACGTGCGGCCTCGCGCTGCAAGGGCAGTCGCTCTGAGTCAGTGCCGGCCTGGGCGATACGCGAGTGGTAGTCGCTGAGCACCTGCTTGAAGTCGCCATTGACGGCCAAGGCAATTGCACGCGACGGCCGGAACCGCTCGAAGTGCTGAGTCAGGTCGTTGCCCCACACACAGCGGCAATGATGCTTGAGCCAGTATCCCCAGCGGTTGAGGTGTTCAGGCGCCAGTACTTCAGTGCGGTAGCCGATGTCGAAGTCGATCTTAATGACCTGCGGATGCCGTTGCTCCAGGGCGCACCGCAGCGCCTCCAGTCGCGTCAACACAGCGGCTGCAGGGGGCTCGCTTAGCACCAGGGTGAGGTCCAGGTCAGAGACGCCGGGGCAGGCATCACCTCGGGCCACACTGCCGTATAGATAAACACCATCCAGAGCCCACGCCGGCGCGGACAGGGTCGCGCAGACATCGGCCAACACCGCCTGAAACTCGAGCTGCACCGGGCCGCTGGGGGCAGCCTGGATGAATCCCTGCGCGTCGACGCCAAGGGGACGTTCGGTACTCATAGGCATGGCACGGTTCCTGTTCTCGGGCCACGAAGCATGCCATCTTTCAACCCGTTCGACTGCCTCGATAGGCCTAAAACCCCAAGGGCTTTAAAAACATCTGGACACGAACAACCGTGAACTTTCTTACAGTTCCCGGATTCCTTTCCTATGCGAAGTCATCACGCCCCCGAATCCAGTGGGCGCCGCGCGATAATAAGAAGACGCGCGGGCGTCCGGTAGGTGTGACTGTGGCCCGAAAAGGTGCGCTGATCATCGCGGACGACTTGGCCAACGCCGTATGGCGCGTCACGCGCAACAAGTAGGCCACGATGGCAGGGGTGTGCTGGGCGGCGTGATCATGGCCGTTCGTATCATCCTGACGGGCGCAACGCTCGACACCTGACGGGAGGTTCATCGATGACCATCGCGCGTGATGCAATTGCATTACCCGAAACCTTCGATTTGCCTGGCCAAACCCTGCGCTAGGGGCACCTCGGCACGGCAGGACTGGCGCTGATGAGGCTGGTGATCGGCTGAATTAAACGCATTGACATGGTTGCCTAAGGCAATTATATACTTGCTAAAGGCAACCATCAGAGCGCGCACCATGTCCACTCCCCTGCTTGTTCAGCGCGCCGGTACCGTGCGCGGCTTCAACCGTTTCTATACGCAGCAGATCGGCGTGCTGCAGGAACACCTGCTGCACAGCGACTTCTCCCTCACCGAAATCCGCGTGATGTACGAACTGTCCTCACGCGGCGACCTGACCAGCACCGACCTCTGCCAGATGCTTAGTCTGGATGCGGGTTACTTGAGCCGGCTGATCAGCGGATTGGAGAAGAAGGGTTTGATCCAGAAAGTCCGCTCGATCACCGATGCGCGTGCGGTGCAACTGCACCTCCGTGACCTGGGCCGGTCCGTCCTGGCCCCGCTGGAACAGCAAACCCAGCAAGAAGTCATTGCCTTATTGAGTGCCTTGCCCGAGCCGCAACAACAGCAATTGACCGCAGCCATGCAGCGCATTCAAGCGTTGCTGCAAGGCACCGCCCCGAGCTACCTGTTGCGCGACCCGCTACCCGGCGACATGGGCCTGGTGGTGCAGCAGCAATCGGCACTGTATGCGCGTGAATACCAATGGAACTGGGCGTTCGAAGCGCTGGTGGCGGAGATTGTCGCCAAGTACCTGCGCGGGTTCGACCCGACCTGTGAGCGCTGCTGGATCGCAGAGAAAGAGGGCGCGGTGGTGGGGTCGGTGTTCGTGGTGCGCCATGACGACAGCACCGCCCAACTGCGCATGCTCTACGTCGACGCGAGTGCGCGGGGCCTGGGCATCGGCCGGCGCCTGGTGGATGAATGCCTGCGCTTTGCCCGAAATGCCGGGTACACGCGCATGATGCTGTGGACCATGAGTGCACTGACCGACGCGCGCAAGCTCTACCAGAAAGCCGGTTTTGAGCTGATTGAGGAAGAGCCCACCCTCAGTTTTGGCCAGCCACTGGTCAGCCAGACCTGGGCGCGTGCGCTGTAGTGCGGGGCGCGGACGATTCGAGCCCCGCCCGGTTTACAGATCGGTGATTTCCTTGTGGCGCGGCACGAGCGTCTTCATCACGCTCCAGGCCACCAGATACGCCAGCGCACAGATCGCGAACATGATCATGTAGCCGGTATGGATATCGCCGATGGACTTGTAGTAGTCAAACACCCAGCCGCCGACCTTGGTCATCACCACCCCGCCCAGGCCGCCGGCCATGCCGCCGATGCCGACCACCGAGGCCACGGTTTTCTGCGGGAACATGTCGGACACGGTGGTGAAGATATTGCACGACCACGCCTGGTGCGCCGACGCGCCCACGCCGATCAGCAACACCGGCACCCAGAAGCTGATGTAGCCCAACGGTTGCGCCAGCAGTACCACCAGTGGGAACAGCGCGATGACCAACATGGCTTTCATCCGGCCGTCGTAAGGCGCATCACCACGCGCCATGAAGTAGCTGGGGAACCAGCCGCCGCCGATGCTGCCAACCATGGTCATGCTGTACAGCACCGCCAGCGGCATGACGATATCGGCGCCTTTCATGCCGTATTGCGCCGACAGGTAAGTCGGCAGCCAGAACAGGAAAAACCACCACACGCCGTCAGTCATGAACTTGCCGAAGGCAAAGGCCCACGTCTGGCGATAGGTCAGCAGCTTGAACCACGAGACTTTTTTCGACGCCGCGCCTGCAGCCTGCGCGGTGAACGGCTGTGCAGTCTGGTCACTGCGGATGTAGGCCAGCTCTTCGGCCGACAGGCGTTTTTGCTGATCGGGTTTCTCATACACCGCAGCCCACACCGCGACCCAGACAAAGCCGAGCATGCCGATGACCATGAACGCCGCTTCCCAGCCCCACATCCCGGCGATCAGCGGCACACAGATCGGCGCCAGGATCGCGCCGACGTTGGCGCCCGAGTTGAAAATGCCGGTCGCCAGCGAGCGTTCTTTCTTGGGGAAATACTCGGCGGTGGCCTTGATCGCAATCGGGAAGTTGCCCGCCTCACCGATCGCCAGCACCGCGCGGGACAGCATAAAGCCCGCAATCGATACCGGAATCACCGCCAGGCCAATCGCAGCGCTCAGGGCTGCGATCCCCTCGCCCATCGGCACCGCGAACGCATGCATGATGGCGCCGGTGGACCAGATGGCAATCGCCATGACGTAAGCCGCCTTGGTGCCGATCTTGTCGACAAATCGCCCGGCGAACAGCATGGAAATCGCATAGACAAACTGAAACACCGCCGCGATGTTCGCGTAATCGGTGTTGCTCCAGCCAAATTGCGTCGACAACTGCGGCGCCAGCAGGCTGAGCACCTGGCGGTCGAGGTAGTTGACGGTGGTGGCAAAGAACAGCATCGCGCAGATGGTCCAGCGATAGTTGCCTACCGCTTGGCCAACGCGATGGGCGTTGATGGGCTCGTTCAAGTTCATGGCATCACTTTTTATTTTTGTTAGATAGGACACATGTAACGTCATATGTCGTCGTACAACTGCGACTTTTATATCGGGCTCCCCACACGCTGTCAATCTGAAAGAATGGCGTTTATCTTGGTTTTATGCGGACACAACGATGACCATCAAAATCAAGTTATAGGATGACAAGCCCGAAACACCACGCTCGGGGCCTCACCGGGGACATCGTCGAGCACGCCCCAGCGTTGCATGCCAATCTTTTCAAGGACCCGAATCGACATCCTGTGATCAGGCCGCACCAACCCGAACACTTCAGGCAAATCAAGGGTGTCGAATGCCTGCGCCAGCGCATCGCGGCCCAGCTCGGTGGCGTAGCCCTGCCCCCAGGCCTCGACGGCAAAGCGATAGCCCAGGTTGATGCGCTGCTGCGTCAGGTAATGCAGGGGCGCAACTCCCCCAAAGCCGATGACGTGCTGCGGCGCGTCCCGCAGGGCAATGGCCCGCCAGCCGTAGCCCTGGGCGGCCCAGTGTTCGCGCCAGCGGTTCAGCAGGCGTTGCGCGTCTGCAAGACAGGTCATGGGGCCGGCGGGATTGAACAGGTTGGTCTGCGGGTCGCCGAAGATCGCGAACAATCGCTGCACGTCTTCAGGTTGCGGTTGGCGATAGATCAGGCGGGAAGCGATGACAGGCATGGGGTTGACTCCCTTGGGAACTCATGAAGTTCAACTCATCGGCACAAAAACGCAAATAGTGGTGAATTATTTGGTGTCCGCTTGTATCTCAACTGACAGAGCGGTGCCATCGTAGCGATGGCACCACCCCAGTTCAGTTTCAGAGTGGTCCGCATGAAATTACGTAAGAAAAGCCTCAAACCCATCGGGTTGAAAGACATCACCATCGTCGACGACGCCAAGGTGCGCAAGGCGATCACCGCCGCTGCATTGGGCAACGCCATGGAATGGTTCGACTTCGGCGTATACGGGTTTGTCGCCTATGTGCTTGGCAAGGTGTTCTTCCCCGACGCCTCTCCCAGCACACAAATGATCGCCGCACTGGCCACCTTCTCGGTCCCCTTCCTGATCCGTCCCCTGGGCGGCCTGTTCTTTGGCTCGCTGGGCGACAAATACGGGCGGCAAAAAGTCCTGGCCGCGACCATCGTGATCATGTCCCTGAGCACCTTCGCCATCGGCTTGATTCCCGGCTATGCCTCGATCGGCATCTGGGCGCCAATCCTGCTGTTGCTGTGCAAGATGGCCCAAGGCTTCTCGGTGGGCGGTGAATACACCGGCGCCTCGATCTTCGTCGCCGAATACGCCCCGGACCGCAAGCGCGGGTTTCTCGGCAGTTGGCTGGACTTCGGCTCCATCGCCGGCTTCGTGCTCGGCGCCGGTGTGGTCGTACTGATTTCCAGCGTATTGGGCGAAGCGGACTTCGAAGCATGGGGCTGGCGCCTGCCGTTCTTCCTGGCCCTGCCCCTGGGCATTATCGGCCTGTACCTGCGCAATGCGCTGGAAGAAACGCCGGCGTTCCAACAGCACATGGACAAACTCGAACAAGGCGACCGCGAAGGCCTGACCCACGGCCCAAAAGTGTCGTTCAAGGAAGTCGCCACCCAGCACTGGCGCAGCCTGCTGACCTGCATCGGTATCGTCGCGGCCACCAACGTGACCTATTACATGCTGCTCACGTACATGCCGAGCTACCTGTCGCATAACCTGCATTACAAAGAAAACAGCGGCGTGCTGATCATCATCGCGATCATGGTCGGCATGCTGTTCGTGCAGCCGTTCATTGGTTTTATCAGCGATAAGATCGGCCGCAGACCCTTCATCATCGCGGGCAGCATCGGCCTGCTCTTCCTGTCGATCCCCGCGTTCATGCTGATTACCAGCGGCAAGATCGGCCTGATCTTCAGCGGCCTGCTCATCCTGGCCATCGTGCTCAACTTCTTTATCGGTGTGATGGCATCGACCCTGCCGGCGATGTTTCCCACGCACCTGCGCTACAGCGCCCTGGCCAGTGCGTTCAACGTCTCGGTGCTGATCGCCGGCGTGACCCCGACCGCAGTGGCCTGGTTGGTGGAAAGCACCAACGACCTGTACATGCCCGCCTACTACCTGATGGTGTTCGCCGTGGTCGGCCTGGTCACCGGCCTGACCATGAAGGAAACCGCCAACAAGCCCCTGCGCGGCGCCGCTCCGGCCGCTTCGGACATGGAAGAGGCCAAGGAACTGCTGCAGGAACACCACGACAATATCGAGCAGAAAATCGAAGACATCGATGCCGAAATTGCCGAGCTGGAAGCCAAGCGCAACAACCTTGTGCAGCAGCATCCCCGGATCAACTGAAACCTGACCGTTCGGGGCGGGCCGGCACCGCCCCCAACAGGACTCACCCCATCACTGGCGTGTTCACGCGTCAGCGCAGCACAATCATTACGGGGCAATCGAGCGCGATGCCGGCGCACCAATCTTTCTCCCGCGATGGCCGCCTTTTCGGCGCGCCGTGCGCGTTGGGCTCGTGGACGATGCTGTTCACACGGCCGATTAGCTGCATCTTTTTCGCTAACTTGACGACGCCTGAGCATGCCGATGACCATGAACGCTGCTTCCCAGCCCCACATCCCGGCGATCAGCGGCACACAGATCGCCAGCACCGCACGGGAGAGCATAAAGCCCGCGATCGATACCGGAATCACCGCCAGGCCAATCGCAGCGCTCACGGCCGCGATCCCCTCGCCCATCGGCACCGCGAACGCATGCATGATGGCGCCGGTGGACCAGATGGCAATCGCCATTACGTAAGCCGCCTTGGTGCCGATCTTGTCGACAAACCGCCCGGCGAACAGCATGGAAATCGCATAGACAAACTGAAACACCGCCGCGATGTTCGCGTAATCGGTGTTGCTCCAGCCAAATTGCGTCGACAACTGCGGCGCCAGCAGGCTGAGCACCTGGCGGTCGAGGTAGTTGACGGTGGTGGCAAAGAACAGCATCGCGCAGATGGTCCAGCGATAATTGCCTACCGCTTGGCCAACGCGATGGGCGTTGATGTGCTCGTTCAAGTTCATGGCATCACTTTTTATTTTGTTAGATAGGACACATGCAACGTCACATGTCATCGTACAACCGTGGCTTTCATATCGAGCTCCGTACACGCTGTAAATCTGAAAGATTGCGTTTATCTAAGTGTTATGCGGATACAGCGAAGAGCATGAAAATCAGGTTGTAGGACGACAAGCCCGAAACACCACGTTCGGTGCCTCGCCGGGGACATCGTCGAGCACGCCGCATACCCTTTCTGGGACGGGGCTCGAAAATACGTTCAGGAAGTGCCTGTCTCGTAAAGGCGAATCTTCCGACATTAATCACCGATACCAAATCTTTACTCTTCGGGCTTTCGCGTCTAGGAGTAAAAGGAATGGCTTCCAGCGTATTACCGAGCGTTTTCTTCGACCATAGTCGGCACACACTCACTGTTCGCGATGTTGACGAGTCGCTCGACGTCCTGGCCTTCAAGGGTACAGAGGGCCTGAGCCAACTGTTCAACTATGTTGTGGAGTTCACCAGCACCAACGGCGACATTACCGCTGAAAAGATGCTTGGCCAAAACGCTCGTTTCAGTCTGTACGGGGCGCCGCAACCGCCGCGCATTCGGGGCCTGAGCGTGCCCTCGATCAAACCGCTGCGTGTCTTGCACGGCGTAGTCACCTGCTTCAAACGCCTGTCCGGCTCCGCTGATGAAGCCCGCTACGAAATCACCCTGCAACCGCACCTTGCCCTGCTTGGGCGAGGCCGACAGTTCCGCATTTACCAACACCAATCTGTACCGCAAATCGTCGAAAGCATCCTGCGCAGCCGCCACGATTTTGAAGGCCAGGACTTCCTTTTCAGCCTGGTGCGTGAATACCCCAAGCGCGAACAGGTTATGCAGTATGGCGAGAGCGATCTGGCCTTCATCTCGCGCCTGCTGGCTGACGTCGGCATCTGGTACCGATTCACCAGCGACGAACGCCTGAATATCGACGTGGTGGAATTTCACGATGACCAGCGTCACTACCAGTTTGACGTGGAGTTGGCCTACCGCCCGCAATCCGGGCTCAGCAGCAGTGGCCAGGACGGTGTGTGGGCCCTGCAATCGAGCCACCACGTGGTGGAACAGCACGTCAATATCCGCACCTACCATCACCGCGTGGCCAATGCTCACCTGAACGGTGACATCGACCAAACTCGCGGCGCCAACGGCACCTACGGCGAGGCTTATCACTACGCCGAACCCTACACCGTCATGGGCGACCGCTATGCCCATGACGAAGACCTGCAAAGCGAAAGCGGTTATTTTTACGCGCGCCTGCGCCACGAGCGTTACCTCAACGGCCAAACGCAACTCAGCGGCGTCAGCAGCAGCGCAACCCTTGCTCCAGGGCAGGTACTTAAAATCTCTGGCGGCGCCCCACAGGCTTTCGCGCCAGGTGCGGTGATCACCCAACTGATCAGCCGCGCCGCTCGCGACGCCAGTTACGAAGTGACGTTTGAGGCCATTCCCTACTCGGAAACGGTGTGCTTTCGCCCGGAGCTGCAAGACAAACCGCAAATCGCCGGCACCGTCCCGGCCCGCGTCACCAGCCCGCAGGCCAACGACCCCTATGGCCACATCGACATCGAAGGGCGCTACAAGGTCAATTTCCTGTTCGACCGCGACGCCTGGAAACCCGGTGAAGAAAGCCTATGGCTACGCCTGGCCCGACCCTACGCTGGGGATACCCACGGCCTGCACCTGCCGTTGATCCCCGGCACCGAAGTCGCCATCGCCTTTGAACAGGGCGACCCGGACCGGCCTTACATCGCCCACGCGCTGCACGACAGCCAACACGTTGATCATGTGACTTTGCGCAATTACAAACGCAACGTGCTGCGTACTCCGGCGAATAACAAGCTGCGCATGGATGACACGCGGGGGCAGGAGCATATCAAGGTCAGTACTGAGCACAGTGGTAAGAGCCAGCTCAACCTGGGGAATTTGGTTGATGCCAAGCGCCAACCGCGAGGCCAGGGCGCGGAATTGCGGACCGATGGGCATGCCGCTATTCGTGCGGGCAGTGGGATCTTGATCAGTGCCGACGCGCAACCCAAGGCTCAGGGACATATGCTGGAAATGAGTGCCACGCTGGGTCGGTTACAACAGGCAAGTGACCAGTTGGAAGGATTATCGGCCGATGCCCAGGCCGCCAATGCAGACCCCGCGGATGCGCAAGCACAACTGAAATTGATGCGAGATCAGCTCGATCAACTCAAAGCCTCGGTTGTATTACTCAGCGCCCCCCAAGGCGTTGCGGTAACCAGCGGCCAGCACCTGCAATTGGCCGCTCAAAACAACCTGATGATCAACGCTGGGGCCGAGGCGGATATCAGTGTGATCAAGCGCCTGTTCATCGGCGTGGGACAAGGGGTAAGCCTGTTCGTGCGCAAGCTGGGCATCCAATTGATTGCCAACCAAGGCCCGGTAAAGATCCAGGCACAAAACGACGCGCTGCAACTGATGGCCCGTCAGGGTTTGGAGATCATCAGCAGCGAAGATGAAATCCGTATCGTCGCGAAGAAGAAAATCACCCTGAATGCCGGTGGCAGCTACATCACCCTCGATGCGAGCAGCATCGAGTCCGGGACCCTGGGCGACTACCTGATCAAAGCGGCGTACTTCGAAGCCCTCGGTCCAGCCAGCCAGAAAGCCGCAGATCCGGAGTACCCACAGAGCCTGTTCAAACAACCGCTGCGGTTCAACGTGCCGCAAACCCCCAATGCCTCTGATCAAGGCTGGACAGGCATGCCCTACACTCTCTATGCCGACGGTGCAGTGCTTAAGCAGGGCGTGTTGGACAAGTCCGGGCAAGTGTTGATCGACCACGCGGTCGTGACGCAGCAGTACCGAATGGTGTTGGCCAACGACGTGACCTACCAGATCCCGGTGCCCACCGACTATCGCAATACCGGGCAAGCGAACCTGGCCAACAGCGGTTTACACAACCACCGCCCGCAAACGGATACCGAGGTGAGCCAACCCGCCTCGCACACGGATCACCGTGCCCGGTACGCCGCCGTGATGGGCACAGCCAATGACCAGGAAGGGAAAACTTCATGACACAGCCCGACATCGTTGTGCCCGTCGCCCTGCAACATTCCCAGCAGGCCACCTGTACCGCGCCCTGGTACGTGCAGGGGAGTGAATATCACCCGGTGGAGGCCACCTATCAGCCGCTGATCAACGGTGAAGAAACCTTCGAGGCCGTGCATCTGGCTATCGCCAAGGCGACTAAAACGGTCGACATCATCTGTTGGGGCTTCCAGCCGTCGATGTTCTTTATTCGTGACGGCAAGCACCCGAGTATTGGCGACCTGCTCAAGACCAAGGCTCGAGAAGGCGTCAACGTTCGCGTATTGGGCTGGGAAATGCCGCTCAACGCCGCCGGCCTTGCGGACGAGGCGAACCTGCCGGGCAAAGGCACGGTGCGCATTCAGGATCGGGCATTGCAAAGCTCCACCCAGGCCCAATACGACACGGATCGCCGCTGGTTTACCGACTGCGCGGTCTCGGACGGTAAAGCTGCGCAACCGGCGGCGAAGGGGCTTCCGGTGTTCGTCAGCCGAGGTTTCGACCTGACTGATCGGGCCGGAATTGCCCATTCGGTGAAATATGACAGCCTTGATCCCGAGATCAGTACAAAGATGCGTCAGGTACTGAAGTGGACTGCCAGCCACCACCAGAAGAGTGTGCTGGTCGACTACGAACTGCCGGACCGCGCCGTCGGGTTTGTCATGGGCCACAACATCCTCGATGAGTACTGGGATAATGATAAACATTCGGCGCTGCACCGAACCGAAGACAGTAAACCCGAACCCAATCGCGGCCCGCGTGGCAACACTCCGCGCCAGGACATTTCCAGTCAGCTCAGCGGGCCGATCCTGGAGCACCTGCACCATAACTTCGCCAGCGCCTGGCGCAAGGAAACCGGCGAGGATTTGCTCCACCTTCGCCAAGCCAAGCAAGTCGGACCGCAACTGCAATGCACGCCTGGCGCTACTCGCCAGTTGGCGCAACTGTTGCGCACCCAGGCACAAGCGGGCAAGCGCGATATCGAGAAGCTCTACCTGAACGCGGTCAACAATGCGACCCAGTTCGTCTATATCGAGAACCAGTACTTTCGCTGGCCGCCATTGGCCGAAGCCATCAAGGCGACGGCCGAAGTCCAAACCGGCGCTGGGCGTGATCCGGGCGTGCATGGCGCCTTGCACCTGTTCGTGATCACCAATGCGACCGATGACGGCATCGGGGCGGGCACTGTGAATACCCAGCGCATGCTCGAAAGCCTGGGGCGCGCCAACACGATTCCGGAAGTGACCAAACTGCGGCGTATCGAACAGGTAAAAGACGCCGCTCCGCCGCGGCCAACGCCTGATCCACGCGATCACGTCGGGCAGAGGGAGCTGGCAAAGTGGCAGGCCGAACTGGATCAAAAAACCAAGGAAATTGAGGACAGCACGATTGTTCCGCAGGAGGTGCCGGGCTTGAAGGTTCACCTCTGCTCGCTGGTGGCGCCTGATTCGCCAGCGGGAAAATCGTGGATGCCGGTGTATATCCACTCCAAGCTGATGATCGTCAATGACGTGTTCACCACCCACGGTTCGGCGAATATCAACACGCGCAGCATGCAGGTGGATAGCGAGCTGAACGTTGCACATGAATGGATGAGTGTGACGCGGGCGTTGCGGCGCCGGTTGTGGGATCTGCATACGGATGGGCGGGGGGCGCAGGATGAGCCGGAGGAGGCGTTTGATGCTTGGACAGACATCATCCATGAAAACAAAGAACGTCAATCGAAAAAGTTGACACCTAAATCTTCGCTCGTCGGTTTTTATTACGGTAAAGCCACCCTGAAGGACCTCGACTGATGCGTCGACTCGTTCTGCTGACCAGCCTGCTGCTAGCCGCCTGTAATAACGGTGGTGCCCTTAATCAACTGAACCGGGACATCCCCATGAATCCGATCACCGAGGCCAAGCAAAAACTGACCTTCGCCTGTGTACACGAAACCATCCCTGATCCGTCGATGGAAGCCGATGTGCTATTCCAGTACGCCCGTTGGTTGCAGAAAAATAACCAGCTCAAACAAGACAAGAGCGTCGACATCGAAATTGAGCGGCTGTATCGCATTGCGGCCGAGAACGAACATTACAAGGCCAATATCAATCTGCAGAACGGAGCGATGCGTGGAAAATTCAAGCTTCGGGGCGATGAGCATCTGCGCCTGAGCCAGCGACTGATCGACGCGGATGTGGCGACAGGTTATTACTTTGTCGGGATATTCCTGCAACAGGGGTCTGCGGGTTTGAAGCAGGATGAGGAAATGTCACTGCGCTACTTCCGCAAGGCCGCTGATCATGGCAGTGCCCAGGCTCAGCAAATCGTCGGAGATAAGTTGGCGCCGATTAGAATTGCACCAGAGATAGCCCGGCAGATGCGCCGCTGTGCGGCGGAGCAAGGGAATGGCGAAGCAGCAGTGGCATTGGGTATCGATCTTAAAATCGAAGGCCAATATGAAGCCGCTCTAGAGGCATTCCAGCTAGGGGTGGCAGCTGGTACCAGTACCGCGGCCTCCCGCTTGCACAAAGGTTTTCGTAATCCGCCACCGTCCGATTGGCTTTACTATCTCGGTCAACAGGAAGACCTCGAACGCGCTGAGCGCTATGAAAAAATCTGGCGAATTCTCGCAAGATACTCCTACGCAAACCCCAAAGTCCCCGAAATCAACGAAATCCTCCCCCTGCCTCCCGCCAAACTCCCCACCTGGGACGGCAAACTGCAATGGCTGGAAGCACGCCTGGCCAATGTCCCGCCAGAACAGCCCAGCGAAGCACTGATCCAGCAGTTGGCCAAAGCCAAGCTTCTTGAACCGACAACCGGCAGAGCCACGCCCGACTCTCCCGCGTTCATCAAGGCCAGCTACCCCGAACCGACCTGCACCAGCGGCCAGGCCTGCCCCCAGACTGGCTACTGGCGGGCATTCAGCCTGAGTCGCGATGCTTACTCGCGGCTCAAAGATGGCGTTATCCACCGTTTCGAGAAGAACGAGATCATGCCCACCCTGCGGGTTGAGAGTCATAAGTCGCGGTTTTTGCTGCCCGACATCATCACAGTCAATGAGGAAAGCATCGAATGGCGGCTGTTGGGGTAAGGTTCCATGCAATTACTCACCAAGCGCAACAGCATCCTCGGATCAACTAAGGGCCGCTGGGCCACGCTTGAGTCAAGTGCAGGGTAGTGGGCGCACCGCCACCCACCGCACCTGAAGCACTCATTTTCTCCGCAAGGCGGCCGATAGCCTGTCACCCCCCCCCGACATGCAGCTGCGCCCTGCGGGAATCAATGCCAAATACCCTCGCCCCGTTCGTTCGCAAGCTTTCCCAGCGCACCAGCCTGTCGCTGGCGCGCACGTCGCTGTTCCAGTGCGTGGCGCTGCTCGCCTGCGTGTTTGCAGCGGCCAGCTATTCGCTGGTGTACCTCGCCCACGAGCTGGACCGATTCGAAGACAGCGAAAGCGCCTTCTACACCCGCAAGGCGGTGCATTCCCTGGAAAAATCCCTACGCCTGACCGTCAAGGATTACGCGTTCTGGGGCGATGCCTATAAATACCTGCACGTTACCGTGGACACGGATTGGGCCTATGCTCGCGAAAACGTGGGGCCCACGCTGTTCCATGATTTCGGTTTTCAAGGCGTGTTTGTCGTCAACGACCTGGACCGCACGGTGTACGCGGTGGTCGAGGGCAAATTGCAACCGATTGAGCTCACCGAATGGCTCGGCCAGCCCATCGCGGCGATGCTCGAACAAGCACGCGCAGGCGCCACGACGGACACACCGGTCACGAGGTTCATTAACGTGCGCGGCAGCCCCACGTTGGTGGCGGCAGCGGCGATAACGCCAGGCACTGACCCCACCGTGATAGCGGACGGGCGAAAAGCCTCCGTATTGTTCTTCATCGATATCCTCAACAGCGCCAAGCTGACCGAAATCGGTAACGACTTTGGCGTCGATCACCTGCATATCGCTAAACCCGATGAAATCGGCAAGACCTTGTTGTTCTCCCTGAGTGATAACGGCGCCGCCGGCAGCCTGCATTGGCAGCCCGAGCGGCCCGGTGTGCGGTTAACGACTGTTGGCCTGCCGCTGCTGGGTCTGGCTGCGCTGCTGGTGTGCCTGATGAGCTGGCTGATTATGCGCCGCACCACGACGGACGCCCAAGCCCTCGATACCAGCCACACGTCGCTGCAAGACAGTCAAAACGCGCTGGCCACCAGCGAAGCGCGCTTTCGCGATGTGGTGGAAGCCAGTTCGGACTGGGTCTGGGAAATAGACGACCTGTGGCGCTTCACCTATCTGTCGGAGCGCTTCGAAAGCGTCACGGGCCTGGACCTCCAGGCCTGGATCGGCGCCCCCCTGCACGCCCTGCTGGACACCGATGACGGCGCCCTTTCGCAGTGGCTGAGCACGGCCAAGCGGCGCGCGGACACCAGCATTCAGTGTCGCTACGTCGACGCCCAGGGGCGTGAGCGCACCACCCGGTTGTCGGCGCGGGAAATGCCCTGCGGCGGGTTTCGCGGGACCGCCACCGATGTGACCGAAGAAGTCGAAGCGCGGCGGCGCATCGAGTTCCTGTCCCTGCACGACGCTCTCACCGGGCTGCCCAATCGCACGCGCCTGCAAGCGTTTCTGGACGGAAAACTCAAAGCGTTGCCTACCCTGGAGCACCCTTTGGTCATGCTCAGCCTGGACCTGGATCGGTTCAAGCCGGTCAATGACTTGCTCGGGCATGCGGCCGGTGACCGGGTGCTCAATGAGGTATCGAGCCGCCTGGCCGATTGCGTGCGCCACGGTGACCTGGTCGCTCGCGTCGGCGGCGATGAATTTGTGCTGATCCTCATCGACGCCGGCGCCCAGGACGAAGTCGAAGCCCTGTGCCGGCGCTTGATCGAGTCTGTCGAACGGGTCATCAGAGTCGACGAGCAGGACGTGTTCATCAGCGCCAGCATCGGCATTGCCCTCGCGCCCAATGACGCCAACGGGGTCACCGAGTTGCTGCGTTACGCCGACATCGCCCTGTACGAAGCCAAGGCTGCGGGGCGTAATACCTGGCGGTTTTACTCCGGTGAAATGAACGCACGGATCATCGAGCGTCGCCGCCTGGAAAGCGACCTGCGGTTTGCGATCAAGCACGCAGAACTGCGCCTGCACTTTCAACCGCGCTATCGCATCAGCGACGGGCAAATGGTCGGCGCCGAAGCCCTGGTGCGTTGGCAACACCCGCTGCACGGCCTGATCGCACCGGACACCTTCATTCCAATTGCCGAAGAGTCGGGGTTGATCCTTTCGCTGAGCGACTGGGTGCTTGAAACCGCCTGCACGTGCGCCGCGCAGTGGCCTGAGCATCTTTTTGTGTCGGTGAACCTGTCACCCACCGAATTCAAGCGCGGCAACCTGGTGGAGCGCGTGCGGTACGCCCTGGATAAGTCGGGCATCGAGCCGACGCGCATGGAACTGGAAATCACCGAAAGCGTGATGCTTGACGATGCCGTCGGCGCGCTTGAGGTCATGCACACCCTCAAGCACCTGGGTCTGCGCATCGCCATGGATGACTTCGGCACCGGCTACTCCTCACTGAGCTACTTGCGCGCGTTCCCGTTCGACGGGTTGAAAATCGACCGCAGCTTCTTGAACCGGCTGGAGGACAGCGCCGATGACAAGGCCATTATTCAGGCCATTGTCGGCTTGGGACGCGCCCTGTCGCTGACGGTAACGGCAGAAGGAATTGAAACCGCCGAACACCTGGCACTGCTCAAGGCAGTGGCCTGTGACGAAGGTCAAGGCTACTTCCTCAGCCGACCGCTGGATATCGACGCCTTCAACAGCCTGCTGGACGTGTACGCGAGCACCCCG
The DNA here is from genome assembly GCF_049897085.1 of Pseudomonas sp. PSPC3-2. NCBI lineage: Bacteria > Pseudomonadati > Pseudomonadota > Gammaproteobacteria > Pseudomonadales > Pseudomonadaceae > Pseudomonas > Pseudomonas sp. PSPC3-2. Next base: position 101,376 of record NZ_JAFCVO010000013.1, read on the forward strand.
CCGTGTTAACGCTCGACGAGGCGGGCGCTAGCGAAAAAATTGACTCGGCGTCTTGCCAAACTGTTTTTTGAACATGCTGGTAAAGGCACTGGGGCTTTCATAGCCCAGCTCAAACGCCACATCGATAATTTTCTCGCCCACCGCTATCCGCTCCAGTGCCAGCAGCAACCGCGCTTGCTGGCGCCACTGGCCGAAGGTCAGGCCGGTTTCGCGGCGGAACAGGCGCTGGATGGTGGTTTGGTCCAGGCCTAGGCGCTCGCTCCAATCCGCCACGGTCGAGGCATCGCCCGGGTCATCCTGCAACGCCAGGCAAATCCGGCGGATGCGCGGGTCTGCAGGCTGGGGAAGGAACAGCGGCAAGGCCGGCAACAGGGCGAGCTCGTCGAGGATCAGGTGCATGATCCGGGCGTCGCGCGAATCTTCGGCATACGGCGGCTTCAAACTGACCGAGGCTTTGATCAGCTCACTGAGCAGCGGTGAAATGCTGACGGCCTTGGTTTCGCTCGGCAAGTTCGGAAAACTCGCGGGGCGCACAAACACACTGCGCATTTTCAGAACACCGACGCAACGCAGCGAATGCACATGCCCGCTGGGCATCCAGAAGCCGCGATTGGGCGGCACCGTCCACTGATTCTGCGCCGAATGCACCACCATCACGCCTTCGGTGGCGTACAGCAGTTGATGCTTCTCGTGGCGGTGCTCGGGGATCACCCAGTTATCTGCATAGTCGGTGGCCGAACTGATGACGGCCCACTCGCCCTCATCGATCTCTCGCAGAAATTTGTCCAGTGTTTTGATGGCTTCGCCCCTTTTGCGATGTTTGCTGCCCGAATTTCGCGAGACAGGCATCGGCGGCAAATCTAGCATAAACACCGAGTTCACCCATGGAGCGGCGGTTTAAATCATCGCTGCCCGCCTCCCCGTCGTTCACTGCCTTGTATGGAATGCCTGCATGTCGACCTTGACCGCGTCTCCCGCTGCCACCTCCAGCCCGCCCCACGTCAGCCCCTTGGTCATGCGCGTTCTCGGCGCCTGCGCCCTGGCGCATCTGATCAATGACCTGATCCAGGCCGTGCTGCCATCGATCTATCCAATGCTCAAGGCCAACTACGGACTGAGCTTCACCCAGGTCGGCCTGATCACCCTGACCTTCCAACTGACGGCCTCCCTGCTGCAGCCGTGGATCGGCTACCACACCGACCGCCACCCCAAGCCCTGGCTGCTGCCAGCGGGCATGGTGTGTACCTTGGCCGGCATCTTGATGCTGGCGTTTGTCGGCACGTTCCCGGCGATCCTGCTCGCGGCGGCGCTGATCGGCGTCGGCTCGTCGACCTTCCACCCGGAAACGTCACGGGTGGCCCGCCTGGCCTCCGGCGGGCGCTACGGCCTGGCGCAATCGACCTTCCAGGTCGGCGGCAACACCGGTAGCGCGCTTGGCCCGTTGCTGGCGGCGGCGATCATCATTCCCTACGGCCAAGACCATATCGCCTGGTTCGGCCTGTTTGCCGTGTTCGCGATCCTGGTGCTGCATGGCTTGAGCCGCTGGTACCGCAACCACCTCAACCTGTTCAAGCTCAAGCAAGGCAGCAAAGCCACCCACGGCCTGTCGAAAAGCCGCGTGACCTTCGCCCTGGTGGTGCTGGCCGTGCTGGTGTTTTCCAAGTACTTCTACATGTCCAGCCTGACCAGCTACTTCACCTTCTACCTGATCGAGAAATTCAACCTGTCGGTCGCCAGCTCCCAGCTTTACCTGTTCCTGTTCCTCGGCGCAGTGGCCGCGGGCACCTTCTTTGGTGGGCCGATCGGCGACCGGATCGGCCGCAAGACCGTCATCTGGTTTTCCATCCTCGGTGCAGCACCGTTCACCCTGGCGCTGCCCTATGTCGACCTGTTCTGGACTGCGATGCTCAGCGTAGTGATCGGTTTCATCCTGGCCTCGGCGTTCTCGGCCATCGTCGTCTTCGCCCAGGAGCTGGTGCCAGGCAATGTCGGGATGATCGCCGGCGTGTTCTTTGGCCTGATGTTCGGTTTCAGTGGTATTGGCGCGGCACTGCTGGGGCTGCTCGCGGACAGCCATGGCATCGCCTATGTCTACACGCTGTGCTCGTTCCTGCCGCTGGTGGGGATTCTGACGATCCTGTTGCCATCGACCAAGGGCGTTTGATCGGTTGAGCCGGCCACCCGCGTGACGGCATTCGGCGGGCAGATCACACGGGGCCGGCGCCGACAGCTAGCGCTTGAGGAGGCCGGTTCCCTTTAGACCATTCTGGCGCCGAGCATACCGCCCAAGCCGATCAGACTCGCCACGCCCACCCCATACGCCAGCGTGCGCCAAGGCTGGTACTCCCTCAGATACATGACCGTGTGTACCACCCGCGCCAGGGTAAAAACCCCGAACAGCACACCCGTGGCTACCACAGCGGTGCCCGACGCGACACACAGCCCTCCGACGACAAAAAACAGCGGAATGTTCTCCAGATCATTGGCCCACGCCTTGCTGGCTCGGACGACTTGCGGCAGTTCCTCTGGCTGCGGCGTGCGGTTGAAGAAAGCCGCATCTTCCGGGTTAGTGAACACCCGCCCCCGAATGCGGAAGAAGCCCTGATAGCAGGAAATCGCCAGCATCTTCAGGCACAACACCAGCACGCACAGTGCGTAGACACGCAAAAGCTCATTCATCCCGCAACCCATTGATGACGATATACAGCAGCGGCCCTACCGAAACAAACAGCGCCGTCAGCACCCAGTAAGGCAGCACCGAAACCACCGACCGCCCTCGCCGCCGGGCATCGTGGTACATCCACACACCGGCCAGCAGCGCCATCAGATACAGGTCGATCACCACTTGCGCGGTGTCCGGCTGCGACAGCAATTGCAGTCCAAACGCCAGCAGCGACTGCTGCGCAGTCAGCATTGTCATCAGCGTATACAGCGAAAATCCGAGCAACCCGGCCAGGGCAATATAGGGTCTGTGCATGGTCTCTTCCTTGAAGTGATCGAGGCCCACGATAGTGATAAGGTTCAGCCCCTCGCAATGACCTCGGAGGTCATGGTCACGCCATGGACAACCCTGCTACCGCCGGCGAACACGTGCGCCAGCTACGCCGACAGGCGCATTTGAGCCAGCTCGACCTGGCCCTGATCACCGGGATTTCGCAGCGCCACCTCAGTTGCCTCGAAACCGGCCGCGCCAAGCCGAGCCCGGGCACCCTGCACAATCTGCTGACCGCGCTGCAGGCGCCCCTCGACCAGTGCAACCGCGTATTCCTCGCCGCCGGCTTCGCCCCGCGTTACGCCGCCACACCGCTCGCCTCGCCGACCATGGCGGCCATTCGCGAAGCGGTCGGCCATGTGCTGCACGCCAACAACCCCGCGCCGGCGATTCTGCTCGGCAGCGAGTGGCAAGTGCTGGCGGCCAACACCAGTACCGCCGTGCTCTTTGGGTTGGTCGGGATCAACCCGGACGCGGCGGATGGGGTGAACCTGCTGAGCACCTTGCTGCAATCGGGCGGCCTGGGCGATCACCTGATCAACGCCGAAGAGATCCGCACCCTTGCCTGGCAACGGGCAACCCGCGAGGCCTTGGGTAACCCGGCGCTGGCCGCGCTGTTGGCCAGCCTGCCGGTGCCCGTCCACACCGAGCTACCCACCGCCATGCCGCCACTGGTGTTGACCCGTGTGCGCTCGACCCAGGGCGAGCTGAACTTTCTATCGACCTTCACCACCTTCGGCATGCCCCAGGACATTACTCTCGCCTCGCTGCGGATCGAGCATCTGATTCCCGCCGACGACTTCACGTGGCAGGTCATGCGCCGCGCTTTCGAAGATTATTCGCCGCTGGTTTTGTGAAATATCTGTCCGTAGACTGCCGCCATACCCCCACTTGAAGGCGGCGAAAAAAACGTGATGCAAGTTACCGAAGTCTCCATTGCCCAATTGCGCGCAGCGCTTGAGTCCGGCCAGACCACGGCCGTTGAGCTGGTCCAGGCTTACCTGGCGCGGATCGACGCCTATGACGGTGCGCAGACAGCGACCGCGCTGAATGCCGTGGTGGTGCGCAACCCCGCAGCCCTGGAAGAAGCCCAGGCGTCCGATGCACGCCGGGCCAAGGGCGCCACACTGGGACCACTGGATGGCATTCCCTATACCGCCAAGGACAGTTACCTGGTCAAGGGCCTCACGGCGGCGTCCGGCAGCCCGGCGTTCGCCAAGCTGATTGCCCATCGCGACGCCTTCACCATCGAGCGGCTGCGGGCCGGTGGCGCCATTTGCCTGGGCAAGACCAACATGCCGCCGATGGCCAATGGTGGCATGCAGCGTGGCGTGTATGGCCGCGCGGAAAGCCCGTATAACGCCGCCTACCTGACGGCACCGTTTGCCTCCGGCTCGTCCAACGGCGCCGGCACCGCGACTGCTGCGAGCTTCGCGGCATTCGGCCTGGCGGAAGAAACCTGGTCGAGCGGGCGTGGCCCGGCGTCCAACAATGGCCTGTGTGCCTATACCCCGTCGCGTGGGGTGATTTCGGTGCGCGGCAACTGGCCACTGACCCCGACCATGGACGTGGTGGTGCCTTATGCACGCACCATGGCCGACCTGCTGGAAGTACTCGACGTGGTGGTCGCCGAAGACCCCGACACCCGTGGCGACCTGTGGCGCCTACAGCCTTGGGTGCCGATCCCCAGCGTCGCCTCGGTGCGCCCGGCGGCTTACGCTGAACTGGCCGCGACAGCCGAATCCCTCGCGGGCAAACGCTTTGGCGTACCACGCATGTACATCAACGCCGACCCCGACGCCGGCACCAGCGAGAAACCCGGCATCGGTGGCCCGACCGGGCAAAAAATCATCACCCGCGCCAGTGTCATCGCCCTGTGGCAAGCCGCCCGCCAGGCCCTTGAAGCCGCCGGGGCCGAAGTCATCGAAGTGGATTTCCCGCTGGTGTCCAACTGCGAAGGCGACCGTCCCGGTGCGCCGACGGTGTTTACCCGTGGCCTGGTGTCCAAGGAATTCCTGCACGATGAGTTGTGGGAACTGTCCGCGTGGGCCTTCGATGACTTCTTGCGTGCCAATAACGACCCGAGCCTGAACCGCCTGGCGGATGTCGACGGGCCGAAGATTTTCCCCCATGACCCTGGCACCTTGCCCAACCGCGAGGACGAACTGGCCGCCGGCATGGACGAATACGTGCGCATGGCCCAACGCGGGATCACCCCGTGGGACCAGATCAGCACCCTGCCCGACGGCTTGCGCGGCCTCGAACAGACCCGGCGCATCGACCTGGAAGACTGGATGGATAAGCTCGGCCTCGACGCGGTGATTTTCCCTACCGTGGCCGACGTCGGCCCTGCGGATGCCGATGTGAATGAAGCCTCCGCCGATATCGCCTGGAGCAATGGCGTGTGGGTCGCCAACGGCAACCTTGCCATTCGCCATCTGGGCGTGCCGACCGTTACCGTGCCGATGGGCGTGATGGCGGATATTGGCATGCCGGTCGGGCTGACCTTTGCCGGGCGTGCCTACGATGACTCTACGCTGCTGCGGCTGGCATCGGCGTATGAGGCCACCGGCAGCAATCGCCTGATTCCGCCGCGTACACCGGCACTCACGCCACGCTGAGTGCGTTGAAAATGTGGGAGTTGGCTTGCTTGCTCCCACATTTGCAGCGCATTTCGCTTAAGCAACCAGCGGCACGGCAATCAACAGGATCGCCGTGCCATGGGCGAGCGTCGCGGCCAACACACCATGACGCATGCGCAACAATGCGCAGGCCAGCCCCTCGATCAGGGTAAAGAGCAACACCGGCCAGCCCAGTTGGGTGACGCTCAGGGCCAGAAAGGCATGGCAGGCCGCGAACGCCACGCCGCTGATCAAGGCCGCCCGCAGCGGCGTCAGTTGTTGCTCCAGATACCCCTGCAGATAACCGCGAAACAACACCTCTTCCAACGCATTGGCGCCATAGGCCAACACCACCATGCCTGGCAGCCACACCCAGTAGTCGTGGATCGCTTGCGTATCCACACCTTGGTAAAGCCGCAGCGGTACGCCGATCAGGCAGCCTACCGCCAACCCGGTCGCCAGTCCGACGGCGCAATTGCCTTTGGACCACAGGACCAACCGCGACAAGTCCGGCGCCACCCACGCGAGCCCGGCAACCAGCAACAGCGATAGACCGCCCAGCGCCGCCAGCACAAAGGCATTGGCGGTGAATGCAATCTGCACGTCGTCACTGATCGACCACATGCGCAACGGCGTCATCGCATCGCGCATCAGCACAAACGCCGCCAACAGAATCAGGATGCGCATCGCCGTCATCGACCTGGGGGTGAGTGCAAACCACACGCCGAACAGCAGCAGGCCTGGCGTCAAATGGGTGCCGTAGTCGATCAGCACCGCCATGCCTTGGGTGATCACAAGCGCTCGTTTCGACGCTGCCACTCATCCACCATGTCGCCCAGGGTTTTGGCCGTGTCGTTGCGAATCCAGGCCATGAATGCGCGGTCGAACTTGAACCCCGGGCCGCAGTGTTCAAGCATGAAACGGCGCACGTTCTGGGTGTTTTTGTAGTGACGGGTGATCGGGGTGCTGCGGGTGAGGGGGTCGCTGTGCCAATTAAAGTCCATTTTTTCTCCCAAGGTGGTTCGGTGTTTTGCCAGTAGCATAGCGATGTGCCACTTAAGCAGGAAGTGGCGGATAGCGTCAGTACGCATTATGGCGCGCGGCTTCACGCTCTGACTGCGGTGGTGAGCCGCCTAAGCTAAGTTCACCATGCCACCACCTTGCGTACCGCCACCAACGCCTCCTGCAGCGCCGTCATCCCCACCGAACCCAACGCCAGGCGCAGCGCATGGGGCACATGGGCGCCGACGGCAAAGGGTTCGGCGGTGGATACGGCAATATTTTCGCGCTGCAAAGTCATGGCGATCTGATCGGCCCGGGCATCCTCGGCCAGGGGTAGCCAGAGAAAATACGACGAGGGATGACTGATGTACGCCAGCCCCTGCAGCACCTGTGCCGCCAATGCCTGCCTCGCCTGGGCATCCTGGCGTTTTTGTGCTTCCAACTGGGCGACCGTGCCATCGTCGAGCCAGGCCACCGCAATCGCGCTCATCACACCCGGCACATTCCAGGTAGTGGCCATGATACTGCGCTCCAGAGCCTTCACCCAAGCCGCCGGGGCTGACACAAAGCCGACCCGCAGGCCAGTGGCGACGCTTTTGGAAAGGCCGCCGACATACACCGTGCGTTCCGGTGCGAGTGTCGCCAAAGGCGGTGGTGCATGTTCTGCCAAAAACGCGTAGGCGGCGTCCTCGATGATCATCAGATTGTGCTGACGGGCGATGGCCACTAGTTGTTCGCGCTGCTCCAGGCCCATCACCCAGCCCAGCGGATTATGCAGGGTCGGCATGCTGTACACCGCACGTACCGGACGTTTGAGACACAGGCTGTGCAGATGATCGAGGTCCGGGCCGCTGGCGGTGACCGCGATCGGCAACATTTCCAGGTGCAGGGTCTCGGCCAGCACCTTGAACCCCGAATACGTCAACGCGTCGACGGCGATCACATCCCCCGGCTTGAGCAGCGCCATCAGCGTCACGGCCAACCCATGTTGTGCGCCGCTGACCACTAGCACTTGGTCAGCCTCGACCGTCAGCCCACGACTCAGCAGATGACGCGCCACCGCCGCACGCTCATGCTGGCGCCCGGCGTGGGGCTGGTAGCGCAACAACGCCTCCAGATCCCCCGACAGCGCCAGTTGACGCAACGCCGTGCGTAGCAGATCGGCCTGACCCGGCAATGACGGGTAGTTGAAATTCAGATCCAGCATGCCCGGCGCCACGCTCATCTGCCCACTGCCCTGCCCCGGTGGCAGGGAAATCTCGCGCACGAACGTGCCGCGACCGGTTTCACCACTGACCAGGCCCATGGCCGCCAGCTCGGCATACACCCGGCTGGCGGTGACCAGCGCCAGGCCATGGCGCGCGGCCAGTTGTCGATGGGTGGGCAGGCGGACGCCGGGCAATAGCCTGCCGCTGCGGATGTCCTCGGCAAAGGTGTCGACCAGGGTTTTGTAACGGGCGTGGGGCATCGGCGATGTATCCATGACAATTTTTTGATTGTCTTAATCTTCATGCCTAGCATGGCCCGCACGCAACTTCTCCTTTTCGGGCCCTCGTCATGGAACGTACCTCACCGCTCAATCCCCAGGCCAATAGCACGCAGGGCTGGATCAATGGTTTTATCGGCGTGGTGATTTTCAGCGGTTCGCTGCCGGCGACGCGCCTGGCGGTGATGGAATTCGAGCCGGTGTTCTTCACCCTGCTGCGCGCCACCCTGGCCGGCGTGCTGGCGCTGTGCCTATTGTGCTTATTCAAGGAAAAGCGCCCAGCGCGCGCGCAATGGATGCCCCTGGCCATCGTTGCCCTCGGCGTGGTCATCGGTTTCCCCTTGCTGACGGCGCTGGCCCTGCAATATGTGACCTCCGCGCACTCCATCGTATTCATCGGCCTGCTACCGCTGGCCACCGCAGTCTTCGGCGTACTGCGCGGCGGCGAGCGGCCACGCCCGGTGTTCTGGCTGTTTTCGATCCTGGGCAGTGCGCTGGTGATGGGCTATGCCGTCGCCCAGGGCCTGAGCGCCGCCCCGACCGGTGACCTGCTGATGCTGTTGGCGGTGCTGGTCTGCGGCCTGGGTTATGCCGAGGGCGCCAAGCTGTCGCGCAGCCTGGGCGGCTGGCAAGTGATCTGCTGGGCGCTGGTGGTGTCGTTGCCGGTGGCGCTGCCGTTGAGCCTGATGCTCGCGCCGCCGACCTTCACCGGCATCAGCCTGCCGGCATGGCTGAGCCTGGGCTATGTGGCGCTGTTCAGCATGCTGATCGGGTTTGTGTTCTGGTACCGGGGGTTGGCGCAGGGCGGCATCGCTGCGGTCGGCCAGTTGCAGCTACTGCAACCATTCTTCGGCCTGGCGCTGGCAGCGGGCCTGCTGCATGAGCAGGTCAGCCTGGGCATGGTGCTGGTGACGGTCGCGGTGATCGGCTGTGTGGCCGGGGCCAAGCGGTTTGCGCGCTAGCCTCTGCTGCCAGGGCATTATTCCCAGATGCGGTAGCGAGACCTAGACGACAAGGTTGACATTGATGCCGTTGCGCCGAGCGACTACCGAAACGCTTTGCCCAGGCTCAAGGCTCTCGCGAACCATGGCCAGTCTTTGCTCCGCGCTCCAGCGGCGTCAGCGCTCCTGGCCCAGAAGCGCCCCACTCTTGTCGTCGCTGTTAGTCATAAATATAACCGCTTGCCTATCCCTTATCGTAAGAGGGAAACGGTGTCCTGCCTTTCATGGGGCTCGTTCAGTGGAGCCAGTTCACAGGTGAAACAGAAGCGTCACTCCGTGACAGTACTGTCCGCTTATCCCCAGTGTGGTGGGTGAGATATCGACGAAAGAAATGCCGTTTTTCTGCAAGATAGCGCGTAAAGGCGTAAGGCTCTTAACGCTGAAGCCTATGGCTCCGTAATAGGCATTGGGGCGGTTCGCCAGCGTCAGACCGGGATAGCAGGCATTGAAAGCGGCTTCGCTGGTGAAATGTAAAGGCACATTACCGGTATCTATTTGCAGACCAGGCGTAAACAACGAACTGGGTGCACAGTCACGGTCAAATACTTGACCATAAGCTGATGCGAGTAGTTTCACCTGGTCAGTGATGACTGTGACACTCGCCAAGCCAATTACGCCGTTAGAATGATGGGTGTATTCGCTACGCCAGACGACGTCCCTAGTAAAATGTTGGCAGGCAAAAACTCGACCCGCTGGGGTCGACTCCAAGTCGACCTGGGTGATACGGAAGCGCGCATCACGGGTGCCCTCCGGCAATTGGACTGGCCGCGAAAAGTCCAAAGGCGAGCCGCTGCCAATGTTAGAACGATTCAGCTCATCGTGAAAACCTGACGCGTCGTCGGTCATTAATGCCAATGCGCATAGCCCATCTCCTCCGTCCTCCACAAATGACTGGAAATAGCGTGTTGCCGGATGCGGACGCGGAACGGTAAGCAACTCAAAGTAGTCGTCCTCAAACATTACGCAGTGATTTTCCGATCCCATGGAATGGTAACCGCGGGGGGTGAGTGTAAAGCCCAACTGGCCATAGGTTTTTGCAACGGCGTCCATGCTGCTGGCGGCGATCACCACATGGTCGATACCTTGGATATGCTTACGCATGCGCAATACTCAATGAGGAGGTTTTGGGGCAACGTTGTACTTCCAACTACCGCTGGGGGCGCTCAATCACGACCGTCTCTCCATCGGTATCCAAGCAGGCCGAAGGGGGCAACCCTTTTGGCTAAACTGTGCGAAAAAATCGGTTCGAGTGCAGCAAAAGGCAACGGTGATTTTGACTCAGGTAAGCCTTTGACTACATCGGCTAACGCGCCACCGATGGCGGTTGCCAGTGCAAGCCCCCGACCGTTGCATCCAAGCCACGCATAGACCCCATCAGCCAGCTTATGCACATGGGGGACGGCATCGGCAGTGATTGCCAGGTTACCGTGCCAGATGTGCTCGAAAGGCTTGGACCCCAACTCGCAAAGTGCTGGGAACATGTCCTTCAGCCGCGTCCCTATACGTCGCTGCAAGCGCTCTTCAAAATTATTATGCAGAACTAACGCCCCTCCCGTTATCAACCGCCCTACGCTATCGAATCGACAGAAATGCAAGTCGCCATGCGTGTCGGACATTGCATGGTTAAACGGTAGAATTCCTGCACGAAGTCCTTCGGGTATTGGCGCGGTTGCCATCTGATATGAGCGAATTGGGATGAATGTGCGATCCAAGCCCGGCCAAAGTGAATTGGAAAATGTGCTGCTGTAGGCGTGGGTAGCGATGATGACTTTTTTGGCAATGACCACGCCATCCCTGGTTTCAACCCGCCAGTTTGGGCCTGCGGGCAAGATGCCCAGTGCCGGACTTTGTGTATAGATGCGTGCACCGAATTTCATGGCCGCAGCCGCAAGGCCTCGCACTAGTCCCAACGGGTTAACGTGCCCCCCTGTGGGGTTTTGCCAGCCACCGTGCCAGTAATTAGACCCGGTGATGGCTGTAACTTGATCACGGTCGAGCAATTCTACCGGAGCGCCACGCAGCCTCCATTGTTTGCAGCGAGCGCTTACCAATGACATCCGACTGGGTCTATGTGCAGGCTGTACCCAGCCATTCTGAACGGCCTCACATTCGATTCCATACTTTCGGATCAGGTCGAATACCGTGCTCGCGGAGTCACGGATCAGCCCGATAAATGCCTCGCCTTTTTGAGCTCCGAATACCTTTAAAAGCAGGTCTGGATCTGCACGGGACAAACAGGGGATCACCTGGCCATTATTACGGCCTGAGGCGCCCCAGCCAAGTTCAGCAGCCTCCAAAACTACGACATCGACACCTGTTTCAGCTAATTGCAAAGCAGCAGACAAACCGGTGAAGCCAGCACCTATCACGACTACGTCGGCTCTAAGATGAGCGTGGGACAACTGCATGGTCTGTGAAGCTGGCTTGGCGCTCTCCGTCCATAGTGAAGGCGGCAACGGAGCGTCCGGGGGTATAGGTTCTAGCTGACTCATGCCGCATGTCCTCCTAAGTAAGCTGCGCGAACTCGCGCATCGTTGGCCATCTGCTCAGCAGGCCCTGAGAGTGAAACCGTGCCTGAGTCAAGGATGTAAGCGTAATCAGCCACGCGCAGTGCAGCACGAGCATTCTGCTCCACCAGCAGTACTGCCGTTCCGCCGGCGCGAATGGTTTGAGTAAGGTCGAAAATCTGACGTATCACCTTGGGTGCCAGACCCAGGGAGGGCTCGTCCATCAAAAGCAGACGGGGACGGCTCATCAGCGCTCTGGCCACGCAAAGCATTTGCTGCTCGCCGCCAGACATCGTTCCGGCTTTTTGTAGCAGGCGCTCCTTCAGGCGAGGAAAAAGCACCAACATTTGCTCAAGCGACTCGCTGAACTCTCGATAGGGACGCTTGCCCGCACCCAGGCGCAAGTTCTCCAGCACACTCATTCCGAAAAAAATCTGACGCCCCTCTGGCGCTTGGGCAAGACCTTTGGTGACGATCTGGTGCGACGGCTTGTTGGTGATGTCCTGCCCATCGAAAACAATGCGACCTGAGGCGACGGGATAGATACCGGAGATCGCTCGCATCAGCGTGGTTTTGCCTACACCATTGCTGCCTAACACGCTGACGATGCTGCATGGCGCAACTTCCAGTGACACATTCTGCAAAATGGTTTGCGGTCCAATGCGCACTGTCAGGTTCTCGATACTCAGGATAGGTTGAACGTGGGGATTCATAGTTCATCCTCCTCTGTTCCCAGATAGGCTTCCAGAACCGCTGGATGGGCTGCTATATGTGCGGGTGGTCCATCCGCAATTTTGCGGCCCGACGCCATGACCATTATTCGATCACACAGCGACATGACGAACCCCATGTCATGCTCCACCAACATCACCGACAGCCCCTGGTCGGACAGGCTTCGGATAAAAAACGCCAGTTCCGCTGTTTCTGTGTCGTTAAGTCCTGCTGCCGGCTCATCCAGAATCAACAGCTTTGGCTGTAAGGCCAACGCGCGGGCGATTTCCAGGTATTTGCGCCGTCCGTAAGAAAGGTTCGCCGCTAACATTCCTGCTTGGTCACACAGCCCGGTCCGCTCCAGTGCTTGCCAGGTCAACTTGCTAATGCGATTGGACAATGTTCGCCGCCCGAAAAGGCTGCTCCACGGCGAATGCCCGACCACGCCCAGAGCGCCGATTGAAACGTTGTCGAAAACGCTCATGTTCGGCAGCACCCGAAGATTTTGAAACGTGCGCGCTACGCCCATTCGCGCAAGATTGTCGGGGGCCAGGCCGGTGACACGCTCACCGCAAAAATGCACCGTGCCCGAAGACACTCCGGTTATCCCGGTAATGAGGTTAAAGAGCGTCGTTTTTCCTGCCCCGTTGGGGCCTATCAGCCCCACCCGCTCACCGAAGCCTACGTGCCCGGTAAAGCCTTCGACGGCGGTCAGGCCGCCGAAGCGACGGGTGACGTCTTCCATAAGCAGCAGTTGAGCAGGTGCACTGTGGGCCTTCACCGATGTCGTCATGTTCATTTCACCGCCAGCCCAGTTGTTGTGAGGGTTTCCACGCCGCATTCAGGTGCTTACGCGCCAGTGCCATGGCACTGACTTCGCCACAGATGCCACGGGGCAAGAACAGGATGCAGAGAAACATCACCAGCCCTACGCCAATCATTCGATAGTCACCGAACGGCCTTAGAACTTCTGGCAGCCCAACGAGCAGCAACGCACCTATCAGGGCGCCTGGAATACTCCCCAACCCTCCGACAACAACCATTGCCAAGATCAGTATCGACTCAGAAAAGCGGAAGTCGCCTGGGGAAATATATTGCGTTGTGTGCGCCCACAGCGCGCCGGCGACCCCGGCAAAAAAGCAGCTGAACGCAAAGGCCTCGGTCTTGATGCGCACCACTTTCAGCCCCATTGCCTGGGCGCACTGATCGTCCTCACGCAGTGAGCGCAAGGCGTTGCCGTAATAGGAGTGCGTCAATCGGTGCACGGTAAAAACTGTCGCGATCAGCAGACCCGCACCAGCAAAATAGTTAGCCAGATTGCCGCTTTTGAACACGCCCGCCAGGGCAATTCCTGGAATCCCCGAGATGCCCATCGGGCCGTGCGTAAAATCGACCCAGTTGAGCAGCGTTACATGGATTATCTCGCCGACGGCCAGGGTGGCGACGGCAAAGTAAATACCGACCAGGCGCATAATTGGCAGGGCCAGCAAGATGCCCACCCCTGCCGCGGCCAGGCCCGCTGCCGGGATGGTCAGGTAGAACGGCCAATGCCAGGCAGTGGCCGTCATTGCGGCGGTATAGGCGCCTATGCCGTAAAACCCGGCATGGCCCAATGAGAGCAAGCCGGTGGTACCTGTGATGAGGTTGGCGCTCACCGCCAGAATCGCGAAGACCATCATGGTTCCTGCGACGCCGAACCAGTAGCTTGCGTTGAGCCAGTACAGGAAGGCCGGCACGACGACTAGCATCAGGATCAGCATCGCGGCGACTGTTTTTTTCGATGTCATTGCAGCCTCCTTAAACGCGCTCGCGGGCAGCGCCAAAAATACCGGTGGGGAAGAAAATCAGCGTCAGCAGCAGAAAGGCGTAGGCCACCAGGTCACCCCAGCCTTGGGCCAGATAACTGGTGGTAAACGTTTCAGCGATACCCAATATCAGTGCGCATATCACCGCCCCTGGAATCGAGTGCAACCCGCCCATGACCATCGCCACGAATGCCTTGATACCCGGCGCGAAACCCATCGCCGGAAATACCGCACCCTGGTACAGGCCAACGACGATGCCGGCACTGGCCCCCAGCATTGAGCCAACGGCGAACGTCGCCATGATCACGTTTTCGGTGTGGATGCCGACATACATGGCGCCTGCCGGGTTGCTGGCCACTGCACGGATTGAGCGCCCAATGTGGGTTTTGAACAGCAATAGTTGCAATCCGACCAACATTGCCATTGATAAGCCGAAAATCAGGAACTGACCGCTGGCAAACGAGAAACTGCCGATTTGAACCGGGCTGATTAGCAGGTAGTCCTGCGGCACCACCTGCATGTTGGCGCCGAATATTTTTTCGACGCCCTCACGAATCACAATCGACAGTGCCAGCGAGGACAGCAGCGTGGCCTCGCGAATAGCTTTAGATTTCATCGACGCCTCGTCGCGAAACCGTCTGAATGGGCGGAACGCCAATCGGTCGAGCGCCAATCCCATCACCGCACCGAAAGCCAGTACGAAAATAATCACGACAAACAGCGGCGGTGCGAATGTGGTAATCAGCAGTAACCCAACGAAAGCGCCCAGCATGTAAATTTCGCCGTGGGCAAAGTTGACGACGTTGAGTACTCCGAATATCAACGTGAACCCGATCGCCATCAGGGCATAGACCAATCCGATCGAAATGCCGTTGATCAACTGTTGTATAAGGAAATCGGTTTCCATCATTGGATGACCTCGTAAGCGCCATCGCTAACGATCATGCGATTCAACTGCTTGGTCACTTCGCGAGTGACCGGGTCGAACGTGGTTGCGCCAGTCACCCCTGGGTAGTCATGCGTCGCTGCCAGTGCATCACGAACCTTGGCCCGAGTCGGCTCGGGGCCTGCTGCAACAATCGCGTCGAGCATGATGTTAGTTGCATCGTAAGCCTGCGCGGCAAACATGCTTGGCTCGCTGCCATACCGCTGGCGGTAGCCCTCTACGTAGGCCCTGACGCTAGCGTCTGCACTTTGCGCGACGAAGGTGCTAGGCATCATCAAGCCGTTGGCCGCAGGCCCCGCCAGTTGCAGAAGCTTGGGCTCATACAGTGGCGAACCACCGTAGACGACGGTTTGCACGTTCATCTGTGTGCGTTGTTGCAGGAAGCTGGCGGCCTCTTCATAAAACATGAACAGCACGATTGCATCAGGCTTAGAGCGAGCCACCTTGGTCAGTATTGAGCGAAAGTCTCGGTTGCCCGGGTTAAAGAACTCGGTATCCACCACCTCATTTCCAAGCGTGGCAGCCTCCTCGCTGAAGTTCTTCACTGAGCTTTGACCCCAGTCGTTTTGAATACCAATAACGGCGTAACGCTTAAGGTTGTTCTGCGCCATCCATTTGGCTATGAACGGCGACTCGACCGCCATTGTGGTGATGTTACGAAACTGCCAGTCGCTGATCTTGAGGAAGTCGGGGTGGGAGGCCGATTGGGACAGCTGCGGTACATGTTGTTCGGCGTAAATCTGCCCTGCTGCCATGGATACGGTTGAGTTGAAGTCGCCAATCACGCCTAAAATATGGGCGTCGTCGGAGAATTTTCTCGCGATGTTCACGCCTTCTTTTGCGTCGCTTTTGCTGTCTTCGTACTTGATCACCACCTTCGTGCCAGGCAGCTTTCCAGACGCGTTGAATTGCTCAAGCGCCATATCGGCCGAGTTCTTGAAAAGCGTGCCGTATTGCGAGTTATCGCCGGTCAATGGCAGTTGGTAGCCGACTGCGATTTCGTTTTGTGCGCTGGCAAGACTTGCAAAGGCACACAGCCCTATTGCCAGAAATTCATTGACGGTTCTACGGAGCATGAGCAGATCCTTTTCGCTGGAAGGACAACGTTTAGATCGTATGCACGTCTGCTCGGGTCGATTTACTGACCGGAAATCATCTGTGAAATGATCTGATGGCTCTCGTAACATGTTACGAGTCTGTTTTGATGCACAGCAATAGCTGTGCCACACACAGAAATTCAGCCCATATCGGGCTAAGAGGGGCTCTGCTGCGCGGCTGGCGGATCAGCAATCCTGAACAATCGCCGACACGAAGTTGCACCATTGCAATGCAATGGGAGGCGAGGGGGCGACGTTAAGGTGCGCCGCTGCTTGGAGAGGTACGGGCTTTACACGATGCGGCGATCAAGCTCGAGACACTGCCGGTCTGTCAGCTTGCAGTGTCTCGAGCAATCAAGGCGGGGGGAGCTCAGGTGCTCAATGAAAGTGGCCCAGCCGGGCCACTGGTGATGTTTACATCCAGCAGGCTGGACGAAGACATCAGGGCGTCGAGCACCATTGCCCTGGATGAGATCAATTCCATGCGCGCCACTGTTTCTGCGCCTTTTGAGTCTCCAGCCGTCAGCGCTGCAATAAGCGATTCATGCTCGTGTCGCATTTCGTTGGTGCGGTCGCGCAGCGCCAGGCCTAGGTGAAACAACCGCTCCATTTCACTCAGAACGTTGGCTAGCATCTCCACTAGGCGCTCATTGCCTGAGGCTTGCGCCACCACCAGGTGAAACTCGGTATTGGCTTGAAGGAAGCGGTCTTCGCTGTCTCGATCGCCTGGCTCGTAACTCCTTGAGCACGCTTGGTCGAGACGCCGCAGGCCCTCTTCATCGACCTTGCCTGCCGCCATGCGAACCGTGGCTAACTCAATGATTTCGCGTATCTGATACAGCTCGTTGATGTCGCGCAAAGTGATGGGTTTGACCTGATACCCCTGGCGATGCATCGGGCGAACCAGCCCTTTGGCCGCCAGGCGCTCCAGCGCAGCGCGAGTAGCCGCTCGCTTAAGCCCAAAGCGGGTTTCTATTTCGGCTTCGGATACATGCACACCGGGCATCAGTTCGCAGCGCACGATAGCTCTGTGCACTGCATCGAACGCCGCATCGCTTTGCCTGACGCGTACACGACCCGCAACAACAGGGGGGGCTTCCACTTCGATTTTTTTGGGCATTTGAGGACCTTTTTTGCGTGCGCGGCATTTTAGCAGTTTACAGGGAGTATTCGTAACATGTTACGATCCGGCCAAATCCATGTGCCGCTTTGCATTCAAGGATCACTCATGCGCGAAGTCTCCCTCGCTTTGACATCAAGTTGTTTCTCGCCCGATTACGCTACGGCCCGAGCTAAATTTCAAATGGCTGCGGCCCAGGCAGGCGCCGTACTGCATGTTTACCTCAACGACGATGTAGCGGCACCCAACGGCGGTAGCCTGACCACCGACGTTGCCATAATCGGGCCGCCAGAGAGCACGCGGGCATTGATCATAGTGAGCGGTACTCACGGCCCGGAGTGCTTCATCGGTTCCGCTGCGCAAATCGCTTTTATGCAAGCCCTCGGTGCTCACGCGCAGGCACTTGACGTTCAGGTGGTACTGATCCATGCGATCAATCCGTGGGGGGCTGCTCATATGAGCCGGTGCACCGAAGGCCTCGTCGACCTCAATCGAAACTTCGTCGATTGGACGCAGCCTGTTCCCCAGAACCTTGAATATGAGTATCTGCACCCCTGGATTGGCCCGCATGAACTTGGCGTGAGCGCTGCCAAGGAGGCCCAGCGCACTATCAATGCATGGATCGATGACAAGGGCATGCCTGCCTTTACCGATGCCAGTATGCGCGGGCAATACGCGCATCCAGAGGGCTTGAGCTATGGTGGCAAGGGGCCTGAATGGTCCCATCTGACGCTTCAGTCAATTATTGAACAGCACCTTTGTGGTGCTGAAAAAGTCGCTTTAATTGATTGGCATACGGGGCTTGGGGAGTCAGGAGAACCGTTTTTCCTTTGTTTCAATGACCGCAATAGCGAGGCATGGAACCGGGCATGCGAATGGTGGGGTCAAGCCAATATCGAAAACCCCGCCGGTTTTGATGGGGCGGCACGCCCGCAATATACCGGCTTGCTGTTTCAAGGGGTTTCCCGATTCGTAGCACCGGCTCAATTGACTGGCGCGGTGATCGAGTTTGGCACCGTACCGCTGGACAAGCTTCAGCAGGCATTGCAGGCCGACAGGCGACTACACGGCGGTTCGGTCTCCGATCCTATTGAGCGTCAAGCTTTGCTTACGCAAGTAACTCAGGCGTTTTCACCTGATGCAGTGAGCTGGCAGCAAAGCGCCCTAAGTCATGCTGTTGCCATTCAACAGCAGGCCCTGAATGGGCTAATCGCGTGGCGGGACTGAACAGCGTCGCCTCTGCACTTACCTTTCCACGTCCCTGCTGCTGAGATTAAACAAATGCATCATCCAGATACCCTCGTAGTCACTACCGGTCGCGATTCCGAGCGTTTCGGTGGACTCGTAAATACTCCGGTTTTCCGTGGCTCGACCATACTCGTGCCCAGCTTTGATGCTTGGGAAGAGTGCAAGCGCGACGGTAATCCTTATGCACATTACGGTCGGTTTGGTACCGAAACAACACGTGCCTTTGAGTCAGCTATTGCCGAACTGGAAGGGGGCTATGCCAGTCTTGTATTTCCATCAGGACTTTCGGCCTGTACGCATGCGGTGATGGCTTTCGTGGCCGCGGGTGATCACATTTTAATAACTGACAATGTGTACGGGCCAACCCGCATGTTTGCGGACAGGGTGCTGACTCGCATGGGCGTCGAGGTGGAATATTTTAACCCCATTGAAGTGGAGGATCTAACGTCAAAACTTCGAAAAAACACAAGTGTGGTGTTTGTTGAATCCCCAGGATCGTTGACCTTTGAAATCTCGGATATACGTGCTGTGTCTAATGCCGCCCACAGCGTCGGCGCAAAAGTATTGTTGGACAACACGTGGGCGACCCCCCTTTATTTCAAGCCATTCGATCACGGGGTAGACATTTCAATTCAAGCGGCCACTAAATACATCGTCGGTCATTCAGATGCCTTGCTGGGTACCGCCACTGCCAATGAAGGCGCGTGGGAGCAGTTGCAGGCCAGCGCCCATGATTTTGGCGAAACTGCGGGGCCTGATGATATTTTTCTAGGTCTGCGTGGTATTCGTAGCCTAAGTGTACGATTGCAACGTCATTGGGAAAATGGTTTAGCCCTGGCTCAATGTTTGCAGACGCATCCAGCGGTAGCCCAAGTGCATCATCCTGCACTGGTTAACGATCCGAGCCATGATCTCTGGAAGCGCGACTTCAGAGGCGCGAGTGGTCTATTTTCTTTGCAATTGAAAAGCACGGACATAGAACGCGTTAGGTGTTTCTTCAACAGCCTAAAACACTTTGGAATTGGTTTGTCTTGGGGGGGCTATGAAAGTCTGGTTTTACCGATTGGCAAACCTTCCCGAACTGTAAAAAGTTGGGAGAGATCAGGTTATCTTGTTCGAGTACATGCCGGTTTAGAAAATTTAAACGATCTGCAATCTGACGTGATTCAAGCGCTTGACCAGGTCGTTGCAAAAATCTCTGTCACTGTGGCGTAAGTGACTTTTCGAGAAAGTATTAACTGTTGAAGACCATTCAATCTGTTCAGTCGACAGTGAGTTTCAAGGTAACTTCCGATTCATGAAGTGAACCATTTTGAATCGCTCTGGGTTTCGTAGACACCTCTATGCCTCTAGTGGACTGCCACCGGCATTGTAGACATCTCCAGCCACCTGCCCCTGAAGCTAATACACACACGCAAGCCGTCCCGGATGTCGTGATTGCGCAAACGCCGTTGATTAACGGCGCGGCTTGGAAAGTCCGTGCGGAGCCGAGAGTGCATTTATTTTGTGAGTCCAGTAGGCTTTTCTCATCTTTTCTGTGAGTCCCTCGCCGGGCATTCACAGAAAAAAATGATTTTCTCCCAGCGTTTGCTGGACCTCCTGAATCATCTATTTTGTGAACCTACACATGCACACCCCTTCACTGCAAGACACCACCGCCCCCGAAGGTATCTGCTACGGCTGCGGCGGCAGCAACCCCCACGGCCTGCATATCAAGAGCCGTTGGGATGCCGACGGCGTTCACGTGGTCGCCGAGCACCAACCGGAAGCGAAATACAGCGGCTGGCCGGACCTGGTCTACGGTGGCCTGATCGCCATGCTGGTGGACTGCCACTCGAACTGGACCGCCATGGCCTACCACTATCGTGCCGAACAACGTGAACCCGGCAGCCTGCCGCGTATCGACTGCGTGACCGGCCATCTCGGCATCAAATTCATCAAGCCCACGCCCCTGGGTGTCACGCTGACCTTGCGTGCCCGGGTCGAGGGCGATGTGGGGCGCAAAAGTCGCGTGGTCTGCGAGGTGTATGCCGGCGATGTACTCACGGCGATCGGCGATTCGGTGTTCGTGCGCGTCGATACCGGGCAACTCGCCGCCGCCGCCCACGGTCGTAATGAGTGATCCTGGTCTACATTGACTGGCACCGCTAATCGAGGACAGCACCGATGACTCGTCTCACCGCCAAAGACTTTGCCCCCGAACTGCTGGAGCTCTACGACGGCTACGCCCACGGCAAGATCAACCGCCGCCAATTTCTCGACCGCGCCGCATTGTTCACCTTTGGCGGGCTGACCGCGTCGGCGCTGCTCGCTGCCCTGAGCCCCAACTACGCCCTGGCCGAGCAAGTGAAATTCACCGACCCGGACATCGTTGCCGACTACATCACCTACCCCTCGCCCAAGGGCAACGGCACAGTGCGCGGCTACTGGGTACGCCCGGCCAAGGCCACCGGCAAAGTGCCGGCGGTGGTCGTGGTGCATGAAAATCGTGGGCTCAACCCCTATATCGAAGACGTCGCCCGGCGCTTGGCCAAGGCCGGCTTCATTGCGCTCGCGCCGGATGGCCTGACATCGCTGGGAGGCTACCCCGGCAACGACGAAAAAGGCGTAGAGCTGCAACAAAAGGTCGACCCGACCAAGCTGATGAACGACTTCTTCGCCGCCATCGAGTGGCTGATGCACCACGACAGCAGCACCGGCAACGTCGGCATTGTCGGCTTCTGCTATGGCGGCGGCGTGGCCAATGCGGCGGCCGTGGCTTACCCGGAACTGGGCGCCGCCGTGTCGTTTTACGGGCGTCAGCCGCAGGACAAGGACGTGCCGCGCATCAAGGTGCCGATCATGCTGCATTACGGCGAACTGGACACGCGGATCAACGAAGGCTGGCCGGCCTATGAAAAGGCCTTGAAGGCGGCAGGCACCCCCTATGAAGCGTTTAGCTACAAGGGCGCCAACCACGGTTTTCATAACGACTCGACGCCGCGCTATGACGAGGCCGCAGCGAACCTGGCGTGGCAACGCACGCTGGGGTGGTTCAACCAATACCTGGCCTGACAGCCCTCTCAATGTCTGCGGGCTCAATGTTCCAACGCGTACCTGCGGCAATGGTTGAGGTAGCCCTGCTCATGCCGACCCACCAGTTGCACCACGCTGGTCCACAGCCATGACGGCGCATCCAACTGCTTGGAACGGTTCTCCTGCAGCACCGCCATCCATTCCTTGCGTGTCGCGCGGTCCATCTGGCGGGCATGGGCGATGCCGACCACCCGGGCCAGGTAGCCGGCGGCGTGCATGGCATCGGTCTCACTCAGTTCGTCGAGCTCCAGCTTCATATCCTGCGGCAGCAGTTCGCGGATGAAAAAACCATGCTCCAGAAAACGCGTCGCCACCATGCGTTCACCCAAGCCAGGGGAGAGCTGGCGGGCGCCCTCCACCACCCGCCGCCCATTGTCCCGTGGCATCTTGGCCCGCGCGGCACGCGGTGCAGCGGCGCCGACCGCCTCCTTGATGTCGATCAGGCAATACGCCTGATCGTCCTGGTCGCCCACGCCGAGCAATGCGGCATAGCGCAATAACCCCAGCGAGCTGCAGCCCTTGACCCAATAGGCGCAGTCCAGCAACTCAACCTTGGCGCCCTTCGGGCGGCCCTTGAGCGAGGTGACCAATTGCTGAATGTCACCAGAGGCACAGACCGTTTCCAGCGCGCTTTTTTCCGCCCGCGACAGCGACCAGAAATGCTTGCCCAAGGGGATCGTCGGCCGCACGTTTTCGATGCGCTCACGGGCCAGGTTCTTCCAGGTTCGCTCCACGGCGCTGCGCATACCGGCCTTGACCTGGGACGGGCGCGGCGGCGCTTCGTCGGGCTTGTCCTTGAAAGCCTGTTCATAGCCCACCATCATTTCTTCGAGCATGCGGGCGGTGGTCACCCCCGGTAAGTCCGAGCCGCGCGCGGCAGTGGCCAACGACAGTGCCAACCGCACCAAGTCATGGGTCGGATTGCCGATCACCGCCTGGTCAAGGTCGCGGATATGCATGTCGATACGGCCCTTGCTGTCGCCGGTAGGCCCCAGGTTGCCCGCGTGGCAATCGCCGCAGATCCAGATCGCCGGGCCGAGTGGCAGGCGCCGACCCGGCTGGCTGTGCAACCACTCGTAAAACTGTACGGTACTGCCGCGCACATAAGCGTGGGCGGAGCGCGCCATCTTCAAGTTTCGCAGTTGGATGAGGTGGGGCATACGGGCGGAGGGACGCGGGGTTTTCATGAAGGCACTCGGTAGGGGCTACGGTAGAGGTTAACTCGCGACAAATGTTTCATTTTATTTCTAAACCTCCGCAGCCGCCTCCGACAGCCACCCCTTGAACGCCAGCATCGCCGAGGTTTCGGCGCGTGACTGCAAGCGCGTCAACCAGTAACTGCCGGTGCTGATGCCTACGTTGAAGGGCTGCCGGATCGCATCACTTTCCAGTTGTCGCGAGAACATCAGCGCAGGGGCCAACGCCACACCGACGCCCTGCAACGCCGCTTCCATCATCGCCAGTGACGAGTCGAACACGATGCTGCGCGGCACCAGGGTGTCGGCAGGCAGCCCGGCGGCCTGGAACCACAGGCTCCATTCATCAGCACGATAGGAACGCAGCACCGTCTGTTTCAACAGGTCGGCCGGCGTATGTAATTGCTCGGCGATTGACGGTACGCAGAGCGCCGTCAGCGGCGCTTCGAGCAATTGGCAGGCGTCGGTGCCATGCCAGGCCCCGGCGCCGAAACGTATCGCGTAGTCCAGGCCTTCGGCGGCGACATCGACGCGGTTGTTGTGGGTCGACAGGCGCAGATCGATAAACGGGTAGCGGCGCTGAAAGTCCGGCAGGCGCGGCAACAGCCAGCCCACCGCAAAGGTGCCGACCGCCCCGACGGTGAGCACTTCGCGGTAATGCCCGCCCTCGAACTGGCCCAGGGTATGGGCAATACGGTCAAAGGATTCGCGCACCACCGGCAACAACGTCTCGCCTTCGCGGGTCAGCATCAGGCCACGCGGCAGGCGCTTGAACAGGCTGATGTTCAGTTGCGCCTCCAGGCTCTTGACCTGATGGCTGACCGCTGCCTGGGTGACGCACAACTCGATGGCGGCCCGAGTAAAACTCAGATGCCGGGCGGAGGCCTCAAATGCGCGTAGCGCGTTGAGGGGCAGATGGGAGCGCAGCATGCTTGACCCTAATTATTCTAATGGCTGGGGCGAGATAACATCGTTTGCCCAGGCCCGGCGAACTGTCTAACGTTGCCACGCCCGCGCAGGCTCTTCATTCAATCGATCACACTCATGGAAGCGATATCATGCCCCAACAATCCGTGTTTGGAGTGCGTCATTTAACGGCGCTGGCGATACTTCTCGGCGCCGGCCAATGCCTGGCCGCCGACCTGAAGGCCGTGGTAGACGCCAGCGTCAAACCGTTGATGCAGCAGCAGGCCATTCCCGGCCTGGCGGTGGCGGTGGTGCAGAACGGCAAGGTGCAATACTTTAACTACGGTACGGCATCGAAGGAAGCCCAGCGACCAGTCAGCGAAAACACCTTGTTTGAAATCGGCTCGGTGAGCAAAACGTTCACCGCGACCCTGGGGGGTTACGCCCAGGCGACCGGCAAGCTCAAGCTGTCGGACAAGGCCAGCCAATACTGGCCCGCGCTGGCCGGCAGCGCCTTTGACCAGATCAGCCTGCTGCAACTGGCGACCTACACCCCCGGCGGCCTGCCGCTGCAGTTTCCGGACGCGGCCGACAGTGCCGACGCCATGCTCGGCTACTTCCAGCACTGGAAACCCACCTACGCCCCAGGCGCGCAACGCCTCTATTCCAACCCGAGCATCGGCCTGTTTGGCTACCTCGCGGCACAAAGCCTGGGCCAGCCCTTCAATGTTGCCCTGGAGAAAACCCTGCTGCCCAAGCTGGGCCTGAGCAACACCTACGTCAGCGTGCCCGCCGAGCAGTCAGGCGAATACGCCCAAGGCTACGACAAACACCACAAGCCCGTTCGCGTAAGCCCCGGCGCACTGGCCAGCGAAGCCTACGGCATCAAGACCAGCACTCACGACCTGGCGCGCTATGTGATCGCCAACATGCACCCGCAAACCCTGGAAAAGCCGCTGCAACAGGCCATCGCCAGCACCCACACCGGCTATTACACCGTGAACGGCATGACCCAAGGCCTGGGCTGGGAGTACTACCCCTACCCCATCGCCCTGCAAGCGCTGATTGACGGCAACTCGACACCGATGGCAATGGAACCTCACCGCCCCCATTGGCTGGCGACACCGCAAGCGCAACCGGCCAACGTGCTGTACAACAAAACCGGCTCAACCGGTGGTTTTGCTGCCTACGTGGCGTATGTACCCAGCAAGGACATGGGCGTGGTGATCCTGGCAAACAAGAACTATCCGAATGCCGAGCGGGTCAAGGTCGCCCATGCGATCTTGAGCGCGCTGGATAACTGAAGCCTGAACCAGGGCGCCGAGGGCGCCCTCCTCTCACCGGCTGCCATCGCCGACCATTCGTGCCCTGATCGCGACCTTGATGCCGCAAAGCGCCTAGACTGCGGAGTCACCTTGCCAGAGGAGACTGCCCATGCAACTCGAAGGTTCCTGCCATTGCGGCGCCGTGACGTTCAGCCTGACCAGCACCCATCCCTACCCTTACCAGCGCTGCTATTGCTCGATTTGCCGCAAGACCCAGGGCGGCGGCGGTTACGCAATCAACCTGGCGGGCGACAGCAACAGCCTGAAAGTGCGCGGGCGCAAGCTGATCTCGATCTACCACGCCCGGCTCAAGCCCGAGGGCGCCAGCCGCGCCCATGCCAGCAGCGCCAAGCGGCATTTCTGCTCACAATGCGGCAGCGCGCTATGGCTGTTCAGCCCGGAGTGGCCGGAGCTGATCCATCCCTTTGCCTCGGCCATCGACACGCCATTGCCGGTGCCGCCGCAACACACGCACCTGATGCTCGGTTCCAAGGCGCCCTGGGTCGAAGTCAGCGTGCGCAAGGGTGACCTGCAGTTCGATGAATACCCGCAGGAGTCAATCGCGCAGTGGCATGAACGGTTGGGGCTTAGCCGCTAACCGTCCGTGACGGCCGACTCGCAGGCGCGATTTTACCGTTGCGCCCAGCGTTGATCGCCCTCGCATTCCAGAGCGTCAAGCGTCATACGCCCACCTCATCCGAAACGACGCCCCGCCCCACTCGGAGTCTTGCACTAGCACCTGCCCGCCATGCCATTGGCAGACCCGCTGCACCAGCGCCAGGCCCAGGCCGAAGCCACCGGTGCGGCGGTCACGGCTGGCGTCGAGGCGTATGAACGGCTGGAAGATCTTCGCGCGGCCCTCCTCGGGTATGCCCGGGCCATCGTCACAGACCCGCACTTCATAACCGCTGCCGAACTTGACCAGCGACACTTCTACCCGGCGGTCGGCGTAACGAATGGCGTTGCGCAGCAGGTTGATCACCGCACGCGCCATGAAGCGCGGTTCGATTTGGATAACGTCGACTTCACAGGTGCGCAAGGACAACTGCACGCCTTCCACCTCGGCCTCCAGGGCGACGCTGCCGATCACGCTGTCGAGCCAGCTCTGGGCCTCGATAGCCTCCCGCGTGACCTGGGTGGCGCCGCGCTCCAGGCTGGCGTAGGTCAACAGCTCAGAGACCATTTCCTCCAACTCGCCGAGGTCGGCGTACATGTCGGCGATCAGTGCACGGCTCTGCCGGGGATCGGCCTGTTGTTTGAGCTGATCAAGCTCGAACGACAAGCGCGCGATAGGCGTGCGCAGTTCATGGGAGACCGCGTTGGTCAGCTCACGCTGGTTGGCAATCAGGCTTTCGATGCGTTCGGCCATCTGATTGAAGTGCCCGGCCAGTTCGCGCACGGTGGAGCGACGCGGCAACAGGATGCGCGAGCAGAGGTCGTTGTCGCCGAAGCGTTGGGCGGCCAGGCGGATGTGTTCAAGGTCGCGCCAGTGCGGGCGTACCCAAAAGTACAGCACAAGAGCCAGGCACAACCCGAGAAAACCGTAGGCCCACAGGTACAGCCACTTGGGTTCCTCCGGCAGTTTTATTTCCAGCAACTGCGGGCCCGTGTCGATGCGGGTGAGGAACTCCTTGAAGTCCCCGCGCACCACCAGCAAGCCGTCGCCCAGAAGTTTTTGTTCGCGCTCGGTCAGTGCCAGGGAGTCCTTTTCCACCAGTTTCAGAGGCAACCCATAGTGGGGTTGCAACTCGGCCAGCCGAGCTTGCCGCGCTTCGCCACGCAACGGCCGCAGTTGCTCGACCAGGCCGTAGGCCGGGCCACGCAGGGCTTCGCGGTTATAGGTCTCGTTGGCTTCGGGCAGCAACTCGTCGAACGTGTAGTTGACCAGCCAGATCGCCCCCGCCAGGCCCAGGGCCAGAATCACATACAGGCGTAGAAACAGGCGCAGCATCTAGACCTCCCACGCAAACGGATTGAACAGATAGCCCTTGCCCCAAATAGTCTTGATGCACACCGGTTCACGGGGGTTATCGTTGAGCTTGCCGCGCAGTTTGCTGATGTACACGTCGACGCTGCGGTTCAGGCCGTCAAAGGCGATGCCGCGCATGCGGTTGAGGATGTCATCGCGGGAGAGGATCTTGCCCGCGCTGCTGGCAAGCAACCACAGCAACTCGAATTCCATGGTGGTGAGGTCGATCTTCTCGCCGCCCAGGCTGACCACCCGGCAACTGCGGTCAATGGCCAGCCGCCCGAACTCGATGGCCCCGCGCACCGTCGGCTCCGGCGCCTGGCGACGTTGCAACGCACGCAGGCGGGCCAGCAGCACCGGCGGTTTGATCGGTTTGATCACGTAGTCATCGGCGCCGGACTCCAGGCCGAGAATATGGTCCAGGTCATCTTCCTTGGCGGTGAGGATCACGATCGGCGTGTCGGACACCGTGCGAATCTCGCGACACACATGCAGGCCGCTCTGACCGGGCAGCATCAGGTCGAGCACGACAATCTTTGGCTTGAAATCGAGGAAGACCGCCAAAGCTGCATCGCCGCGATGCACCACCCGCACCTCAAAACCGTGCTGGGCCAGAAAGTGCGCGACCAGCCCTGCCAGCTTCTCATCATCCTCAACGAGCAGGACCTTGCCCAGACCCAGGTTTTCCATAAGCTCTCAGTGTGCGACGCAGATTGAAGTGCGCGCAGTATAGGAGGCAAGCTGTCCGGCAGCAGCGCTTGGTCGGCCACGCGCGATGAAACTTCATGCTTTTAAGAGTTTTTAACAAATAGCCTGCAATTTTTAACCCCATTACAGGCAGTGATATGCGCAAGGATGACCTTGATCAGCCGTCGCCTCAGGCCGGCACGCCACTGTGAAAGCGGAACTCGACGTCCGGTGACTCGATCAGCGCCTGCTCGGCCGCCCTCACCCGCTCGATCACCTGGGCAACGTCCTTGGCCTCGCCGTACTGGTACGCCAGCTTCAAGTAACCCTGGTAGTGCCGCGCCTCGCTTTTCAGCAGGCCGAAGTAAAACTTGCCGAGTTCTTCGTCCAAATGCGGCACCAGGGCCTCGAAACGCTCGCAACTGCGCGCCTCGATAAAGGCCCCAACCACCAGGGTGTCCACCAGTTTGACCGGTTCATGGGTGCGCACCACCTTGCGCAACCCCGAGGCATAACGCCCGGCGTGCAACTGGCGCAACTCGACCTTGCGCTTCTTCATCAGGCGCATGACCTGTTCGTGGTGGACCAGTTCTTCGCGTGCCAGGCGCGACATCATATTGATCAAGTCAACATGGCTGTGATACTTAGCGATCAGGCTCAAGGCGGTGCTCGCGGCCTTGAATTCACAGTTCTTGTGGTCGATCAACAGGGTTTCCTGATCGGCCAGTGCGGCCTGGACCCAGGCGGCAGGGGTGGGACAGCCGAGGAATTCGTGGATTTCGGGCAGGTTCATCGGGCTCACGGGCAAAGGATCACAATAGGCCGCCGATTATACCGACCGCACCGCAGACCACCAGCCACTGGCCTTGATGTGTATCAACATGACGTCTGGCGGGCAGCAACTATAGTTGTTCAACGCCCCCTTTCTGGAGAGTCCCGACCATGCAAGCCATCCGCAGCATCCTGGTGGTCATTGAGCCCGAGCATTCGGAAAGCCTGGCCCTCAAGCGCGCCAAGCTGATCGCCGGGGCCACCGGCGCGCATCTGCACCTACTGGTGTGCGACAAAAAGCATGAGCATTCGGCGCTGTTGAGTCTGCTCAAGTCCGGCCTGACGGAAGACGGCTACAACGTCACGACCGAACAGGCGTGGAATAGCAGCCTGCATGAAACCATCATCGACGTGCAGCAAGCCGAAGGCTGTGGCCTGGTGATCAAGCAGCACTACGCCGACAGCCCACTGAAAAAGGCGCTGCTGACCCCAGCGGACTGGAAGCTGTTGCGCTACTGCCCTGCGCCGGTCCTGCTGGTCAAGACGGCAACCCCATGGAGCGGCGGCGTCATTCTTGCCGCCATCGATGTGGGCAATACCGACGCCGAACACCGCGCGCTGCACCACATGATCGTCGACTATGGCTTCGACATTGCCAGCCTGGCCAAGGCATCGCTGCACGTGATCAGCGCTCATCCATCGCCTATGCTCTCGGCCGGCGACCCGGTGTTCCAACTCAAGGAAACCATCGAGGCGCGCTATCGCGATCAGTGCAAGGCGTTCCAGGCCCAATTTGATATAGATGACGCCCACTTGCATATCGAAGAAGGCCCAGCGGATGTGCTGATTCCCCATACCGCTTACACATTGAAAGCGGCAGTGACGATCATTGGCACCGTGGCGCGCACCGGGCTGACCGGGGCGCTGATCGGCAATACGGCGGAAGTGGTGCTGGATGCACTGGAAAGCGATGTGCTGGTGCTCAAGCCACAGACACTGACGGATCAGCTGGAAAAGCTGGCCAACCAGGCCTGATCGTCAGGCACCCAACACATCCTTGAGAAACCCCGGCGCGATATAGCGCTGGTAATGCGCCTCGGACAGGATAAAAAACTCACGGTCGATGGCGTCGCGCAGCGCAGGCAGGCTCCACTCGCGAAACTCCGGCAGCAGCACCATGCCATAGGCCTCCAGGTTGGAAATCACCCGCGCCCCGCGGGCGATCAACTGGTATGCCCAGCAGTACTCTGACTGATGCGGCACAAAGCGAATCTTGCGTTGTTCCAGTTGGCCGCGCAGGGTCTTGGGGTCGAAAACCTCCAGCTTGCCGGCCATGACCTGCACCAGCAGTTGCTCAAGCCGTAGCCAGACCGCGCGTTTTTCCTCTTCGTTATAGCCATTCCACTGGATCACTTCATGGTGGAAGCGCTTGCATCCGCGACACACGAGGTCACCGTAAACCGTGGAGCACAGGCCTACGCAGGGGGTCTTGATGGTGTGGTTGGACATGGGTGGCAACACGCAAATCAGCGAAACAGTGCGCCATGTTAGCCCTTTGTCTAAGGTTCATCACCCCGCAAACTTGGCTTGGCAACTTACCTTTAGAAATTATTTGCCGTAGAATCAACCGGCCTTATAAGGCGCCAATAATCCGCTGGAAGCTGTTTTCAAAGCGTCACGAGCACAGTCGATCCTTCAGAACGGTATTGGCGATGGTCAATGACCCCGCAGGTCAAGCCAGCGCCAACCCTCATCAGCTCCGTTCTGCAGGCGTAAAACTTTGAAAGCAGCTTCTGTGAGGAATGTCGGCAGCGCAGGCTTTGCGGCCCAAAAGGCCCCCGAGCGCATGCGTGCCGTTCATTTCTGGATGAGCGTCCCGTGGGACCACTGATGAGGGTAATAACTGTGCTTGAAGCGTATCGCAAACATATCGAAGAGCGTGCAGCCCTGGGTATTGTTCCCCAGCCGCTTAATGCCGAACAAACCGCAGGCCTGGTTGAGCTGCTGAAAAATCCTCCGGCTGGCGAAGAAAAATTTCTCGTTGACCTGATCACCAACCGCATTCCACCAGGTGTTGACGAAGCAGCCTACGTCAAAGCCGGTTTCCTGTCTGCCCTGGCCAAGGGCGAAGCCACTTCTCCCCTGATCGACAAGAAACGCGCTGTTGAACTGCTTGGCACCATGCAAGGCGGCTACAACATCGTGACCCTGGTCGAGCTGCTCGACAGCGCCGAACTGGCGCCAGTTGCCGCCGCTCAGCTCAAGCACACCCTGCTGATGTTCGATGCGTTCCACGACGTGGCTGAAAAAGCCAAGGCCGGCAACGCACACGCCAAAGCCGTGGTCCAGTCCTGGGCCGACGGCGAGTGGTTCAAGAACCGCCCGACCCTGGCCGACAAGATCAGCCTGCGCGTGTTCAAGGTCACCGGCGAAACCAACACCGACGACCTGTCGCCTGCGCCGGACGCCTGGTCCCGCCCTGATATCCCGCTGCACGCCCTGGCGATGCTGAAAATGGCTCGCGAAGGCATCGTGCCGGACGAGCAAGGCAAAACCGGTCCGATGAAGCAGATCGAAGAAATGCGCGGCCAAGGCTTCCCGATCGCCTACGTCGGTGACGTGGTCGGTACCGGTTCGTCGCGTAAGTCGGCGACCAACTCCGTGCTGTGGTTCTTCGGTGATGACGTTCCTTACGTGCCGAACAAGCGTGCCGGT
This sequence comes from Pseudomonas sp. PSPC3-2, assembly GCF_049897085.1. Classification (NCBI taxonomy): domain Bacteria; kingdom Pseudomonadati; phylum Pseudomonadota; class Gammaproteobacteria; order Pseudomonadales; family Pseudomonadaceae; genus Pseudomonas; species Pseudomonas sp. PSPC3-2. The sequence continues at coordinate 132,556 of NZ_JAFCVO010000013.1, forward strand.
GGCTTCTGCTTCGGCAGCAAGATCGCTCCGATCTTCTACAACACCATGGAAGATGCGGGCGCACTGCCGATCGAGTTCGACGTCACCAACATGAACATGGGCGACGTGATCGACCTGTACCCGCATGCTGGCAAAGTCTGCAAGCACGGTACCGATGAAGTCCTGACCACCTTCGAAATGAAGACTCCGGTGCTGTTGGACGAAGTCCGTGCCGGCGGCCGTATCCCGCTGATCATCGGCCGTGGCCTGACCGAAAAAGCGCGTACCGAACTCGGTCTGCCACCGTCCGACCTGTTCAAGAAGCCGGAAGCTCCGGCCGAAAGCACCAAGGGTTTCACCCTGGCGCAGAAGATGGTCGGCAAGGCTTGCGGTGTGGTTGGCGTTCGTCCAGGCACCTATTGCGAGCCGAAGATGACCACCGTGGGTTCCCAGGACACCACCGGTCCTATGACCCGTGACGAACTGAAAGACCTGGCGTGCCTGGGCTTCTCGACCGATCTGGTGATGCAGTCGTTCTGCCACACCGCGGCTTACCCTAAGCCGATCGACGTGACCACCCACCACACCCTGCCTGACTTCATCATGACCCGTGGCGGCGTGTCGCTGCGTCCAGGCGATGGCATCATCCACAGCTGGCTGAACCGCATGCTGCTGCCGGACACCGTCGGCACCGGTGGTGACTCCCACACCCGTTTCCCGATGGGCATCTCGTTCCCGGCCGGTTCCGGCCTGGTAGCGTTCGCCGCAGCCACTGGCGTCATGCCACTGGACATGCCGGAATCGATCCTGGTGCGCTTCAAAGGCAAAATGCAACCTGGCATCACCCTGCGTGACCTGGTTCATGCCATTCCTTACTACGCGATCCAGGCTGGCCTGCTGACCGTAGAGAAGAAAGGCAAGAAGAACGCCTTCTCCGGCCGCATCCTGGAAATCGAAGGCCTGGACAACCTGAGCATCGAACAAGCCTTCGAGCTGTCCGACGCCTCGGCTGAACGTTCGGCTGCCGGTTGCACCATCAAGCTGTCGAAAGATTCGATCACCGAGTACCTGAACTCCAACATCACCCTGCTGCGCTGGATGATCGGCGAAGGCTACGGCGATGCACGCACCCTGGAACGTCGCGCCCAAGCGATGGAAGCCTGGGTTGCCAACCCGGAGCTGATGGTGGCCGATGCCGACGCGGAATACGCCGAAATCATCGAGATAGACCTGGCCGACATCAAGGAGCCTGTGCTCTGCGCGCCAAACGATCCGGACGACGCCCGTCTGCTGTCCAGCGTTGCTGGCGAGAAGATCGACGAAGTGTTCATCGGTTCGTGCATGACCAACATCGGTCACTTCCGCGCTGCCGGTAAACTGCTGGATCAGGTCAAGGGTCAGCTGCCAACCCGTCTGTGGCTGTCGCCGCCGACCAAGATGGACGCTCACCAACTGACCGAAGAAGGCTACTACGGCATCTACGGCAAGGCTGGCGCGCGCATGGAAATGCCGGGCTGCTCGCTGTGCATGGGTAACCAGGCACGTGTAGAACCGAATGCGACCGTCGTGTCGACCTCGACCCGTAACTTCCCGAACCGTCTGGGCGACGGCGCCAACGTCTACCTGGCTTCGGCCGAGTTGGCGTCGGTGGCTTCGATCCTGGGTCGCCTGCCGACCGTCGAGGAGTACATGGAGTACGCCGCGAAGATCAACACCATGGCCAGCGATGTGTATCGCTACCTGAGTTTCGATCAGATCGCCGAGTTCCGTGAAAGCGCTGCAAACGCCAACATCCCGGTGCTTCAAGCCTAAGGGTGTGTTGATGTAAAGGACGCCGCGTATCGCAAGATACGCGGCGTTTTTTTATGCCTGTGGATGGGCCTGCAAGGCCAGTTGCACCGCACCATCGACGCTCAAGCCGCTGAGCAAAACCTCTGGCGCCTGCGCCTCAGGCAGCATCTGCAATACTTCATGGGCATCATGTCGCACCCGCGCCAGCACCAGTTGCTTGCCCTGTGCGCGTGCCTGGGCAAAAAAAGCGGCCAGCGCTTCGATGCTGGTGCCGTCGAGGTCGTGGGATTCTTCCAGGCTCAACACCACCCTCTGCGCAGATGACTGGCGCATCAAGCGCAGGGCAGCGCCGAGGATGCGCTCGGCATTCGCGAAAAACAGCGCTTCGCTCGGCCGTATGATCAATACGCCGGGGATGGTCAGCGCATCGGCATGGTGTAGGCGGTCCACGAAGTCATGACTGTCGCCCAGCCGCCCAAGCACCTGGATATCCGCTGCCGACATCTGGCGCAACATCAACACCACGCTGATCGCGACCGACAATAACAAGCCATCCAGCACACCGAGCACCAGCACGGCCGCCACCGCGCACACCGCCAGCAAACGGTCGCGCCGCCACAGGAAGTAACGCCCCAGGGGCTGCAGGCTCAAACCGCGGCCCAAGGCATAGATCACCACCGCCGCCAACACCGGCTCCGGCGTGAGCGCAACATACGGCAGCACCGTCAACACAATTACCAGGATCACCAGCGCCGCGACAATCCCCGCCCAACGCGAATAGGCGCCAGCCGCCTCGTTCGCCGAGGTCGCCGAATACCCGGCGCCCGTCGGCATGCCGTGGAACAAACCGGACACCAGGTTAGCCGCCCCCAGTGCCAGCAAATCGCGGTTGGACGACACCCGGTCGCCATGTTTAAGGGCGAACGAACTGATCGAGCCGTAGGACTCTGCGTACAAAATCATGACCAGCGCAAACGCCAACTCGCCCAGGCGCAGCCAATCGGCAAACGGCAGCACCGGCAAATGCCCCAGCTCCAGGCGCAGGTCAATCAGACCGATCAGCGCCACTCCCTGGGCCTGCAGGTTCAGGCTCTGGCCGGCAACAATGCCCAGCACTATCACCACCAGCCCACCGGGCAGGCGCGGAACGCGGGCGCATAACCACAACACCAGCAATGCCACCGCAGCCACCATCGCGGCGGGCCAGTTCCAGTGCGGCAGTTGCTCCAGTAACTGCGGCAGGAAGCGGATCAGGTTGTTATCGGTCAGGTGGACACCCACCACACCGGCCAGTTGCTTGAGGATGATGGTCAGCGCCAGGCCGAAGGCAAACCCGCGCAACACCGGCTTGGCGATAAAAGAGGTGACACCACCGAGCTTGAACAACCCGGCCAAGAGAAAAAACACGCCAATGATCAACACCAGCCCGAACGCCAGGGACAGCCTCAGCGCCGGGTCATCACCCGCCAGGCTGGCCGTTGCCGCCGCCAACACCGCCGCCGACGACGAGGTCGCTGAGACAATCGCGAAGCGGCTGGTGCCGAACAGGCCGTAGCACACCAGCCCGGCAAACAAGGCAATCACACCGGCCTGGGGCGGCAGCGCGGCAATGCTGGAATAGGCCACCGCCTCCGGCAGCAGTAAACCGGCAATCGATAAGCCGGCGAGTATGTCCTGGGTACGCTTCGACGCAGCGACAACGGGCGCATCGGTTTCAGTGTTCAATCGGCCCCACCCATCCTGGATAAAAAAGTGCTCCAGCTTAGCGCCCATTGCCGCGCGGCGGTTGCGCCGTGTCAGGTTTTGCGAGCGAAAAAAAGGGCCGATTCGCCATGTTTGCGAATCAGCCCTGGTCGGTGCAGCGCGCTGTCAGGACATCAGCGAGTAAATCAACGCGGTAATCGCCACCAGGCCGACCGCCGTGACAAACACATTGGACGCCTGCCCACGGTACTTGGCCATCGCCGGCACCTTGCGGATCGCGTACATCGGCATCAGGAACAGGATCGATGCAATGATCGGCCCCCCCAATGTCTCGATCATGCGAAGGATGCTCGGGTTAAGCGTGGCGACGATCCAGCACACCACCAGCATGAAGGCGGCGGTCATGCGGTCCAGGCTCTTCGGTGCAGGACGGCGGCCGGTTTTCGCGACCAGGCCCTTGAGGCCTTCGCTGGCGCCGATGTAGTGGCCCAGGAACGACTTCGCAATCGCCACGAACGCAATCAACGGCGCAGCGAAGGCGATGGTCGGGTTGTCAAAGTGGTTGGCCAGGTACGACAGGATCGACAGGTTCTGCGCTTTCGCTTCGGCCAGTTGCGCCGGCGATAGGGTCAGCACGCAACTGAACACGAAGAACAGCACCATCACCACCATCAACAGGTGCGCGCGCGACAGGATCTGCGAGCTGCGCTCATCGGCGTTCGCGCCGTACTGACGTTTCTGGTCCACGGCAAAGGCCGAGATGATCGGCGAATGGTTGAACGAGAACACCATCACCGGAATCGCCAGCCACAAGGTGCTGAGCAACGCCGAAGGCGACGGGACCACGCTGGCGGTGCTGAGGATGCCACCATTCCAGTGCGGGATCAGGTACACCGCCAGAAACAGCAAGGCGACGATAAACGGATACACCATCACGCTCATGGCCTTGACGATCGCCTGCTCACCGCAACGCACCACGGCCAGCAGGCCGAGGATCAGCACAAACGCCAGGATCGCCCGTGGCGGCGGCATGATGTGCAACTGGTGCTCCATGAAGCTGCCGACGGTGTTGGTCAGCGCCACGCTGTAGATCAGCAGGATCGGGAAGATCGCCAAGAAGTACAGCAAGGTGATCAGCGCGCCGGCCTTGACGCCGAAGTGCTCTTCGACCACGTCGGTGATGTCGGAGCCTTCACGACCGGACAGCACAAAACGCGTCAGGCCACGGTGGGCAAAAAACGTCATCGGGAAGGCGAGCAGCGCCAGGATCACCAGCGGCCAGAAGCCGCCGAGGCCGGCGTTGATAGGTAGAAATAAAGTGCCGGCACCAATCGCCGTGCCGAATAGGCCAAGCATCCAGGTGGTGTCCTGACGGCTCCAGCGTGTAAGGATTACAGGTGTCGTGACATAACGTTCGTCGACGCTATTGGCCTGATCATTCATCCGATCGGATCTCCGCATTTCCACAGCAGGGACGAGTCAGAAAAACCTGACAGGCAGCGTCCCAACCATAACAGGGGCGCGATTGTCCGGGATTCTTTTGAATAAGCAAAGGCTTAGCTGAGGAACGGTTAAGCGGTGCAGAGGCTCAAGAGCGAGGTTTTCGGCTATTTTTGCGCGCTCAACGTGGAGAGCATCAGCGGCAGTGGCGTATCAGATGAATCCGTTATGAGTGCCCGAAACATCGTTATGCCTTGTAAGAGAATACCTGCGACTGTTGACTGTCAAACGCATGCCCAGCATGATCGGCCCATGAACCTATTTCAGCTACGCCTCACCCGCACCACCACAACGACCGCTTCCGGCGGGTCGTGCGGTTGCCGTGGGGACTTGAACTAGACACCTCACAGATTCAACCCAAGGCCCCGCCAGCAATGGACGGGGCCTTTTTATTGCGCCTCCATCTGGCACACGCAAGGAGCAACACCATGGCTGACGCCCTGTTGATCATCAATATGCAAAGCGGTTTGTACGATGGCCCGGACCAACCCTTCGAACGCGAACGCGTGCTGGCGACCATTAACCAACTGATCCGTCGCGCCCGCACCGCCGGCGCACCGATCTTCGTCGCCCGCCACACTGGCCCGGCGGGTTCACCGATTGCAGCGGGCAGCCCGTATTGGCAGGTGTGGCACGCACTGGATGTCGATGAGGCTCGTGACCGGTTCTTCAATAAAACCCGTCCCAGTTGTTTCCTCGGCACCGATCTGGCGCAGCGACTGCGCGCAACACAGGTCAATGAACTGGTGATTGTTGGGATGAAAACCCAGTTCTGTATCGATACCACTTGCCGCGTAGCCGCAGAACTGGGGTTCTCGGTGATCCTGCCAGAAGATGGCCATACCTGCATGGACACCGCAACGCTGTCGGCGGCGGCGATCATCGAACATCACAACGCCACATTGGCCGGAGCGTTTGCGCAACGCGTGAGAGCCGCTGAGGTGAGCTTCTGACAACGTAGAGACCGTGAGAGCGAGCTTGCTGTGGAGAGGGCACACGCTCGGTGTCACCATGATTTTTCTGCTCCAACAAAACGATTTTGCCTACAAATCCCGCATACTCTTGCTCTCAAACCCTTCAGGAAGAGCCTTCCGATGACAACCACTGTTCTGGTTCTGGTTGAAACCATCAACGAATACCTGCCCATCATCGAAAGCAATGACTTTCATGTGATCCTGGCGCCGACGCCCGCCGAGCGTGCCCACGCCATCAAGACCCATGGCGGGCAGATCCAGGCTGTGCTGACCCGTGGTCCGCTGGGCCTGTATGCCGAAGAAATCGCCGCGCTGCCGCTGCTGGAGATCATCTGCGTGATCGGCGCCGGCTATGAACATGTCGACCTGCAGGCGGCGAGCAATCGCGCGATTGTGGTGACCAACGGTGCCGGGGTGAACGCGCCGTCGGTGGCGGACCACGCCATGGCCTTGTTGCTGTCATTGGTGCGCGGCATTCCACAAACGGACGCGGCAGTGCGCGACGGCGAGTGGCCCAAGGTGATGCGCCCTTCCCTGGGCGGCAAGCAACTGGGGATTCTCGGGCTCGGCGCGGTGGGCCTGGAGATCGCCAAGCGCGCCGCCTTAGGGTTCGGCATGCAAGTGAGCTACCACAACCGCCAGCCGCGCGATGACGTGGACTACACCTATTGCTCAACCGCCGTGGAGCTGGCACACACCTCGGACTTCCTGATCCTGGCCACGCCCGGCGGCCCGGGCACGCGCCACTTGATCGATCGGCACGCCCTGGATGCGTTGGGGCCGAACGGCTACCTAGTGAATATCGGCCGTGGCAGCGTGGTGGTGACCGCCGACCTGATCGACGCCCTGGAGCAACGCCGTATCGGCGGCGCGGCACTGGATGTGTTCGACGGCGAGCCCAAGGTGCCCGAGGCCCTCAAGCGCCTGAGCAATACTGTGCTGACCTCCCATGTGGCCGGGCTGTCACCGGAAGCCGCCCACGATACGGTGCAACGGGTGGCCGATAACCTGCTGGAGTACTTCGCCGGCCGTCCGGTACTGACGCCGGTCGCCTTGCCCCCGCCCGAAAAATGACCGATCAGGCACGCTGATCATCATCCAACACGCGAACCTATTAAGCCGCCCCAACCTTGTGGCCGGGCGGCTGTGCGCATTAGATTAGCCAATAGTCCGAGGCCTTTAGAATAAGCAGAAGGGATAAGCATGGCGCTGAACGACCAATCGACCCAGATCCGCCCAGGCGAAGAACTTGATGCCAGCCTGATCGATCCCTATCTCAAGGCCCACATTCCGGGCCTGAGCGGCGCGGTCAAGATCAGCCAGTTCCCCGGCGGCGCGTCCAACCTGACCTACCTGCTCGAATACCCGGGCCAGGAATTCGTGCTGCGCCGCCCGCCGTTCGGGCACAAGGCCAAGTCCGCCCACGACATGGGCCGTGAATTCCGCATTCTCAATCAACTTAAAGACGGTTTTCCCTACTGCCCCAAGGCCTATGTGCATTGCACCGACGAATCGGTGATCGGCGCCGAATTTTATGTGATGGAGCGCGTCAACGGCATCATCCTGCGCTCCGACCTGCCGGCGGAACTGGGCCTGGACGCGAGCAAGACCGAAGCGCTGTGCAAAAGTTTTATCGACAAGTTCGTCGAGCTGCACCAGGTGGACTACAGCGTCTGCGGCCTGGCTGACCTGGGCAAGCCCGAGGGTTATGTGGAGCGTCAGATCCGCGGCTGGAGCGACCGCTACGAAAAAGCCCTGACCCCCGACGCGCCCCGCTGGGAGGCCGTGCGCGCCTGGCTCAACGACAAGATGCCGGCCGACCACCCTACCTCGAGCATCGTGCATAACGACTACCGCTTCGACAACGTGATCCTCGACCCGCACAACCCGATGCAGATCATCGGCGTGCTGGATTGGGAGCTGACCACCCTCGGCGACCCGCTGATGGACCTGGGCAACACCCTCGCCTACTGGATCGAAGCCGCCGACCCGGCGCCCGTGCAACTGATGCGCCGCCAGCCGAGCAACGCACCCGGCATGCTCACGCGCCGCCAGTTCGTCGACTACTACGCCGAGCGCTCGGGCCTTGAGATCGACAATTTCGACTTCTACTACACCTACGGCCTGTTCCGCCTGGCCGGCATCGTGCAGCAGATCTACTACCGTTTTTTCCATGGACAGACCCAGGACAAACGCTTTGCGCAGTTCATTCAGATGAACAAGCTGCTGGAGCAGATGAGCCTGAATGTCATCGGCAAATCCGCCCTCTGATCGACCGAGCCAAGACCCACAAGGAACCCCCATGTCCAAGACCAACCTGTTCGACCTCGACGGCAAGATCGCTTTTGTCTCCGGCGCCAGCCGTGGCATCGGTGAGGCCATCGCCAAGTTGCTGGCCCAGCAAGGCGCCCACGTGATCGTCTCCAGCCGCAAGCTGGAAGGCTGCCAGCACGTGGCGGATGCGATCATCGCCGACGGCGGCAAGGCCACTGCGGTTGCCTGCCATATCGGTGAAATGGAGCAGATCACCCAGGTCTTCGCCGGCATCCGCGAACAGTTTGGGCGCCTGGACATCCTGGTCAACAATGCCGCGACCAACCCGCAATTCTGCAACGTACTGGACACCGACCTGGGCGCCTTCCAGAAAACCGTGGATGTGAATATTCGCGGCTACTTCTTCATGTCGGTGGAAGCCGGCAAGCTGATGCGCGAAAACGGCGGCGGCAGCATCATCAACGTGGCCTCTATCAACGGGATCTCCCCGGGCGTGTTCCAAGGCATTTATTCGATAACCAAGGCCGCCGTGATCAACATGACCAAGGTGTTCGCCAAGGAATGCGCCGACTTCGGCATCCGTTGCAACGCCCTGCTGCCGGGCCTGACCGACACCAAGTTCGCCTCGGCGCTGGTGAAGAACGACGCGATCCTGAAAATGGCCCTGGCGCAGATTCCGCTCAAGCGCGTGGCGGACCCAAGCGAGATGGCCGGCGCGGTGCTGTACCTGGCCAGCGATGCCTCCAGCTACACCACCGGTGTGTCGCTGAACGTGGACGGTGGCTTCCTGTCCTAACCACATAAGCAGCACAATCCCCAGGTGGGAGCAGGCCCGCTCCCACTTTTTTTATCGCGTTGTCCTACCGCCCCTTTGGAGCAAGCGTCACCTGCGAGTAGTCTTGGAGCGACTCAGCCCCTCAGGACAAACATGGAACTGCACGTGATCATCAACGGCCGCAAGGACCTGGCCGAACAGCTTTACCAGCAACTGCGCGAAGCCATTGACTCCGGCCGCCTGGCCACCGGGGCCCAGTTGCCACCCAGCCGCCTGCTGGCCAAGCAACAGGGCGTGTCACGCAAGACCGTGTCCGACACCTACGCCACCCTGACCTACGAAGGCCTGCTGGTGGGCAAGACCGGCCGTGGCACGTTCGTCAGCCGCCGCGCGCCACCGAGCGAACGCCTGCAAACCGCCACCGACCTGGCCTGCGCCAGCAACCTGGCGAAGTGGCAGGCACTGCCCTCGGCCATGCGCCACCCAACACACGGCAGCCCCCTGCGCTACGAATTTATCGGCGGTGCCACCAGCCGCCAGCAATTCCCACAGGATGAATGGCGGCGCTGCACCCAGGACGCCCTGCGGCGTATCGCCCAGAACAGTGGCTTCTACAGCCAGCCCGAAGGCCTGCCGGCGTTGCGCAGCGCCATCGCCGGGCATATTGCGTTCTCCCGTGGGGTCAAATGCCGTGACGCCGACATCGTGGTCACCAACGGCGCGCAGCAGGCACTCGACCTGATCGCCCGCGTGGTGCTGGAGCCGGGTAGCATCGTCGCCATGGAAGACCCCGGCTACAGTCCGGCGCGCCAGTTGTTCATGCCGATGGGGGCAAACGTTATCGGGGTGCCCATCGACGATCAGGGCATTCAGGTCGACCAGGTCCCCGACGGCGCGCGGCTAATTTATGTGACGCCGTCCCACCAGTTTCCCCTCGGCATGCCCATGAGCCTGGCGCGCCGCGAAGCCCTGCTGGCCCGCACGTTCGAGCTGGGGGCGATCGTTATCGAAGACGACTACGACAGCGAATTCCGTTACGAAGGCCGCCCCACCGACTCCCTGCAAAGCATGGACACACGTGGCGTGGTCGCCTACGTCGGCACCTTCTCCAAAACCCTACTGCCGGAGTTGCGCCTGGGCTATGCGGTTCTGCCGCCGGCGATTTATGGCGCGGTGCTCAAGGCCAAGCAATTGACCGATCAACACAGCTCCACCCTGCCGCAATGGGCGCTGGCCAAATTCATCAGCGAAGGCTACCTGCTCAAGCACATTCGCCGCTGCCACAGCGTGTATGCCGGGCGCCGCGAGCGCATTCTGCAACGCCTGGCGGGTGACCTGTCGCCGTGGTTCGACGCGGTGCCCACCGTGGCCGGCTTTCATATGGCAGCGCTGTGCAAGGTGGCGGTGGACATCCCGCGGCTGCTGGAACTGGCACGCCAGATGGAAGTGGGCCTGTATCCACTCGATGTGTTCTTTCACGATACGCCGGTACGCCCGGGCCTGATCATCGGCTTCGGCGCCATCGAAACCCTGGACATCGACCCGGCCCTGGACAAGGTGCGTGACATTCTCCAACACATTGGCTAACGGGCCTTCCCGCACGATTCAGGGGCGCCTGAACAGGCGGCGTTGGTCTTCGACCCGCTCACGGCAGACACAGCCTTCAAGGTGATCATTGACCATCCCCATCGCCTGCATCAACGCGTACATCGTGGTGGGCCCCACGTAGGTCCACCCGCGTTTCTTCAAGGCCTTGGACAACCGCACCGACGCCGATGACGTCGGATTGGCCTTCCAGTAAGCCAGGTCCACCATCGCCGGGCGCTCTTCAGGCGCCGGTTCGAATGACCAGAGCCATTTCGCCAGCGAACCGCTCTCCTGCACCAACTCGCATGCCCTGCGCGCATTGTTGAGGGTCGAGACGATTTTCGCACGGTTGCGCACAATGCCTGGATCAGCCATGAGCCGCTGGATATCCGCCTCGCCGTACTGCGCCACCCGGTGAAAATCAAAACCGTCGAACGCCCGCCGAAAGTGCTCGCGCTTGCGCAGGATGGTGATCCACGCCATCCCCGCCTGAAAACCCTCCAGGCAAATCTTCTCGTACAACTGAATGTCGTCCGCCACCGGCACACCCCATTCGTGGTCGTGGTAATGCGGATATTCCGGCGCAGCGGTACGCCAACTGCAATGGGTCAGCCCCGCTTCGTTGGTGGTCAGCCCTGGTTTGTCCATCCATCACCTCGCGTGCTCAGGCGCGGATGATAAGCGAAAAAATTTGCCCCCCGCCAACCGCTCAAGCGCCGCCCTCACAGAGCAACTGGTCAGACCGCAACCCGCCAAGCGCGGAATATTTACTTGTGATCGGGAAAAACCCAAGCGTAGACTGGCCACGCACTGGACTTACCGGTAAGACCACAACAATTAAGCCCTGGAACCACCAGGGCACCGCATAGAGATCCCTCCCATGCTCAGATGGTGCTCGCGTTCGATTTTCCTGCAAGTCTTGATAGGTCTGATGCTCGGCATCATCTGCGGCTTGGCCCTCCCCGAATATTCCTCGCAACTCAAACCCTTGGGTGACGGCTTTATCAAGCTGATCAAGATGCTGATTGGCCTGATCGTGTTCTGCGTGGTGGTCAGCGGTATCTCCGGCGCCGGCGACTTGAAAAAGGTCGGGCGCATCGGCTTGAAGTCAGTGATTTACTTTGAAGTGCTGACCACCGTCGCCTTGGTGATCGGCCTGATCATGGCCTTCAGCACCGGTATCGGCACCGGCGCGAATATCCACCTGGAGCAATTGTCCTCCGCCGGCCTGCATGAACTGGCCGACAAGGGCCAGCACATCAAGGGCACCAGCCAGTTCCTGATGGACCTGATCCCCAACTCGGTGATCGGCGCATTTGCCGACAACAACGTGCTGCAAGTGCTGCTGTTCTCGGTACTGTTCGGCAGCGCGCTGAACCTGGTGGGCGAAGCCGCTTCGGGCATCTCGCGGCTGATCAACGAACTGAGCCATGTGATCTTCCGCATCATGGGCATGATCGTGCGCCTGGCGCCGATTGGCGTGTTCGGGGCGATCGCCTTTACCACCAGCACCTACGGCCTGGATTCGCTGCAACACCTGGGCAGTCTGGTGGGTCTGTTCTACCTGACCTGCTTTGTCTTCGTCTCGCTCATTCTTGGCCTGGTCATGCGCCTGTCCGGCCTGCGCATGCTGCCGCTGCTCAAGTACCTGCGCGAAGAGCTACTGATCGTGATGGGCACCGCGTCATCCGATGCGGTGTTGCCACAGATCATGCGTAAACTCGAGCACCTGGGCATTGGCAGCTCTACCGTGGGCCTGGTGATTCCGACGGGGTATTCGTTCAACCTCGACGGTTTCTCGATCTACCTAACCCTGGCCATCGTGTTTATCGCCAACGCCACCGGCACACCGCTGTCGATGACCGACCTGCTGACCATCCTGCTGGTATCGTTGATCACCTCCAAGGGCGCGCATGGCATTCCGGGCTCGGCGCTGGTGATTCTGGCGGCGACACTCACGGCCATCCCGGCGATTCCGGTGGTCGGCCTGGTGTTGGTGCTGGCCGTGGACTGGTTCATGGGCATCGGCCGCGCATTGACCAACCTGATCGGCAACTGCGTCGCCACCATCGCCATTGCGCGCTGGGAAAAAGACATCGACATCCAGCGCGCGAACAAGGTGCTCGACGGTGAGCAGGGGTATGCGTTCCAGGCTAAAAAACCGGTAGTGCCAGCGCATCAGGAGTTCTGATCCATTTGCATGATCGACGCAGATCACCTGTGGGAGGAGGCTTGCCCCGATTGCGGTGGATCAGCCTCATCGCAGGTGACTGATACATTGCTATCTGGGGCAAGCCCGCTCCCACACTTAATCGTCGCCTTTGTGGCAATTGTATTCGCAACATCAAGGAGCCATCGACGTGATCACCCCCTCAACCGTCGTCAATTCAGTCGTAGAAAAACTCCGTGCCGCCCTGGCGCGGGGCCAGTGGCGCCGGGGCGAAATGCTGCCCGGCCAGCGTGAACTGGCCGAACAAATGGGCATCAGCCGCCCGAGCCTGCGTGAAGCCGTGATCGTGCTGGAAACCCTCGGCCTGGTGCGCGCCATGCCCGGCAAGGGCGTAGTGGTGTTGGAAACCAGCATCAGCGAGCCGCAATCGAGCGACGCCGTGGCCGACGCCAGCCTCGAAGACATCCTGCAACTGCGCTACACTCTGGAGCCGTTCATTGTCGGCCTGGTGGCCCAATCCATCAGCAGCAAGGAAGTCGGCCAACTGCGCCTGACGTTGATGGACATGCGCGAAGCCTTGGACGCCGGCGACGCCGAAGCGGGCATGAACGCCTACATCGGTTTCCACGAAGAACTGTTCGCCCTCACCTCCAACCCGATCTTCCAGAACGTAGTGCAGCAAACCAGCAACGCCCTCAAGCAAAGCGCCCAGGTGCTGCGCAATTCTCCCGAACACCTCGCGGAGCGCCTGCAGGAAAACGACGCCGTGGTGCGCGCCATCCGCAACAAAAACAGCGCGCTGGCAAGTGCCGAGATGCGCCGACACATCCTCCAGGAAGGCCTGCGCATGGGCATTCGCTTGAACATCCCGGACGACCACCTGGGTAGCTGATTTTTTGGAGACCGGCCATGACCGCCCACGCCCTGCAACGCGATCCCATCCTCCCTGCCCTGCGCCTGGTGGCGGGTAAAAAGCCCGCCGTGGATGACCTCTACCCTCGGCTGTTCGACGCTATCCTCGAACAACGCATCGGCCCCTCCAGCCGCTTTACCGAAGACAGCCTGGGCGAAACCTTTGGTGTGAGCCGCAGCGTGATTCGCCGGGTACTGGCCAAGCTATCCCAGCAACAAGTGATCATCCTGCGCCCGAACCAGCGCGCCCAAGTGGCTACGCCAGATGCACAGCAAACGCGGCAGATTCTGGAAGCACGACGCCTGACGGAAATGACCGTGGTGCAACTGGCCTGCGCACAGGCCACGCCCGCGCAGATACGCCAACTGCGCGAGCTGATTGCCCGCGAACGCGAGTGCATCCAGGGCGACCAGCGCGGGCCGGCGATTCGCTTGTCGGGGGAGTTTCACCTGCAATTGGCGGCCATTGCCGGCAATGGGCCGCTGGCACAGTTCCTCAATAGCCTGGTGCCATTGACGTCGTTGATCATTGCGCAGTTTCAAGCGAAAGCCTGCACGTACTGCGCGTGGCAGGAGCATGTAGCAATCGTGGAGGCGGTGGAGCAACAGGATGTCAGCGCAGCCGTGTCGTTGATGACCCAGCACCTGGATCAGCTGGAAACCAAACTACTCAAGCACCACTGATCTCCAGTAAACGCACAAACAAAATGTGGGAGGGGGCTTGCCCCCGATAGAAGCGTGTCAGTCAACAACTACATGACTGATACACCGCTATCGGGGGCAAGCCCCCTCCCACCGTTGCTTTACCGCTGAATCAAGCCGGCTGCAGCACCGACTGACCACTCAACGCCAAGTCGAGCAACTCACGGTTGGCCACCGCGTACATGGCGTAGTCCGTGCCAACCGCCGCACGGATTTCCACCATCATTGCGCGCCAACGATCGGCCATGTCCTGGTGCTGCTCAAGCCACAGGGCCACGCGGGCTTCCATGTCTTGTGGCGCGTCGGCCATTTGCAGTACGGAAATGGTGATCGCCCGTTGCTGCCAGTCCACGTCGTCGCGGAAGGCTTCGCGGGCCGCAGCCTGCCAGTTGTTGGCCACCGGCAGATCGCTGATCTGCTGCAGGTACCACGGCAAGTCCAGGGCGCTGCCGACGGCGAAGTAGGCCTTGGCCACTTCGGCGGCGTCATGCCCGGTCACGTCGGCGGCTTCGATGATCGGCAGCAAGGTATACAGGTGGGTAGTGCCTGCAACCATGCGTGCCAACAGCTCGGGTACGCCGGCTTCGGTGTAGGCCTGATAGCGGTTCTGCCAACCCTCGCGGGTCGGGCCTTCCAGCAGTTCGTCGAGCTTGAGGCCCAACGCCGCCAGGTGCGGACCGAAGTGTGCGGTGTCACGCCCGGCGTCCTGCTCGTTGCGACGGCTGCGCAGGAACCAGCGCGTAGCGCGACGGCCCAGGCGCATCAGCTCGTCCATCAACTCCAGTTGCACGTCGGCAGAAACCTGGTGGTCCAGGGCTTCGATCTGACGGAACCAGTGCGGGAGGTGGAAGATGTCACGCACGATCACATAAGCGCCGGCCACGTTCGCCGGGCTCATGCCGGTCGACTCTTTGAGTCGTTGAACGAAGGTGATGCCCATGTGGTTGACCAGATCGTTGGCGATCTGGGTGCTGACGATCTCGCGCTTCAGACGGTGGCGACGCATCGCCTCGCCGAACTTGGCGACCAGGCTCGGTGGGAACGCGGTCTCCATGTCACGGGTCAGGTACTCGTCATCCGGCACCTGCGACTTGAGCAGGGCTTCCTTGAGGTCGATCTTGCTGTAGGAGATCAACACCGACAGCTCCGGACGGGTCAGCCCCTTGCCGGTGGCGGCGCGCTCGACGAGCTGTTCCTCGGTCGGCAGGTACTCGATGGCACGGTCCAGCTTGCCACGGCTTTCCAGGTCGCTCATCAGGCGCTTGTACTCGGCGGCACGCTCGTAGGCACGGCGGGCGGCCAGGGACAGGGCCTGGGTTTGCTTGTAGTTGTTGCCCAACACCAGGCTGCCGACTTCGTCGGTCATGCTCGCCAGCAACTGGTTGCGTTGCTTGTCGGTCATGTCGCCGGCCTGCACCACTTCGTTGAGCAGGATCTTGATGTTCACTTCGTGGTCGGAACAGTCCACGCCACCGGCGTTGTCGATGAAATCGGTGTTCGAACCGCCGCCATTGAGGCCGAATTCCACACGCCCCAGTTGGGTCATGCCGAGGTTACCGCCCTCGCCCACCACCTTGCAGCGCAGCTCGTTGCCGTTGACGCGCAGCGCGTCGTTGGCCTTGTCGCCCACATCGGCATGGCTTTCGGTGCTGGCCTTGACATAAGTCCCGATCCCGCCGTTCCACAACAGGTCCACCGGCGCCTTGAGCAAGGCGTTCAGCAGTTCGGTCGGGGTCAGCTTGTCGGCCTTGATGTCGAAGCGTTCTTTCATCTGCGCCGAGATGGCAATGCTCTTCGCGCTGCGCGAGAAGATGCCGCCGCCTTCGGACATGATGCTGGTGTCGTAGTCGGTCCACGCCGAACGCGGCAGCTCGAACATGCGCTGACGCTCGACGAAGCTGGTCGCCGGGTTCGGGTTCGGGTCGATGAAGATATGCAGGTGGTTGAAGGCCGCGACCAGTTGCAGCTTGTCGGACATCAACAGGCCGTTACCGAACACGTCACCGGCCATATCGCCGACGCCAACCACCGTGATGCTGTCTTCCTGCACGTTGATGCCGCGCTCACGGAAGTGACGCTGCACGCCGACCCACGCGCCCTTGGCGGTGATGCCCATTTTCTTGTGGTCGTAACCGGCCGAACCACCGGAAGCGAACGCGTCGCCCAGCCAGAAGCCGTAGTCGATGGCGATGCCGTTGGCGATATCGGAGAACGTCGCGGTGCCTTTGTCGGCTGCGACGACCAGGTACGGGTCATCACCGTCATGCCGCACGACGTTGACCGGCGGCACCAGGGCGCCGTCCTTGAGGTTGTCGGTGATGTCCAACAGGCCGGAAATGAAGATGCGGTAGCAGGCGATGCCCTCGGCCGCGATCTCGTCGCGGCTGCCGCCCAATGGCAGGCGACGCGGCAGGAAGCCGCCCTTGGCGCCCACCGGCACGATCACCGAGTTCTTCACTTGCTGGGCTTTTACCAGGCCGAGCACTTCGGTGCGGTAGTCTTCTTCACGGTCGGACCAACGCAGGCCCCCACGCGCAACGTTGCCAAAGCGCAGGTGCACGCCTTCGACGCGTGGCGAGTAGACGAAGATTTCAAACTTCGGCACCGGCTTGGGCAGCTCAGGAATGGCCCGCGGGTCGAACTTGAAGCTGAAGTACGACTTGTTCTGGCCGTTGGCGTCGGTCTGGTAGAAGTTGGTGCGCAGCGTGGCCTTGATCAGGTCCAGGTAGCGACGCAGGATGCGGTCTTCGTTGAGCACCTGAACGTCGTCCAGGGCGCTGAGAATCGCTTGTTCCAGGCGTTGCTGCTTGTCTTCCAGGTCGTCGGCGGCGAGCTTGCGTGCCAGGTAGAAGCGCGTCTTGAACAACCGGGTCAACTCGCGGGCGATGTCGGTGTGGTTGTTCAGGGTGCTGGCGATATAACCCAGGTCGAAGCCCAGGCGGATCTGCTTCATGTAACGGGCGTAGGCACGCAGCAGCGCCACGTCGCGCCATGGCAGGCCGGCGGTCAGCACCAGGCGGTTGAACGCATCGTTCTCGGCGTCGCCGTGGACGATATGCACGAACGCGTCCTGCAGGGTGTCGTTGAGCTGCTGGATATCCAGGTTCACGCCTTCGGCGGCGATGAAGGCAAAATCGTGAATCCAGAACTCACGCCCCTTGGCGTGACGCAGACGATACGGGAACTCACCCAGCACGCGCAGGCCGAGGTTTTCCAGGATCGGCAGGACGTCGGACAGCGCCAGCGGGGTGTCGGCATGGTAGAGCTTGCAATGCAGCTCGCGCTGGCCGGACACCTGGCCCAGCGGCTGATAGAAGCTCATCACCAACGGGTTGGCTTCGGTCAGGCTGAGCAAGTGCTGCATGTCGACCACGGCCGAATGCGCGGCAAAACGCTCGCGGTAGCCGGCCGGGAAGCCTTTCGGGAAGTCCGCCAGCACGTTGGTGCCGTGGGCTTCGCCGAAACTTTCGACCACCAGGCTGGAGTAGTCGTCCTGCCAACTGCGACAGGCCTGCACCACTTCTTTTTCCAGTTGCAGCGTGTCGATGTCCAGGCGGTTCTTCGGGTCGACCCGCAGAATCAGTTGCACGCGGGCCAGTACGGACTCGGAAAAGAACGTCCAGAACTCGCAGTCCGAGGCTTTCAGGCGATCCATCAGCACTTGCTGGATCTTCTGGCGCACTTCGGTGGAGTAGATGTCACGCGGCACGTAGGCCAGGCAGTAGCAGAAGCGACCGTAGGGGTCTTTGCGCAGGAACACGCGGATCTTGTTGCGCTCCTGGATCTGCACGATCGACATCACGGTGCTGAACAGCTCATCGACCGGGGTCTGGAACAGGTCATCACGCGGCAATACTTCGACCACCTGCGCCAGTTCCTTGCCCAGGTGAGCCTTGGCCTGGAAGCCCGAACGGTGTTCGATTTCCGCGACCTTGCGGCGGATATAAGGAATCACCCGCACGCTTTCGCCGTACACCGACGAGGTGTACAGGCCCATGAAGCGGCATTCCTTGATGACCTTGCCGTCGGCGTTGATCTCACGGATCGACACGTAGTCCGGATAGGCCGGGCGGTGAACGCGGCTAGGGTGTGCGGCCTTGGCGAACGACAACACGGCCGGCTCGCGCAGGTAGGACACGGCGTAGTCTTCGATGCGCAGGTCGTCGGCGGTGAGGCCGGCGCGCAGCAGCTTGGTCAGACCGAGGAAGGAGCCGGCGTCATATTCGATATGACCGCCGTCGGCCTCGTCACGTACCACGAACTCTTCATAACCGAGGAAGGTGAAGTGGTTGCCCACCAGCCATTCCAGGAAGTTCTTGATCTCGGCTTTTTCTTCGCCGTCGATGCTGAACTGGCTGGCGTCGATACCGGCCAACAGTTCCTGGACCTTGGCTTTCATCGGTTCGAAATCGGCCACGGCCACGCGCACTTCGCCCAGTACCTGCTCCAGCTCTTTGCTCAGCACGCTCAGTTCGGCGACGTTGGCGCAGCGGTCGATTTCCAGGTACATCAGCGATTCTTGCTGGATGCCTTCGCCCTGGGTGCCTTTAGGCAGGATTTCCAGCAACTCGCCTTTCTTGCCACGACGCACGCTGAGCACGGTGGTTTGCAGGGTGTGGATGCTGTAGCCACGGCGGTTCAGCTCGGTACGCACCGAGTCGACCAAAAATGGCAGGTCATGGTGCAGCACTTCGACCGCAGTGTGGGTCGACTGCCAGCCATGACGTTCGTAATCGGGGTTGTAGACCCGCACCTGGGGTTCGGTGTGGTCGAAGCGCTCAAGCAGGCGCCAGGCAGACAGGGTGCAACCGGCCAAGTCGGAAAGGCGACGTTGGGTCAGTTCGTCCAGGGAAATGATGCCGAAAAATTGTTCAGCGAACAGCGCCACTTGTGGCAGTGCCTGTTCACTGATGTGCTGCGCCAGTGCCGCTTGCAGTTGATGCTGGAAGTCGGCCTTGCTGGCTGCGGTGAAGAACGCCATCTGTGGTACTCCGCTTGGGCTTGTTATTGATGGAAGCGTCGCGTGTTATCCCCTTGCGGGGAGACCGTCAGCTCTGTTCGCAGGTAACGATGTAAGCACCATAAACGAATCAGGGTGACAGGTGGGTGAAGCTGGACAAGACGATCAGGTCACATACAACTTCCATTAGACGTACACCTTGCCAGGCGACGGTGTGACGGGCAGGTCTGGCTCCCGACAGAGGGCACGTCCGTTGCGCAGCTTAACGAGTGTAGGAAGACAGCTGCTTGCGGCGCTGCGACATATTCGGTCATCGGCTGGCAATGCAGGGTTGCACAAAGAGCAACCACACGCTCCAGACTACAAAAAAACCGGTCACCGCCGCAGGTATCAAGCCAATGATAGCTAACACACTCGAAGCCCGTCGGCACATACCTACAGCACATCAAGCAACAGACCTCGAACATCAGGGAACTTTTCCTGCGCCAACCGCCAATCAAAAAAACACAGGGAGCGTGGCTTACCGACCGTCATCTATTGCAGGCCCGTCATGATTACGCCAACAGCTCCCTCGCCCATCATTTCGCAATCCACCCCGTCACCGGACACCATCAAACCGCCGATTTCGTTCGCCGACAGCGGCGTATATTCTGCCGAGTGGGATAAATATAATCAGCCGGCCGCCAGGCCGCAGCCGAGCAGTGACCAAGAGCGGTTCGAAACGTGGAAGCTGCAAAACGCAAGTTGGATTAGATGTTGATCCAGATAAAACCTACTTGACGACCATCGCTTACGACCACACTTCGTACTCGCGCCCCCGCAAGGGATATATCATAAAAAAATCTCACTCACCGATGCAGCCATGCGAAACATTCAGGGCGAAGAACTACCGTCAGGCATGCCGCTGTTTAGATATTCAACTTATAAGAACGGCAAGCCCAGTTTTGATATACAAGAAAACTCAAGGCATTCTAAAGACCAGCCCAGTATCAACGGCGTCTTCGATGCGCCTGACGGAGAAAGGATTTCAACGCACTACACAGGTCTTTATACCGAGCCCGACAGTTCGTCCCCCAACGCATACAGCGCTGAAACCAGGTTCCCCTGTCGCCTGACGACTTTATGAAAATGACGTGGGACCACGCCTATAAAAAGGTTCTTCACGGAATCTCGGGAAACACAGAAACAAGAACGCCGATTTGGTTGATGATGTTCGTGCGAGCAAACACATCTAACAAACCGGCGTTCTTATGCGAGATATTAATACTTTCCT
>NZ_JAFCVO010000014.1:0-146346 GCF_049897085.1 Pseudomonas sp. PSPC3-2
CTTGCGCTTCCGATCTCTCGTTAGCGGGAGGCGAATTCTACAGCGTTACACGCTGCTGTCAACACCTCTTTTTCTCCGCTTTCGACCGAGAAGATCGAAACGTTAATAGAGCCAAACAACACTGCTCTACCAACTCCTTCCAGGCTCCGATGAACTGAAGCAGGCCGCTGTCGAATCTCGCATAACTCTTTGTTTACCAAGGAGTTTTCCGTTTCGACTGCGCCGGAAGTGGGGCGAATTATAGACGTACAGGATTTGCCGTCAACCCTTAATTTTGCTTATTTAACCATTAGTTAGAATTGGCTAAAAAATCACCAACTTTCTTCTATATAGCGCTCTTCACCGCGCTCTATATAGAAGAGAGGACTCAGATAACACCTGCCTCTTTTAAAGCAGCCACATTTGCCGGCATCAACCCCAGTACTTCCTGCAACACCCTGACCGTATGCTCACCTAATAAAGGAGGCGCACTGCGGTACTCCACGGGGGTCTTGGATAACCGGATGGGACTGGCAACCTGCGGCACCATCCCCGCCAGTGCGTGAGGCAACTCAATCGCCAGCCCGCGGGCCTTGACCTGGGCATCCGCGAACACCTGCGCCAGATCATTGATCGGCCCACACGGCACGCCGACTCGCTCCAGTTGCGACACCCATTCGGCCGTCGTCTTGAACACCGTCGCCTGGCGAATCAAGGGAATCAGTTCCGCACGATTGGCCACCCGCACCTTATTGGTCGCGAAACGCGGGTCATCCGCCCACTGCGGCTGACCCGCAACCTCCGCGAACTTACGGAACTGCCCATCATTCCCCACCGTCAGGATGAAGTCACCATCGGCCGTGGGAAAATCCTGATAGGGCACGATATTCGGATGCGCATTGCCCAGGCGCTTTGGCGGCACACCTGTCGTCAGGTAGTTCATCGCCTGGTTAGCCAAGCAAGCCACCTGCACATCCAGCAGCGCCATATCAATATGTTGCCCGCCGCCATCACGCTCGCGATGAGCCAGCGCCGCCAGGATCGCCACCGTTGAATAGAGCCCCGTGAGGATGTCAGTCAGCGCCACCCCCACCTTCACCGGCCCCGCCCCCTCATCACCCTCAGGCCGCCCCGTCAGGCTCATGAGTCCGCCCAACCCCTGGATCATGAAGTCGTAGCCTGCACGAGTCGCATAAGGCCCCGTCTGGCCAAACCCGGTGATAGAGCAATAGATCAACGCCGGGTTGGCCTCCTTGAGCGACGCATAGTCCAACCCATACGCCGCCAGGCCGCCCACCTTGAAATTCTCGATGAGGATGTCGGACTTCGCCGCCAGGTCACGCACCAGCTTCTGCCCCTCCGGCTGCGTGAAGTCGATGGTCACCGACTCTTTATTGCGGTTGGCGGACAGGTAATACGCCGCCTCACTGGTGTTCTCGCCATACGCGTCCTTGAGGAAGGGGGGCCCCCAGGCACGCGTGTCGTCACCATTACCCGGCCGCTCGACCTTGATCACTTCAGCCCCAAGATCCGCGAGAATCTGCCCGGCCCAGGGGCCCGCCAGTACTCGCGACAAATCCAGTACCCGCAGATGCGAAAGCGCGCCCATGCCCGTGCTCCTATTAATAGAACGCCTGAAGACCGGTTTGCGCACGCCCCAGAATCAAGGCGTGTACATCGTGGGTACCTTCATAGGTGTTCACCACCTCCAGGTTTACCAGGTGACGCGCCACCCCGAACTCATCGGAGATGCCGTTGCCGCCCAGCATATCCCGCGCCATGCGTGCGATATCTAGCGACTTGCCGCAGGAATTGCGCTTCATGATCGAAGTAATTTCCACCGCCGCAGTGCCTTCATCCTTCATCCGCCCCAGGCGCAAGCAACCTTGCAAGGCCAGGGTGATCTCGGTCTGCATGTCCGCGAGCTTCTTCTGGATAAGCTGGGTCGCTGCCAATGGCCGACCGAACTGATGACGATCAAGGGTGTACTGGCGAGCGGTGTGCCAGCAGAACTCGGCAGCCCCCAGCGCACCCCAGGAGATCCCGTAGCGAGCGGAGTTAAGGCAGGTGAAGGGGCCTTTCAAGCCACGCACATCCGGGAAGATGTTCTCGTCGGGCACGAACACATTGTCCATGACGATCTCGCCGGTAATGGAAGCCCGCAGGCCGACCTTGCCGTGAATCGCCGGAGCGCTCAGGCCCTTCCAGCCTTTCTCCAGGACAAAACCGCGGATATCACCGGCATCGTCCTTGCCCCACACCACGAATACATCGGCAATCGGGCTGTTGGTGATCCACATCTTGGCGCCGGTCAGGCTGTAGCCGCCATCTACCTTGCGCGCCCGGGTAATCATCGCGCCAGGGTCGGACCCGTGGTCAGGCTCGGTCAGACCGAAGCAACCGATCCACTCACCCGACGCCAGTTTCGGCAGGTATTTCTGTTTTTGCGCTTCGGTGCCGAACTCATTGATCGGCACCATGACCAGTGAAGACTGCACACTCATCATCGAGCGATAACCGGAGTCGACTCGCTCGACCTCACGTGCAATCAACCCGTAGCAGACATAATTCAGGCCACTGCCGCCGTACTGCTCGGGAATCATCGCGCCCAACAGGCCGGTCTCACCCATCTCGCGAAAGATCTCAGGGTCGGTCTTTTCATGGCGGAAGGCTTCGAGCACCCTTGGCGCCAACTTGTCCTGGGCGAATTGCTCAGCACTGTCGCGCACCATGCGCTCTTCTTCGGTGAGCTGTTGATCCAGCAGCAGTGGATCGATCCAGTTGAAGCTTGCCTTGCCAGCCATGAATAAGTCCTCGCAAAGAAAATCAGAAGTCGTGGATGCAGACTAGGCCCGGCAAGTGCAGAGGGCAAACGAGGTTTTTGCATAGGCTTGTGCTAATTTCTCACTCCGTAATAGCCGAGAAGGGCGCAAATGCGCCTTATAAGTGAGGACAAGGTACATGCGCAGAAAAATCCCCAGCACCACCGCCCTTGTCAGCTTTGAAGCTGCGGCCCGCCACGAGAGCTTTACCAAGGCTGCGCAGGAGCTTTCCATCACTCAGGGCGCCATTTGCAGGCAGATCGCCAGCCTTGAGGAGTTTTTAAGTGTCGAGCTGTTTCGCCGCTCGCGGCGCGGGGTCAAGCTGACAGAAGCGGGCCTGTCGTATAGCCGTCGCGTCGCCACGCAATTGGACGCGGTGGAGCGCGACACCTTGTCGGTCATGGGGCAGCAGGGCGCGAACGTCATCGAGTTGGCGGTGGTGCCGACCTTTGGCACCCAATGGCTTATCCCTCGCCTCAAGGACTTTCAGCGCCAGCACCCGGAAGTCACGGTCAACCTCACCAACCGCACGCGCCCCTTCCTGTTTGCCGACACTGAATTCGACGCCGCGATCTATTTCGGCGATGCCGACTGGTCCGGTACCGAGTCCCACCGGCTGATGGGAGAAAACCCCGTCCCCGTGTGCAGCCCTCGCTTACTCGGCAGCCGCACACATTTCAGCCCACAGGAAATCGCGGAACTGCCATTGCTGCAGCAGACCACGCGGCCCTATGCCTGGCGCCAGTGGTTCAACGCGCAACAGTTGAACATCCCCCGCGACATGACGGGTCCCCGTTACGAGCTATTCTCGATGTTGTCCCAGGCGGCCATGCATGACATGGGCATTGCGCTGATTCCACCGTTCCTCATCCAGCGCGAACTGACCGAGCACCAACTGGTAATCGCAAGCCCCGAAGCGCTGAGCAACTCGAAGGCGTATTACTTGATGATTCCTGACAGAAAAGTCGAATCCGCATCCCTGCACGCCTTCAGGGACTGGCTGATCGACCAGTCGAAGCGCTACAGCCCAGGAATATAAGGACCAAACGCCACTTATGGACTATGTAGTCAGATAACATCAAATACTACAGATATCCGTAAATGTCGCATTTAAGAAAACTGTACTTGTACGACGAAAATATGGCTCAAAGCCATAACCCTCATAGCTTGTAGCGACTATTACCGGCCAATGCCCGACTATTCACAACGGCGATTGCGAAACCGAGAAAAGTCCAAATAGTCATGTTAAGTATCTGTATTTAAATGGGTTATTTAAAAGCGTTGCGGCAATCAGTCACAGGGTGACTTGTAGTTAATTTTTCGTCACCCGTCATAATCCCTTGAAGGCCGTAAAGTTCGCCTGCAAAATGCCGCGCCCCGCTGTCATTTAAGCGGGATCGTGCTGATCGGCCGCCCCAGATGTGCCACTCACGGTGCGCTGGCCTTTTTACAATAAGATCAAAAGCAAAAAGATCATGCAGGAGATTTGACGTGCACATTGGTGTTCCTCTCGAAACCCAGACCGGTGAAACGCGGGTGGCTGCCACCCCGGAAACCATCAAGAAGCTGATCGGCCAGGGCCATAAGGTCACTGTACAAAGCGGGGCGGGTATTAAAGCCAGCATCGTCGACAGTGCCTATGAAACGGCAGGTGCAACCATAGGCAGCGCCAGCGATGCATTCGGCACCGAGCTGATCCTAAAAGTGGTGGCCCCCAGCGACAGCGAACTGACGCTGATCAAAAGCGGCACCGTGTTGGTGGGCATGCTCAATCCGTTCAGCAACGAAACCATCGCCAAGCTGGCCGAGCAGGGCATCACTGCCTTCGCGCTGGAAGCCGCGCCGCGTACTTCGCGGGCCCAGAGCCTCGACGTGCTGTCGTCCCAAGCCAACATCGCCGGTTACAAGGCCGTGTTGCTGGCCGCCCATCACTACCCACGCTTCATGCCAATGCTGATGACTGCCGCCGGTACGGTGAAAGCCGCGCGCGTGCTGATCCTCGGCGCTGGCGTCGCGGGCCTGCAGGCCATCGCCACGGCGAAACGCCTGGGCGCAGTGATCGAAGCGTCTGACGTGCGCCCGGCCGTGAAGGAGCAGATTGAATCCCTCGGCGCCAAGTTCGTCGACGTGCCCTACGAAACCGACGAAGAGCGTGAATGCGCCGTCGGCGTCGGTGGTTACGCACGCCCGATGCCGACCAGTTGGATGCAACGCCAGGCCCTGGCCGTCCACGAACGCGCCAAGCAGGCCGACATCGTCATCACCACCGCCCTGATCCCGGGCCGCAAGGCCCCGACCCTGCTCAGCGCCGATACGGTTGCACAAATGAAGCCGGGCTCGGTGGTGATCGACCTCGCCGCCGCTCAAGGTGGCAACTGCCCGCTGACTGTCGCCGATCAGGTGGTAGTGGAAAACGGGGTGATCATTTGCGGCCCGACCAACCTGGCAGGTGCCGTCGCCGCTGACGCGTCGGCCCTGTATGCGCGCAACCTGCTGGACTTCCTGAAGCTGGTCTTCAACAAGGAAGGGCAGTTTGAAATCAACCTCGAAGACGACATCGTCGCCGCGTGCCTGATGTGCCGCGACGGCCAAGTCATCCGCAAAAACGCCTAAGCAGGGATTCAGACGATGGAAGAGCTTATCTCCCCCGGTATCTACAACCTGATCATCTTTGTGCTGGCGATTTATGTCGGTTACCACGTGGTCTGGAACGTTACCCCCGCACTGCACACGCCACTGATGGCCGTGACCAACGCGATCTCGGCAATCGTGATCGTCGGCGCGATGCTGGCCGCCGCACTGACCGTTACACCGCTGGGCAAGACCATGGGCACCCTGGCCGTGGCCCTGGCAGCGGTCAACGTGTTCGGCGGCTTCCTGGTGACTCGCAGGATGCTTGAGATGTTCAAGAAGAAAGCCCCGAAAGTAAAAGAAGAGGCGCCGAAGTAATGAGCATGAATCTCGTCACGACGCTCTACCTGATTGCGTCGATCTGTTTCATCCAGGCCCTCAAAGGCCTGTCGCACCCAACCACTTCGCGACGCGGCAACCTGTTCGGCATGCTCGGCATGGCGCTGGCGGTACTGACCACCGTGGGCCTCATCTATAAGCTGGGCGCTGAGCTTGCCACCGCCGGCATTGGCTACGTGATCGTTGGCCTGCTGATCGGCGGCACCGCCGGTTCGATCATGGCCAAGCGCGTGGAAATGACCAAGATGCCGGAACTGGTCGCCTTCATGCATAGCATGATCGGCCTGGCAGCGGTGTTTATCGCCATTGCCGCCGTGGTCGAGCCGCAATCTTTGGGCATCGTCAAAAACTTGGGCGACTCGATCCCCGCCGGTAATCGCCTGGAGCTGTTCCTTGGCGCCGCTATCGGTGCTATCACCTTCTCCGGTTCGGTGATCGCCTTCGGCAAGCTGTCGGGCAAGTACAAGTTCCGTCTGTTCCAAGGCGCACCGGTACAGTTCGCCGGCCAGCACAAACTGAACCTGGTGCTCGGCCTGACCACGCTGGGGCTTGGCCTGACCTTCATGTTCACCGGCAACCTCAGCGCCTTCGCGCTGATGCTGGCCCTGGCGTTCGTGCTGGGCGTGTTGATCATCATCCCGATCGGCGGCGCCGATATGCCGGTGGTGGTCTCGATGCTCAACAGCTACTCCGGCTGGGCAGCGGCAGGGATCGGCTTCTCGCTGAACAACTCGATGCTGATCATCGCCGGCTCGCTGGTGGGCTCAAGCGGCGCGATTCTGTCGTACATCATGTGCAAGGCGATGAACCGCTCGTTCTTTAATGTGCTGCTCGGCGGTTTCGGCAATGCGCCGGATACCGCTGCTGCGGCCGGCTCAAAAGAAGCGCGCCCGGTGAAGTCCGGCTCGGCCGACGACGCCACGTTCCTGCTGACCAACGCCGATACCGTGATCATCGTGCCGGGCTATGGCCTAGCAGTGGCACGCGCACAGCACGCACTCAAGGAGTTGACCGAAAAGCTGACCCACCGCGGCGTGACCGTAAAGTACGCGATCCACCCGGTGGCCGGCCGTATGCCCGGACACATGAACGTGCTGCTGGCCGAGGCCGAAGTGCCTTACGACCAGGTGTTCGAGATGGAAGACATCAACTCCGAATTCGGCCAGGCTGACGTAGTACTGGTGCTCGGCGCGAACGACGTGGTCAACCCGGCCGCCAAGAACGACCCGCACTCGCCGATTGCCGGCATGCCGATCCTCGAAGCGTTCAAGGCCAAGACCATCATCGTCAACAAGCGCTCGATGGCCAGCGGCTATGCCGGCCTGGACAACGAGTTGTTCTACCTGGACAAAACCATGATGGTCTTCGGCGACGCCAAGAAGGTTATCGAAGACATGGTCAAGGCTGTCGAATAACACTGCGCCAGCGCAACACCCGAAACCCTGGCCTCCAGTAGGCTAGGGTTTTTTATTGCAGCATGAAAACCGACCAAAGGCCTTAAATCGCTGCCCGGCATTCGACCATGGTAGCGGGCCGAAATTTTTTGAAATCACTAAACTGCATACCTTGCCTCCGTATCCCGAGATAACAATCCATGTACCGTGATCGTATCCGCTTGCCTTCGCTGTTGAACAAGGTCATGAGCGCGGCTGATGCCGCCGCACTGATTGAGGACGGCATGACCGTCGGCATGAGCGGCTTCACCCGTGCCGGTGAAGCCAAGGCCGTACCTCAAGCCCTGGCCGAGCGCGCCAAGACGTCGCCGCTGAAAATCACCCTGATGACCGGCGCCAGCCTGGGCAACGACCTCGACAAGCAACTGACCGAAGCCGGCGTGCTGTCGCGACGCATGCCGTTCCAGGTCGACAGCACCCTGCGCAAGGCGATCAACGCCGGCGAAGTGATGTTCATCGACCAGCATTTGTCGGAAACCGTCGAGCAACTGCGCAACAACCAGCTCAAGCTGCCTGACATTGCCGTGATCGAAGCCGTCGCGATCACCGAACAAGGCCATATCGTGCCGACCACTTCCGTGGGCAACTCGGCCAGTTTCGCGATTTTCGCCAAGCAAGTGATCGTCGAGATCAACATGGCGCACAACCCGAACCTGGAAGGTCTGCACGACATCTACATCCCGACCTATCGGCCGACGCGCACGCCGATCCCGCTGGTAAAAGTCGACGACCGCATTGGCAGCACCGCGATCCCGATTCCGCCGGAGAAGATCGTCGCCATCGTGATCACCAACAAGTCCGACTCACCTTCAACAGTGACGCCGCCGGACGCCGAAACCCAAGGCATCGCCAGCCACCTGATCAACTTCCTCAAGCAGGAAGTGGACGCCGGCCGCATGACCAATAAGCTCGGCCCGCTGCAGGCCGGGATCGGCAACATCGCCAACGCCGTGATGTGTGGCTTGATCGATTCGCCGTTCGAAGACCTGACCATGTATTCGGAAGTGCTGCAGGACTCGACGTTCGACCTGATTGACGCCGGCAAGCTGACCTTCGCCTCCGGCAGTTCGATCACCTTGTCGGAGCGTCGCAACAGCGACGTGTTCGGCAACCTGGAGCACTACAAGGACAAGCTGGTGCTGCGCCCGCAGGAAATCTCCAACCACCCGGAAGTGGTTCGCCGCCTGGGCATCATCGCGATCAACACCGCGCTGGAGTTCGACATCTACGGCAACGTCAACTCCACGCACGTGTGCGGGACACGGATGATGAACGGGATTGGCGGCTCGGGCGACTTCGCTCGTAACGCGCACCTGGCGATCTTCGTAACCAAATCGATTGCCAAGGCCGGGGCGATTTCCAGCGTAGTGCCAATGGTCAGCCACGTCGACCACACCGAGCATGACGTCGACATCCTGGTGACCGAAGTGGGCCTCGCCGACCTGCGCGGCCTGGCGCCACGGGAGCGCGCACGGGTGATCATCGACAACTGTGTGCACCCAGCCTACCGCGACGCGCTGAACAAGTACTTCAACGACGCTTGTGCGATTGGTGGCCACACCCCACACATCCTGCGCGAAGCACTGAGCTGGCACATTAACCTGGAAGAAACCGGGCACATGCTCAAGGATTGATCGATACACAGCCGAGCTGATGCACACACAGTTTCATCAGCTCGGTTGCACCACCCCCCTCTCCTTGGAAAAACTGTACTGCTGTACTGGTCTTTTCCTACTGAAATATCCCACACACTCCTTCCAAAATGCCGTTTTTGCACTGATTAAGTGCAGACAGGTACAGTTGCCCCATTTCCGTACAGTACAGCAGCTATAAACAGTTAACTGCCCCCTCACAATACAGGTGAACTGTATCTAGAGAGTCTTGCGCGGGAGGAGGATCATTGGCATCAGTTAAACCACTACCTAATCCCGCCACAAGCGGAAGGATGTCATCATGGAACGTACACTCAGTTCCGATCTGTTCTTCGAAGAGAAAGCTGTAAACACCCAGGCTTCCATGCCTCTGCGCGTTATCGCCAACCTGATGTTGTGGCAGCGCCGCATCTCCAGCCGCCATCAACTGGCTCGTCTGGATTCGCGTCTGCTGGCTGACGCCGGTATCAGCGAAGCACAACGCTACGAAGAGCTGAGCAAGCCGTTCTGGCGCTAATAGGCGCTCGCTGGCCCTGACCTACCGGGTCCACAGCCAGCAACCTGATTCGTTAAGCAAAGCCCGCCCCGGGTAACCGGAGGCGGGCTTTGTTGTTTCTGGGTTTGGGTGTTTGTGCCCCCCGGAACAGATAGCTTGCAGATCAACCAGTACAGTTTAATAAATAAAACAATTAAGCAGTACAATTAAGCGCCAGTGTATCTGTATCGGTCGAAACGATCCGCTCAACATGGTCTTCCAAAAACACCATGAAAGGCGCTCCTCATGAACCCACCAACCCCGCGCACCTCGTTGTTACGTCGCACTGCCGCTACGCTCGCCAGATGGCTGCAACAGGCTCACGAGCGCCACCAACTGGCCCAACTCGACCCGCGAGAGCTGTCCGACGCGGGTATCAGCCCCGGCGAACGCCTGGTCGAGCTGTCCAAGCCATTCTGGCGTGACTAGACAGTCAAGGCGCTTTTCGAATGGACAGGCCGCAGCTTAATATCCGCTCACCACGTGGCGAACCGTGTAGAACGGGCGTCTGATGCCAATGGCATCCACATCCGCTTCACAGTGGCCGCTCCGCGCGACCTTATTTGTTCATCTACAGGAGTCACCCCATGTCCCGTCTTCGCCTGCTGAGCGCCGCCACCCTGCTGGCCCTCGCCGCCAACGCCCACGCGTCCAGCTTCATCGTCACCACCGACTCCATCGTCGGCGCGCTGAAAGCCACCTCCGATGCGAGCTCCGATGCCACGTCCTCCCTGCGTGACAACAAGGTCGTGCGTGCCGCTCGTGACGACGCCGCCAGCTTCGTCGCCAGCGCCGGTGCCATTCGCGGCGTCAAACTGGAAAGCGCCCTCGCGCAGATCCGCCAGCAAGCGCCACAACTGAACGTCGCGACAGACGCACAACTGGCCCAAGCCATTCTAGCCATCTGATAACAGGGCGGGACAAGGGAGCGCCAGCGGCTCCCGGATGCCTCGGCGCTGGCTCTCGCCCGGGCATTGCGCTAGCCTTGGCGCTCGCTTTCAGTTGTCGAGTCCCATGGCTTTTTCATACCGCCGGTTAATCGTTCCTGTGATGTTTTCCGCCTGCTGGTCACCATTGGCTTCGGCCTTTGATCTGTCCACCCAGAGCACCGTCGTGAGCGCGTATGCCACCAGCAAAGTGACCTCCGCGCCGTTCGACAGAAAGTGGGTACTGGCCGCCCAGGATGATGCCGCCGCATTCATTGCCACTGACGGCCGATGGCGGGGGGCTCGACTGGAATCAGCACTCGATCGTCTGCGCCGCAGCCAACCAAAACTTAACGCCAGTGACCTTGAACTGGCGCAAGCAATTCTCGTCCAATAACCATCTTTGTATTTCGGAGTCATTCCATGCGTAGCCCGCTGATCGCCGCCGCTCTCGGCCTGCTGTTGTTGACCGATGTCGCCCATGCGCAAACCTTGAAGGCCACCAGTAACATCATCGTGCGCGCCTCCGGGCGCACCATTGATTTCACCTCGGACACCACCACCTCGATCCGCGACTCCAAGATCGTGCGCGAAGCCCACGATGACGCCGCCAGCTTCGTCGCCACCAACGGCGAGATCCGTGGCGCGCAACTCGAAGCCGCCTTCGACACCCTGCGCACCCGCGTGCCGGAAGCCCGTGATGCCAGCGACCAGACCCTCGCCGAAGCCATTCTCGCGCTGTGAGGCGTCTCAACGCCTGGCTCCTGGCCGGGGCTCTGCTGCTGTGTGCCGGCGCAGCTCAGGCCAGCCTGCAACTGCGGCTCATAACCGAAGGGTTGAGCCCAGCCGAACAGCAGGCCAGCCAGGCGTTGCTCGATGAAGCGTTGCGCTCACTGCCGCCGCGCTTTATCGAGCAGTTGGACCGGCGCATCGATGTCGGCTGGACCGACAAGATGCCCGCAAACGCTTACGGCCAGGCCTCCCTGGTGTCCGAACTGGACCTGAACCGCAACCTGCTCACCAGCCTGACCGACGGCAGCGCCGCCACCCGCAAGACCAACCGCCCCCACGGCACCGTGCGCCGGGAAATGCTCGCCACCGTGCTGCATGAACTGACCCACATCTATGACCGTGCGCGCCTGTGGCCCAGCGACGAGCGCACGCTGATCCGGCGTTGCAGTCGCCAGAACAGCATCACCGGCCTGATCGGCCTGCCCGATCAATGCCGTGGCCAGAACGACCGCCGCTTCACCTTCAGCGACGACCCACGCCTGCTGGACCTCGCCGGCTGGCCGCAATACGTCGGCCGCCGCGGTGAACGCGAGCAGCACAACCGCCAGATCGCGCGCAGCCCGGACCTCTACGAAACCAGCAGCCCGCTTGAGTTCGTCGCGGTCAACATGGAGTATTTCCTCCTCGACCCGAGCTACGCCTGCCGCCGCCCCGCGCTGTTCCGCTATTACAAGGAACACTTTGGCTGGGCGCCGCCCGAGCAAGACACCTGCGCCAAGACCTACGCCTTTCTCAACGCCGGCAACGATTTCGCCAAGACGCCCCTGGGCCATGTCGACCCGGAACGGGTCTACGAAATCGATTACCTGCTCGCCGAAGCCAACCAGAACCTGGTCAGCCGCTGGGGCCACAGCATGTTGCGCCTGGTGATCTGCGCGCCCGGTCGCCCTCGCGGCCCGGACTGTCGGCTCGATCTGGACCAGCATCTGGTGTTGTCCTACCGCGCCTTTGTCGGTGACGTACAGCTGTCGAGCTGGGATGGCCTGGTGGGCAAGTACCCGTCACGGCTGTTCGTGCTGCCGCTGGCCCAGGTCATCGACGAGTACACCAAGACCGAGTTGCGCGGCCTCGCCTCGGTGCCGCTGAAGCTGACGCGTCGGGAGATCGAGGACACCGTCGAGCACGCGGCTGAAATGCACTGGAGCTACGACGGCAACTACTTCTTCCTGTCTAACAACTGCGCGGTCGAAGGCCTGAAACTGTTGCGCAGCGGCAGCGCCAACCCGCAACTGACCGGCCTGGACAACATCACGCCCAACGGGCTGCTGGAGGTCCTGCAGGCGCGCGGCCTGGCCGACACCAGCGTATTGAACGACAAGCGCGAGGCGCTGCGCCTGGGCTATCACTTCGACTCGTTCCGCGAGCGCTATCAAGCGATGTTCGACGTGCTGCGCAAGCACCTGCCGATCAAGCAGACCCAGGTCGAAGACTGGCTGTCCCTGAGTGCGCAAGAGCGCCGCCAATGGTTCGACAAGGCCGACCTGCGCACCAGCGCCGCGCTCCTGCTGCTGGAACAGGCGAGCTTTCGCAAACAATTGATGCTGGCCCAGGACGAAGTCAAACAGCGCTACCTCGGCGCCCGCGAGCTGAAAAACGGCGGCATGGAGAAAGCCAACGCCACCTTGCAACAAATTCTCGCCAACAGCGGCTTCCTCAGCCGCCCGGCGGAACTGCTCGGCAGCAGCGGCTACGGCCTGCCGCAACCCTCGGAATCAAAGCGCCTTGAATCGGAAAGCGCCGAGCGCCAAAAACAGCTGCAATCCCTGACCGGCGAGCTGGACAAAGAGGTGAGGGCGCTGCTGGACCCGTCACGCTCAGCCGAAATCGCCGCCTGCGAGGCCAACCTCAAGCAGGTCGGCGAACATCTACGCGCACTGCACAAAGCCGCCGGCGGCCTCGAATTGCCCTGAATGTGGGAGGAGGCTGGCTCCCGATCGCGGTGCATCAGCCAATACAACCGTGGCTGACACTGCGCCATCGGGAGCCAGCCCCCTCCCACATTTTGATCTGCGCAGGCCTGGAGACCGTGTGTCATTTCCATATCACCAGTTTGATCAACGAAAGCTGGCTGAAAGCTAACGCGTCTAGGATCGCCCCCACTGCCGGCAACAGACCGGCTATTAACAACAACAATGGTGATTCCCGATGTCCGCCCGTACCCGCCTGTTCGCCCACACTCCGCCCGTAAGCCTAGTGCCTCTCGTTCTGCGCTGACCCCACCCGGTTCGCCATTCCCTAGCCGCGCTACGCCTGGAGTATTCCTATGCTGACTTTCCTTGGCTTTGCCATGGTCATCACGTTCATGTTCCTGATCATGACCAAGCGCCTGTCCGCGCTGATCGCCCTGATCATCGTGCCGATCCTGTTCGCGCTGTTCGGCGGTTTTGCGCCGAAGATCGGCCCGATGATGCTCGAAGGCATCACCAAGCTCGCGCCGACCGGCGTGATGCTGATGTTCGCCATCCTCTACTTTGCCCTGATGATCGACTCCGGCCTGTTCGACCCGGCCGTGCGCAAGATCCTCAAGATGGTCAAGGGCGACCCGCTGAAAGTCTCGGTCGGCACCGCCGTGCTGGCCCTGGTGGTGTCCCTCGACGGTGACGGCGCCACCACCTACATGATCTGCGTGGCCGCCATGCTGCCGCTGTACCAGCGCATCGGCATGAGCCCGCGGATCATGGCCGGCCTGATCATCCTCGCCGGTGGCGTGATGAACATGACGCCCTGGGGTGGCCCGACCGCCCGCGCCGCCAGTGCGCTGCACGTGGACCCGTCAGACATCTTCGTACCGATGATCCCGGCCATGGCCGCCGGCGTGGTCGCGATCTTGGTGATCGCCTATATGTACGGCAAGCGCGAACGTGCGCGCCTGGGTGAACTGCACCTGCAGGGCGACGAGATCGACCACAGCGAAATCAGCGTGTCGCAATACCCGGACGCCCGCCGTCCGAAGCTGATCTGGTTCAACGGCGTACTGACCCTGGCCCTGATGTGTACGTTGATCGCCGGCCTGTTGCCGCTGCCGGTGCTGTTCATGGTGGCGTTCAGTATCGCGATGATCGTCAATTACCCGTGCCTGCAACAGCAGAAAGACCGCGTCGCCGCCCATGCCGGCAGCGTACTGGCCGTGGTGGGGCTGATCTTCGCCGCCGGGATTTTCACCGGCATCCTGTCGGGTACCGGCATGGTCGACGCGATGTCCAAGAGCCTGCTGGCGGTCATTCCCGACGCCCTGGGCCCTTACCTCGCGGTGATTACCGCGCTGGTGAGCATGCCGTTTACCTTCTTCATGTCCAATGATGCGTTCTACTATGGCGTACTGCCGGTACTGGCCGAAGCCGCCAGCCACTACGGCATCACCGCCGTGGAAATGGCCCGTGCCTCCATCGTCGGCCAACCCGTACACCTGCTCAGCCCGCTGGTGCCGTCGACTTACCTGCTGGTGGCCCTGGCCGGTATCGAATTCGGCGATCACCAGCGCTTCACCCTGAAGTGGGCAGTGCTGGTGTGCCTGTGCATAATGTTCGCCGCGTTGCTGATGGGGATTTTTCCGCTGTTCAGCACTCTATAATCCTACCGACTCACCGCGCGGCGCTGCAGCTGGCGCGGTTTAACACTTGCTTAAAGGAATACACATGGAATGGCTGACCAATCCGGAAATCTGGATTGCCTTCTTCACCCTGACGGCCCTTGAGATCGTCCTGGGCATCGATAACATCATCATGATTTCGATCCTGGTCAGCCGCATGCCCAAGCATATGCAGGCGCGCACCCGGTTCTTCGGCCTGGCCCTGGCCATGGTCACGCGTATCCTGTTGCTGCTGTCCATCGCTTGGGTGATGCGCCTGACCGACGATCTGTTCGTGGTCTTCGGCCAGGGCATTTCCGGGCGCGACCTGATCCTGTTCTTCGGTGGCCTGTTCCTGCTGTGGAAAAGCTCCCAGGAGATGTTCCACGCCCTGGAAGGTGAAGACGAAACCCACGAAGAGCCCAAAGGCACCGGCGGCAAGTTCATCTACACCATCATCCAGATCGCGATCATCGACATCGTGTTCTCCCTGGACTCGGTCATCACCGCCGTCGGCATGGTGTCTCACGTACCGGTGATGATCGCCGCGATCGTGGTCGCGGTGCTGGTGATGATGCTGGCAGCAGGCACCATCAGCGACTTCATCGACAAGCACCCGTCGCTGAAGATGCTGGCGCTGTCGTTCCTGGTGGTGGTGGGTACCGTGCTGATCGCCGAATCCTTCGACGTGCATGTACCTAAAGGCTACGTCTACTTCGCCATGGCGTTCTCGCTGGCGGTGGAAGTGGTGAACATCAAGATGCGCACCGCCATCGCGAAAAAGAAGAAACAGCAGGACCCTGTGAAACTGCGCAAGGACATTCCGGGTCAATAACCTTGATCCGCTGCTGAAATGGGGCGTTCGCGCCCCATTTTTTCATCTGCAAAAAATTGATCTCATGACAGTTTTGTTTCAATCCCAACTTTAGCTATGCGATGCTGGCGCAGAGCCCATTCGCCAACTACAGCTTAAGTACAAGACGTAGAACGGCACGCGGCAATTCTCATTGGCTCCTGTTGGAGCCCACCCACACGGGAGGCCGAGCATGCTGACCTTGCTCAATCTGCTTTCCGCCGTGACCCTGCTGATCTGGGGCACGCATATCGTCCGTACCGGTATCCTGCGGGTCTACGGTTCCAACCTGCGCCACGTCATCGGGCAAAACATGTCCAAGCGCTGGCTGGCATTTGTCGCCGGTATCCTGGTGACGGCCATGGTGCAGAGCAGCAACGCCACCGCCATGCTGGTCACGTCGTTTGTCGGCCAGGGCCTGATGGGGCTGATGCCCGCCCTGGCGACCATGCTCGGCGCCGATGTCGGTACGGCGCTGATGGCGCGGGTGCTCACCCTTGACCTGTCCTGGCTGTCGCCGCTGCTGATCTTTCTCGGGGTGATCTTCTTCCTGTCGCGCAAACAGACGCGGGCCGGGCAGTTGGGCCGGGTCGGGATCGGCCTCGGGCTGATCATCCTCGCGCTGCAATTGATCGTCGAAGCCGCCGGGCCGATCACCCACGCGCAGGGCGTGAAGGTGCT
The DNA here is from genome assembly GCF_049897085.1 of Pseudomonas sp. PSPC3-2. NCBI lineage: Bacteria > Pseudomonadati > Pseudomonadota > Gammaproteobacteria > Pseudomonadales > Pseudomonadaceae > Pseudomonas > Pseudomonas sp. PSPC3-2. The sequence goes on from NZ_JAFCVO010000014.1 coordinate 16,233, forward strand.
GTTTGCCTCGCTGACCGGCGACATCCTGCTCGATGCCCTGATCGGCGCGTTGTTCGCGATGATTTCCTACTCCAGCCTCGCCGCCGTACTGCTGACCGCCACCCTGGCCGGCGCCGGCGTGATCGGTTTGCACGTGGCCATCGGCCTGGTGATCGGCGCCAACATCGGCAGCGGCGTGCTGGCGTTCCTCAGCACCAACATGCAGAACGCCGCCGGACGCCAGGTAGCCCTGGGCAGCCTGTTGTACAAATTGATCGGCCTGTTGTTGATCATCCCGGTGCTGGACCCGCTCGTGTTGTGGATGGACAGCCTGGATTACAGCGCCCAAGGCATGGTCATTAGCTTCCACCTGCTCTACAACGTCAGTCGTTGCCTGATCCTGCTACCGAGCATCGGCCCGATGGCCCGGGTCTGCGCGTGGTTGCTGCCCGAACGGGAAGAGGCCAACGGCAAGGCCACGCCGCGCCACCTGGACCTCGCCGCCCTGGCCACGCCAAGCCTGGCGCTGGCCAACGCAGTGCGGGAAACCCTGCGCCTGGGCGACCTGATCGACAACATGCTCACCGCGATGCTCGAAGTGCTGCGCGGCAAACAAACCGCCATCACCCAGGAAATGCGCAGCCTCAGCGACGACGTCGAGGCACTCTACAGCGCGATCAAACTCTACCTGGCGCAAATGCCTCGCGAAGACCTAAGCGAACAGGACAACCGCCGCTGGGCCGAGATCATCGAGCTGTCGATCAACCTGAAACTGGCTGGCGACCTGATCGAACGCATGCTGCGCAAAGTCCAGCAGCAGAAAACCTCCCAGCGGCGCCAGTTCTCCGAAGTGGGCCTGGAAGAACTCACCGGCCTGCACAGCCAACTGATCGCCAACCTGCGCCTGGGCCTGTCGGTGTTCCTCAGTGCTGACCCGGAAAGCGCGCGCCAATTGCTGCGCGAGAAACGCCGCTTCCGCGCCCAGGAGCGCCGCCTGGCACACGCCCACGTCAGCCGTCTGCAACGCAAGATCGTGCAGAGCCTGGAGACCAGCTCCCTGCATTTGGAACTGATTGCCGACATGAAACGCTTGAACTCGTTGTTCTGCAGCAGTGCTTATGCAGTGTTGGAAACGTCCGACATCGGCGCGCTCTCCGCCGAAGATATTGCCGACATCACACATTCGCCCTGAACGTAAGACGGCCAGTGAAGTCAGTTAACACTGACCTCACTCGCCAGGAAGCCAGTTATGCGTCGCCTGTTATTCGCCTGCCTGCTCATGGGCTCAGTACACGCCTTTGCCTTTGACCGCCTGCAAGTCGAGGGCTACACCTTGCCCAACGGTCTGCAATTACTGCTCAAGCCGGGCACCGAACGCGGGCATGTGGCCATTCGCCTGGTAGTCGGCGTGGGCCTGGATGACTTCCGTTGCGCAGACAAGGAACTGCCGCACCTGCTCGAACACTTGTTGTTCAGCGGTATCGACGGCGGCGGTGAAGGCGACCTCGAAGAACGCATGCAAGCCCTGGGCGGCGAGTGGAACGCCTACACCAGCAATGCCGACACCACCTTCGTGATCGAGGCGCCCGCGCAAAACCAGCGCAAGGTCTTGGACCTGCTACGGGCGATCCTCACCCGCACTGAACTGACCGACGCCCATATCAACGCGGCCAAGCAGGTGGTCGAGCGCGAGGACGGCGGCCATTACTCACACCTGCAGCGCCTGTTGGACCGCCAGGACCTGGGCCACACCGCCAGCAACCAATTGGCGGTCGAACTGGGCCTCAAGTGCGCCGAACGCGCCCAGGTCAACCAGTTGACCCGCGACCAACTGGAGCAACTGCGCAAAAACTGGTACGCCCCTAACAACATGACGCTGATCATCGTCGGCGACCTCGACAAGCTGCTGCCGGCCTACCTGGAACGCACTTATGGCCAACTCGTTCCGGTCGAGCCGACCGAGCATCTGGCCCTACCGGAAATCCAGCACGCCGCTGCCAGCCGTCGCGACCTGATCCATGGCTGGGTCGGCAACGGCGCCAAACTGCACTGGCTGTTCCCCGAGCCGGTGCTCGACGACCAGCATGACGAAACCTACGACCTGCTCAAGGACTACCTCGACTGGGCGCTGTATCGCCAACTGCGCCTCAAGCACGGTTTGTCCTACGGCCCGTGGAGCGAACGCGAAGTGCTCGGCGGCGTCGGTTTCCTCAGCCTGAATGCCGACCTCGAACGGGAAACCCTCCCCGAAGCCGAACAGGTGTTGCAGGACCTCAAGGCCCAACTGCTCAAGGACGGCCTCGACCCGGCGGCATTCGCCCGCCTGCAACAGGCCGCCATCGCGCGCCAGGCCTGGGCCGTGCAGGGCAACAGCGCGCTGGCCGACTATTACTGGAGCGCCTCGGGCGACTACGACAACGGTCACTTCAGCGACCCGGTCAAACGCATCAAGGCCGTGAGCCTGGCGCAGACCAACCAGGCCATGCGCGAGCTATTCAAGCAGCCGGGCTACTGGCGCATCGAAAAACCGCTGCTGAGCTACGACATGCTGAACTGGATAGGTGCCGGTGTGCTCGGGCTGATCGCGATTGTATTGATCGGCGTGCGCAGTTATCGCAAACGGATCGCGCAATGAGGCACCGTACCCAGGGCTAAGACGTTATTCTATCGGGGATTTTTCCTACAAAGACTGTGACTGCCGAATGCCGAACCTGAACCACTACATCCAGCGCATCCTCGAACTGATGAAACGCTACCCAGGGGTGATCGCACTCGGCGGCTTCATCTCGGGGGTGAGCAGCTTCATCCTGGTGGACCGCCAGCAGGGCATGGCCAGTTGGATCGCGGTCATCATGCTGGTGAGCTGGTTGTGGCTGATGCTGGAAAACAGCTTTACCCAGCTGTTCACCAAAGTCTTCAAGCGCGAAATCCCCGAACCGCTGCTGCGTTACGCCACCCAGATGATCCACCAGGAAAGTCTGTTTTTTGTGCTGCCGTTCTTTTTCATCACCACCGCCTGGAACAGCGGCCAATCGATCTTCACCGGGCTGCTCGGCGCGGCGGCGCTGGTGTCGATCACCGACCCGCTCTATTACAAGTGGCTGGCGCCCAAACGCTCGCTGTTCCTCGCCTTACACACCTTCACCCTGTTCGCCGCGCTGCTCACCGCGCTGCCGATCATCCTGCACCTGACCACCGCCGAGAGCTACAAACTGGCCCTCGGCGTGGCCATGGCCTTGTCGATCCCGAGCCTGGCCGTGAGCTTGCCGCTGCGCAGTCTCAAAGGCTGGGCGATGCTGCTCGGGGTCACGGCCGCCATTGGCTGCGCAGGATGGTTCCTACGCAGTTGGGTGCCACCGGCCACCTTGTGGATGACTGAAGTGGCGATCAGCACCCAGTTGCAAGACCGCACGCCGGGCGACGATCTCAAAGAAGTCAGCGCCGCCCAACTGCGCAGCGCCGGGCTCTATGCCTATACCGCCATCAATGCCCCGCGCGGGCTGGATGAGCGGATCTACCACGTGTGGAAATTCAACGGCAAGGAGGTCGACCGCATCGCCCTGGATATTCATGGCGGGCGCAAGGAAGGCTACCGCGCCTGGACCCACAAACAGAACTTCCCGGCCGACGCGGTGGGGCGCTGGCAAGTCCAGGTGCTGACCGAAGACGGGCAGGTGATCGGCGTGCTGCGCTTCAAGGTGACTGACACAGCGCAAACGGACAACCCAAAGTAGGCTGTATCGTGCTATTACGTAGGCATTGTGGATAGCCAGACAAGCTCGGAGCTTATGACCACTCGTACCTCGGCCGGCACAGCCCACCTCGATACGTCCACCGCCCCCCCGTTGCTCAGGATTACGGGGGACTGGACGCTTGCCCACTACACAAACCTGAAAAAACTGTCGGACAAGCTCGACGGCCGATACGACGCCGGCGCCCGCGTCGACCTCAATGGCCTCGGCGCCCTCGACACAGCTGGCGCCTCACTGCTGGTCGAGCTGCTGGGCCCAGACCGTATCGAGCAATCCGCCGAGCAAACCGACTGCAGCCTGTCCGCCGCCGACCGCGCACTGCTCAAGACCGTCTACCGCTCCCTGAATGATTTCTGCGTACCGGAAAAAGCCCCGGAAGAAGCCACCGGCATCCAGGTGCTGGCGCGCATCGGCGCCGCGGTGGATGCGGTGTGGCTGGACAGCAAGCAACTGCTGGGCTTTATCGGCCTGATCCTTGAAACCTTCGCCCGCAGCATTTTCCGGCCCAAGCGCTGGCGCGTGACGCCGATGGTTGCGCATATCGAACAGACCGGCCTCGACGCCGCGCCCATCGTCGCCTTGCTGACGTTTCTGGTGGGCGCCGTGGTGGCGTTCCTCGGCGCCACGGTGCTCAAGAGCTTTGGCGCGACGATTTTCACCGTGGACCTGGTGGCGTTCTCCTTCCTACGGGAATTCGGCGTCTTGCTGACCGCGATCCTGATCGCCGGCCGCACCGCCAGTGCCTTTACCGCGCAAATCGGCTCGATGAAGGCCAACGAAGAAATCGACGCCATCCGCACCCTGGGGCTGGACCCGATGGAGCTGCTGGTATTGCCCCGCGTGCTGGCCCTGCTGGTGTCGCTGCCGATGCTGACGTTCCTGGCGATGCTCTCGGGGATTGTCGGCGGCGGGGTGGTGTGTGCGCTGACCCTGGATATTTCGCCGGCGATGTTCCTCTCGCTGCTGCAGTCGGACATTGGTGTGAAGCATTTCCTGGTGGGCATGGTGAAAGCGCCGTTCTTCGCCTTCCTGATCGCCGCCATTGGTTGCCTGGAAGGCTTCAAGGTCAGCGGCAGCGCCGAGTCGGTCGGCGCCCATACCACCTCCAGCGTGGTGCAATCGATCTTTGTGGTGATCGTGCTCGATGCGGTCGCCGCGTTGTTCTTCATGGAGATGGGCTGGTGAGGCGCCTACCCCGAGCCCCCAGCGAAGCGGTGATCGAAGTCCGTGGGCTGTGCAATCGCTTTGGCAGCCAGCGCGTGCACGAAAACCTCAACCTGGATCTGTACAAGGGCGAAATCCTCGCCGTGGTCGGCGGCTCCGGCAGCGGTAAGTCGGTGCTGTTGCGCAGCATCGTCGGCCTGCGCCGGCCCAGCGCAGGCGAGGTGCGGGTATTCGGCAAGAACCTGTCGAGCCTGTCGGAGCATGAGCGCTCACTGGTGGAGCGGCGCTTTGGCGTGCTGTTCCAGAAGGGCGCGCTGTTTTCTTCGCTGACCGTGATTGAGAACGTCGCGCTGCCGCTGATAGAGCACGCCGGCCTGAGCCGCGCCGACGCCGAGCACCTGGCCGCAGTCAAATTGGCGTTGGCCGGGTTGCCGCTGTCGGCGGCCGACAAATACCCGGCGTCGCTGTCCGGCGGCATGATCAAGCGCGCGGCCCTGGCCCGAGCCCTGGCGCTGGACCCGGACATTCTGTTCCTCGACGAACCCACCGCCGGGCTCGACCCGATCGGCGCCGCGCAATTCGACCAACTGATCCTGACCCTGCGCGATGCGCTGGGCCTGAGCGTGTTCCTGGTCACCCACGACCTGGACACGCTGTACACCATCACCGACCGCGTCGCGGTGCTGGCACAGAAGAAAGTGCTGGTGGCCGATGCCATCGATGTCGTCTCGGAAACCGACGACGCCTGGATTCACGAATATTTCCACGGCCCCCGGGGCCGCGCGGCATTGGATGCCGCTCAACCGCTCAACGAGGTATGACATGGAAACCCGAGCCCATCATGTGATGATCGGTCTGTTCAGCGTGATTGTGGTGGTCGGCGCGATGCTGTTTGGCTTGTGGCTGGCCAAGTCCAGCGTCGACGCCGCGTTCCAGGATTACGAAGTGATTTTCAACGAGGCGGTCAGCGGCCTGTCCCAGGGCAGCTCGGTGCAGTACAGCGGGATCAAGGTGGGCGATGTCATCAGCCTGCGCCTGGACCCCAAAGACCCGCGCCGCGTGCTCGCACGCATCCGCCTTTCCGGGGAGACGCCGATCAAGGAAGACACCCAGGCCAAGCTGGCCCTGACCGGCATCACCGGCACCTCGATCATCCAGCTCAGCGGCGGCACACCGCAAAGCCCGACACTCAAGGGCAAGGACGGCGACCTGCCGGAGATCATCGCCTCGCCATCCCCTATCGCGCGGTTGCTGAACAACAGCAACGACCTGATGACCAGCATCAACCTGCTGCTGCACAACGCCAACGACATGTTCTCTGCGCAGAATGTCGAGCGCATCAGCAACACCCTGGACCATCTGGAACGAACCACCGGCGCGATTGCCGACCAGCGCGGCGATATCAAAGTGGTGATGCAGCAACTGATGCAGGTCAGCAAGCAGGCCGGTGCCGCCCTCGAGCAGACCACCGCGCTGATGCGCAATGCCAACGGCCTGCTCAACGATCAAGGCAGGCAGGTCTTCGGCAGCGCTGAGCAGGCGATGAAATCCCTTGAGCAAAGCACCGCGACCATCAACACCTTGCTGACCGATAACAAGAACGCGGTGAACAGCGGCATGCAGGGCCTCAACGAACTGGCGCCGGCCGTGCGCGAACTGCGCGAAACCCTAGGTTCGCTGCGCGCCATCTCCCGCCGCCTGGAAGCCAACCCCAGCGGTTACCTGCTGGGCAGCGACAAGAACAAGGAGTTCACGCCATGAAGCGTGCTTACCAACTGATCGCCCCCGTGGCCCTGGCGCTGATCGGCGCGTGCTCGATCCTGCCCACGGCCGATCCATCGGACGTCTACCGCCTGGCCTCGGCCCCGGTGGCCGCCCAAGCGGCGCCGGTAGCCTGGTCGCTGCGCGTGACCAAGCCGCAGACCAGCGAGTTCCTCGACAGCCCGCGCATTGCCGTGGTGCCCCAGGGCGATCTGATCAGCAGCTACGCCCACTCACGCTGGAGCGACCCGGCGCCGGTCCTGCTGCGCAACCGCTTCATGGACGGCTTCCAGCGCGATGGCCGGGTCACGCTGTTGAGCAGCGACGAGACCAACCTGCAGGCCGACTACGAGCTGGGCGGGCAATTGCAGGCGTTCCAGAGCGAATACCGCAGCAGCGCGGTGGAAGTGGTGATTCGCCTGGATGCGCGGCTGGTGCGTGGGAGTGATCAGCGGATCATTGCCAGCCGACGGTTTGAAGTGCGCCAGCCGGTCAGCGACAGCAAAGTGCCGGCGGTGGTGGCCGGGTTTGGGCTGGCGGGGGATCAGTTGAACAAGCAGGTGGTGGATTGGGTGGTGGCGCAGGGCAACACTGCGCCGAAACGCTGAGGGCCTCATCGGGAGCTTGCTCCCGATAGCCATCCAAGCCTTAACCAAAGAACCAGTAGCACACCGCAATCGCCGCCACCACACCGGCAAACTCCGCCAGCAACGCACAGCCCACCGCATGCCGCGCCCGCTGAATACCCACCGAGCCGAAATACACCGCCAACACATAGAAGGTGGTCTCGGTACTGCCCTGAACCGTCGCCGCCACCAACGCCGGGAAGCTGTCGACGCCCTGGGTCTGCATGGTCTCGATCAACATCGCCCGCGCGGCACTGCCGGAGAACGGCTTGACCATCGCAGTCGGCAGCGCGTCGACGAAGCGCGTGTCCATGCCGGTCCAGGCGACCACATGACGAATGCCTTCCAGGCCAAAGTCCAGCGCACCGGATGCACGCAACACGCCCACCGCGCAGAGCATCGCCACCAGATACGGCAGCAGGTTCTTGGCGACGTCGAAGCCCTCTTTGGCCCCTTCGACAAACGCCTCGTAGACCTTCACCTTGCGCAACGCGCCGACCAGCAGGAACAGCATGATCAGGCCAAACAGCGTCAGGTTGCCAAGGATCGACGACAACCCGGCCAGCGCCGTGGCGGACAAGGTCGCCAGCAACGCCATGAAGCCGCCCAGCAGCAGTGCGCCTGGGATCAAATAGGCCAGCACCACCGGGTCCCACAGCCGCAAGCGCTGCATCACTGCCACCGAGAGCAAGCCCACCAGGGTCGATGCGCTGGTGGCCAGTAGGATCGGCAAAAACACCAGCGTCGGGTCGGCTGCGCCTTGCTGGGCGCGGTACATGAAGATGGTCACCGGCAACAGCGTCAGCGAGGATGCGTTGAGCACTAGGAACAGAATCTGCGCGTTACTCGCGGTATTGGGGATCGGGTTGAGCTCCTGCAACGCTTTCATGGCTTTCAGGCCGATGGGTGTCGCGGCGTTGTCCAGGCCCAGGCCGTTGGCGGCGAAGTTGAGGGTGATCAAACCGATGGCCGGGTGGCCAGCCGGCACTTCCGGCATCAGCCGGCGAAACAGCGGGCCGAGGGCCCTGGCCAGCCAGTCGACGATCCCGGCTTTTTCGGCGATGCGCAAAAAGCCCAGCCATAACGTCAGCGTGCCGAACAACAGCACCATGACCTCCACCGACAATTTGGCCATGGCGAAAATGCTTTCCACCATCGCCGCAAAAATCCCGGCGTTACCGCCGACCAGCCATTGCGCCAGTGCTGACACCATTGCTACGACAAAGAAGCCAAGCCACAGGCCATTGAGCATCAGTTGAATCCCCCGAAAGATGGGGCGAATGATAGCGGGGCTGACAGAAACGACAAACCCCGGATTTACCGGGGTTTGTGCGCATCAGGCAGACCTCAGCCGCGGCTGGCCTCACCCGCCGGCAACACTTGCTTGGTGCGCCAGTGCGGCAGGGAGTTCCAGTAGCGCTCGCCCTTGGCATCGTCGTACATGCCTTCCCAACGGGAGATGACCAGTACCGCCAAGGCGTTGCCGATCACGTTGAGGGCGGTACGCGCCATGTCCATGATGCGGTCGACGCCGGCAATGAACGCCAGGCCTTCCAATGGAATGCCCACGCTGCCCAGGGTAGCCAGCAACACCACGAAGGACACGCCCGGCACACCCGCGATGCCTTTGGAGGTGACCATCAGGGTCAGCACCAGCATCAGTTGCTGGCCGACCGACAGGTCGATGCCATACAACTGCGCGATAAAGATCGCCGCGATGCTCTGGTACAGGGTCGAACCATCGAGGTTGAACGAATAACCGGTCGGCACCACGAAGCTGCAGATGGCCTTCGGCGCGCCGTAGGCTTCCATCTTCTCGATCACCCGCGGCAGCACGGTTTCGGAACTGGCGGTGGAGTAGGCCAGCACCAGCTCATCCTTGAAGATGCGCATCAGCTTGATCACCGAGAAGCCAAACAGGCGTGCGATCAGGCCCAGGATCACAAAGGCGAAGAACAGAATGGCGACGTAAACCAGAATCACCAGCTTGGCCAGTGGCAGCAAAGAGGCGAAGCCGAAGTTGGCGACGGTCACCGCGATCAGCGCGAACACACCGATAGGCGCGTACTTCATGATCATGTGGGTGACTTTGAACATGCTCTCGGACACGCCCTGGAACATCGTCACCAACGGCTCGCGCAGCTCAGGCTTGAGGCTCGACAGGCCCAGGCCGAACAGCACGGAGAAGAAGATGATCGGCAGCATCTCGCCACGCGCGACGGCGGCAAAGATGTTCGATGGGATCAGGTTGAGGATGGTCTGAACGAACGCATGCTCATGCTGCACCTCCGCCGCTGTCGCCTGGTACTTGGAGATATCCACGGTACCCAGGGTACTCATGTCGATGCCCGTGCCAGGGTGGAACAGGTTGGCCAGCAACAGGCCGACCACGATGGCGATGGTGGTGACGACCTCGAAGTAAAGGATGGTTTTGACGCCAATTCGACCGAGCTTTTTCGCATCGCCGACACCGGCAATGCCGACGATCAGCGAGGAAATCACAATCGGGATCACGATCATCTTGATCAGGCGGATAAAGATATCGCCCGCCGGCTGCAGCACATTGCTGATCCACCAGGCCTTTTCAGCACTGAAATGGTTGAGCACGGCGCCGATTGCGATCCCCAGCACCAAACCGATGAGGATCTGCCAGGCGAGGCTTAGCTTTGCCTTCTTCATGTCATTACCCTTACTTCAAGTGAACTTAAGGCAAATGCGCCAGCTGCAACGCTCGGAAGCGAAAAAGTGTGTGCATCTGCCTCCATAGAAAGTCACCGCCGCATGGCCGAAATGGCTTACTGGCAGGCGAAAAAAGGCGCAACTATTCCCATGCAAGGGGGCGACGTCTAATGCCGTAAACGCCTACCCTATGCCGAATCGGCATGGCTTTTTTTCATAATAACTGACCGGACGGTCAGTTCAAATGCGACATTTTGCCCGGCGAATATGCCGTGAACCGGTCAAATCAGGGTCGCTTAGAGATGCAGGACACGCTGAAGGCATTCGCAAAAATGCCTGTGTATTCAGGGGTCTGTTGTCTGAAATGTCCTATAGCGTGAACGAAATTTTCTCGATAGATGGTCGCCACGACATACCCAGTAATGGTTAGTCGCGGGCAAAAAGCAGATTCTCGGCTAAGAGCAGTATGAGAGGCGGGGGATGAACCTCATAAGCCCGCCGCAAGTCCAGCAAGCTCGAGAGCGTGTGAACTTGCGTCGCAGCTTTTCACCTGACCCGGCCCTTGCGCAGGCACTCCCTGTACCCGTAGGTCACGCCGATCTCGACGGATCAGAGCAACCCGGCCCCCTGGCCATGCATCGCCCTTGGCGAGCGATGCAAACAGAAAGAAGCGCAAGGGCTTCTTTCTATGGACGCCGGCCCCGCAGACGACAGATGCGTCAGACGGAACCTAGTACCAATTCGGATCTTTCTTCAGTTGCTCCATCAGCAGCTTTTGCATGCCTGCATCCGGCTTACCGATAAACCGGTAATCGGCGTGACGCGTTGGAGACTTGTCCGCCGGCAGGCCGGCCGGGACTTCCACCAACATGGCGTAGGCATCTTCCTTGTCGTAACTGAAGGCGACGATCAGGCGCTTGTTCAGGCAGGTGTCTGCGGTTTCGCAGAGGGGCCCGACCAAGTACTTGTCGCCATCTTCTTCAACGGCATTCATTTGCTCGGCCGTGCCGGACAGGTTCATGACCCATTCCGGCAGGCGCTCTTCTTTCTTCACCACGCCTTGCCACGTTTCACGGTACTGCGAGTCCGCGCTGAGCAATTCGTTGGCCCGGGTCTGGCCGTCGTTAGCGGCCATCGCCAAACCGCTGCCGCCCAGAAGCAGGACGGCAGCCATGGCCTTGAGAGACAAAGTGGTCATATTCAGCCTCGGCCGCGACGACCAAAGAAGAACGAAGCAATGAACATCACCAGGAAGACCACAAACAGAATCTTGGCGATACCCGTGGCAGTGCCCGCGATCCCACCGAAGCCCAGGACTGCAGCCACAATGGCGATGATCAGAAATGTGATTGCCCAACTCAACATGGTGATTCTCCTTACGCTTTTTTAGGGGTGACAGCGGTACTGCCGTGCAATCGCTCAACTCAAGCGACCTTTTGTTGCCTAGAACACCCAACGTTCCTGGGATGGCAGTTCACCCAGGGAAGACGCCTGGTCAACCATCCGCAGTTGGGGAGCCGTTACATCGGCAGAGACGCTGCCAACGGAACGGCTATCAATGGAGCGAAAATGGGTCTGGGTCATTGCCGGACGTTCGAAATGCGGGGTCTGCTGCTGCCAATGCTGCAACTGCTGGCCGCCAATCAACGTGACCATCAGGGCCAGGCTGGCGAACAGGCCTTGTTGCAAGCGCACTGGCGATACACACAGTTGAGCGAGGCTTTGGCGAGTCATGCTGCTTTCTCCCGCATTTTGATTATTCGTTAGGAGAGCTATTGCAGAGGGCGTGCCAGCTTTTTTACAAAATAAAACTCAACAAAATCAATCAGTTAAATATATTTGATCAACACGAAGCCCAGCATCCTGCACGATGGCCACCTGGACGCCGTGCGAAATGCACGATCACCAGTGGTCGGATGGGTGGATAGAAAGCCAATAGCGCACTGCCGAAGTGGCAAGAAGGCATGAAAACGCCAGCAGGCGCGGGCTTTGTAGGGACACACGTAGATAGCTGCACGACGTTGCGTTTTATCAATCAGAATGAACCATGCAACTTGCCCGATTATTCCGGGACTAAACACCATCATTCATATTCAGGAGCGCGGGACAAATGGAATCAGCCAAGGAACTTCAAGGCCGCATTCTTTTAGTGGACGACGAATCCGCGATCCTTCGTACCTTCCGTTATTGCCTGGAAGATGAGGGCTACACCGTAGCCACCGCGAACAGCGCCGCTCAGGCCGATGCCCTGATGCAACGCCAAGTGTTCGACCTGTGCTTCCTGGACCTGCGCCTGGGCGAGGACAACGGCCTGGATGTGTTGGCGCAGATGCGCATCCAGGCGCCGTGGATGCGCGTGGTGATTGTGACCGCGCATTCCGCCGTGGACACTGCGGTGGATGCGATCCAGGCCGGCGCGGCTGATTATCTGGTCAAACCGTGCAGCCCCGACCAACTGCGCCTGGCCACCGCCAAACAATTGGAAGTGCGCCAGCTCTCCGCGCGCCTGGAGGCGCTGGAAGGCGAAGTACGCCAACCCAAAGACGGCCTCGACTCCCACAGCCCGGCGATGATGGTGGTGCTGGAAACTGCACGCCAAGTGGCCGGGACTGACGCCAACATCCTCATCCTCGGCGAATCCGGCACCGGTAAAGGCGAGTTGGCCCGGGCCATTCACGGCTGGAGCAAGCGCGCGAAGAAATCCTGCGTCACCATCAACTGCCCGTCGCTGACGGCGGAGTTGATGGAAAGCGAACTGTTCGGCCATAGCCGCGGTGCCTTTACCGGCGCCAGCGAGAGCACCTTGGGCCGGGTTAACCAGGCGGACGGCGGCACGCTGTTTCTCGACGAGATCGGCGACTTTCCCCTCACCCTGCAGCCCAAGTTGCTGCGCTTTATCCAGGACAAGGAATACGAGCGCGTGGGCGACCCGGTTACCCGGCGCGCCGATGTACGCATCCTTGCGGCCACCAACCTGAACCTCGAAGACATGGTGCGCGACGGCCGCTTTCGCGAAGACTTGCTGTACCGCCTCAACGTGATCACCTTGCACCTGCCGCCGCTGCGCGAACGCAGCGAAGACATCCTGGCCCTGGCCGACCGCTTCCTCGCCCGCTTCGTCAAGGAATACGCCCGACCGGCGCGGGGCTTCAGCGATGAAGCGCGCGAAGCGCTGCTCAACTACCGCTGGCCGGGCAATATCCGCGAGCTGCGCAACGTGGTGGAACGCGCGAGCATTATCTGCCCGCAGGAAAAGGTCGAAATCAGCCACCTCGGAATGGCCGAACAGCCGACCCACAATGCACCCCGTATCGGTGCGGCGTTGAGCCTGGACGAACTGGAGAAAGCGCATATCGGCGCCGTACTGGCCACCAGCGACACCTTGGATCAGGCTGCCCGCACCCTGGGCATCGACGCGTCGACCCTGTACCGCAAACGCAAACAGTACAACCTGTGAGCTGTACCTTATGAAGTTAGCGATGAAACTGCGCACTCGGTTATTCCTGAGTATCTCCGCGCTGATCACCGTCGCCCTGCTGGGGTTGATCCTGGGGCTGGTCAGCGTGATGCAGATGGCCAAGACCCAGGAGTCATCGATTCGCAGTAACTTCATCACCCTCGACCTGGGACTCAAGCTGCGCCAGAGCCTGGGCGACCAGTTGATGATGATGCTCGAACAACGCCCCAATCCGGAGGCACTGCAAGCGGCGGAACAGCATTACTTCGAGCTGCTCGACCAAGGCATTGCCCACGAACAGCGAGACGGGCATAGCAGCGGTTTCAGTCAGGCCCGGCTCGACTACCAGCGCTTGCTGGCGGCTTTTGACGAATCTCAACAAGCGTCCCCACCGCCCGGCGGCAAAGAGAAAATCACCGAAACATTCAATGTTCTGCGCAACGGCCTGATCGCCGAGCACAAGCAGGCCCTGGAAAACATCAGCGCCAGCGAGCATAAATCCCGCGAGCGCGCCTTGTTGATCGCGGGGCTGCTGGGGCTGGTAGGCCTCGCGGTGCTGATCATCGGTTTTATTACCGCCCATGGCATCGCCCGACGGTTTGGCGGGCCGATCGAAGCGCTGGCCAAGGCCGCCGACAAGATCGGGCAAGGTGATTTCGAAGTGACCCTGCCCATTTCTTCAGCGGCGGAAATGAACCAACTGACCCGACGCTTCGGCATCATGGCCGAAGCGTTGCGCCAGCATCAGGCAACCAATATCGATGAGCTGCTGGCGGGCCAGCAGCGCCTGCAAGCGGTGCTCGACAGTATCGACGACGGCCTGCTGATGATTGACCGTCAAGGCCGCCTGGAGCACCTCAACCCCGTCGCACAGCGCCAGTTGGGCTGGGACGAGGAACGTCTCGGCCAGGGCCTGGGTGATGCGCTGGGTCGCCCGGAAATGGACGATCAACTGCAACTGGTGCTGCGCGGCGGCAACCTGGAACGGGCGCCGGACGACCTGGAGGTGGAAGTCGAGGGTGAGCTGCGCCTGTTGACCTACAGCCTGACGCCGGTAAGCCACACCCAGGGGCATATCCTCGGCGCAGTGATGGTGCTACATGACGTCACCGAGCAGCGCGCCTTTGAGCGGGTACGCAGCGAGTTCGTGTTGCGCGCCTCCCACGAATTGCGCACGCCGGTGACCGGCATGCACATGGCCTTCGGCTTGTTCCGCGAACGCGCGAAGTTTCCTGCGGAGTCCCGTGAAGCGGACCTGCTGGATACGGTCAATGAAGAGATGCAGCGCCTGATGCAGTTGATCAACGACCTGCTCAACTTTTCGCGCTACCAGAACGGCATGCAAAAACTCACCCTGGGCCCGTGCGATGTCACCGACCTACTGGAGCATGCGCGTGCGCGCTTCGCCGAGCCGGCGAATGCGCAACACATCGAGCTGCTGGTAGAGCCCCAGCCCGACCTGCCCCGACTGTATGCCGACCAGGCGCAACTGGAACGCGTGCTCGACAACCTGTTGGGCAACGCCCTGCGCCACACCGCCGAAGGCGGGCAGATCCGCCTGCAGGCACGGCGTCATGGCGAGCGGGTGATTATCAGCGTCGAGGACAACGGCGAAGGTATCGCCTATGGCCAGCAGGGGCGCATCTTCGAACCCTTCGTGCAGGTGGGCCGCAAGAAAGGCGGCGCCGGCCTGGGGCTTGCGCTGTGCAAGGAGATCGTGCAACTGCATGGCGGCCGCATGGGCGTGTATTCACGGCCGGGGCAGGGCACGCAGTTCTATATGGCGTTACCGCTGTAGCGATTAACGCCGGTCGAGGGCGCGCAGGATCGCGGCACTCTCGGCATCCGGTGAGCCATCGAACAGCGCAGGGCGGAAGTGCATCTGGAACGCCGCGATCACATGGCGCGTGGCGACGTCCAGTTCACCGGTCTGCGGCGTCTGGTAGCCCAGGTGCGCCAACGCTTCCTGGAACCAGGTGATGCTCGGCAGATCCGTGGCGTACTGCGCCTGGTAGCGCGCCACAGCCTGCGCGTCGGGCCAGACGCCCAAGCCCTTCTCGGCCAGGCGCTTCCACGGAAACAACGGCCCCGGGTCCTGCTTGCGCAGCGGCGCGATGTCGCTGTGACCAATGATGTTTTTGGGGTCAATGCCATTGCGCGTGCTGATGTCCTTGAGCAACACCTCCAGCGATTGCACCTGAGCTTCGGAGTACGGGTACCACACACGGCCCGTCGGCGTGTCGCGAAACCCTGGGTTGACGATCTCGATCCCGATGGAGCTGGAGTTCAGCCAGGTACGCCCCATCCACTCGCTTTCCCCCGCATGCCAAGCGCGTTGGCTTTCATCCACCAGCTTGTAGATGGTGCCCGAAGCGTCGTCGCCGATCAGGTAATGGCTGCTGACCTGACCATGGGTCAGCAGCGCCAGGGAGCGTTCAAGGTTGGCCGAGGTGTAATGGACCACCACGAACTGCACGCGGTTGTCGTGGTTGGCCGAGGGGTGGCTGGTATCCAGGCGCGGGCCGCTTGCGCAGCCGGTGAGCAGGAGGAACACAAAAGCGAAGTACACGGATTTCATGGCGGATCACGTTACGCAGAAGACGATAATGCAACAGTGTAACGTACCGTTTGTAGCCCAAACGTCAAATTACAAAATGGAACATCTTTTAGGCCGCCTGCACCCGGTTACGTCCCGCCGCCTTGGCCCGGTACAACGCCTCGTCGGCGCGCTTGAGCGCCAAGTCACTGCGCTCGCCGGGCTGGAACTGTGCCACGCCCATCGACACCGTGATCGTCACCGGCTCGCCCTTGAAGTGGAACGGGCAGACTTCAATCGCCGTTCGCAACGCTTCGCCAGCGGCCAGGGCATTCGCCAGGGAGGAGTCGGGCATCAGCAACACAAACTCTTCACCGCCGAATCGCGCAATGAAGTCGCCAGGACGCAGGCGCTTGCGCAGCACGTTGGCGATGATTTTCAGCACTTTGTCGCCGGCCAGATGCCCGTAGCCGTCGTTGATACGCTTGAAGTGATCCAGGTCCAGCATTGCCAGCGACAGGCTATTGCCGCGCTGATGCCAGAGGTTGACCTCATGGTCCAGGCGCTCGCTCCAGGCCGCACGGTTGGGCAAGTCGGTGAGCGGATCGATCAGGGCTTTCTGGCGCTGCACTTCCAGGTGATCGCGATAACCCTGGGCCTCCTGTTCCATATTGGCGACGCGCTCCGCGAGCCCTTTCAAACGCTCCGCCACTTCCTGCTCGCGCTGATCACGTTGCTGCTGGTGCTGGTCCATGGTGCCAAGCAGGCCTTCAAGGTGGCTTTCCAAGACCTGCTTGAGGCTGTCCAGGTCGGCGGCGTCCTGCACACTGCTTTGCAGGCCGTCGACCTGTTCACGGATTTGCGTGTCCAGCTCCCGGGCGGCCGAGCGACTGTCGGCATACCCTTCGCTGGCCGTCTGCAGATGGCCCTGGAACGCTTCGAGGCGTTCGTTGAGCTGTTTTAGGTAAGCCTCGAACTCATGTTGGCCGCTGTCGGTGATCGCCAGCATCAGCGTGGCCAGATCGTCGAGGATCGGCAGCAGTTCGTACCAGTTCAAACCATGGGCCAGGCGTTCGCGCATGGCTTCGGCCTGGGGCCGGTGTCGCTCGGGCAGCGACAGGTCTTCCAGCAGGCCAAGTAAGGTGTCTTCAATGTGTTTGGCCACGGAGCTGTAGGACGGCTCCGGCGAATCGGGCAGGGCGTAGACCGGGTCCGCTTGCAACTCGTCCGGGTCCGGTACTTCCTGCACGGGCGGCAGTGACAGGCTGCCGATGACAGTTTGCGGCGGCGCATCGACCTCGACCGGGGGTGTTTCGATAAACGCAGCGAGTGCGCTTTCAGAGGCAGGCTCTTGCGCCTCGACCGGAGGCGCCTCGGGCTCCGCCACTTCGACCGGCCGGGCGATCGGCGCAGTTCGTGACACGGCTTCGACGGCAACGGAGGGGGTCACGATCTCGACCGCCTTGGCCGGCGCTACGGGTTCCGGCTGGGGCGAGGCCGAGCCTTGCGGCAACGGCGCGAACGCCCGCAGGGCCTGGGCTAATTCGTCAGGCTGCGCCGGCGTCTCGGCGACGGGCTCGGGCGCCGGCCTGGAGGCGGGGGGCGGCGGTAAAGATGGCGGAGCAGGCGGCGGCGCGGCCTCGCCGGGCGGCGCTTCATTCGCGACATCCTTGGCGCCAAACAGGCGTTGCAGCAGGCCGGGGCCGGGGCGCGGGGTTTCGCCGTCCGGCTCCAGGTTATTCAATGCCTGCCCTTGCAGGCTGCTCAGCTCACTGAGCAACAGTGGGATCTCGCGCGCCTGGCCTACGCGGCTATCCAACTGCTTGGCGAAGGTTTTCAACGGGCGGGCCACCTCGCGGGGCAGCGGCAGTTTCTGCAACTGCGCAACCAGGGCCGCGAGCGCGGTACTCATCTGGTCAATCCGGGTTTCGCGACGCTGCTCCGAATCCAGTACGGCTTTTTCCAGGCGCGGCAGCAACGCAGCGAGGGCGGCATCCATGTCGTCGGTGCGCACTGCGTCGCGCATTTCCTTCATGCATTGATCGACCGCGCGGTCGGTGCCTTCAGCGGCCAACGTACTGCGCACCAACCCTCGGCGCAGCAGGTCGAGGCGGGCAGCCCAGCGGCGTTCGAGCGTGTCTTGTTGTTCGATGCTTTTAAGGTATTTCTCTTTCCAGCGCTGGGCTTCGTCGCTCATGCAAGGGGTCCGCGAGGGCCGGGGCTCAACGCGGGCAATGCATCAGCCGTGAGCGAACCCGGCAGACGAATCTCCACCGCGACCGGCAGGTGATCGGAGATGGGCTGCGCCAACACCTGCACGCTTTCAAGCGTGAGGGTCGGGCTAAGCAGGATATGGTCAAGACAGCGTTGCGGGCGCCAGCTGGGGAACGTGGCTTCGACTTGCGGCGCCAGTAAGCCAAGGTCACGCAACGGGGAATTCTGCAGCAGGTCGGTGGCATGGGTGTTCATGTCACCCATCAGCACCTGGTGCTTGTAACCGCCAATCAACTCACGCACGTAGGCCAACTGCAGGTTGCGGGTACGCCCCCCGAGTGCCAGATGCATCATCACCACCACCAGGGCTTCCGGGCCTTCGCCGAAACGCACGAGGATCGCGCCACGGCCCTTGGGGCCCGGCAATGGGTGATCTTCGATAGCCGATGGCTTCAGGCGGCTGAGCACGCCATTGCTGTGCTGCGCCAGACGCCCGAGGTTGCGATTGAGTTGCTGATACCAATAGGGAAACGCGCCCAACTGGGCCAGGTGTTCCACCTGGTTGATGTAGCCCGAGCGAATGCTGCCGCCGTCAGCTTCCTGCAAGGCGACCAGGTCGAAGTCGCCCAACAGGTCGCCGATCTTCTGCAGGTTGCCGGCCCGCCCGTTGTGGGGCAACAAGTGCTGCCAGCCACGGGTGAGGTAGTGCCGGTACTTCTCGGTACTGATGCCCACCTGGATATTGAAGCTGAGCAGGCGCAGGCGGCTGTCCGCCGGCAGTCCTGTGGATTCCAGGTGAGCTTCGTTGACCTGTGGGTCATGCAGGCCGACAACGCGTTCGGTACCCCAGCGGCGCATGGCAGGCCCCTTACTTGGCGGCGCGTTCTTTGGCGATCAACTGGTCGGCCACATTGAGGGTCGCTTCAGGACCGCCGGTGGTCCCCAGGTCGAAACGGTACTTGCCGTTGACGATCAGGGTCGGTACGCCTTGCACGCCATACTTCTGCGCCAGTTCCTTGGCCTGTTTGATCTGGCCCTGGATAGCGAAGGAATTGAAGGTAGCCAGGAACTTGTCCTTGTCGACACCCTGGGTAGCGACGAAGTCAGCCATTTCCTCAGGCTTGGTCAGGCGCTTGCCTTGTTTCTGGATAGCCTCGAAGACCGCGTTGTGGACCTTGTGCTCGACACCCATGGCTTCCAGAGTCAGGAACAGTTGGCCGTGGGCATCCCAAGGGCCGCCGAACATGGCAGGGATGCGTTTGAAGTTCACGTCCTTGGGCAGTTTTTCAGCCCATGGGTTGATGGTTGGCTCAAAGGCGTAGCAATGCGGGCAGCCGTACCAGAACAGCTCCACCACTTCGATCTTGCCCGGCACCGACACCGGCACTGGGTTGGCCAATTCCACGTAGGTTTTACCGGCTTCAAGCGGCACGTCGGCAGCTTGTGCGGTCATGCCGAAGAGGCTGACAGTGACGAGAGCGGCGCTGAGGATCAGATTACGCATGCTTTACTCCTGAACAAATAGGGTCGCCTCACGCGACCTTTGTTGTGACAGGTCTACGCGGGCATGAGTTCGTTAGTGTAACGGCACCGGCCACAAAAAAGGGCGGCCTGGGCCACCCTTTTTATGCTTGCATCAACGGATTAATCGAGTGTTAACGTAGCCCTTCGATCAGTGCAGACCCTGAACGTATTGGGAAACCGCTTCGATGTCCTTGTTGCTTAGCTTGGCGGCAATGCTTTGCATGATTTTGGTATCGCCGTCGTTGGTGCGATTGCCTTCACGGAAGTCCGTCAGTTGCTTGGTGACGTACTGCGCATGCTGGCCACCTAAGTGCGGGAAGCCCGCAGCGGCGATGCCCGCGCCGTTAGGCGAGTGGCAACCGATGCAGGAAGGCATGCCTTTTTCCAGGTTGCCGCCGCGGAACAACTCTTCACCACGGGCCACTTGCTTCGGATCGGCAGCTCCCACGCTGCCTTTCTGGCTGGAGAAATAAGCGGCGATATCCGCCAGGTCCTGGTCACTGAGGTTGGTCAGCAAGCCGGTCATTTCCAGGACCGTGCGCTTACCGTCCTTGATGTCGTGCATCTGCTTGGTCAGGTAGCGCTCACCCTGGCCGGCCAGTTTAGGGAAGTTCGGTGCCGGGCTATTACCATCCGGTCCATGGCAAGCACCACACACGGCGGCTTTCGCCTGACCCGCAGTAGCGTCGCCTGCAGCATGGGCAACACCGGTGATGCCCAAGGTCAACAGCAGACTCACGATCAGTTTGTTCATCAGCTAATCCAACTACGGCTAAGGGTTTAAAGAGTTATCTAACCGGGCTTACTCACCATCCACTCAATGATGGCCTGGTAATCCTCGGTACTGCAGTCCATGCACAAACCACGCGGCGGCATTGCCTTGAAACCCTGAGTCACGTGTTGCACCAGCGTGTCCATGCCCTGCGCCAGTCTGGGCGCCCAGGCTGCCTGGTCACCCCGCTTCGGGGCGTTCGGCAGTTGGCCAGCATGGCAAGCCACGCAAACTCGGTTGTACACCGCTTCCGGTTCCTGTGTAGCCTGAGCGCCGTAAAGCGGCATCAGGACACCGATAGCAAGCAACCATCTGGTCATACATCGACCTTTTCAGGGTTTGGGAGCGTTTTGCGTTCTAATGCGCAATAAAGGTCTATCGCTCCCGTGAACTTCACCCTTCGCTGGGACAAAGCACACACAAAATCTGCGGCATTATATACTGGCGCTACTGAAACGGAAACGACACCGCTTGCCGCACCCTTTTTCGGCACCGCCCACATCGGAAATCTCATGCAACTCAAGAACCCCATCCTCGGCCTGTGCCAACAGTCCACCTTCATGCTCAGCGCCGCCAAAGTGGACCAATGCCCCGATGACGAGGGCTTTGAAGTCGCCTTTGCCGGCCGTTCCAACGCGGGTAAATCCAGCGCGCTGAACACCTTGACCCACGCCAGCCTGGCGCGCACCTCGAAAACCCCGGGCCGCACACAGCTACTCAACTTCTTCAAGCTAGACGATGATCGGCGTCTGGTCGACCTTCCAGGCTACGGTTATGCAAAAGTACCTATCCCGCTGAAGCTGCACTGGCAGCGTCACCTCGAGGCTTACCTGGGTGGCCGGGAGAGTTTGAAGGGGTTGATCCTGATGATGGACATCCGTCATCCAATGACCGACTTCGACCTGCTGATGCTCGACTGGGCGGTCGCCAGCGGCATGCCGATGCATATCCTGCTGACCAAAGCCGACAAACTGACCTATGGCGCCGCCAAGAACACGCTGCTGAAGGTGCAGGCGGAAATCCGTAAAGGTTGGGGTGACACCATCACCATCCAGCTGTTCTCGGCGCCAAAGCGCCTGGGCCTGGAAGACGCCTACACCGTGCTGGCCGGCTGGATGGAATTGGCCGACAAGGGCGCGGAAATCGCCGAGTAACTTTTGCGCAGGCAAAAAAAACCCCGGACTTCGTAGGGGAGGGGAAGTTCGGGGTTCAAGTTCCGGACCGCTAGGGCGGGGTCCAGATATCTGCCAACACTTAACACAACATAGGAGCATTGAAGGGCTTCACCACCCATTCAGTAAATCTGAGTGGCATTTCATGGGTTAAGTTCCGGCAGGTACAAAAAACTATTTGTAATAACCGACGGCGCTTTCGGCTCTAAAGCGTTCTGCCACCACGCTCGGGGGGTGGCAGAACCACGCCATCAGTGCGCTTCGTCCCAGTTATCACCCACGCCCACTTCCACCAGCAACGGCACGTCCAGCGTCGCCGCGTGGCTCATGTGCTGGCGAATCTCGTCACGCACTTGCTCGACCAGATCCTCGCGAACCTCCAGCACCAGTTCATCGTGTACCTGCAGGATGACTTTGGCGTCCAGGCCCGACGCGGTCAGCCAATTATCCACCGCGACCATGGCTTTCTTGATGATATCCGCCGCCGTGCCTTGCATCGGCGCGTTGATCGCCGTGCGCTCGGCACCTTTGCGCAGGGCCGGGTTCTTCGCGTTGATGTCCGGCAGGTACAGGCGCCGACCGAAGATCGTCTCGACATAACCCTGCTCGGCCGCCTGGGCGCGGGTGCGCTCCATATAGGCCAGCACGCCCGGATAACGGGCGAAGTAGCGGTCGATATAGGCCTGGGACTGTTTACGATCGACACCGATCTGCTTGGCCAGGCCAAACGCGCTCATGCCGTAGATCAGGCCGAAGTTGATCGCCTTGGCGCT
Organism: Pseudomonas sp. PSPC3-2; assembly: GCF_049897085.1. Classification (NCBI taxonomy): domain Bacteria; kingdom Pseudomonadati; phylum Pseudomonadota; class Gammaproteobacteria; order Pseudomonadales; family Pseudomonadaceae; genus Pseudomonas; species Pseudomonas sp. PSPC3-2. The sequence goes on from NZ_JAFCVO010000014.1 coordinate 38,642, forward strand.
GCGACGCTGGTCGGTAGTGACCGCGCCCAGTTCCACGCCAAATACCTCGGCGGCGGTGGCCTTGTGTACGTCCAGGTCATTGCGGAAGGCGTGCAGCAAGCCTTCGTCCTTGGCCAGGTGCGCCATGATGCGCAGTTCGATCTGCGAGTAGTCCGCCGCCAGTAGCTTGTAGCCTTTAGGCGCGACGAACGCCTGACGAATCCGCCGGCCTTCAGCGGTGCGGATCGGAATGTTCTGCAAGTTCGGATCACTCGACGACAAACGCCCCGTGGCCGCCACCGCCTGGTGATACGACGTATGGATGCGCCCGGTGCGCGGGTTGATCTGCTCAGGCAAGCGGTCGGTGTAGGTGCTTTTCAGCTTGCTCATGGAGCGGTACTGCATCAGCACCTTGGGCAGCGGGAAATCCTGCTCGGCCAGTTCGGCGAGCACCGCTTCGGCGGTCGACGCCTGGCCCTTGGCGGTCTTGCTCAGGATCGGGTGGCCGAGTTTTTCGTACAGGATCGCGCCCAATTGCTTGGGCGAGCCGAGGTTGAATTCCTCACCGGCGATGGCAAATGCCTCACGCTCCAGTTCGACCATCTTCTCGCCCAACTCGACGCTCTGCACACCGAGCAACTTGGCATCCACCAGTGCGCCCTGGCGCTCGATACGCGCCAGCACCGGCACCAGTGGCATCTCGATATCTGTCAGCACGCTGACCAGGCTGGGGATCGCCGTGAGTTTTTCGAACAAGGTCTGGTGCAGACGCAGGGTGACGTCGGCATCTTCAGCCGCGTAAGGCCCGGCCTGTTCGAGGGAGATCTGGTCAAAGGTCAGCTGTTTAGCGCCTTTACCGGCAATATCCTGAAAGCTCACGGTGGTGTGACCCAGGTATTTCTGGGCCAGGCTGTCCATGTCATGCCGCGTGGCCGTGGAGTCGAGGACGTAGGATTCGAGCATGGTGTCGTAGGCGATGCCCTGCACCGTGATGCCACAACTCTGATCACCACCGATGGCGCAGTTGGCCAGGATATTCATGTCGAACTTGGCGTGCTGGCCGACCTTGAGCTTGCTCGGGTCTTCGAGGATCGGCTTGAGCGCGCGCAGGACCGTGTCGCGGTCCAATTGCTCCGGCACCCCCATGTAGGAATGGGTCAGCGGGATGTAGGCCGCTTCATAGGGCTGAACCGCGAACGACAAGCCAACCAATTGCGCCTGCTGCGCATCGATGCCGGTGGTCTCGGTGTCGAAGGCGAACAGCTTGGCGTCGCCGAGCTTCTTCATCCACACATCGAAACGCGCCTGTTCGAGGATGGTTTCGTACTTGAGCTCAGTATTCACGACCGGCGCATTCTCGATGACCGGAGCAGCCACCTCCAGCCCGGCGCGCTTGGCGTCGCGCTGCACTTCGTCAAACCAGCTTTTGAACTCCAGGAGGGTATACAGCTCCAGGAGTTTTTCACGATCCGGCTCGATCAGGTGCAGATCGTCCAAGCCAACATCGAGCGGTACGTCGATCTTGATCGTCGCCAACTGATAGGAGAGAAACGCCATCTCCTTATGCTCTTCCAGCTTGGCCGGCAGCGTCTTGGCCCCACGGATAGGCAGGGTCGGCACAATATCCAACTGCTCATAAAGCTCTTTCAGGCCGCCATTGACGCCCACCAGCAAGCCGGAAGCGGTCTTCGGACCAATGCCCGGAACGCCTGGGATGTTGTCGGACGAATCGCCCATCAACGCCAGATAGTCGATGATCTGCTCCGGAGCGACGCCAAATTTCTCCTTTACGCCCTCCACGTCCATGGCGCTACCGGTCATGGTGTTGACCAAGGTAATGTGCCCGTCGACCAACTGTGCCATGTCCTTGTCACCGGTAGAGATCACCACCGGGCGGTCAGCCGCTGCGCTGCTGCGAGCCAGGGTGCCGATCACGTCATCGGCCTCGACGCCTTCGACGCACAACAGCGGGAAGCCCAGCGCGATCACGCTCTGGTGCAGGGGCTCGATCTGCAGGCGCATGTCGTCGGGCATGCTTGGGCGGTTGGCCTTGTATTCGGCGTACATGTCGTCGCGAAAGGTCCCACCCTTGGCGTCGAACACTACCGCGAACGGGCTCTCCGGGTACTGCTTGCGCAGGCTCTTGAGCATGTTCAATACGCCCTTGACCGCACCGGTCGGCAGGCCTTTTGAGGTGGTCAGCGGCGGCAGCGCGTGGAAGGCGCGGTACAGATAAGAAGAACCGTCCACCAGGACGAGGGGGGCTTGGCTCATGAGCAGGATCAACCTTTTCGGCGGGTCAGGCGCTAGAATAGCCGGACCACAGACAACAAAGGGACAAGGTTATCATGCGCACATTCAATCGCCTGCTGTTGACCGGCTTGTTTGCACTCGCTCCGATGGCTGCCATGGCGGCAGACAGTGCGCCTTCGGGCGATCCGGAAGTTACCATTCGCACGGAAGGCGACAGGACCATTCAGGAATACCGCCAAAACGGTTTCCTGTACGCAATCAAGATAACGAAGAAAGGCTTCCCACCGTATTTCCTGGTGCGCGCGGACGGAACCGATGCAAACTTCATCCGCTCTGACCAGCCGGATATGCTGATCCCGTCATGGAAGATCTTCGAATGGAAATGATTTCTTAACTTTAATTGGCGCCACACACCGCGGCGCCCGTACTGGCAGTTTTAACCATGTCTGTGTTCACCCCCCTGGCTCGGCCCGAGCTGGAAACCTTTCTTGCCCCTTACGGGCTCGGCCGCCTGCTTGACTTCCAGGGGATTGCTGCGGGTAGCGAAAACACCAATTTCTTCATCAGCCTGGAACAGGGCGAGTTCGTCCTGACCCTGGTTGAACGCGGCCCGGTGCAGGAAATGCCGTTCTTCATCGAACTGCTCGACGTGCTCCACGACGCCGATTTGCCGGTGCCTTACGCCCTGCGCACCACCGACGGCGTGGCCCTGCGCGAATTGGCCGGCAAACCGGCGCTGCTGCAACCGCGCCTGGCCGGCAAGCACATCAAGGACGCCAACGCCCAGCACTGCGCCCAGGTCGGCGACCTGCTTGGCCACCTGCACCTGGCAACACAGGGTGACAAGGTGCTGGAGCGCAAGACCGATCGCGGGCTGGACTGGATGCTCAGCGAAGGCGCGCAGCTGATTTCGCACCTGGACGCAGCGCCGCAACGCCTGCTGCAGGACGCGCTGGATGAGATCGAGGCCCACAAGGCACAGATCCTCGCCCTGCCGCGCGCGAATATTCACGCCGACCTGTTTCGCGACAACGCGATGTTCGAAGGCACGCACCTGTCGGGCTTGATCGACTTCTACAACGCCTGCTCGGGCCCGATGCTGTACGACGTAGCGATCGCCCTGAATGACTGGTGCTCGGATGCCGACGGCGTGCTCGACGGCCAGCGCGCCCGAGCGCTGCTCGGCGCTTACGCCGGGTTGCGGCCGTTTACCGCGAAGGAAGCCGAGTTGTGGCCGACGATGTTGCGCGTGGCGTGCGTGCGGTTCTGGTTGTCACGCCTGATCGCGGCGGAGTCGTTTGCCGGGCAGGATGTGTTGATTCATGACCCGGCGGAGTTTGAGCATCGGCTGGCGCAGCGCCAGCAGGTCGCGATCCAGTTGCCGTTCGCGCTCTAAAATGTGCGAGGGAGCTTGCTCCCGATTACGGCGTACCCGTCGCCACATGCCGTGACTGACACCCCACATCGGCAGCAAGCCCCCTCGCACAGACGTTATGCCTGGTCTTTCAGAGCGACTCCAGGCACCCCGCCAAGTCATTGCCCAGCTTGTCCAGCACCTGCTCGTAACCCTGGGCGGTCGCCGGGGTGTAGCCACCCAGCGCATCCAGCTCCGCCAATTTCACCGGCAAACCGGCGACCAGCGTTTCTGCCAGGCGCGGACGCAGCGGCGGTTCACTGAACACACACGTCTTGCCGACTTCCTGCAAGCGCGTGCGCATCGCCGCCACATGCTGGGCGCCTGGCTGCACTTCGGCGGCCACGCTGAACACACCGGCGTGCTTGAGGCCGTAGGCGTCTTCGAAGTAATCAAAGGCTTCGTGGAACACAAAGTAGGGTTTGTCCTGGATGCCGGCCATCCGCGCTTTCAGGCGTGCGTCCAATGCATCCAGTCGGCCCAGGAACGCCTTCACGTTGTGCTGGTAACGCTCGGCATTGGCCGGGTCTGCGGCGCTGAGGTCAGCGCCCATGCGAGTGGCAATCACCCGAGCGTTGAGCGTCGACAACCACAAATGCGCATCCAGACTGCCCGGGCGATGATCGTGGTCATGTTCGTCGGCATCGTCGGCATGGGAATGGCTATCTTCGGCGAAACGGCGGAGTTTCATGCCCGGAAGATCCTGCACGGCCACCGTCGGCAGGCTGCGCCCCTTGAGGACGCGCGGCAGGAAGCCTTCCATGTCCGGTCCGATCCAATACAACAGATCCACCGACTGCACACGCCGCACGTCGGATGGGCGCAACGCATAGTTATGCGGCGACGCACCCGGCGGCAACAACACCTCGGGAACCGCCACCCCGTCCTGCACAGCGGCGGCAATCAACTGCAGCGGCTTGATGCTGGTCAGCACCTTGACCTGCGCCTGAGCGGCACCCGCGATGAACAAACTGGCGACAAATACGACAAAAACGGGAAAAAGTCGGGACACGATGACCACTCAATGGCGTAGGAACGGGTAACATAATAACGTCTCTATCAAATATCTGTCGCCGCTCATGCCTATAACACCGCTCGCCAGCCGTCCCCACGACCACTCTCACTGCGTGCATACCGCGCTGTCGGAGGCCGACACCCTGTGCGCACGGCAGGGTCTGCGCCTGACCGCCCTGCGCCGGCGCGTGCTGGAACTGGTCTGGCAGAGCCACAAACCGCTGGGCGCCTACGACATCCTCGGCGTGCTCAGCGAACAGGACGGTCGCCGCGCCGCGCCGCCCACCGTGTACCGCGCGCTGGATTTCCTGTTGGACAACGGCCTGGTCCACCGCATCGCTTCGCTCAATGCCTTCGTCGGCTGCAACCACCCGGAACACGCGCACCAGGGTCAGTTCCTGATCTGCCGCACGTGCCACGCCGCCATCGAGCTTGAGCAAAAAAGCATCAGCGACGCCATCATCCAGAGCGCCGCCGACGTCGGCTTCAAGGTTGAAGGGCAAACCGTCGAAGTCGTCGGGCTCTGCGCCGGTTGCCAGGGGGCTTGATGAGCAACGCGTTAATCCGCCTGGAACAGGTCGGGGTCACGTTCGCCGGGCAAAACGTGCTGGATAACATCCAGTTGAGCGTCGAACCGGGGCAGATCGTCACCCTGATCGGCCCCAATGGCGCTGGCAAGACCACCCTGGTGCGCGCCGTGCTCGGCTTGCTCAAGCCCGACACCGGCAGTGTGTGGCGCAAGCCCAAACTGCGTGTCGGCTATATGCCGCAAAAACTCTTCGTGGACCCGACGCTGCCCTTGTCTGTGCTGCGCTTCCTGCGCCTGGTGCCGGGCGTGGACCGCACCCGCGCGCAAGCCGCACTCAAGGAAGTCGGTGCCGAACAGGTCATCGACAGCCCGGTGCAAAGCATCTCCGGCGGTGAAATGCAGCGTGTATTACTGGCCCGCGCCCTGTTACGCGAACCGGAATTGCTGGTGCTCGACGAACCGGTGCAGGGTGTCGACGTCGCCGGCCAGGCCGAGCTGTACAGCTTGATCACCCGCCTGCGTGACCGCCTGGGCTGCGGTGTGCTGATGGTCTCCCACGACCTGCACCTGGTGATGAGCACCACCGATCAGGTGGTGTGCCTCAACCGCCACGTGTGCTGCTCTGGCCACCCGGAGCAAGTCAGCGGCGACCCGGCGTTCGTCGAGCTGTTCGGCAAGAACGCGCAGAGCCTGGCGATTTATCACCACCATCACGACCACGCCCATGACCTGCATGGCGCCGTGGTCGACGATCCCGCTACGCCCCACACTCACGTTCATGGAGATAGCTGCAAGCATGGCTGATTTTCTGCTCTACGCCCTGCTGGCAGGCTTGGCTCTGGCGCTGGTGGCGGGCCCGCTGGGCTCGTTCGTGGTCTGGCGGCGCATGGCCTATTTCGGCGACACCTTGTCCCACGCCGCACTGCTGGGCGTGGCCATGGGCTTCCTGCTGGATGTGAGCCCGGCCATCGCCGTGACGGTCGGCTGCCTGCTGCTGGCGGTGCTGCTGGTGACCCTGCAACAGCGCCAACCGCTGGCCTCCGACACGCTGCTGGGTATCCTGGCGCCCAGCACCCTGTCCCTGGGCCTGGTGGTGCTGAGCTTCATGCACGAAGTGCGCATCGACCTGATGGCCTACCTGTTCGGTGACCTGCTGGCGATCAGCCCCACTGACCTTGCGTGGATTCTCGGCGGCAGCGTCGCCGTGCTGGTGCTGCTAGTGACGCTGTGGCGCCCGCTGCTGGCAATCACCGTGCATGAAGAACTGGCCACGGTGGAAGGCTTGCCCGTGCCCGCCCTGCGCATGACCCTGATGTTGTTGATCGCCGTGGTGATCGCTGTCGCGATGAAGATTGTCGGCGTATTGTTGATCACGTCACTGCTGATCATTCCCGCAGCCGCCGCCCAGCGCCACGCCCGTTCGCCGGAGCAGATGGCGATCGGCGCCAGCGTGCTGGGGATGCTGGCCGTGTGTGGGGGCCTGGCGCTGTCCTGGTTCAAGGACACTCCGGCAGGGCCGTCGATTGTGGTCACGGCCGCCGCCCTCTTTCTGCTGAGTTTTGTCCTGCCCCGTCGAGGGGTGTAGACTTGCTCGCTTTTTGCGCAAATAGAGAGTCGCAGGAATGAAGCCGTTCACCTCCCGTTATCTGCTCCTTGCCGCATTTTCCCTGCTGCTGGGCGCCTGTCAAAGTACACCGCCCGCCGCCCCCGAGGCCCCGGACGCACGCGCTGTCGCCATCGCGCAACTGGAGCAAAACCTGGCCAGCAGCGAGCTGGCCACCGCCGAAGACCAACTGGCCGCGCTACAGGCCCAGTCGCCCAACGATCCGGCGCTGGTGGCTTATCAGCGCCAATTGGCCGAGGCCTATCTGCAACGCAGTCAGGTCGTGTTGCAAAAAGGTGATGTCAACGCCGCCGCCACCGCCCTCAGCCGGGCCCGTGCATTGATGCCCAAGGCCCCGGCGCTGACCGGTGGCGTCAACAGCGCCATCACCCATGCGCGCAAAGCCGAGCTGGACAAAGCCGAAGCCGCCCTCAAGGCCGCCGAAGCCCAGCCCGTCGCCAAGGTCATCGACCCGGCCGCACAGAGCACCACGGTGGCGCTGAACCTCACTGACATCGAAGAACTGCGCCATCAACTGGATGCCATCGCCACCGACGTGGTGAATTACCAGTGCGATGTGAGCATCCAGGCACCGCGCACCCAGGATTACCCATGGCTGGCGACCTTGCTGAGCAAACGGGTGAAGCGCATTGATGCGGGGTACGACCTGAAGATTCACCGGCAGATTCTGAAGAATATTCCGGCGCAGGTTGTGCTGATTCCGCGCAAGGCGGAATAAAGCCATCGGGGCTTGCCCCCGATGGCGGTCTAACCAACAGCAGATGACTTAAGCCGGAATCGCCTTGGCCTTCGGCTCACGCTCCCAGACCCGATGCCGGGCAATCGCTTCAAAGAACACCTTGAACGCCTTGGCATCCGATCCCACGACCAACCCCGCATCCGCTTCGAGCTTCAGCAGATCCAGCAATGGCTTCGCGTCACTGGCTACGGCAATCGCCTTCAAGTGCTTGTAGGCCTCCAGCAGGTAGTGCAACGCCACGCCATCCCCACTCAATGCCGTGATCGACGCCTTACCGCCAGGTACGAACACCGCATCGAACGCAATCGACGGCAAGCCCTCCATCGAGGCATCCACCGGCAGACTCTTACCCTCGAGCGTGGTGACCGGCGCCGAGGTCGGCCCCAGCAACTTGGCATGTGCGCCCTCGGCCTCCAGCGCCTTCTTCAACGCGGCAATCGCCACGCCATCCACACCGTTCGCCGCCAGAATCGCCACTTTGCGCGTTTTGATATCGCCGGACAGTAAATTCGCCTGGCTCAGCGCGGGAGAGCGCTCCGGTTGGGTTTTGCGCTCCGGTACCGTGCCTTTGGTCGGCACGGGCAGCCCGAGGTTTTGCGCCACGCGCTTGGCCAACTCCAGGTCAATGTTGGCGAGGATCTCGTTGACCTGACGCGCACGAATAAACTCACGCTCCACCTTGCCCAGTTCAAAACTGTAGGCCGCGATGATGTGTTCTTGCTCGTGCAGGCTCATGCTGCGGAAAAACAGGCGTGCCTGGGAAAAGTGATCGCCGAACGACTCACTGCGCTGGCGAATCTTGTGGGCGTCGACGCGCTCCGGATAGGACTCAAACCCGCCATCCTGCGCCGCTGGCGGGGTTTCCTTCGGCCAGCCGCCATCAATCGAGTTCGGCTCGTAAGACGCGCGCCCTTTATCGAGGGTGCTGCGGTGCATGGCATCGCGCTGGTTGTTATGCAGCGGTGTCACTGGCTGGTTGATCGGCAACTGATGAAAGTTCGGGCCACCCAGCCGGCTGATCTGCGTGTCGGTGTAGGAAAACAAACGGCCTTGCAGCAACGGGTCATTGGAGAAGTCGATCCCAGGCACGATATGCCCCGGGCAGAACGCGACCTGCTCGACTTCAGCGAAGAAGTTATCCGGGTTACGGTTCAGCACCATCTTGCCCAATGGGGTAATCGGCACCAACTCCTCGGGAATCAGCTTGGTGGGGTCGAGGATATCGAAGTCGAACGCGTGTTCCTTCGCTTCAGGAATCACCTGCACACCCAATTCCCATTCGGGGTAATCGCCGCCTTCAATCGACTCCCACAGATCGCGACGGTGATAGTCGGCATCTTTACCTGCGAGCTTTTGCGCTTCGTCCCACACCAGCGAGCAGGTGCCGACCGTAGGGCGCCAGTGAAATTTGACGAAGTTGGACTGCCCCTCGGCATTCACCAGGCGAAAGGTATGCACGCCGAAGCCCTGCATGCTGCGCAGGCTTTTCGGAATGGCCCGGTCAGACATGGCCCAAATCACCATGTGCGCCGATTCCGGCTGCAGCGAAACAAAATCCCAGAACGTATCGTGGGCCGAGCCGCCGGTAGGCGTTTCGTTGTGCGGCTCAGGTTTTACCGCATGCACGAAGTCGGGAAACTTGATCGCGTCCTGAATGAAAAATACCGGCATGTTGTTGCCCACCAGGTCGAAGTTGCCTTCATCGGTGAAGAACTTAACCGCAAAACCGCGCACGTCACGCACTGTATCGCCCGAACCACGCGGGCCCTGCACGGTGGAAAAACGCACGAACACCGGAGTTTTATGCCCTGGGTTGCGCAGGAAACCGGCCTTGGTCAGCGCCGAATGGTTCTCATAGGTCTGGAAATAGCCGTGGGCGCCGGTACCACGCGCATGCACGATGCGCTCCGGGATACGTTCATGGTCAAAGTGCGTGATTTTTTCACGCATGATGAAGTCTTCCAGCAGCGAGGGGCCACGGGCACCGACTTTCAAGGTGTTCTGGTTGTCGGAAATCTTCACGCCTTGGTTGGTACGCAGGGCCTGGCCGGTCGCGTCGGAACGGAACGCTTCCAGGGCCTGCAGCTTGGCGTTGGTGTTGCCACGGTCCAGGGTATCGGTGCCCGCAAGTTCACTCTTCGGCGGGGTGGCTGGCTTCTTGGTACTCATCAGACAAAACTCCTTATTCAAAGTGGCCAGAGCGGTCCCCGGCTCGTTTGAGCAAACCCCAGGCACGGCACCTGGGAAATCGAGTTGCTTAAGTAGTGACTGACACGAATTTGCACCGTTCCTTTTTTATGACCTTTGATCGCGTTATTGCCAAATCGCTGGTTGAAAGCGAAATAAATGCTAAGAAACGCTATACGGACAGGCTAAAATGCGCGCCCGGCTAACCGCTGATCCCTTTTCCATGCGCCCCACAAGGTTCGCTACGTGATCGAGTTTCATAACGTCCATAAAACCTACCGCGTCGCCGGTAAGGAAATCCCCGCGCTGCACCCCACCAGCCTGCGCGTCGAGAACGGCCAGGTGTTTGGTCTGATTGGCCACTCCGGCGCGGGAAAAAGTACCCTGCTGCGCCTGATCAATCGTCTCGAGCAACCCAGCGGCGGCCAGATCCACGTCGATGGTGAAGAAGTCACTGCCCTGGATGCCAACGGCCTGCGTCGTTTCCGCCAGCAGGTCGGGATGATTTTCCAGCACTTCAACCTGCTGGCCTCCAAGACCGTCGCCGACAACGTGGCGCTGCCACTGACCCTGGCCGGCGAATTGTCGCGCAAGGCCATCGACCAGCGCGTCGCCGAACTGCTGGCGCGCGTCGGTCTGTCGGACCACGCCAAGAAGTACCCGGCGCAACTGTCCGGCGGCCAGAAGCAGCGCGTCGGCATTGCCCGCGCCCTGGCGACCAAACCGAAAATCCTGCTGTGCGACGAAGCCACCAGCGCCCTCGACCCGCAGACCACCGCCTCGGTGCTGCAACTGCTGGCCGAGATCAACCGCGAGTTGAAACTCACCATCGTGCTGATCACCCACGAAATGGACGTGATCCGCCGCGTATGCGACCAGGTGGCGGTGATGGACGCCGGTGTGATCGTCGAGCAAGGCTCGGTGGCCGATGTGTTCCTGCACCCCAAGCACCCGACCACCAAGCGCTTTGTCCAGGAAGCCGATCAGGTCGACGAAAGCGAGCAGCGCGATGACTTCGCCCACGTACCGGGCCGCATCGTGCGCCTGACGTTCCAGGGCGAAGCGACCTACGCGCCGTTACTGGGCACCGTCGCCCGTGAAACGGGGGTGGACTACAGCATCCTCGCCGGGCGTATCGACCGCATCAAAGACACCCCCTACGGGCAACTGACCCTCGCCGTCACCGGCGGCGACATGGAAGCAGCCTTTGCCCGCTTCACCGCCGCCGACGTCCACATGGAGGTGCTGCGCTAATGGAAGTGCTGTTGAGTTTCTTCGCCAATATCGACTGGTCAGAAATCTGGCTCGCCACCGGCGATACCATGACCATGCTGTTCGGTTCGCTATTCTTCACCGTGCTGCTCGGCTTGCCCTTGGGCGTGCTGCTGTTTCTGTGCAGCCCGCGCCAGTTGTTCGAGCAAAAAGGCCTGTACGCGTTGCTGTCGCTGATTGTGAACATCCTGCGCTCGCTGCCGTTCATCATCCTGTTGATCGTGATGATCCCGTTCACCGTGCTGATCACCGGCACCTCGCTGGGGGTGGCCGGTGCGATTCCGCCGCTGGTCGTGGGGGCTACGCCGTTTTTTGCGCGCCTGGTGGAAACCGCGCTGCGTGAAGTAGACCGCGGCATCATCGAAGCCACCCAGTCCATGGGCGCCAGCACGCGCCAGATCATCACCCATGCGTTGTTGCCTGAGGCCCGTCCCGGCATTTTCGCGGCGATTACGGTGACGGCTATTACACTCGTGTCCTACACGGCCATGGCCGGTGTCGTCGGTGCCGGTGGCCTGGGTGACCTGGCGATCCGTTTCGGCTACCAGCGCTTCCAGACCGATGTGATGGTGGTCACCGTGGTGATGCTGTTGATCCTGGTGCAAATTCTGCAAACCGTCGGCGACAAGCTGGTGGTGCATTTTTCTCGAAAATAACGGCTATTGCCGGCCACACGCCGATAGATACCCGAACAAGGAGCTTGTTGAATGAAAAAACTACTGGTTGCTTTCGCCGCCGTTGCCGCGTTTTCCGCCCACGCCGCCGAGACCCTTACCGTCGCCGCGTCGCCGGTACCCCACGCGGAAATTCTGGAGTTCGTTAAACCTGTGCTCGCCAAAGAAGGCGTGGACTTGCAGGTCAAAGTCTTCACCGACTACGTACAGCCCAACGTACAAGTGGCTGAAAAGCGCCTGGACGCCAACTTCTTCCAGCACCAGCCGTACCTGGATGAGTTCAACAAAGCCAAGGGCACGCACCTGGTGAGCGTCGGCGCGGTCCACCTGGAACCCCTGGGCGCTTACTCCAGCAAGTACAAGACCCTGGCCGACCTGCCTGAAGGCGCCAACGTCGTGATCCCGAACGACGCCACCAACGGCGGCCGTGCGCTGTTGCTGCTGGCCAAGCACGACCTGATCACCCTGAAGGACCCGACCAACATCCTGTCGACCATCAAGGACATCACCGCCAACCCGAAAAAACTCAAGTTCCGCGAACTGGAAGCCGCCACCTTGCCGCGCGTGCTGACTCAGGTCGACCTGGCGCTGATCAACACCAACTACGCGCTGGAAGCCAAGCTGGACCCGTCCAAGGACGCCCTGGTCATCGAAGGCAGCGACTCGCCTTACGTGAACATCCTGGTGACCCGCGAAGACAACAAAGATTCGGACGCCGTGAAGAAGCTGGTTGCAGCCCTGCACACGCCTGAAGTGAAGAAGTTCATCGAAGAGAAGTACAAAGGCGCGATCAAGCCGGCGTTCTGATCCGACTCGATCTCCAACACACCGCAGATCAAACAATGTAGGAGGGGGATTGCCCCCTCCCATCTGTGTTTTGTGTTGCCTGTTACTTACGCTGCAACAGCCCCGGCAACTGCACCACCAGCTTCTGGTTGTTCAACGGCGCACGAATGAAACCACGCTGCGTACCGTCCGGGCCAATCAGCGCAAGGTTGCCACTGTGGTCGACCGTGTAGTTCGGTTTGGTCGTGTCCGCCGGAATGAACGGGATGCTTACCGCGTTCGACACCTTCTGCACATCGTCCACATTCGCACCGGTCAGGCCTTGGAATTGCGGGTCGAAATAGCCCAGGTACTGCTTGAGCTGAGTCGGCGTGTCGCGGTTCGGGTCGACGCTGACCAGGATCACCTGCAACTTATCCATAGCCTCTTTGGGCAACTCGCTCTTGATCTGACGCAGTTGGGCGAGGGTGGTGGGGCAGATGTCCGGGCAAAAGGTGTAGCCGAAGAACAGCAGGCTCCACTTGCCTTTCAACTCATTGACCAGCACTGGCTGGCCGTCCTGGTTGGTCATGGTCACCGGCGGCAATTGGCGGCTTTGCGGCAGCAGGATGATGCCGGCATCGATCAAGGCGGTCGGGTCGCCCTGGCCCTTGCCCGAGAGCACTTTATTGACGGTCAGGCCCATGATCAACGCGACAATGGCCACCAGAATGAAGACAGTTTTTTGAGTTCGAGTCATAGGTTCAACAGTAAGTAGTGGTCTACGAGCAGGGCGATAAACAGCAGGAACAAGTACCAGATAGAGTACTTGAAGGTGTTGATCGCCGCGTGCGGCTGAGCGCCACGGTACAGCACCCAGGCCCATTGCAGAAAGCGCCCGCCCAGCAGCAGCGCACATCCAAGGTAGAGCGGGCCGCTCATATGGATGACGTAGGGCATCAGGCTCACCGCCAGCAGGGCGCAGGTGTAGAGCAGGATATGCACCTTGGTGTAGTGCTCGCCATGGGTGACCGGCAGCATCGGAATATCGGCCTTGGCGTATTCCTCCTTGCGGTGAATGGCCAGGGCCCAGAAGTGCGGCGGGGTCCAGGCGAAGATGATCAGCACCAGCAACAGCGGCTCGGCGCTGACATGCCCGGTAACCGCAACCCACCCCAACAGCGGCGGTGCCGCGCCGGCCAGGCCGCCGATGACGATGTTCTGCGGCGTCGCACGCTTGAGAAAGCCGGTGTAAATCACCGCGTAGCCGAGCAACGAGGCCAGCGTCAGCCAGGCCGCCAGTGGGTTAGTGAACGCCAGCAGCAGCGCCAACCCTGCAACAGCCAGAAACAATGCAAAGGCCAGCGCAGCCACGGGCGACACACGCCCTTGCGCGATCGGCCGCTTTTGCGTGCGCGCCATCAGCGTATCGATGCGCCGATCCACGACGTGGTTGACCACCGCCGCGCCACCGGCACACAGGGCAATCCCCAGGTTGCCGAAAATCAGCACCGCCCACGGCACCCCGGCGCGAGTGGCGAGGAACATGCCCACCAGCGAGGTGATGAGCATCAGCACCACCACTTTCGGCTTGGTCAGCTCCAGGTAATCACGCCAGATCGCCTGGCCGTGACGCGCGCCGATCAAGGTCGCCATGGCATCTCTCCTTTAAGGGTGATGAGGCCCGATACGTGTTTGCGCGGGCTGAAGCGCCAGCCGAACGGCAACTGGCGGCGCACCCGAACCAGGCTGGTGCGGGCGTGGTAATTGACCAGTACCAGGGTCAGCAACAAGGCTGCACCACCGGCGTTGTGACCGACCGCAACCGGCAATGGCAGATGGAAATACACGTTGCTCAAGCCCAGGCAGATTTGTGCCGCCAGGGCGATCAGCAGCAAGCCTGCGAGCCGGGTCATGCCCACGGCGCGCAGTTGCCAGGCCAGGCCCAGTAACACCAGGGTGACCAGCAGCGCGCCGACGCGGTGGGTCAGGTGGATGGCCGTGCGTGCATCGCTGTCGAGCTGGCCACCGAGGTAATTGGGGCCGATGTGCTGGGTCAGGTGAAAGCCATTGGCAAAGTCCGCCGCCGGCCACCACTGGCCATGACAGGTGGGCAAATCGATACAGGCCACCGCCGCGTAGTTGGAGCTCACCCAGCCGCCCAGCGCAATCTGCCCGATCACCAGCACCAACCCCGCCGTCGCCCAATATTGCAGGCGCTTGGGCACGATCAACGCAGGCAACACGCCGGACAGACGCAACGTCAGCAGAAACAACAGGCTCAAGGTCGCAAAGCCGCCCAACAGATGCCCCGTCACCACTTGCGGCCAGAGCTTGAGCGTCACCGTCCACATGCCGAACGCCGCCTGGGCGAACACCACCGCCAACAGGAACAGCGGCAACTTCACCGGCTGGCCGGGGTCGCGCCGATGCCGCCAGGAGCGCGCCGCCAACAGCACGATCAGCAGGCCCAGGGTGCCGGCAAAGTAACGATGGACCATCTCGCTCCAACCCTTGCCGGCCTCCACCGGCGTGTCCGGAAAATGCAGCTCGGCATGGGCCAGTTGGGCTTCGCTTTGCGGCACGCTGATAAAGCCGTAGCACCCCGGCCAATCCGGACAACCAAGGCCGGCGTGGGTCAGGCGCGTGTAGGCGCCGAGCAACACGACGATCAGCGCCAGCAAGGTGGCAAACAGCGCGAGGCGAAATCCAGGTTTGGCCATGACAATGCCCTTATCCGATGTTCGACAGTTTCAGCAGTTGGCGCAGGTCGTTGAGCAAGTCCTTGCCCTTGACCGTCGTGTCGTAGCGCAGCACCAGGTTGCCGTGGGGATCGACGATCCACAGTTGCGCCTCGCCCGGTGCGGCGGCAGCTTTGCCGAAGGTCGTCAGGTCCAGCGGGTAGCGTTGCAATTGCGGGTATTCGGCCTTGAGCTTGGCGTCGTAATCGGCGCCGATCGGCAGCGCGCTGGCCAGGGCGTGACTGGCGCGAGAGGCATCACGCCCGAGGCCGATCTGCAGTTGCCGCGCCAGGTACACCAGTTGCCGGCACTCGGCGGCGCAGGCGCTGGGCGCAGTGACCAGCAACTGCCAGCGCTGTTCGTCGGCCTGCACGCCGATGTCGGCGCGGGTCTGGCCGTTGCCGATCAGTTCACCGTGGTAGCTGCGACTGTCCGGCACCCAGAACTGCAGCTTGTACATAAAGGTGGCGAGCGCCATCGGGCCGATCACCATCAGCAGGATCAGGATCAGTTGCCAGCGGCCCTTGCGCCGGTCGGGCGTCGCTGGCGCATCAGACATGTTGAGTGGATTCATGGCCGCTCCCATGGTGCTTCTCCTTTGCGTTGTGCCATCCGAGGTAGAGGTAAAGGCTCAGCAGCGCCAGCGCCATGGCGAACCATTGCACCGCATAGGCCAGGTGTTTTTCCGGGCCCATGGCGACGATGGGCCAGGTGGTTTCATACGTACCGGGGCCGGCTTCGGCGCGCAGCTCGTAGACAAAACCGCTGCGGCCCAACTCGGCCCACAACGCGGCGGGATGCAGCGCGGTGAGCAGGCGCGGCCATTGTGCGGTCGCAGGGTCAGCATGCAGCTGGAAGGTTTCGCCGGGCGCGACGTACACCCAGGCGTCAAGATTCACCGGCTGCTCCGGCGTGCTGAAGACCGGCGGCGCACGCCGATCCGGCCAGGGCAACCAGCCGCGATTGAGCAACAGCCACAGGCCGCTGGCCTGGTCGTGGAACGGTTGCAGCAGCTCGACGCCGGCCTTGCCATTACGCATGCGGTTGTCGAGCAACACACTGTGCTCACCGTCGAATTGGCCGCGCAGATGCACGCGACGGAAGGCCGGATCAGCCATGCCGCCGAGTTGCGCACTGCCTACCGGCTCAGCGGCGCGGCGCTCGGCATAGCTGTCCACCATCAACTGTTTTTCATGGCCGCGTGACAGTTGCCAGAAGCCCAGGCCCACCATCAGTGGCAGCAACACGAGCACCACCAACGTCGGCGCTATACCGGGGCGAAAGCGCTGGATAGCACTGGCTATACTGAATTTCATCGCCCCTCCCTCTGTAAGCCCTGGAGCCAGACCATGCTCAAAGCCGCCATTGCCCTGATGCTGATCGCGACCGTCGCAAGCCTGTTCAGCGGCTTGTTCTTTTTGGTCAAGGACGAGGGCCACTCCAACCGCCTCGTCACGGCCTTGACCGTGCGTGTCGTACTGGCCGTGATCACCGTGGCGTTGATCGCCTGGGGCTTTTTCAGCGGCCAGTTGGTGTCGCATGCGCCTTGGTAACGCGCCTCACAGCACATAAACGAAGAAAAACAGCCCGATCCAAACCACATCTACAAAGTGCCAATACCAACTGGCGGCTTCGAAGCCGAACTGATGCTCGGCATTGAAGTGCCCGCGCAGGATGCGCATCAGCATCACGAACAGAATGATGGTGCCGATGGTCACGTGGGCACCGTGAAAACCCGTGAGCATGAAGAAAGTCGCGCCGTACACGCCGGAGCCCAGGGTCAGGCCCAGCTCTTTGTAGGCGTGGATGTATTCCTCGGCCTGGAACCCGAGAAAGCACAGGCCCAGCAGCACCGTGAGCGCCAGCCAGATTTTCAGCGCGCCACGATGGCCTTTGCGCAGGGCATGGTGGGCGATGGTGATGGTCACGCTGGAACTCACCAGCAGGATGGTGTTGACCAGCGGCAGGCCCCACGGGCTGATAGTGCCTTCCGGCGCGGGAAACAGCTTGGGGTCAGGGTTGTTGAGCAGCGGCCAGGCAAACTCGAAATTCGGCCACAGCATATGCGCGACGCCTTTGGAGCCTTCGCCCGCCAACCACGGTGCCGACATATGCCGTACATAAAACAGCGCGCCGAAGAACGCGATAAAGAACATCACTTCGGAAAAGATGAACCACGTCATGCCCCAGCGAAACGAGCGGTCCATCTGCGCGCTGTACAACCCTGCGCGGCTTTCCTTGATCACCGCGCCGAACCAGCCGAACAGCATGTAGGCCAGCAGCAAGCCGCCGACGAAAAAGATCCACGGCCCGTGGGACTCCGGGCGGGCGGCCTTCAGGTCGTTGAACCACACGGCCAGGCCATACACGGTGACCAGCAGGCCAACCGTCGCAATTATCGGCCATTTGCTTTGCGCTGGTACGTAGTACGTATCATGAGTCGACATGTATTCGCTCTCCTGATTGAGCGGGCAAACAGTAGCTAGCCGCCGCTATGGACAGCCACGGGCGGTTGGCGCGCGGTGATATCAAACAGCGTGTACGCCAGGGTCAAATGCTTCACATCCTTGGGCATGTCGCGATCGACAATGAAGCGCACCGGCATTTCGATGCGCTCACCGGGTTGCAGCACTTGCTGGGTAAAGCAAAAACACTCGGTCTTGTGGAAGTACATTGCCGCTTCGGCCGGGGAAATGCTCGGGATCGCCTGGGCAGTCATCGGCTTGTCGCTGGGGTTGTAGGCCACGAAGAGCATCTCGTTGACCGCGCCCGGGTTGACCACGATCTCATCGGCCTTGGAATGGAACTCCCAGACCATGTCGATGGCATTGGTGGACAGGAATTGCACCCGCACCTGGCGCGACGGATCGACGATCTGCTCGCCTTCATATTGCCCGGCCGTCTTGCCGTTGATGCCGAACGCCTTGCACATCACGTCGTAGATCGGCACGAGGGCAAAGCCGAAGGCGAACATCGCCAACACCAGGATCAGCAGGCGGGTGACCAGGCGCTTGAGCGGCACGGAGTCAGCCATGGCGATCACCCGACGGTGTGGGAGGGGGCTTGCTCCCGATGGCGGCCTTACAGCCAATGAAGGTGTCGACTGACACACCGCTATCGGGAGCAAGCGCCCTCACACAGGGGATTTGTGCAAACCGGTTCATTTGATCTCCGGGGGCGTGGTGAAGGTGTGATACGGCGCGGGCGAGGGCACGCTCCACTCCAGGCCTTCGGCCCCGTCCCATGGCTTGGCCGGCGCTGGCGGGCCGCCGCGGATGCACTTGATCACGATAAACAGGAAGAATATCTGCGTGGCGCCGAACATGAAGGCGCCGATGGACGAGACCATGTTGAAGTCGGCGAACTGCAGGTTGTAATCCGGCACCCGGCGCGGCATGCCGGCCAGCCCGACGAAGTGCATCGGGAAGAACGCCATGTTCATGCCCACGAAAGACAGCCAGAAGTGCAGCTTGCCCAGGGTTTCGTCGTACATGTGGCCGGTCCATTTCGGCAGCCAGTAGTAGGCCGAAGCGAAGATGCCGAAGATCGCGCCAGGCACCAGTACGTAATGGAAGTGCGCCACCACGAAATAGGTGTCGTGGTACTGGAAGTCCGCCGGAGCGATGGCCAGCATCAAGCCGGAAAAACCACCGATGGTGAACAGGATCACGAACGCCACCGCGAACAGCATCGGCGTCTCGAACGTCAGCGAGCCTTGCCACATGGTGCTGACCCAGTTGAACACCTTCACCCCCGTCGGTACGGCAATCAGCAGGGTGGCGTACATGAAGAACAGCTCGCCCACCAGCGGAATGCCGACCACGAACATGTGGTGCGCCCACACGATGAACGACAGGAACGCGATGCTCGCCGTGGCGTAGACCATCGAGGTGTAGCCGAACAGCGGCTTGCGCGAAAAGGTCGGGATGATCGAACTGACGGCGCCGAAGGCCGGCAGGATCATGATGTACACCTCGGGATGGCCGAAGAACCAGAACACATGCTGGAACAGCACCGGGTCACCGCCGCCGGCCGCACTGAAGAAGCTGGTGCCGAAGTGGATGTCCATCAACATCATGGTCACGCAACCGGCCAGCACCGGCATCACCGCGATCAGCAGGAAGGCGGTGATCAGCCAGGTCCATACGAACAGCGGCATTTTCATCAGGGTCATGCCCGGTGCGCGCAGGTTGAGGATGGTGGCGACCACGTTGATCGCGCCCATGATCGAACTGATACCCATCAGGTGGATGGCGAAGATGAAGAAGGTCACGCTTTCCGGGGCGTAGGTGGTGGAGAGCGGGGCGTAGAAGGTCCAGCCGAAATTCGGCCCGCCGCCCGGGGTGAACAGGGTCGAGACCAGCAACAGGAACGCCGCCGGCAGCAGCCAGAAGCTGAAGTTGTTCATGCGCGGCAGGGCCATGTCTGGCGCGCCGATCATCAGCGGGATCATCCAGTTGGCCAGGCCGACGAACGCCGGCATCACCGCGCCAAACACCATGATCAAGCCGTGCATGGTGGTCATCTGGTTGAAGAACGCCGGCTCGACGATCTGCAGGCCGGGCTGGAACAGCTCGGCGCGGATCACCATGGCGAACGAACCGCCGAGCAGGAACATGGTGAAGGCAAACCACAGGTACATCGTGCCGATGTCTTTGTGGTTGGTGGTCAGCACCCAGCGCATCAAACCTTTGGCGGGGCCGTGGGCATGGTCACTGGCGTGGCCATGGTCATCGATCACAGCGCTCATGGCCGTTCTCCTGCAAACGAGTGGGCGGGGCGGTTCAGGGCGCAGCCAATGAAGGTTGTCATTTGCTTTGCGCCTGTTTCAGAGCCAGCACGTCTTTGGGCGTGACCATGTCGCCTTTGTTGTTGCCCCAGGCGTTGCGCTCGTAGGTCACCACTGCGGCGATATCCACTTCCGAGAGCTGCTTGCCGAAAGCCGCCATGGCGGTCCCCGGTTTGCCGAAGTAGACGCGGTGCAGGTGGTCTTCCTTGGTGCCGGTGGCGATCGGCGAGCCCTTGAGCGCCGGGAACATCGGCGGCAAGCCCTGGCCTTCGGCCTGGTGACAGGCCACGCAGGTGGTGTGGTAGACCTTGTCGCCACGGGCCACCAGCTCTTCGCGCGTCCACTCTTTGGAGGTCAGCTCCTTGAGCTTGGCGGCCTCGGCCTTGCGCTCGCCGAGCCAGGTGTCGTAATCGGCCTTGGACTTGACCTCGACCACGATAGGCATGAAGCCGTGGTCCTTGCCGCACAGTTCGGCGCACTGGCCCCGGTAGATGCCGGGCTTCTCGACACGGGTCCAGGCCTCGTTTATGAAACCGGGGATCGCGTCGCGCTTGACCGCAAAGGCCGGCACCCACCAGGAGTGGATCACGTCCGCAGCGGTCACCAAAAAACGCACCTTGGCGCCCACCGGCAACACCAGCGGTTGGTCGACTTCCAGCAGGTAATGTTCGCCCTTGGTGGCCTGGTTATGGATTTGCTCGGCAGGCGTGGCCAGGTTGCTGAAGAACTCCACATCCTGGCCGAGGTATTTGTAATGCCACTTCCACTGATAGCCGGTGATCTGGATATCGATATCCGATTCCGTGCTGTCGTAGATGTTGATCAGGGTCTTGGTCGCCGGGATGGCCATGGCCACCAGGATCAGCAAGGGCACTACGGTCCAGAGGATTTCCACGGTGGTGCTTTCGTGGAACTTGGCTGCCACCTGGCCCGTAGACCGGCGGTGAAGGATCATCGACCAGAACATCGCGCCAAATACGACAATGCCGATCACCACACAGATCCAGAAAATGGTCATGTGCAGGTCGAACACAGCGTGACTGACTTCTGTCGCCCCTGGCGCCATATTCGTTGTCCAGGCGGCATGCGCCTGACCGAATACTGACCACAACAGGAGGCCCATCCAAACATGTGGATGTCGCGTCATTGCGGGTTCCCCTTATCGTTCTTGTTATCCCGCCGGTTTGCACCTGCGGCGAAGGGCGCGGCTTCCATACTGCTTACAACCGCTTAGCCTCACCTGCTTATGCAGTCTGGCGTCATCAGCTAATCGCGTACAAAACCGAGTATAGACAGCACCTGCAACCCCGCAATGTGCGGGGGCAAATGAGCTAAAACAGACGGACGGAGCCCATAAAGTCGGGGACGGAATCGTTTATCCGACGAACGATGGCAATTCGATATAACCGCGGTGCATAACCATGAAATAATTATGACAAATGCGTCTTAGACGCTCGTATAAACGAACTACCTTGTCCTTTCCCTTTTCCTACGCCTGCTTCACTGGAGCTTTCATGAACACCGCCGCATTGCGCGAGCAGATTTCCCTTGCCCATCAACACGAAGCCAGCACTGGCCAACTGGCCCAGCAACTCGAGAAACAATTGCCGCACCTGCATCCGGCCATCACCCTGGCGGAAGGGGATCGCAACATCGTCATGACCCGCTTTGTCACTGCCTACGTCGACCTCGTCCCGGACCTACTGGACGCCGCCAACGACGTAGCCCGCGAGGCCGGCATCGAAAGCCAGGTTAAGCCGGTACTGAAGATCGCCGAGCAATTTTTCCTGCAACCGCCAGCGATTCTGGCGGGGCATATTGGCCTCGACGGCCTGCTGGACGAGGCCTACCTGGCCCATCGTCTGGTTGAAGAGGTCAATGACCTGTATATCAAGCATTTCGGCCAACCGTTGATTCCGGCGGATACGACCGTGGCCAACCTGATTGCCCATCAACTGATCGGCGAGACATTTGCCAACCAGTTGGACGAAGCCGTCCACCATGCGGTGGATGAAATGCTCGACGAAGACAGCTTTGCGCTGGAATCGGTCGAGGCGTATCGCGAGCAGCTCAAAAGCGTTGCAACGGAAGCGGCATGGAAGCGCTGGCCGTGCCTGTCACGCAAGCTGGGCGTTGAGTTGGAGCTGGATCAGCCGGCCTGACGCTAAACAAATGTGGGAAGGGGCAAGCCCCCTCCCACATTTTTGCTCCGGTTCCGTCAGTTGGTAACCGGCGCCGAACCGATCCCCGTCGTCGTCCGCACCCGTCCTTCCAGCCGACGCTTCAACCCCCGCGCCTCAATCACCAGCTTCGCGCCCTTGGCCGCATTGGCCCGGCCCCACTCCTCCAGCAACTCCAGGCAAGAGTGGTCGATGTAACTCAAGTTACTCAGCGGTACATGCACGGTGGTTCCCGCAGGCACCGTCGACAGCACCTGGGTTAACGCCGGCACTTTCAGAAAGGTCGCCGCACCGCTCAAACGCAGCTCCATTTCGCCGATCTGAGGCAAATCGATCAGACTGATTTTCAGACGCGAAGCCTTGAACGCCAGTTTCAGCAACGTCAGCCCGAAGCCAACCAGCACGCCGGTCAGCAGGTCGGTAAAGACGATCGCCAGCGCCGTGGCCGCATAGGTAAACATCGGCATCCGCCCGTAGCGGCCCAAGGCCCGGAACGCCTTGACGTCCACCAGTTTGATCCCGGTGTACACCAGCACGCCCGCCAGACTCGCCACCGGAATGCTTTGCAACACGCTCGACAACAACAGCACGAACCCCAGCAGCCACACGCCATGGAACATCGCCGATAAGCGCGTGGTGGCCCCGGCTTGCACGTTGGCCGAGCTGCGCACGATCACGCCGGTCATCGGCAAGGCGCCGACCAGGCCGCAGAGCATGTTGCCGACACCTTGAGCGGACAATTCCTTATCGAAATCGGAACGCTGACCACTGTGCATACGGTCGACCGCTGCGGCGGAAAGCAGGGTTTCGGCACTGGCGATAAACGCCACGGCGAACGCGGCGATCAACAATTGAGGGTCGGCCAGGTTCAGCAGGTCACTGGGACGCAGCCAATCAATGGCGTCGGCGAGGTTTTCCGGAACCTCCACGCGCTTGACCTGCAACGCCAGCACCAGGCTGGTGACCGTTGCCAGGCCCACCCCCAACAAGGCGCCCGGCACAAACCGCAGCGGTTGCGGGCGGAACTTATCCCACAGGTACATCACGAGCATGGTCGACAAACCCAGCAAACCGGCCTGCCAACCAAGGCCGCCGCCCAGGGTAGGAATCGCCTCGGCCAGCGCGGCCGGGAAGTTCGCCAGGTTATCCAGCCCTGATGGCTTGGGCGCACCGTCGAGCATCACATGGACCTGCGACAGCACAATCAGCACGCCGATCCCCGCCAGCATGCCGTAGACCACCGCGGGCGCCGTGACACGGAACCAGCAACCCATACGCAAACGCCCGGCCACCAGTTGCAGGAAGCCGGCCAGCAGCAGGATCGGCCCGAGCATCAGCATGCCGTGCTGGCGCACCAGCTCAAACACCAATACCGCCAAACCCGCCGCCGGCCCGCTGACTTGCAGTGGCGAACCCGCCATCCAGCCCACCACCAGGCCACCGATAATCCCGGTGATCAGGCCCTTGGACGGCGGCATGCCGGACGCGATCGCGATCCCCATGCACAACGGCAGGGCGACCAGAAACACCACCACGGAAGCCAGCAGCTCCCGAGGTAATACAGCTTTTAATTGAGCAGCACGCATGATGACTCTCCCGAGGCATTCGCCGGGCGCGGCAAAGCCTGGCTGCATCCATGGCAGCCACCGCTTTACCCGGCAGGGAAGTGTGTTAGAAGCGCGCTTTAGGCGTCGCGGAGGGGATCGGCTCGGTGCCGTTCAGCGGTCGAAACGCCGCCTTTTCCGCATCGTAGGCGCGGATTTCACTGGTCTCGATGTCGTAGATCCAACCATGGATATACAAATGACCATTGGCCATGCGCGAGGCCACGGAAGGGTGGGTGCGCAAATGCTGCAACTGGGCGATGACGTTTTCTTCGGTCAGCATCTTCATGCTCTCGCCTTCATTGGCGCAATCGCAGTTGTCGTGAACCATGGTCTTGGCGACTTCGGCGTGACGCAGCCAGGCCTTGACCGTCGGCATCTTCTCCAGGCTCGCGGGGTTGAGCACCGCACGCATCGCGCCGCAGTCGGAGTGCCCGCACACAATGATGTGCTGCACGCCCAGGGCAAGGACCGCGTATTCGATGGCGGTGGAAACGCCGCCGTTCATCTGCCCGTAGGGTGGCACCACGTTGCCGACGTTACGGGTCACGAACAGGTCGCCGGGCGAGCTCTGGGTAATCAGCTCGGGCACGATGCGCGAGTCGGCGCAGGTAATGAACATCGCTCGCGGGTTCTGGGCCGTGGCGAGTTTCTTGAAGAGCTCTTCTTGCTGAGGGAAGACGTCGTGATGGAAATGCAAAAAGCCGTCAACGATGTGCTTTAGCGCTGCATCGGCGGACTCCGCCACTTGAGCGGCTGAAGCCGACGCAGCCAACGGCTGTTTATCCTTGTCACTCATGATGCATCCTCTTGATTAATGCAGGGAGGGTTCAGGTCAATTCGACGCCGGGCCGATGAAATAGTTTTGGAACGCCACAAAGCCGGGTTCCGACTCATCAGTCACTCGCTGGACAAAGTAGCCGTCGAAACTTAACTCAAACTGAATGAACCGCTCTAGATCGCGGGTTTCAGTGATATCAAAACGCGACTATTCCTACAGGGCCGGCGCATATTTGCTCGATAGTCTACAACAACGCCATCTGCCTGCCCGGTGGGCAGAACGCCGTGCAATCCAGGTTGAAGCCTTCCCGACCGTCGAGCCCCAGGCGCTTGATTGCCTTGCGAAAGCGCTGCGCCAATAGATCGGCAAACGGCCCCTCTCCGCGCATGCGCACGCCGAAGCGGCTGTCATACACCTCCCCGCCACGCACCTGGCGCACCAGGCTCATCACATGGGCGGCGCGCTGCGGGTAATGCGCGGCCAGCCACTCCTCGAACAGCGGCGCCACCTCCAGCGGCAGGCGCAGCATCATGTACGCCGCACTTTGCGCACCGGCCGCATGGGCTTCGGTGAGCAGGCTCTCCAGTTCGCTGTCGTTGATCATCGGGATCATCGGCGAGCACAGCACCCCCACCGGGATGCCAGCCTCGCGCATCACCCGGATCGCCCGCAATCGCGCCTTGGGCGCCGCCGTGCGTGGCTCCAGGATGCGCTTGAGCTCGTCGTCGAGGCTGGTGAGGCTGATCATCACCGCCACCAGCCGCTGGCGCGCCAGTTCGGTGAGCAGGTCGAGATCGCGCAGGATCAGCGAGCCCTTGGTGATGATGGTCACCGGGTGCCGATAGCGCAGCAGCACTTCGAGGGTCTGCCGGGTGATCGTGTACTCGCGCTCGATCGGCTGGTACGGATCGGTGTTGGACCCCAGGTTGATCGGCGCACACACGTAGCCGGGCTTGGACAGCTGCTGTTCCAGCACGTCGGCGGCGTTGGTCTTGGCGATCAGTTTGGTTTCGAAATCCAGCCCCGGCGACAGGTCCCAATAGGCATGACTGGGCCGCGCATAGCAGTAGATGCAGCCGTGCTAGATTATACGTACCGATAGGTTACTGAGTTTGCCACCGTGCCTCTATGCTTTCCATATGTTCGCTTTTCCAGCCAGAAACAGAAGGATGGTAACTCCGTCGTTCGCCAATCTGAGCGCATTGAATCCTTTGTCAGTAGGCACAACCTCACGGTTGATACCAGGCTTGAGGATCACGGTATCAGTAGCTTCCGTGGAGCTAATGCTAAAAAAGGTCAGCTTTCGGGATTTCTTCAGAAGGTGCGTGATGGGGAGATCCCACGCGGCAGCTACTTTCTAATTGAGAACTGGGATCGGCTTTCACGTCAGGTGCTCGATGCATCTATAGAGATATTTTCTGACCTGATCCGATCCGGTATCAAGATTGCCGTGTTGGACGAAGATACAGTTTATGACGATCTCACCAGCAACAGCTTCATCCGGGCCATTGTCCAGTTTGAAAGGGCTCACTCGGAAAGCTTACGCAAATCGGATATGTCGAAGGCGTCGTGGCGGGATAAACACAAAGCGATGGCTGAAGGCACGATAGCTACAGAGAAATGTCCCCAATGGCTGGTAGTGAAGGATGGGGCGTGGTGCAAGCTCGATTATATTTGCCTACACATTGAAACAATGTTCTCTCTCGCTCAGACCTATGGAGTGGCAGAAACAGGGAGACGCCTCAACGCTCAATTTGGCACCAGCTATAAGACTCACCAGATTCAATACCTGTTACGCAACCGGCGTCTGCTAGGCGAGCACTCCCCGGTGGAGCGGAGCAAGGAGGACGGTAAAAATGTCCCCACCGGGCAAGTGGTGGAACATTACTACCCTCAGGTAATCCCTCCAGCTACGTTTGAAGAAGTACAGACAATTCTCAAGAGTAGAAAGCCGTTCTCAGGCAGGCAGGATGCAACCAATCTCAATATTTTCCGCAACCTTCTAGTCTGTGCGGAATGCGGCGGCAGCACACGGTTCATGCTCAGGAGCGGTAAGGAATTTTACTACTGCACTGCATCAATGACTGGTGGCTGTGTTGACGATCAGATTAGGTCGATTCGGGGGGAATACCTTCGCCGTGTACTATTTAAATTTGAGCATTGGACTGCAATCCGCGACTATATCGCTGCTGGGTCAGATGTGCTGAAGGCTCTGAAGAAAGAAGAAACCGTAGCCCTTGCAAAACTGACCAGATTGGAAACCAAGGCAGACGGCTTGAGGAATAAATACGCTGCTGAAGATGACGAGGACAAAGCTGAAACCTACGTCAGCCTGCTTACTGACACCCGCAATGCAATTACCACCGCTAAAACTGATATTGATCGTATCAAGCAAGAGCTTGCCAGCCTGGATGGGGCATTTGCTCTGACAGACAGCAATGCCGACTCCTTTGAATCAATGCTGACATCTGATAGTGAACAAGCCCGCACAGACCGACAGCGGCTGAACAGATACCTGCGGGGAATATTCCTAAAGCTTGAGCTTCACTTCCCCACACGCAAGCTAGAGACACAGCCAATCCCCGCTTTGGCGAACAGAATCAGCCCGGTTGTGGCCTACATCGAGCAGCCGAAAGATAATCGTACAGGCGACGACTACGGCCATCACACATGGATCAGCAAGGATCAGCAGACGCTGATAATTAAGAGGATCAAAGCACGCCTGCGCAGGGCCGGCATTCCCTCGCCAACCTTTGAGCTAGTGAAACCAATCTACGACGACGTTGCTCTTTCCCTCCTTCCTAAGAGGAAGCCTCAGTGCAAGAATCGTCCAAAGCTGGCTGACCTTCCAGAAGAATTAAAAGATGTAGTTTGGAAGGCTCCAGACCTATTCCTAAAGTAAAAGGCTGTCCCACGAGCTTTGAGGCGGAGAGAATCCGGTATCTATGCGGTATTTTAGGGTATTCCAGCGACGATCTCTGAAAAGAGCTACTCGTGTAGCCCCTGATACCTACACCTCGACTAGATGCAAGAAAAGCTCGTAGCAGGACTGATGCCACGATACTTATTAGTCACTGAAAGAGAGTCTGGGCCTTGTGGGAATTCGTTGTCCCCAAGATCGTGTGTTGAAGAACGCGTAATACGCGGGTTTACAGTAGTGCCTCCAGCTTTTCGAATTTGAGGATCATCTAAATGCTAAGCAAATGGCTTCCCCTCTCCATTTTAACTTGACAGCATCCAGAACTAGTGTAAACTCAGTGTCGCAGGTTTTTTTAAACATCGCTCAGGCAAATGGTGATCACTCGAAAGAAGACAGATATTTACTCAACGACGAAACATCTTCGTTAATGTCACGCTCTCGATTCTCTAAATGCCGCCCAGTGCGGTTTTTTAATGCCTGAAAATTGGTTGACCACCACTGACGGTTATCGCAAGACCATGAGTAAAGCTTATGACTATTGCAAAAATGCAAAAACTAACAAAAGGCACGGTTATGTAAACAGCTGAATTTTTTTAGATTCCTCCCTGCGGAGATAGCTGAGAGCACATGCCGACCTTGTCGGTTTTTTTACGCCCAGAAATCAGCGGAGGAAATATTAAAATGAATGAGTTACAAGAACAGGCTCGACTTCTAAAGCAGCAAGGCTATACCAACCCACAGATTGTTACTGCACTGCCAGGCATCAAGCTTGACTGGCTGAAACGTAATCTTCCTAACGTAGCTAAGGTAAGCAATGAGGCTGCTGACGAGGCAATATGCATGAAGGTTGCAGGTAGCTCCTACAAGGAAATTGTGCAGGCCCTGTCAGGCACAGGAATTACAGAATACTGGTGCAAAATTAATCTTAAAGATGTACAAAAAAATAAAGCTGAAGCTGATCTAATTCAGTCAATTATTCAGGAAGCTACGAAGCCTGAAGGAGTGACAAACTACGCCCTAAAAGGACTGGTGCTGAATTCAAGTAAAGCTGATAAGGCCACTGACTTCAAATACATTTCATCACTCAAAAGCAAAGCCAAGCGACTTGATGAAAAATGTCTATTTCGACCTTCATGGCTGGCACCCAACCAAGCCTTGGCGAGTAGGGATTCAATGTACGACAAAGCGAACATTGCCTTTGAAAGATTGCAGGAGTTGGCGTTGGAGCATGCAATTCAGTTTGGTGTCACCCAACAGTCCGCCTTGATGGAAATTGTAAACCTGTCCAATTCATGGCTGTACGACGAGTCTATTGAACGACGACTTGAAAGGCACAATACCGCAATAGAGGTGCTAACCCGCCAAGTGGTGCAGATTGAAAGCGCAGAGATCATACCACACGGATCACTCTGCGTCAGTTGGTTAGAGCAAGATGGCGGTGCTGATAGATTTTACGATACGCACTGCATCTAAAAGTGGTACCTGCACTTTTCACCAAAAATACCCATTAGTACTTATGGAGAGAAAAGTGCAATTAGCACTACTACAACAAAAAACAAATCATAATAGGAAAGGAGGGCTGTAAAATGAAATAACTAATACGGCTGTATCAAAAAAAGTAAAAATGTTCACGTAAACCAAAGACCCAATAAGCACTGAATGAATTCAGGGCCTCATGCTGTCAGCATACAAAGGGCGTTGTAGGTTTAAGAGGAACGCAATATGACAAATTAATTTATGATGATAAAGGTATATGAAATGAAAAACCTAACACTGAACGTATATACATACGAAGTAACCCCGCCACATAAAACAACTATCTCATTGCCAGATTACTTGTTCGAACTCTTCGCAATCAGTAAAGGTGGAGCCGCACCAGCTCTAGATTGGATTCAAGACGAGCTAGAGCATAATCCAAAGAAGTACGAAGTAGATACGAGTCAGCAAGTACGTAAAACAATTACCTTATTGCTTACGATTCCATCACTTGCCGCATAAAACTTAAGCTTAGCAAAGAGAGGGGTTCGCCCCTCCTTTTTATGCACTAAACCGAGATCAATTTTTAATTTACCACGTAAAGAGTATAAGTTATGATTTGTTTTACTGATTCATCCTAAAGCTCAACACCCCTGTGGATTGTTTGAGGGGCTTACGGCAAAGCGGTTGAGGACGAACGGCTGGCCCACTGAACAGCAGGTTGTAAAATGTTACAAAGCACAGATTCTGCTATGCTAATCATTGAGCGAAATTTCACACTACAAGAGCTCTGATATAACACCGAATGTAATGATGGGGGATGAAGATGGCCAAGTTTAAACCTGAAGTACTGGGGGTCTTCGGTGAGGATATTGCAATCCGATATCTACAGAGCAAAGGGTTCGAATTAGTTTCTTTCGGAGGGGATAGAAAGTCTGGAGCCTCTGAACTAATGAAGAGCATACCTTCGGTAAATGGATATTGGATCGGCTCATCGAGAGTCGACTTGGCTACGCTCCAATTCTCCAATGACAATGTTTGGGTAAGTGGTACGGTACCATCTTGGGCTGACCTGACAGATGACGACATTGCACTGCTTGCATCAGTTTGTAAGAATACTTCGAAGTGCGATATGCGTGACGACAGTGCCAAGAGGTGTCCATGTGGAAGTGGAGTTGGGTTGTTCAGCCAAGACAATCTTGAGAGAGTATTCCCGAAAGGAGTTTCTGTCTTATATAAGGACGGCGTAAAGCAAAGAAGAAGTGCGATGCACTTTGCCTACGAGTGTTCAAATCGGTTCTCCGAGTTGATTGCCTCGGATCATCGAGGGGATGTACTTCCGTTAGGAGGCTTCATGCGGGATAACCAACTCATTTCCGGTTACATCAGGAAGCTGTGGGAGAAGTATGCAGCAACGGACTTAAGACTCCCCTACAGCGGTGCTGATATTAGAAATGCGGGTATGACAACTCCTGAAGCTGAGGCGATGAAGAACGCCAATCGAGCACGGTTAGCTGCGTTTCCTGCGGGTCATCCGGGCAGGTTTGACTATATAGCAAAAGATGACACGGGGCTTGTTGCCGTCGAGGTTAAGGTAAACACATCAAAGATGTCGTACTGGCAGGAGCTTCGTTTCATGCTGCTGAATAAACTGGGGCACAGAACAATGCTTGTTAACGTCAAGGGCACACACGAAAGTCTTGAAAGGAGTTATTTGAATACCGATTTTGGTGGAGTGACGGTTGAGGTTAGCAATAATCCAGCAGTAGCAGCTAAGGAGCTAGATGGGTACTCGTTCCTAGAGGTTATGGAGACTGTCCCGCGTAACTGGATATACTTCTGAGGGAAAGCAGATCGGTCCCTTCTTTTGTGGCGGGCTACAGCCTCACATATGCTCATACAATATTGATTGCTCTATGAGTCACAATGAGGCAGTCAAAAGTTTACTTTCTGCCGCACAAGTAGGACACTGAAATCGCTATTTATCGTCTTTTTTGATGGCCTTCATTTCTGTTGTAGGCCTTTAAATACAGGTGGTACAGCCTGTCTCAAGGTTCGAAGTGGTGTGAGTTTTTCTAGGTTCTAGTATAGGAAGAGATGTCCGATAAAAAAGGAGTATTACTTTGAGTGAAACCAGCATAGATAAGACAAGAAGAAGGCTTTGTTCTCTGTTCGATCTTTACGATTTCAAATACCAATATTCTTTCTTTTTTCCAGATGGGATAGAGCCTGATTATTTCCTTGAGCAATATTCAAAAATCAAAAGATCACTAGGGAGGAAGTACAGTCAACCAATTTTGTTGAAAGTAAATCTAAGCGCAAAGAGAGAGTTGCACGCCTACATCACTATGTATGCTGAACAGCCGCTTGAGGAGTTTAAAACATTCATGGAGTCCAGATTTCCTGGGGTGGCAAAGAGCAGGGTGTTAACATCAGAAAAAATTGAGTCTACTTTGCGCACAATAAATAATCAAAAGCCGCACAATCTAAACAGCTACTTTAAAAAAAATAAGGTTAATCGATACTCGATGCTTAATGGTGTTTGATTTGTGAAAAAATGCGTCTAAATAAAAGGCGCATTTTTGAGAGGTTCGTCTGTTTTCTTATTTCTTGCTATATCTTTTTGAAAGAAGATCCCCTAGCTTTTTACCTACATCGTCTTTTAGTTTTTCTATGTCCCTATTGGTTACTTTTTGCCCGCATCTCCTGCAGGGGGAATCAATAAAACCTTCTAAGTCTGTAATCTCACACTGAAGCTCGAATTCCTCAGAGCCACAAGCCACACACTTTAATCTAATATCTAATTCCATTTATCGCCTCCGGATGCATGTGTGATGTATCGTTATTCCTAATGGTTGCCTTAAAATAAATAGAGCTTTAGTCACTTTGTTCAAGTCTGTGGGTTGCCTGGGGAGGTGGTTTTCTTAGATTTTTGGAAGAATGAACGTGCACCAAAGTCTCTTCTTGCCTACGTTTCTTCCAGGCTCCCACAGCACCTCACCGCTAATATCTGTTGGAATTCGATATACAATTTTGGTAGGCATAGTGACGAGCGGATTTATGGACTTGAAATAGATGCCATAGCCGCGCTGCATGACGCTTTCAGTCGTATCATATCGAAGCTCTCGTCCATCGCTGGTTTGAATGATCAGACTTCCTTCGCTTGGCAGGCGACCTTCAGTGTCGAGATTTTTAAATCTTGCATCGATTACAACGAATTGTGAGCCATCCCAACGCTCAGGCTCTGAGTGAGGGTTCGAAGTTCCTACAGATGCGCCCACCTTGCAGCTTTCACGCCTAATCTGAAAATTTCCGAATTTAGCATCTTCAACTGATGTCAAAGCATTTACGAACTTCTCAATCATCTCTACTTGAGAAGTGTCAGAAGATTTATACAATGATTGAAGTGAGCAGATAGACCCTGTTCCAGTAAATTTTTTGTATTCTGATGCTTTGCTCAAGTACTTCTGCATCTGTCCCCTGTTGAGCGACTCTTGATAACTGAGATAGCCACGAAGGTAGTCAACTTGTGCGACTTCTAATTTTTTCTTTACGGTGTCTAACTTAGTAATGAACGGGGTATCACCAAAGCTATTTCTCATATCTGCAATGATGGAGTCTTTGCCTAGCAGATAACGCAATGACGATGACATTGCTAGGTGAACGCTCAGATTGTTTATAGCCTTTTTATCTTCAGCGGTGGCTGACGATGGCAGGTAGCTGAGATACGATAAACATGCTTCGTCTGACAAGGGTGTGAATTTTGTATCACTTGCCTCTGTCTCATAGCTTCCAAGCAAAGCCAAAGAGGCAATTGTGTAAGCTTGGAGCTTGTTAGCGAACCGCATCTTATAGCCCCTTAGCGGCAGTAACCTTTCTAATCTCATCGTATATTCCGCTCAGAACGAGCCAGAAGCCTGCAATCACTGATCCTGCGACAAACCCACCCAGCCCACCTAAAGCGCCATAAACTGAGTATCCAGCGAAAGCTATGACCGCGATGGCTAGGTAGCACAGGTAGTCATTGAGCCTAATAATTCCATCCTTCATTCCCGCCCTTCCTTTTATGTGTCGATGTCACGATTAGTGTGTTCACGATTAGAGCACATCAGCACACGATGCGTGAATGCCTTCACCCTCCCTACGTCACCGCTTTGGCCATCGAATTCGTGAGCTTCGTCTTGCTACCGGCATGACTCAAGAAGCCTTTGCGGATAGGTGCGGGTTCGCCCGGACGTACATGAGTCGTATAGAAACCGGTGGGGCCAATCCCAGCTTAGACGCGATCAAGGTTCTTGCTGACGCCTTGAAGGTTGATCTATCGGTCTTGTTTACCGATATCTAAGTCCACGCCTTTACCTCGCTCGATTCAACTCAAATCAGTATCAAAGGACTCTAGTACTCCGGTAGTTCGTAGACCGTCTGTCGCCACCCCAAATTGGCTATCAATAAACTATTCCATAGAGACTAACGATAGTTTATCATTGAGCTATCAAATAGAGACTCTAAAGGATAGCCAGCCATGAACGCCCACCTCTACCTGCGAGCCAGTACCAAGGATCAAGATGCCAATCGTGCAAAAGCTTTGCTTGAAGCGTTCGCGGCAGAAAAGGGGTTGGTCATCGTTGGCATTTATTCAGAGAACATCAGTGGCACCAAACTCAACCGACCTGAACTGCTTGCCTTGCTCGATAATGCCGAGAGTGGAGACGTGCTGTTGGTTGAGTCTGTAGACCGCCTCAGTCGCCTGTCACATGTTGACTGGGACATTCTCAAGGCCACGATCAAAGCAAAAGGGTTGCGTCTGGTAATCGCTGACCTTCCAACAAGCTGGCAAATGGCTACAGATGGTATTGCTGGTGAAGTGATGCGGGTTATTAATGACATGCTCATCGACCTGATGGCTACGATGGCACGACTGGATCAAGACAAACGTGTTGAACGTATAAAGCAAGGATTGGAGAACAAGAAGATTGATGAACCTGAGTGGAAGCCAGCAGGCAAATCCAAGAATGCGGACTTGTGGGCGAAGGTACAAACACTGATGGTCAAGCATCCGACCATGTCAGCCGAACAGGTATCCAAGCTTGCTGACTGTGGTGTTGCCACCGTCTACCGCATCAAGCGTGAGATGAACGCCGCCCAGTGACGACCGCCGAAGCATAAGGTAGAACCCTCTAGAACCGTCTTCTGTGGGCGGTTTCAGGCCCTCTGAGGCGTCCTAGCCCTACTTCCCTCTCCGAGTCAGGGGTAGCCAGTGAGCCACCCCAACGAGCATATTTTAAATTTAACCTTCCTCCACCGCTCATGCTCCAGCTACCTTGCTTGAAAGCACTGAGCCTTCGCTGGTTTAGCAGCGTTTTTCCTACTTCTTCAACCACGCTTTAAACGTGTAGAAAGCCTTCCCGCTGGGTGAAAGGAAGTTGGCAGCGTAGTCGTTCTCCTGGAACACCCTCACCTTCATTCCCGAGCTGATACGGCATTTACCGTCACTGACCATCTTGTTTGCACCGTCCTCGTCCCCGTCTTGAGCAAAGGCCCCGAATTCGTCTAGCGACTTTTGGCTACCGCAGTATATGTATTCCTTTTTCAACGTGGCGTTGTATTCCACGTTGCCCCACTGTGCCAAAGCGATTCCTGAGAAAACAAGCATCCCAACCGCGACAATATTCCGAATCATTCCCTACTCCATATTTCCCACTGTGGCCGCTTGCCACTACGAAGGTATAGCAGTCGAATTTCTAGGGGTGGGAGTAATTTCTGCTTAGTGAATCAATTGCCTCACAGGTATATGCAGGTTCTGTATCGGTTCGAATCACTTACCATAGCCAGCCATGCTCACACCCGCGATAAGGATTGATCGAGCGATCGAACGGCAAGTCCGGCGAGTTGTTGCGCGTGATGATGGTCTTGGCCGTTTCGATACGCACTTCGGTGCCCTGGGTCGGCGGCACTTCCTGATACCAGCCGTCGTCCTCGGCCACGCTGACGGTGGGCGCGAAACGATTGTGCAGGTTGGTCGCCGTGCCCCGGCCACGGGGCGGCAGAGGTGCAGACATGAAAATGCCCCTATACTGTTTTTATATACAGTATAGGGGCGCAAGCGGGAAGACCAGTGCCGTTTGGCGGTCAATGCTTTTGCGTCGCCTGCCCCAGGACGTCGCCCGACAGCGATTCACGATTCTTTGACGCGCCCCTCACACCCCATTGACCCCGCATGACCGACTCTGGACATCACCCACCAACCCACTATCGGTTACGTCGCCCATGTTCAAGCATCAATGGCTACCGGCCCTCAGCCTCGCGTTCCTGGCACTGTTCACCAGCGCGCACGCCTGGGCAGACGACACCGCATCCCTTCGCTCATCCGAATGGGCGCAGCCGGTTGGCAATCAATACAACCTGCACCAGATGACGCCCACGCTCTATCGCAGCGCGCTGCCAGACAGCAACGCGGTACCTCTGCTGGAAAAACTCAAGATCGGCACCGTAATCAACTTTCTGCCAGAGTCCGACAGCGATTGGCTGAAAACTCCTGATATCCGACAGGTCCAGTTGGTTTATCGCACCAACCATGTCGATGACGCTGACGTGCTCGCCGCGCTGAGGGCGATTCGCGAGGCCGAAGCCAACGGTGCAGTGCTGATGCACTGCAAACACGGCACAGACCGCACCGGCCTGATGGCGGCGATGTATCGCGTGGTGGTTCAGGGTTGGAGCAAGGAAGAGGCGTTGAACGAAATGACCTTGGGCGGCTTCGGCAGCAGCAAGGGCCTCAAGGACGGTGTTCGCTACATGATGAAGGCCGATATCGACAAGTTGCGCACAGCCTTGGCGAATGGCGATTGCAGCACCAGCGAGTTTGCCCTGTGCTCAATGAAAAGTTGGTTCAACACGGCTGGTACCACCAGCCCTGTTGAACCCACCAAAGACCCCAGAGCGCTGATTACGCCCTGACAGGATCTCAGTCTTTCTTCAGCTTCGGGTTAGGAAAGAACTGCACCGACTGCACCTTCGGGTCCGGCGCTTTGAGCGCCGAGGTATTGACCCGCGTACCCAGCTCCTTGGGCACCGACAAGCCCTGATCATTCAGCGTGTCGGTATAACCGCAGGCCACGCATTCGCGATGCGGCACGTTGTCCTCGGTCCACATCTTCAACTTGTCCGGCTCGCTGCACGCCGGGCAAACAGCCCCGGCAATAAACTGCTTTTTGGTAATCACTGGCACGTCACTCATGCTGCTGCGTCCTCACTCAGGCCGCTGTGGCGCAAGAGTGCGTCAATGGACGGCGCACGCCCGCGGAAATCGACAAACAACACCATCGGCGCCTGGGAACCGCCACGGGCCAGGATCGCCTCGCGGAAAGCACGTCCGGTTTCGGCATTGAGCACGCCGTCTTCTTCGAACTTGGAGAAAGCATCGGCGGACAGCACTTCAGCCCACTTGTAGCTGTAATAACCCGCAGCGTAACCACCGGCGAAGATATGCGCGAAGCTGTTGGGGAAGCGGTTGTAGGCCGGCGGACGCATCACCGACACCTCGTCGCGCACGCCCTCGAGTACCTGCGCCACACTGCGGCCGTCACCATGGGTGGCATGCAACTCAAAGTCGAACAGCGAAAACTCCAACTGGCGCACCATCATCAGGCCGGACTGGAAGTTTTTCGCCGCGAGCATTTTTTCCAGCAGGTCCTGGGGCAGCGGCTCGCCGGTTTCGTAGTGGCCGGAGATCAGCGCCAGGCCTTCCGGCTCCCAGCACCAGTTCTCCATGAACTGGCTCGGCAACTCCACCGCATCCCAGGCCACGCCGTTGATGCCGGACACGCCGGCATGCTCGACACGGGTCAGCAGGTGATGCAGGCCGTGGCCGAATTCGTGGAACAGCGTCGTCACTTCGTCGTGGGTCAGCAGGGCAGGCTTGCCGCTGTCGGCCGGGGTGAAGTTGCACACCAAGTTGGCCACCGGGCTTTGCAACACACCTTCGACGGTGCGGCGACGGTCGCGGGCGCCGTCCATCCAGGCACCGCCACGCTTGTTGGCGCGGGCGTACAGGTCGAAGAAGAAACGGCCGACGTGCTGGCCGTTTTCCTTGATTTCGAACAGGCGCACGTCCGGGTGCCAGGTGTCGAAGCCTTTCTGCTCGGCGATCTCGATGCCGTACAGACGCTGCACGATGGCAAACAAGCCGCCGAGCACCTTGTCGATCGGGAAGTACGCGCGCAGGGCTTCCTGGGACACGCTGTAGCGCTGTTCACGCAGTTTTTCACCGTAGAAACCGCTGTCCCAGCTTTGCAGGTCGGCGCAGCCTTGTTCGGCGGCGTAGGCCTTGAGCTGTTGCAGGTCCTGGGCGGCAAACGGCTTGCTGCGCTTGGCCAGGTCGCGCAGGAAGCTCAGCACCTGGTCGCTGGAGTCGGCCATTTTGGTGGCCAGGCTCAATTCGGAGAAGGACGCATAGCCCAGCAGCCGGGCCAGTTCCTGACGCAGGTCGAGGATCTGTTGCATGATCGGGCCGTTATCGTTCTGACCGGCATTCGGGCCTTGGTCCGACGCACGGGTGCAATAGGCGGCGTAGATTTCTTCGCGCAGAGCGCGGTCCTGGGCGTAGGTCATCACCGCGTAGTAGCTGGGAAATTCCAGGGTGATCAACCAACCGTCGAGGTCTTTGGCCTGGGCGGCGGCGGCCATTTGTGCCTTGGCCGAGTCGGTCAGGCCGGCGAGGGTGGCTTCATCGGTAACGTGTTTGGTCCAGGCCTGGGTGGCGTCCAACAGTTGGTTGGAGAATTTGCTGCCCAGCTCGGAGAGTTTGCTTTGCACTTCGGCGTAGCGTTTTTGCTGCTCGGGCGGCAGATCGATACCCGACAAGCGGAAATCGCGCAGCGAATGTTCCAGGATGGTTTTTTGCGCCACATCGAAACCGGCAGCTTGCGGGCTGTTGGCCAAAGCCTCGAACGCCTGGAACAGTTCGCGGTTCTGGCCCATCTCGGTGGAGTAGGCGCTCAACGCCGGCAGGCAGCTTTCATACGCCTCACGCAACTCGGCGCTGTTGCACACGGCGTTGAGGTGGCTGACCGGGCTCCAGGCGGCGCCCAGACG
This sequence comes from Pseudomonas sp. PSPC3-2, assembly GCF_049897085.1. Classification (NCBI taxonomy): domain Bacteria; kingdom Pseudomonadati; phylum Pseudomonadota; class Gammaproteobacteria; order Pseudomonadales; family Pseudomonadaceae; genus Pseudomonas; species Pseudomonas sp. PSPC3-2. The sequence goes on from NZ_JAFCVO010000014.1 coordinate 76,676, forward strand.
ATCATTCAGTTCATCCATGGCAAGGACCAGACCGGCCCATGTCGGATTTTTCCCCTGGCTTTGCAGGATGCCTTCGATGGCAAGCCGGTTGTCGGCGAGGATCTGTTCGATGGCCGGCTGTACGTGCTCGGCACGTATCGCCGAGAACGGCGGCAGGTCGTAGGGCTGCAGAAGAGGGTTGTTCGCGCTCACGGTTGGCACCTTGGCTGAAGAAACATGTAAGAACAAAGATGGGGCCATCTTAATTACAATCAACGTCCACCGCAGCTATCAGCAGAAGAGAGAGAGGCTATCGTGACCCTTCGCACCTATCAGAACCACACGCCAACCCTGGGCGCCGGGGCTTTTGTCGATATTTCGGCGGTGGTGATCGGCGATGTAGAAATCGGCGACGACAGCTCGGTTTGGCCGCTCACCGTGATCCGCGGCGACATGCACCGCATCCGCATCGGCGCGCGCACCAGCGTGCAGGACGGCTGCGTGCTGCACATTACCCATGCCGGGCCGTTCAATCCCGATGGTTTTCCACTGCTGATCGGCGACGATGTGACCATCGCCCACAAAGTCATGCTGCACGGCTGCACCGTGGGCAATCGCATCCTGATCGGCATGGGCAGCATCGTGATGGACGGCGCCGTGGTCGAAGACGAGGTGATCATCGGCGCCGGCAGCCTGGTGCCGCCGGGCAAGAAACTTGAAAGCGGCTTCTTGTACGTCGGCAGCCCGGTTAAACAGATCCGCGAACTGACTGACAAGGAACGCGCGTTTTTCACCTACAGCGCCGCGAACTACGTGAAGCTCAAAGACCTGCACCTGGCGCAAGGATTCGATCAATGACCCTGCACTATCCAACCGTACTGTTCGACCTGGACGGCACCCTGACCGACCCCCGCGAGGGCATCACCCGTTCGATCCAGTACGCCCTGGGCAAACTCGGTATCGACGAGCCCGACATCACCACACTCGAACACTTCATCGGCCCGCCGTTGCTGCAAGCCTTTATGCAGTTCTACGGCTTCGACGAAGCCAAGGCCTGGGAAGCGGTGAACTTCTACCGTGAACGCTTCAAGGTCATCGGTTTGTATGAAAACCGCGTGTTCGACGGGGTGATGCCGCTGCTAGAAGCCCTCAACAGCCAGGGTCGCCAGTTGTATGTAGCCACCTCCAAGCCGTGGGAATTTGCCCGCGAGATCGCCCGCCATTTCGATTTTGCCAAGCACTTCAAGGTGATCTACGGCAGCGAGCTGGACGGCACGCGCACCAACAAGGTCGAGCTGATTGCCCACTTGATGCGCGAAGAACGCCTGGACTTGGCCACCACCTTGATGATCGGCGACCGCAAGCACGACTTGATCGGGGCGCGCAGCAATGGGCTGGATTCGGCGGCGGTCGGGTATGGGTTCGGCAGTTTCGAAGAGTTGAATGCTGAAGCGCCGACCTGGCATTTCCAGACGTTGGCGCAGATGCATCAGGCGTTTTTGCAGCGGCCTTGAGGGCGCTATCGGGAGCAAGCCCCCTCCCACATTTGGCCTGCGTACACGGATCAAAATGTGGGAGGGGGCTTGCTCCCGATGAGGCCCTACCGGCCAGCACCTTCCAACTGCCTCAACGCCGCCTTACGCTGTGCCACCGGCAAATGGCCCATCCGCTCCACTGCCGCATAGAACTTCAGCCAATTCCCACCGTCCTGTCGGAACAACGCCGCAAACGCCGGCACCCACTGGTCATACAGCCCGAACGGTAGAAGCCGCGCATTGTTCATCGGCAGATTCACCCAGGCGTCATAACGTTTGTCGCCACCCCACTGACTGTCCCGCACCCGCCGGTATTCGCTGCGCAGGCGCTCGAATTCGGCCGCCTTGGCCCGCCGCATCGCATCGGCTGCCAAGGGCTGGGCGTAGAGTGTTTCCAGACGTTTGCGGGTATCGAGGACCAACCGGGTAAATTGGTCACGCTGCTGCAGCGCCGCGCTGCCGATCGGCGCCAGGCCCCGGGCGACGCGCCATTGGCGCGTGCCTTCCTGTTCGACGAAGGTGGCAAAGGACTCATTGAACTCGGTGTCGTCCTTCACGTAAAAGCGCTGGTGCGCCAGCTCGTGAAAAATCAACGTGGCCAGGCGCTCATCGCCCCAGCTCAGCATCGAACTCATGATCGGGTCATTGAACCAACCCAGGGTGGAATAGGCCTCGACGCCGCCAATCGACACATCCATGCCTTGCTGCTTGAGCAACGCGGCCTCACCCCGCGCCGCACCCTGGCTGTAATAGCCGCGATAGGCGACGCAGCCGGCGATGGGGAAGCAGTGATTTTGCGCCGCCAGGGAAAACTCCTGCGTGGCAAAAACATTCCAGACCACATATGGCCGGCCAATATCGGCGTACAGCCGGTAACTCTGGTTATCCGGCAAGTGCAGTTGCGCGCTGGCGAACGTGCGCGCCTTTTGCGCTTGCACCAAGTGATCACGTAACGGCTGCGGTCGCGCGCGGTCGGCAATCACCTTGGCCACCGGCTCCCTGGCCTGCAGCAACTGCCACTGGCCGCTGGCCAATTGGCCGTAATAACCGACGCTGGAACACCCGCTGAGCAGCACAACCCACAACCCTGGAAGAAAACGCCTGACCATGCCGCGACTGCTCCTTGGGTAATTGGCTCGCCAGCCTATCGTGACTGCCCGGCGTTTTTCCATGGCGTAGCGTGTTTATACTCAAACCTCTCCTTGTGTTGAGTGCCCGCCATGCGCCAGCTAGTGCTTCCCATCGCCGCCCTGTTGCTCAGCGCCTGTGCTTCGCCGCCCATCCCGCCGGTGGACCCGCAACAGGCCTGGGTCGATTTCGCCACCCCGACACCGGGGGCCAAGCTGGTGATGGCCCAACGTCTGGATGGGAAGAACCTCAACGACGGACGCTTCTTCCAGGTCCCGCCGGGCAGTCACGAGCTGATGGTGCGCTTTGATTTCGAAGTGCCGGCCGGCGGCAGCTTTGGCGGATTGGCACAAACCCAGGACCGGACCTGCTTCATGACCTTGCAGTACGACCACTTCGAGGCCGGCCAGCGTTATCGCCTGGAGGGGCGCTCGTTGGCCTACACACCGAGTATCCGGCTGTACAACGCCGCGCGTCAGTTATTGGCGCAAGAGCGCAGCGTGAACTGCATCTGATCAGTCGTTGTTCTTCTGGTAGATGATCGCCTTGGTACCGTTTTCGCAGGAACCGACAATCATCGCGCGGTCGTGGTTCTTGGCTTCTTCGGTAGTGATGACTTCCAGGGTGTAGGACGGAATCGCCTTGGCCTGGATTTTGATCTCGATCTCTTTCCTGAGCTCTTCGCAGTCTTTGGGTGCGGCCACGGCCGATGTGGCCAACACACCGCAGATGATCGCCAAAGCAAAACGTTTCATGTGTGAAGCTCCCTGAATGCATGCGCACGGGTGTGCGCCTAAGGCTGCATAGGCTATAGGACCACATCGGGGAAACACGAGTTCTGATTTAACGCACAACTAAATGTGGAAGGGGGATTGCCCCCGATAGCGGTATTCAGTCGGCTCATCCGATACTGACAGATCGCAATCGGGGGCAAGCCCCCTCCCACATTTTTAAGGCGGTGTCAGTTGACGAGTGTGGCGTCCAGGCTGATTTTCGCGTTCAGCACCTTCGACACCGGGCACCCTTCCTTGGCCTTTTTGCTCAGTTCTTCGAACTGCGCCTGGCTCGCGCCGGGAATCTTGGCCTTGAGCACCAGGTGTACAGCGGTGATCGCAAAACCACCGTCGACCTGGTCCAAAGTCACTTCGGCCTGGGTGTCGATGCTGTCAGCCTTGAGCCCGGCGTCGCCGAGAATCATGGAAAACGCCATGGAGAAACAGCCGGCGTGGGCCGCACCGATCAATTCTTCAGGGTTGGTGCCCTTGCCTCCCTCGAAACGGGCCTTGAAGCCGTAGGGCGCTTCGCGCAGCACGCCGGTTTCCGTGGAAATGGAACCCAGACCTGTCTTCAGATCACCTTCCCAATGCGCGGATGCTTTTTTCACGATACTCATAGCGGTCTCCTCGAACGGTGGTTTTGCTTCAGTAAGGGTTCTGAGGATAGAAGCTTTGCCAAAGTTCACTTGTAAGAAAAACCTAGCGCTAAGGTAGGAAATTTCTCGCGCGCTATTGAATCTCGGGTATATGCCCTCATTGCATAGAACATGCACATGAAGCGGCAGGTTTTGGTTCGTCTAAGAAGCCTGCGCCCTTATTGGAGAAGCAGGCTTATGAAATCGCTGTCCGACGTGAAGTTCTCGACCCTCGACCTGGTGCCCGTGCGGGCCAACGGCAGTCCCGCACAGTCGCTGCGCAATTCCCTGGACCTGGCCCAGCATGTGGAAAAGTTTGGCTACAACCGCTTCTGGGTAGCTGAACACCACAATATGGATGGCATCGCCAGCTCGGCCACCTCGGTATTACTCGGTTACCTGGCCGGCGGCACCTCGACCCTCCGCGTCGGTTCCGGCGGCGTGATGCTGCCCAACCATGCGCCGTTGGTGATCGCCGAACAATTCGGCACCCTGGAATGCCTGTACCCCGGCCGGATCGACCTGGGCCTGGGGCGTGCGCCCGGTTCCGATCAGATGACCGCCCGCGCCCTACGCCGCGAACGCTCCGGCAGCGCGGACGACTTCCCCGACGACGTGGCCGAACTGATGGCCTACCTCGGCCCGCGCACGCCCGACCAACGGGTGATCGCGGTTCCCGGCACCGGCACCAACGTCCCGGTGTGGCTGCTCGGTTCCAGCCTGTTCAGCGCACAACTGGCCGGTGAGCGCGGCTTGCCCTACGCCTTCGCCTCCCATTTCGCACCGCGCTTGATGCATGAGGCGATTCGCGTGTACCGCAATCACTTCAAGCCTTCGGCCGTTCTGGACAAGCCCTACGTGATGCTTGGCATTCCGTTGGTCGCGGCGGATACCGATGAACAGGCCGATTACCTGGCCACGTCGGTCTACCAACGCATCCTGGCGCTGATGCGCGGGCAGAGCCTGGTGCAGCGCCCACCAGTGAACAGCATGGACGGCCTGTGGCTGCCCCATGAAAAAGACGCCGTAGGCAGCTTCCTCGGCCTGGCGATGGTCGGCAGCCCGGCGAAGATCCGCGCCAAACTGGAGGTGCTGATCGAACAGACCGGCGCCGATGAGCTGATCTTTACCTGCGACCTGTACGAACACGCCGACCGGATTCATTCCTACGAACTGCTCGCGCAGTTGATGAAGGGCTAAACCTCGCAGGCGAAAAAAAACCGACGCACCTGCGTCGGTTTTTTATGTCTGCAACGCAGGATTAACCGCGCTTGTAGACAATTTCCTTGGTGCCGCCTTCGCAACTGCCAACTACCTTACCGTCGGCCGCAGCGCCTTTAGCCACCACTTGCAGCGAATAACCCGAAGCGCCCTTGGCGTCGATTTTCGCGGCAATTTCGCTTTTCAGCTCTTCACACGGCTTGCCCGCCGCCAGCACGGTGCCCGCCATGCTCAACAAACCTACCGCTAACAGGAACTTCTTCATCCGTCACTTTCCTTGCGCTGATCGAAACGAGCGTGCCGACGCAGGTCGCATCGGCCCCCATTGGTTGTAGCGCAGGTTATGGCAATCGGCCAGCCGGCAAGTTCAACCGTTTCGATCAACTACTGGCAATTCGGAACCCCACCTTCAACGTAACCTGGAAGTGCGCGGCCTTGCCGTCCTTGATATGGCCTCGGGTTTCGATCACCTCGAACCACTCCAAGTGCTTGATGCTTTTGCTGGCTTCGGCCAAGGCGTTGTTGATCGCCTCTTCGATGCTGGTGGCGGACGAGCCCACCAATTCGACTTTCTTGTAGGTGTGATGATCAGACATGGCGTTTCTCCTGAGGGTCGTCAATAAAGCCTAGCAGTGAAAGTTCATACTGCTTCTGGCGACCATTCCTATTCGAAAGTTCAGATTTACTGCACTTTCTGAAACGGCCGTAGTCGGTATCTACACACGCCACTCAATCATTTCAGGAGAGTCCACATGGCCAACACTTCTTTACGCAAAGCGTCGCTGGAAAGCATGGAAGCCGAGATTTCGAGCCTGCTCAAGTCCCTTGAGGACCTCAAGGACGATGCTTCCGATGAGTCGCGCAAGACCCTGAAGGCCCTGAAAAGCAATGCCGAGAACGCACTCAAGCATTCCCGTCACCTGATCAGCGACGCCTACGAAGAAAGCAAAGTAAAAATCCGCGAAACCGGTGTGGCGACCCGGGACTACGCACAAGAGCACCCATGGACCACAGCCGGCGTTGCCGTTGGCGCACTGGGCCTGCTGGCGGCTTACCTGCTGTGCAAACGCGGTAACTGATTTGCCGGCTATACCGGCTGGCGCAACAGCTCAGCCTTGAGCCATTGCGCCAGTTGCCGAGCGCGCCCATCTGCGGCGCGCTTGGGCAGCCACAACGCCAGGTGCGCCGGGGTTTGCGTGAAGCCCCACGGCGCCACCAGGCGACCGGCGCGCACGTCCTCCGCCACCAGCGGCTCCGGCGCGATCGCCACGCCCAGCCCTGCAACCGCCGCTTCCAGCAAGTAGTACAAATGCTCAAAACCCTGGCCGTGTTTCAACGCGCCGGGCTCGATCCCGTGTTGCTGCGCCCAACTGGGCCAGGCCTGCGGGCGTGACGTGGTGTGCAACAGCGCTTCGCCACACAGCGCCGCAGCCGGTGCGTCGCGCAAGCGCTCGTAACCGGCGAAACGCGGGCTCATGACCGGGCCGATACGCTCGCTGGCCAGCTCGTACACCTGCATATCCGCTGGCCACGGGGGTTCGGCGAACAGCAGCAGCGCGTCCAGACCGGGGCGGCGGGGGTCCAGGTCACCTTCGCCTGCCGACAGGTGCAGGCGCAGATCGGGCAGGTCGGCATTCAAGCGGCCCAGGCGCGGAATAAACCAGCGCGCCAGCAAACTGCCCGAACAGCCGAGGACGAACGGTGCATCGGCGCTGCTTTGGGTGATTTCTGCGCACACGTCGCGCAAGCGCTCGAACGCCTCGGTACTCGCATCGCGCAGACGCACGCCGGCATCTGTGAGTTTGAGGCCGCGTCCTTCCTTGACGAACAGGCTGACACCCAAATGTTCTTCCAGCACTTTAAGCTGGCGGCTCACAGCGCCATGGGTGACGTGCAACTGCTCAGCCGCCTGGCTCACGCTGTTGAGGCGCGCCGTGGCTTCGAATGCGCGTAGGGCGTTAAGGGGCGGAAGGTCTCGGCTCATCTGTGAGTTTTCCTGACAGGTTACGGCGATCTTATCGGTTTTCAGCACCGAACGTCAGGGGTAGAGTGACCGTCATTGCTTCCCACCCGAATTCTTTTCCTGGAGCGTCCCATGACTCAGTCCCAGACCGATCTACGCAACGGCCCTGACGCCAACGGCCTGTTTGGCGCATTCGGCGGCCGCTACGTCGCCGAAACCCTGATGCCGTTGGTCCTCGAACTGGCCCGCGAATACGAAGCGGCCAAGATTGATCCTGCGTTCAACGAAGAATTGGCTTACTTCCAGCGCGACTACGTCGGTCGACCAAGCCCGCTGTATTTCGCTGAGCGGCTGACGGAGTTCTGCGGCGGCGCCAAGATTTACCTCAAGCGCGAAGAGCTGAACCACACCGGCGCGCACAAGATCAACAACTGCATCGGCCAGATCCTGCTCGCGCGGCGCATGGGCAAGAAACGCATCATCGCCGAGACCGGCGCCGGCATGCACGGTGTGGCCACCGCCACCGTGGCTGCGCGCTTCGGCCTCGACTGCGTGATCTACATGGGCACCACCGACATCGAGCGCCAACAGGCCAACGTGTTCCGCATGAAGCTGTTGGGCGCCAAAGTGATCCCGGTAGTGTCCGGCACCGGCACGCTCAAAGACGCGATGAACGAAGCCCTGCGCGACTGGGTGACCAACGTTGATGACACCTTCTACCTGATCGGCACCGTGGCTGGCCCGCACCCGTACCCTGCAATGGTGCGCGACTTCCAGGCAGTGATCGGCAAGGAAACCCGTGACCAGATGCAAGCCCAGGAAGGTCGCCTGCCGGACAGCCTGGTGGCGTGTATCGGCGGTGGCTCGAACGCCATGGGCCTGTTCCACCCGTTCCTGAATGACACCAGCGTCGAAATCATCGGCGTTGAAGCGGCAGGCTATGGCATCGAAACCGGCAAGCATGCCGCCAGCCTCAACGGCGGCGTACCAGGTGTGCTGCACGGCAACCGTACCTTCCTGCTGCAGGACGACGACGGCCAGATCATCGACGCCCACTCGATTTCCGCCGGCCTCGACTACCCCGGCATCGGCCCGGAACACGCCTGGTTGCATGACATCGGCCGCGCCCAGTACACGTCGGTGACTGACCACGAAGCCCTGGAAGCGTTCCACAAATGCTGCCGCCTGGAAGGGATTATTCCCGCACTGGAAACTGCCCACGCCCTTGCCGAAGTATTCAAACGCGCACCGGCCCTGCCGAAAGATCACCTGATGGTGGTGAACTTGTCCGGCCGTGGCGACAAAGACATGCAGACCGTGATGCACCACATGGAACAGTCCCAGCAGGAGAAACACTAAATGAGCCGCCTGCAAACCCGCTTTGCGCAACTCAAGGAACAAAACCGCGCCGCCCTGGTGACCTTCGTCACCGCCGGCGACCCAGGCTATGACACCTCGCTGGCGATCCTCAAGGGCTTGCCCGCTGCCGGCGCCGATGTGATCGAGTTGGGCATGCCCTTCACCGACCCGATGGCCGACGGCCCAGCCATTCAACTGGCCAACATCCGTGCGTTGGAAGCCAAGCAGAACCTGGCCAAAACCCTGCAAATGGTTCGCGAGTTCCGCCAAGACAACAACGACACGCCACTGGTGTTGATGGGCTACTTCAACCCCATCCACAAATACGGCGTGCCGCAGTTCATCGCTGACGCCAAAGAAGCCGGCGTCGACGGCCTGATCGTGGTCGACCTGCCGCCCGAGCATAACGGCGAGCTGTGCGACCCGGCCCAGGCCGCCGGTATCGACTTTATCCGCCTGACCACGCCAACCACCGACGACGTGCGCCTGCCGACCGTGCTCAATGGCAGTTCGGGTTTTGTGTACTACGTGTCGGTGGCCGGTGTGACCGGTGCCGGTGCCGCCACCCTGGAACACGTCGAAGAAGCCGTGACCCGCCTGCGTCGCCATACCGACCTGCCGATCAGCATCGGTTTTGGTATCCGCACGCCGGAGCAAGCGGCCGCCATCGCACGTTTGGCCGATGGTGTGGTGGTGGGTTCGGCGCTGATCGATCAAATCGCCAACGCCAGCAATGACCAGCAAGCCATCGACGGCGTGCTGAGCCTATGTGCAGCGCTGTCAGCAGGTGTCCGTAACGCACGTAAGTAAGCGCCTCGTATACGGTAGGTAAAGTTCCTGATACAGAGGAATCAACCCGCAAAACCGTGGCCTAAACAGCAAGACCAAGGGATTTCGAACCGTGTTCGAAATCCCTTTTTTGTATGCGTGCCCTGAGGAATTCCCGATGAAAATGCCCAAGTCCGTGATTGCTGGTTGTGGCGCGCTGGTGCTTGCCGCCAGCGCCCTGGCGCACGCCGCGCCGCCTGACCAGCGCGACGACGACCGTGGCGGCCCACCAGGCCAGCACGAACAACGTGGCGACGACCATCGCGGCCCGCAGGACGACCGTCGCGGCGGCCCACCCCGGGACTTCGGCCCGGTGCGCCAGATCATCCGCGACAATCACGGCCAATTCGGCCGTGGCGCGCCACCGCCGCCGGATATGCGCCTGGTCCGTGGCCGGCCGATGCCCCACGGCTACTATGGCGAACGCCTCGACAACCGCGCCCTGGCGCGCCTGCCGTACTACGAGGGCTATGAATGGCGCCGTTCGGGCCCGGATGTGGTGTTGATCGCAGTGGGCACGGGCATTGTCTATGAGATTCTGGAAGGCGTATTGAACTGATGCGTCGGTGCCGTAATCCGAAAAAAAGCGCCACCCCAGGGTCGTAATGCCAGTCAATTAAGGAAGAACACTGTCACTGTGGCGAGGGAGCTTGCTCCCGCTGGGACGCGAAGCGGCCCCAACAGAGGGGACTGCTACGCAGTCCAACGGGAGCAAGCTCCCTCGCCACCGGTTACCCGCTCTATCGCTTAACTGACCGGCATTAACCCCGGGGTCGCCGGTTTTTTACAACTCGATCCGCTCGACCTTGCCCACCAACAAAATGTAGGAAAGCGCCCCGAGCAATGCCAGCACCGCGATATAGGTGATTGCCGGCGCGAACGAATCGCCGCTGGCCAGGAAGCCAATCACGATCGGCGTGGTAATCGCCGCCAGGTTGCCGATGAAGTTGAACACACCGCCGGTCAACCCGAGCAAACGGGCGGGCGCCAAGGTCGACACCAGCGACCACGTGATCGACGCCAAGCCATTGCCGAAGAACGCCACCGCCAGGAACGCAATCACCCACGCCGTCGAATCCACGTAGTTGGCGCCAATGATCGCGGTGGAGATCAACAGCCCCCCAATGATCGGCAACTTGCGCGCAAAGCCCACCGACGCGCCACGGCGAATCAGCCAGTCGGAAAAAATCCCGGAACACAGCACGCCGACAAACGCCGCGAGGAAGGGCAGGGAAGCAAGCAGGCCGGATTTGATGAAGTCCATCCCGCGATATTTCACCAGATAGGTCGGGAACCACGTCAGGAAGAACCACAGCGTGGAGTTCAGGCAGAACTGGCCCAGGTAGATGCCCCAGAGTTTGCGCTTGCTCAGCACGATGCCCAGGTCGACCCAACTGAACGGTGCCTTGGTGGTTTGCGCCTGCATGTCCACCAGCCCGCCGCCGGCACGGATCAGTTCGATTTCAGCCGCGTTGGCGCCTTTGAAGTCCTTCGGCTCGCGGTACACCGCGTACCAGATCAGCGCCCAGAGGACGCCGACGCCGCCCGTGGTGACAAACACCATGTGCCAGCCGTACTGGTGCTGCAACCAGGCCAGCACCGGGGTGAGAAACGCCAGCCCGACGAACTGCCCGGAGGTGTAGAAACCAATCGCCGTGGCGCGCTCACGCTCGGGGAACCAGGTGGTGACCACACGGCTGTTGATCGGATAGGCCGGGGCTTCCAGGGCGCCCACCGCCATGCGCAGGACAAACAGCGCGATGAAGCTGGCCGCAAAGCCGAGCATCACGGTGGCGATGGACCACAGCAGCAATGCGACGGTGTAGAGAATGCGCGGTGGCACCCGGTCCACCAGCCAGCCGCCGGGGATTTGCATGGCGGCGTAGGTCCAGCCGAACGCCGAGAAAATCAGCCCGACATGCACCGGGTCGATGCCCAAATCACTGGTCAGGGCCGGCGCTGCAATCGACAGGTTGCTGCGGTCGAGGTAGTTGATCACCACAGTGATAAACAGCAGCACCATGATGAAGTAGCGCTTTCTGCTAGGCGTGACTAAAGAAGCCTGCCCGGTGAGGGATTCAGGGTGCATGGGGTTGTCTCTTCTTATGTTTATTGAGGACGGACTTACTGAATAAACCGGATCAAATGTGGGAGGGAGCTTGCCCCCGATAGGTGAGTGTCAGTCGACATCTTCGGCGGCGGGTTCGCCGCTATCGGGGGCAAGCCCCCTCCCACATTTTTTGCCACATTTTTTCAGGCAGACATCACCACTCGGCAAAACTGCCGTCGGCGTGGCGCCAGATCGGGTTGCGCCAGCGGTGGCCGATGGCCGCGCGTTCGATCACGTATTCCTCGTTGATCTCGATGCCCAGGCCCGGCCCGTTGGGGATCTTCACGAAGCCCTGGTCATAGTCGAACACGCCCGGATCGCGCACGTAGTCGAGCAGGTCGTTGCTCTCGTTGTAGTGAATGCCCAGGCTTTGCTCCTGGATAAACGCGTTGTAGCAGACCGCGTCCAGTTGCAGGCAGGCGGCCAGCGCGATTGGGCCCAGCGGGCAGTGCAGCGCCAGGGCCACGTCGTAGGCTTCGGCCATGTTGGCGATCTTGCGGGTTTCGGTGATGCCACCAGCGTGGGAAGCGTCCGGCTGGATGATGTCGACGTAGCCTTCGCTGAGCACGCGCTTGAAGTCCCAGCGCGAGAACAGGCGCTCGCCCAAGGCAATCGGCGTGCTGGTCAGCGGTGCGAGTTCTTTCAAGGCTTCGTAGTTTTCGCTGAGCACCGGCTCTTCGATAAACATCAGCTTATACGGGTCCAGCTCTTTCATCAGCACCTTGGCCATGGGCTTGTGTACGCGGCCATGGAAGTCGACGCCGATGCCCACGTTAGGGCCGACGGCATCGCGCACGGCGGCGACGTTGGCCAGGGCCAGGTCGACTTTTTCGAAGCTGTCGACGAACTGCAACTCTTCGGTGCCGTTCATTTTCACCGCAGTGAAACCACGCGCTACGGCTTCTTTGGCGGCGCGGGCGGTGTCGGCGGGGCGGTCGCCGCCGATCCACGAATACACGCGAATCTTGTCGCGCACCTGGCCGCCCAGCAGGTCGCTGACCGACACGCCCAGGGCTTTGCCCTTGATGTCCCACAGCGCCTGGTCGATGCCGGCCAGCGCGCTCATATGCACGGCGCCGCCGCGATAGAAGCCGCCGCGATAGAGCACGGTCCAGATGTCTTCGATATTGCGTGGGTCTTTGCCGATCAGATAGTCGGACAGTTCCTCAACCGCAGCCGCCACCGTGTGGGCGCGGCCTTCGACCACGGGTTCGCCCCAGCCGGTGACGCCCTGGTCGGTTTCCACTTTGAGGAAGCACCAGCGCGGTGGGACGATGAAGGTCGTCAGTTTGGTGATTTTCATCTTCTTATCTCTCTTGTCGATGCAGCGCCCAAGGCGCAAAACTTGCGATCAGTTCAGAGCGTTCCAGGCTGCGACATACGCCTGGGCATTGCTCGCCACCTGGGCCACGGACATGCCCGGTTTGAACAACCCGGAACCCAGGCCGAAACCCCTGGCGCCGGCGTCGAAATACACCTGCATGTTGTCCGGGCTCACGCCGCCGACCGGCAGTAACAACGTGCCCGCCGGCAACACCGCCAGCCACGCTTTGATCACCGCCGGGCCCATTTGCTCGGCGGGGAACAGCTTCAATACGTCGGCGCCTTCGGCCAGCGCGGCGAACGCCTCGGTCGGGGTGGCAACCCCCGGCGACAGGTACAGACCGGCAGCTTTCGCGGCGCGCAAGACCTTGGCATCGCTGTGGGGCATCACGATCACCTGGCCACCAGCGGCTTTGACCTGCTCGACCTGCGCAGGCAGCAACACCGTGCCGGCGCCGATCAGGCAATCGGCGGGCAGGCTGTCACGCAGGGTGCGGATGCTGGTGTAAGGGTCCGGCGAATTGAGCGGGACTTCGATCACGCGAAAACCGGCGCGGTACAGCACCTGGCCAATCGCCTCGGCTTCGTCCGGTCGCACACCGCGCAGGATCGCGATCAAACCGTTTTGCGTGAGTGCTTGCTTGAGCATGTCAGGCCTCCATTGCAGGTTGAATGAGCCCGGCGGCCTGGGCCAACTGCCAGAGGCCGCGTTCGGTGGCCTCTTGCGCCAGGCTGACGTGGGCGAAGCCGCAGAGGTCGAGGGCGCGTTGATAACGGGCACAGAGCGGCGCGGCGCCGACCAGAATGATCGGCTGGTGTTTGGCGGCGGCAGGCAAGCCGGCGAGTTCATGGCCGATCAGCAGGCCGGAGAGGTAGTCGGGCTGCTCGTCGGGGGCGAGTTTGCCGGTCAAGCCCAGGGTGCGTGCGCTGAACAGCGTCGACAGCACGCCGCGCTCGCCGTCTACCGACAGCGCCACCTGCACGCCAAGGTCGAAGGCTGCCGCCTGGAAGTGTTCGGCGGGTTGTTGGGTGCGCCCGAGCAGGCTGTGCTTGCTCAACACCGCGAACAGCTCGCCGGTCATGAAGGTGTCGAAATGGGTGATACAGCCGTCGACCACCTCGACCCATTTGGAATGGCTGCCGGGCAGGCCGATCAACACCTCGGCCGCGAGGCCCTGCAGCACGCCGAGCACCTGGGTTTCTTCGCCGCGCATCACGTTGGGCAAACCGACCTGCTCGATCACGCCAGGCACGATATGCACATCGACGCCGCGCACACTGCGCACGCGGTGCAGCGCCTGGCCGAGGCTGGCGACGTCGACCGGGGTGTTGCGGTAGGCCGCTTCGCTCCAGCCCTGGGCGCTGCCGACCATGCCGCAGGCGATCACCGGCAAGCCCGGCTGGGCGTCGAGCCAATCGCCGCAGGCTGCGTCGAACGCCAACTCGAAGCCATCGCTGCAGCGCACGCCAGCAATCTCCCGGGGTTGGCTGGGCAGATGCATGATCCCCAACGCCAGCGCACGTTGTTCGAGCACCACGCCTGCGGGGCCGAGTTTATAAGCACGAAGGGAACTGGTTCCCCAATCGAGCGCGATCAATTGCGCCGGCATCGCTTCACCTGAAATGAGTGGGTGCTGAAAAAAGCAGATGGGCGAATATAAACCTATGCTCGGCGATATCTCAATATATAAATATCAATCCCATATAATGAGACGACGCGAAATAGATCCTACGACCTTCCCGCCTTTTACTGCGGGAATGGCCAGGCTGTATTTGACGAGGGAGGCTAAAAAACCGACAGATCCAGCTCGCGCATCGCACCCATCCAGATCGCGTACTCGGTGTGATCCTTTAGGTCGTTGCCGGTATCAGGGTGCAGAAACACCACCAGACCATTGCGATGCAACGCCAGCCAGGGCAGCACCGCGCCAATGTATTCGGGGTCGAACGCCAACTGGCAGCTCCAGTCCGGGTGCGGGCCCACGGGGCGTTCATGCACGCGGCCCATGTGCAGCGGAAACAGGGTTGCCGCGTCTTCGCACAAGGTGCGCGCCTGGTCGATGGTGTGGGCATCGAAGTAGATGTGGGCGTGATAACCCTTGATACGCTGCATGACAAGATCCAGAACCGCTGTGCGACAAATCCTAGACCGCAATCGACGGCAGAGCCAGGCCGGTCAGTGACTGTGCGCTGCGCGCCTGCTCCGCCACCAGCCAATCGACGAACCGCTCGACCAACTGCCCCCGGCGTTTGCGCTGCGGTTGCACCACGTAGTAGCCCAAGCGTGAGATCACCGTGTCGCTGATCGGCCGGCACAGCCACTTCTGTTCCAGCAGGTTGTCCACCAGGTGGCGCCAGCCGATGGCCACGCCCTGGCCGGCAATCGCGGCCTGGATCAGCAGGGTGTAGTTATCGAAGCGCAGTTGGCCGGGGGTCGGCGCGGTGGTAATGCCCAGCTCGCGGAACACGCCGCTCCAGTCGAACCACTGGCTGTTGTGTTCCTGGCGCAGGTGCAGCAACGGGCAGTCGGGCAAGGTCTGCACGGTCAGCGGCGTGGCTTGGTCCTTGAGCCACTGCGGGCTGCACACCGGGAACACTTCTTCATTGAACAGCCACAGGCTGTCGCCCTGCTTGAAACGGCCGTCGCCAAACAGCACCGCCACGTCGATATCGCTGCGCAACGTGGCGTGATTGCGTTCGCTGGTCACCAGGCTGACGTCGACCTCAGGGTTGGCTGCATGGAAGCGATGCAGGCGCGGCATCAGCCAGTAGGCGGCGAAGGCGAAGTCGGTGGCCACTTGCAGCACTTCGTGCTGGTCCTGCTGGGTGATCGCGCTCAGGCCTTGGTTGATGGTCTGCAAACCGCCCTGGACATGTTCGAACAGCAAGGCACCGGCATCGGTCAACTCGATGCCACGGTAGATGCGATCAAACAGGCGGATCGCCAATTGCTCTTCGAGGCGCTTGATCTGCTGGCTGATGGCCGGCTGGGTGGTGCCCAACTCCATCGCCGCCGCCGTAAAGCTGCGGTGGCGCGCCGCCGCTTCGAAGGCGCGGAGCAAATCGAGGGATACATCGCCGAGGGCTTCATACATAAGCTGTGCTTATCCTAGACATTGCTTTTCATGGGCTTTACCCCATTTTCCATGGGCCGCATGCTCATTCGCATAAACAACGCCTATGGAATGCCGAAGACTCATGAAGCGCAAGAACATTCTTTTCATCATGGCCGATCAAATGGCCGCGCCGATGCTTCCGTTCTACGGACCTTCCCCGATCAAGTTGCCAAACCTCAGTCGCCTCGCCGAACAAGGCGTGGTGTTCGACGCCGCCTACTGCAACAGCCCGCTGTGCGCACCGTCGCGCTTTACCCTGGTCAGCGGCCAGTTGCCGAGCAAGATCGGCGCCTACGACAACGCGGCGGATTTCCCCGCCGATGTGCCGACGTATGCCCACTACCTGCGTCGCCTCGGCTACCGCACCGCGCTGTCGGGCAAGATGCACTTCTGCGGGCCGGACCAATTGCACGGTTACGAAGAGCGCCTGACCAGCGACATCTACCCCGCCGACTATGGCTGGGCGGTGAACTGGGACGAGCCGGGCGTACGCCCCACCTGGTACCACAACATGTCCTCGGTGCTGCAAGCCGGGCCGTGCGTGCGCACCAACCAGCTGGATTTCGACGAAGAGGTGGTGTTCAAGGCCCAGCAGTACCTGTTCGACCATATTCGCGAGGACGGCGACCAGCCGTTCTGCCTGACCGTGTCGATGACCCATCCCCACGACCCGTACACCATTCCCAAACCGTTCTGGGATCTGTACGACGACAGCGACATCCCTTTGCCCACAACGCCGGCCCAGGGCGACCTCGACCCGCACTCCCAGCGCCTGCTCAAGGTCTACGACCTGTGGGACAAGCCGCTGCCGCTGGAGAAGATCCGCGATGCGCGCCGCGCCTACTTCGGCGCGTGCAGTTACATCGACAGCAATGTCGGCAAGCTGCTGCAAACCCTGGAAGACACCGGCCTGGCCGACGACACCATCATCATCTTCTCCGGCGACCACGGCGACATGCTCGGCGAGCGCGGCCTCTGGTACAAAATGCACTGGTTCGAAATGGCCGCCCGCGTGCCGCTGCTGGTCAGCGCGCCGGGGCAGTTCGCGGCGCGCCGTGTGACCCAGGCCGTCTCCACCGCCGACCTGTTGCCAACCCTGGTGGAACTGGCCGGCGGCGCACTCGAACCGCACTTGCCCCTGGACGGCCGCTCGCTGGTCCCGCACTTGCAAGGCCAGGGCGGGCACGACGAAGTGTTCGGCGAATACATGGCCGAAGGCACCGTCAGCCCGCTGATGATGATTCGCCGTGGCGCCTACAAATTCATCTACAGCGAAGACGATCCCTGCCTACTGTTCGATGTACACAATGACCCACGGGAACAGGAAGAACTCAGCCAGTCGCCGCAACACCGGGCGCTGTTTGCAGCCTTTCTGACTGAAGCGCGGGCCAAATGGGACATCCCGGCGATCCACCAGCAGGTGCTCGCCAGCCAACGCCGTCGGCGCCTGGTGTTTGAGGCACTGAGCCAAGGCAAGCTGAAGAGCTGGGATCACCAGCCACTGGTGGACGCCAGTCAGCAATACATGCGCAACCATATCGACCTCGACGACCTGGAGCGCAAGGCACGTTATCCACAACCCTGCCAACACCCATAAAACAGAGGGAAGGCCATGCAAAAGTTGACTGTGGTGCTGGGCGTAGCGGGCATGGTGGCGTTGAGCAGCGCCGCCGTGTACGCAGACGCCCGTTGTGAGACGGTGAAGATGGCCGATCCAGGCTGGAGCGATATCGCCGCCACCAATGCCGTCGCCGGTTTTCTGCTGACAGGCATGGGCTACAAGGCCAAGGTCGACACCCTGGCGGTGCCGATCACCTTCGGCGGGCTCAAGGACGGCCAGGTGGATGTGTTCCTGGGTAACTGGATGCCGGCGCAGCAAGGTTTCTACGACAAGTTCGTGGCCAACGGCGATGTGGTGCAGTTGGCGAAAAACCTCGACGGCACCGAATTCACCCTCGCCGTGCCGGACTATGTGTGGGACGCCGGGGTGCATGACTTTGCTGATCTGAGTAAATTCGCCGACAAGTTCGACAAGAAGATCTACGGCATCGGCTCCGGCGCGCCGGCAAACCTCTCGCTGCAGGAGATCATCAAGAAGAACGACTTCGACCTGGGCAAATGGAAGCTGATCGAGTCCAGCGAACAGGCGATGCTCGCCGAAGTCTCACGGGCGGTGAAGAAACAGCGCTTCATCACCTTCCTCGGCTGGACCCCGCACCCGATGAACGTGCAGTTGAAAATGCATTATCTCAAGGGCGGCGAAAAGTACTTCGGCGACACCGGCAGCGTGTATACCTTGACCCGCAAGGGTTATGCACAGGCCTGCCCGAACGTAGGAAAACTGCTGACCAACCTGAGTTTCACCCAGGCGATGGAGAACAGCATCATGGCCGAGGTGGCCAACAATAAGGTCAGCAATGCGGATGCGGCAAAAGCGTGGATCAAGGCCAACCCGGCAGTGTTGGACAAGTGGCTCGACGGCGTAAAAACCGTGGACGGCCAGGATGCATTGGCGGCTGTAAAAGCCAAACTCTAAAGCCGGCCACTGTCCAAATGTGGGAGGGGGCTTGCTCCCGATAACGGTGGATCAGTCACTACATCATTGACTGTCCGTCCGCGATCGGGAGCAAGCCCCCTCCCACAAAAGCCGGCGTGTACTGATACCCTGAGCCAAACCTTTCTATCCGAGTTTGCGATGCGCCGGCCCAACCGCCACACACTCTTTCCCTTCCTCAGTTGGCTGCCGCGCCAAACCCGCGCCAGCGTCGGTCGGGATGCAATCGTCGGCCTCAGCGGCGCGGTGCTGGCCTTGCCGCAGTCGATTGCCTACGCGCTCATCGCCGGTCTCCCACCGGAATACGGGCTGTACGCCGCGATCATCCCGGTGTTGATCGCTTGCCTCTGGGGTTCGTCCTGGCACCTGATCTGCGGCCCCACGGCGGCGATTTCCATCGTGCTCTACGCCAGCATCAGCCCCCTGGCCGTGCCGGGCTCACAGGACTACATCACCTTGATCCTGCTGCTGACCTTCCTCGCCGGAGTGTTCCAGTGGTTGCTCGGCCTGCTGCGCTTCGGCGCGTTGGTGAATTTCATCTCCCATTCAGTGGTGCTGGGGTTCACCCTCGGCGCCGCCGTGGTGATTGCCCTCGGCCAACTGCCCAACCTGCTGGGCCTGGATTTGCCGAGCCAGGCCACGGCGATCAACAGCTTGCTGGAACTGATCGACCATGGTGCCGAGTGGGACCACGCCTCACTCCTGCTCGGGCTGGGCACCTTGCTGGTGGGCGCACTGCTCAAATACCTGCTGCCGCGCTGGCCGACGCTGTTGATCACGCTCGCGCTGGGCAGTCTGGCCGCCTGGCTGTGGCCGGCGATGTTCGGGCATGTGGCACTGGTCAGCGCATTTATCGGCAAGCTGCCGCCATTCAGCCCGTTGCCGCTGGACCTGGACATGGTCTTGCGCCTGCTGCCCAGCGCCGTGGCGGTGGGCATGCTCGGGTTGGTGACCAGCCTGTCGATCGCCCGCTCGCTGGCGGCGCGCTCGCAGCAATTGCTCGACGCCAACCAGGAAGTTCGAGCGCAGGGTTTATCCAACATCGTCGGCGGATTTTTCTCCGGCTACCTGTCGGCCGGTTCCTTTACGCGCTCCGGCCTCAGCTATGAAGCGGGCGCCTGTTCACCGTTGGCGGGGGTATTTTCTGCACTGTGGGTGGCGTTGTTCGCGTTGTTTGGCGCGGCGCTGATCGCACACATACCGATCCCGAGCATGGCCGCGAGCATCCTGCTGATCAGTTGGGGCCTGGTGGACCATCGGGGCATTCGCGCATTGTTCCGGGTCAGTCGCGCCGAGTTTGTGGTGATGAGCCTGACCTGCATCGCCACCTTGCTGCTGGAGCTGCAAACCGCGATTTACGCCGGGGTGCTCGCCTCGTTGTTTTTCTACCTCAAGCGCACCTCGCAGCCGCGGGTTCAGCAATGGCGCGACGGCGAGGAAGAGGTGCTGCGTGTCGGTGGCTCGATCTTTTTTGGCGCCAGCCATTACCTGCAAGTGCGCCTGCAAAGCCTGCAGTGTGAGCGGGTGGTGATCGAGGCGCAGCAGATCAACTTTATCGACTATTCCGGGGTGGAGATGCTGCATCAGGAAGCGCGGCGATTGAAAGCGCTGGGGCGCAGCCTGACCTTGCGCCGGGCCAGGCCGCAGGTCGTTGAGGAATTGAAAAAGCTGGAAGGCGCCGACAACTGCCCCATCCATTTCGAAGACTGAATACGATCAAAACTGTGGGAGGGGGCTTGCCCCCGATAGCCGTCGTGCAGCCGATGCATGTTTGGCTGACTCACCGCTATCGGGAGCAAGCCCCCTCCCACCTTTCGAGTTGCGTCAAGCCAATTGGCGGCGCAGTTCGGCCAACACCGGCGCCGAATCCGGGCGCACGCCACGCCACAGGAAGAACGCTTCCGCCGCCTGCTCCACCAGCATGCCCAGACCATCCATTGCCACCGCCGCACCGTGTTCCGTGGCCCAGCGGCAGAACGCGGTCGGTTCCTTGGCGTACATCATGTCGTAGCAAAACGTCTTGCCCGGCGCGATCAGGCTGCCCGCAATCGGCGGTACATCGCCCGACAGGCTGGCGGAGGTGGCATTGATGATCACGTCCACCGGCTCACACAGCCAGTCGAAACCACTGGCAGACACTGGGCCCAAATCGTCGAACAACTCGGCGAGCATTTCGGCCTTTTCCACGGTGCGGTTGGCGATGACCAGCGACGCCGGCCACTCGGCCAGCAACGGCTCCAACGCCCCGCGCACCGCGCCGCCAGCACCGAGCAACAGGATGCGTTGACCTTGCAGGCTGAGCCCGGCATTCACCGTCAGGTCGCGCACCAGGCCGGCGCCGTCGGTGTTATCGCCCAGCAGGCGGCCATCGGCCAGCTTGCTCAGGGTGTTCACCGCCCCGGCGCGCTCGGCGCGTGCGGTGAGGGTGTCGGCCAGGCGGTAGGCGTCTTCCTTGAACGGTACCGTAACGTTGGCGCCACGGCCTTGCTGAAAAAACTCACGGGCAAACCCGATGAAGTCCTCCAGCGGCGCCAGCAGAGCGCTGTAGTCCAGTTGCTCGCCGGTCTGTTCGGCGAACATGCGGTGAATCAACGGCGACTTGCTGTGGCCGATGGGGTTGCCGAACACCACATAACGGTCCATCAGACCGCCGCCTTGGGCGCAGCCACGCCGAGCCAGTCGCGGTCTTGCAGGAAGTAGTCGGTGAGGCGTGCTTCTTCGCTGCCGACGTCGGCTTTCCAGTCGTAGCTCCAGCGCACCTGGGGCGGCAGCGACATCAGGATCGACTCGGTACGCCCGCCCGATTGCAGGCCGAACAAGGTGCCACGGTCGTAGACCAGGTTGAACTCAACGTAACGACCACGGCGGAATTCCTGGAATTCGCGCTGCTGTGCGGTATAGGCCTGCGCCTTGCGGCGCTGCACGATCGGCAGGTAGGCGTCGATGTACGCATCGCCGATGGCACGGATGAAGGCGAAGCAAGTGTCGAAGTCCCATTCGTTCAAGTCATCGAAGAACAGGCCGCCGATGCCGCGCGGTTCGTTGCGGTGCTTGATATGGAAGTAGGTGTCGCACCAGGCCTTGTAGCGCGCATAAACGTCGGCGCCGAACGGCGCGCAGGCCTGCTCGGCCACGCGGTGCCAGTGGATGCAGTCGTCTTCGTTGGCGTAGTAGGGCGTGAGGTCGAAGCCGCCGCCGAACCACCACACCGGCTCCTCACCTTCTTTTTCAGCGATGAAAAAGCGCACGTTGGCGTGGGAAGTCGGAACATGCGGGTTGTGCGGGTGAATCACCAGCGACACCCCAAGGGCTTCAAACCCGCGCCCGGCCAATTCAGGGCGATGCGCACTGGCAGACGGTGGCAGGCCGCTGCCAAACACGTGAGAAAAGTTAACGCCGCCTTTTTCGATCACCGCACCGTTTTCGATCACACGGGTGCGACCGCCGCCGCCCGCAGGCCGGGTCCAGGCGTCTTCGATAAAGCGCGTGTCCGTCTCGAAGGTTTCCAGGGCGCTGCAAATACGGTCTTGCAGATCAAGCAGATAGGCTTTAACAGCCTCGGTGCGGGTAGTCATGGCATCACCTTGAATCGGGCAAAGCTACGCGAGGCCATTGGGCGTCGGCGGCAAATGGGCGCACAGGATACCACCGCACTCAGGTCCGTCGCAGTTGACGAAGATCAAGCTAAGGAGTCCGATAGGGCGCTACCCGAATTCGAACCCAGGAGAAGTGCAGATGGCCAAACGTATCCAGTTCAGCGCCCATGGCGGCCCCGAGGTGCTTGAGTATGTGGACTACACGCCAGCAGAACCAGGCCCACAGCAGGTTCGGGTGCGTAACGCCGCCATTGGCCTGAACTTCATCGATACCTACTTCCGCAGCGGCTTGTACGCGCCGCCGGCCTTGCCATCGGGCCTGGGCGCGGAAGGCGCGGGTGTGGTCGACGCCGTGGGCAGTGAAGTCACGCAATTCAAGGTCGGCGACCGCGTGGCCTACGGCAGTGGCCCGTTGGGTGCCTACAGCGAACTGCACGTATTGCCTGCCGCGAACCTGGTTCACCTGCCGGACGACATCAGCTTCGAACAAGCCGCCGGCGCGATGCTCAAGGGCCTGACCACGCAATACCTGCTGCGCCAGACCTACGAGTTGAAGGGCGGCGAAACCATTCTGTTCCACGCCGCAGCCGGTGGCGTGGGCTCCCTGGCCTGCCAGTGGGCCAAGGCCCTGGGCGTGAAGCTGATCGGCACGGTCAGCTCGCCGGAAAAAGCCGCGGTGGCCAAATCCCTCGGCGCCTGGGCAACCATCGACTACAGCAAGGAAAACGTCGCACAGCGGGTGCTGGAATTGACCGACGGCAAGAAATGCCCGGTGGTGTACGACGGCGTCGGCAAGGACACCTGGCTGACCTCGCTGGACTGCGCGGCGCCACGCGGCTTGGTGGTGAGTTTCGGCAACGCCTCGGGCGCGGTGGACGGGGTGAACCTGGGGATTCTGGCGGCCAAGGGCTCGCTGTATGTCACCCGGCCGACCCTGGCGACCTACGCCAGCAACCCCAAGGACTTGCAGGCCATGGCCGATGATCTGTTCTCGATGATCAAGAGCGGCAAGGTGCGCATCGATATCAATCAGCGCTTCTCGCTGAAGGACGCGGCCAAGGCGCAGACGGAGTTGTCGGGGCGGCGCACGACGGGGTCGACCATTCTGTTGCCGTAAGGCTTTGGGTTTCTGGCGTGGTTAAGGGCGCCATCGCGGGAAAGCCCCCTCCCACATTCGATCAGTGTCCGTCATGACAACACGGTCAAATGTGGGAGGGGGCTTGCCCGCGATGGCCACGACCCGGTCTCACGACGGCCGCACAACCTCACCCGTCACCAGGTCGCGGATCAGGCTTGGGTTCTTGCGCCCACCGAGGGCGCCACCTAACACCAGATCGACCTGGCCACGGAAGTACTGCTCGACGCGAATCCGCGTGCGGGCGGCCGGGCGGCCCTGGGGGTTGGCCGAGGTGGAAATCAACGGCCCGACCAATGAGCACAAGTCACGCACCAGCGGATGGTCGCTGACCCGCAGCGCCACGGTGTCATGCACCCCCGTGACCCATTCCGGCAACAGGTTCTGATGAGGCACCAGCCAGGTATTGGGCCCCGGCCAGGTGCTGGCCATGCGGTCGATCCAGTCTTGCGGGAAGTCTTCGAAGAGAAAATCGAACTGGCGGATATTATCCGCGACCAGGATCAGGCCCTTATCCACCGAGCGGTTCTTGATCGCCAGCAGCCGGTCCACTGCCGCTTCGTTCCACGGGTCACAGCCCAGGCCCCAGACCGCCTCGGTTGGATAGGCAATCACCGCGCCTGCGCGAATTTCTCGTGCGGCTTCCAGCACACGCCACCTGTTGACCATTGCTCACTCTCCAGACTAAAGCTCTGCGCAGTTTACCGATCTTCGTTACAAAACCTAGCAGCGCGCGAGCCAGCGCCCGCTTTCGCAGACCACCTGGCCTTCCAGCTCCAACTCGGTGAGTGTCGCCAGCACCTGGGACAACGGCCGCCCACTGGCAATCGCCAAGGCTTCGCTGGTGTGCGGCGCCGCGTGCAGCAGTGCAACCAGCGGATGGGTCACCGGCATCGGCACCGGACGCGACAGCGCCTGCCACCCGCGCAAGCCTTCAAGAATGTGCTCGATGGTTTCCACCAACACCGCGCCATCGCGAATGAGCTGATGACAACCCTTGGCCCCTGGATGATGGATCGAGCCCGGAATCGCATACACCTCGCGCCCTTGCTCGGCCGCGAGCCGCGCGGTGATCAGCGAACCGCTGGCCATGCCGGCTTCCACCACCAGCACGCCGAGCGACAGACCACTGATGATGCGGTTGCGCCGAGGGAAATTGCCGGCCTGGGGCGCGGCGTCCAGCGGAAACTCGGAAACCACCGCGCTGCCCTGGGCAATCATCGCTGCCGCGAGGCGTCGGTGGCGCTGTGGATAAAACTTTTCCAGGCCGGTGCCGAGTACGCCGATTGTCTGCCCGCCGACCTCCAAAGCCGCTTGATGCGCCGCACCGTCAATGCCCAGAGCCAGGCCGCTGGTGATGACAAAACCGGCGCTCGCCAGGCTGCGGGAAAAAGCCGCGGCGGTGTCCATGCCGGGACGCGATGCGCGGCGGCTGCCGACCATGGCCAACTGGGGTTTTTCCAGGATCGAAGGGTCGCCGGCAACGAATAACAACGGCGGTGCGTCATCGATCTGGGCCAGTAGTGCGGGGTACTCAGGCTGGTCCCACATCAGTAAATGCTGGGCCGGACGCGCCAGCCAGGCCAGCGCCACGCTCGCGCCCTCGCGGACTTCATGGCTGCGCCGGGCCTCGGCACTGATGGCGGGCAACCCGAGCGAGCGCCAGGCGCTGGCCGGCGCGCTGAGCGCCTTCGAGGCGCAGCCGAACGCGTCGATCAACAGGCGAAAACGCTTCGGGCCCAGTTCCGGCAGCCGGTGCAAACGTAGCCGGGCTTCCAGTTCTGCCGGGGAAATTTCACTGTTGTTTATCGGATACATCTGATCATCCTTGACCGGAACAAGCTGTGGATAACTCTGTTGGTAACTTATTTAGCAGCCTATTTATTGCGTTTGACGGGCAGTCTCGAAACGGTCCATCACCGCCAGTGGCCGCGAGGCACTGAGGACCAGGCCGTAACTGAGCTTTTCATAGGTGCGAAACACCAGCAGCGTGCCGCCGCGCTCATCGGAAAGTTTTACCTGGGCGCCGCTGAGGGCGTCGCGTACCGTGGCGCCGGTCTTGAGCACGCTCAGCCGTTGGCCTTCGACCAGGCCGTCGCGGCGGCCTTTATTCAGGGTCACGGCATCCAGCACGCCGATCTGTGTAACGCCCCTGGGTACGTCGATGATGTGCCCTTCAATAAACGGCACTGCCTGCGCGCCTTCCAGGCTGGCCAGCGCAACGGGCGGCTCGGTAAGGAGTAAACGGTCGCCGGGGCGCACTTCCTGGGTGACACGCTGCACGGCAAGGGAGGTCAGGTCGCCGGCCATCACCCAGCGCGCGGTGCCGATGTCGTCGGCGTTGATCCCCAGTAGCTCCTGGGTTTGGGGGTCGGTGTAGACCTTGCCTCGGCGGAAGATCCCGTAACTGGGCTGGGCCGGGTCCATGACGCCGCGGGCATACACGCGCTCGCCATCAGCCCCCAGCACACGCCCGGCCTCTGCCGCGACAACGTAGGGCGCGTTATCGAGATCGAGAGGCGAATCGAGGATGCGATTGTGTAACAAAAATTGCTGGATGGCCTGTTGCGTCGGTTGATCCAGGCGCGGGCCAGACGGTGGAAGCAGGGCCAGGGCGAACGGGGCCCAGAGCAGCAAGACGAGTAGCGATTTCCTCATGGGGTCAATCTCCTTTATTATGTACGTTCGCGTGAAACGCCATAGCCTTCGCGGCTTCCGAGCGTTCCACACCGGCCGTGTGGGTCCATCCCAACGCCGATTTGCCTTTACCTCACATGTGCAGCAATTACGCTTATGGCTATTTTGAACATCCTCGAATTCCCCGACTCGCGCCTGCGCACGATCGCCAAACCAGTGGCCGTAGTGGACGACAACGTTCGTCAGTTGGTCGATGACATGTTTGAAACAATGTATGAAGCCCCGGGCATCGGCCTCGCCGCGACCCAGGTCAACGTGCATCAGCGTGTCGTGGTGATGGACCTGTCCGAAGATCGCAGCGAACCACGGGTGTTCATCAACCCCGAGTTCGAAGCGCTGACCGACGAAATGGGCGAATATCAGGAAGGCTGCCTGTCGGTGCCGGAATTCTACGAGAACGTCGAACGCCCGGTGCGCGTGAAGATCAAGGCCCTGGACCGCGACGGCAAGCCTTTCGAGCAGGTTGCCGAAGGCCTGCTGGCGGTGTGTATCCAGCACGAATGCGACCACCTCAACGGCAAGCTGTTTGTCGATTACTTGTCCACGCTCAAACGTGACCGGATCAAGAAGAAGCTGGAAAAAAAGCACCGCCAGCAAGCTTGATGCCCTTCTTCCAAAGGCTTGCTGCGGCAAGCCTTTTTCTTTTGTGACTGCTTTTAACCGAGAACGCCCATGACCGAGCCACTGCGCATTGTTTTTGCCGGCACACCCGAATTTGCCGCCGAACACCTCAAGGCGCTGCTCGCCAGCCCTTATGACATCGTCGCGGTGTACACCCAGCCGGATCGCCCGGCCGGTCGCGGGCAAAAACTGATGCCGAGCCCGGTCAAGCAACTGGCGCTGGAGCACAACATTCCCGTGCTGCAACCGCCGACCCTGCGCAACGCCGAGGCCCAGGCTGAGTTGGCCACGCTGAAACCGGACCTGCTGGTGGTAGTGGCCTACGGTTTGATCCTGCCCCAAGTGGTTCTCGATATCCCACGCCTGGGTTGCATCAACAGCCATGCTTCGCTGCTGCCACGCTGGCGCGGTGCGGCGCCGATCCAGCGCGCCGTGGAAGCGGGCGACAGCGAAAGCGGCGTGACCGTGATGCGCATGGAAGCGGGCCTGGATACCGGCCCGATGCTGTTGAAAGTCAGCACCCCGATCACCGCCGAAGACACCGGCGGCAGCCTGCACGATCGCCTGGCCGAGATGGGCCCGCCAGCCGTGATCCAGGCCATTGCCGGGCTCGCCGCCGGCACCCTGGAAGGCGAGGTGCAGGACGACAGCCTGGCGACCTACGCGCACAAGCTGAACAAGGACGAGGCGCGCCTCGACTGGCGCCGCCCGGCCGTGGAACTGGAGCGCCTGGTGCGCGCGTTCAACCCGTGGCCGATCTGCCACAGCACCCTCAATGGTGAAGCCTTGAAAGTACTCGCCGCCACCCTGGCCGACGGCAAGGGCGCCCCCGGTGAAATCATCGGCGCCAGCAAAGACGGCCTGCTGGTCGCCTGCGGTGAACAGGCGCTGTGTCTGACCCGTCTGCAATTGCCCGGCGGCAAGGCGCTGAATTTCAGCGACTTGTTCAACAGTCGTCGTGAGAAATTTGCCGTGGGCACGATACTCGGGGTGGTCGCCCAATGAACCCGCGTCTGGCCGCCGCCAAGGCCCTGGCCGCCGTACTCAACGGCAAGGCTTCGTTGAACAGTTCACTGCCGACCCAGTTGGATAAGGTCGAAGACCGCGATCGCGGTTTCACCCAGGACCTGGCCTTCGGCACCGCGCGCTGGCAGCCGCGTCTGTCGGCGCTGGCGGCCAAGCTGCTGCAAAAGCCGTTCAAGGCGGCCGATGCCGATGTGGAAGCGCTGCTGCTGGTGGGCCTTTATCAATTGCTCTACACCCGCGTGCCGGCCCACGCCGCCATCGGTGAAACCGTCGGCTGCGCCGACAAGCTGAAAAAACCCTGGGCCAAAGCCCTGCTCAACGCTGTGCTGCGCCGTGCCCAACGTGAAAGCGAAGCGCTGCTGGCCGAACTGGAACATGACCCGGTGGTACGTACCGCGCACCCGCGCTGGCTGCAAAAATCCCTGAAAGCCTTCTGGCCCGAGGAATGGGAAGCCATCTGCGCGGCGAACAATGCGCACCCGCCGATGATCCTGCGGGTCAACCGTCGCCATCACCGCCGCGATGCTTATCTGCAATTGCTGACCGATGCAGGCATCGCGGCCACGCCGTGCGTGTATAGCCCCGACGGCATCGTGCTCGAAGCCGCCACCGATGTGCGTAGCCTGCCGGGCTTCGCCGAAGGCTGGATCAGCGTGCAGGACGAAGCCGCGCAACTGGCGGCCGACCTGCTCGACCTGGCCCCTGGCCAGCGCGTGCTGGACGCCTGCTGCGCACCCGGCGGTAAGACTTGTCACATCCTCGAAGTCGAAAAAGACCTGGCCGGCGTCGTCGCCGTCGACCTGGAAGCCAAGCGCCTGGTGCGTGTGCGGGAAAACCTCGCACGCCTGGGCCTGAACGCCGAGCTGATCGCCGCCGACGGCCGCGACACCGCCACCTGGTGGGACGGCAAGCCGTTCCAGCGCATCCTGCTCGATGCGCCGTGTTCCGCCACCGGCGTGATCCGTCGCCACCCGGACATCAAGCTGACCCGCCAGCCCGACGACATCGCCGCCCTCGCCGTGCTGCAAGGCGAACTGCTCGACGCGTTGTGGCCGACCCTGGAAGTCGGCGGCATCCTGCTTTACGCCACCTGTTCCACCTTGCCCACCGAGAACACCGAGGTCATCGCAGCCTTCCTCGCCCGCACCAGCGGCGCACGGGAGCTGGACCTCGCTACGGCAGCCGGCATCAAGCAGCCCCACGGTCGCCAATTGCTGGCGCAAGAAGGCGGGCACGATGGCTTCTACTACGCCAAGCTGATCAAGATCGCCGCCGCACGCGGCTGAACGGTTTAAAGGGAGTGACCGGATGAAAATCATCATCCTTGGGGCAGGGCAGGTCGGTGGCACGCTGGCCGAACATTTGGCCGGCGAAGCCAACGACATCACCGTGGTCGACACCGATGCCGAGCGCCTACGCAACCTGGGCGACCGCCTGGATATTCGTACCGTACAGGGCCGTGCGTCATTTCCTACGGTGCTGCGTCAGGCGGGTGCCGACGATGCCGACATGCTGGTGGCCGTGACCAACAGCGACGAGACCAATATGGTCGCGTGCCAGGTCGCCCACACGCTGTTCCACACCCCGACCAAGATCGCCCGGGTGCGTGAAGCCGCCTACCTGACCCGCGCCGGCCTGTTCGACAACGATGCGATCCCGGTGGACGTATTGATCAGCCCGGAGCAGGTGGTCACCCACTACATCAAGCGCCTGATCGAAATTCCCGGCGCCTTGCAGGTGATCGACTTCGCCGACGGCAAAGCGCAACTGGTCGCCGTGAAGGCCTATTACGGCGGCCCGTTGGTCGGCCAGCAACTGCGCCAGCTACGCGAGCACATGCCGAATGTGGAAACCCGCGTGGCGGCGATTTTCCGGCGTGACCGGCCGATCCTGCCCCAGGGCGACACGGTGATCGAGGCCGACGACGAAGTCTTCTTCATCGCCGCCAAAGCGAATATTCGTGCAGTGATGAGCGAAATGCGCCGTCTCGACGAGACGTATAAACGCATCGTCATCGCCGGTGGCGGGCAGATCGGCGAACGCTTGGCCGAGGCGATCGAGAGCCGCTACCAGGTGAAGATCATCGAGATGAGCCCGGCGCGCTGCCGGCATTTGTCCGACACCCTCGACAGCACCGTGGTCCTGCAAGGCAGCGCCTCGGACCGCGACCTGCTGATGGAAGAAAACATCGCCGACGCCGATATCTTCCTGGCCCTGACCAACGATGACGAGGCCAACATCATGTCGTCGCTGCTGGCCAAGCGGCTGGGGGCGAAGAAGGTGATGACCATCATCAACAACCCGGCGTATGTCGACCTGGTCCAGGGCGGCGATATCGACATCGCCATCAGCCCGCAGTTGGCCACCATCGGCACCTTGCTCACCCACGTGCGCCGTGGCGATATCGTCAGCGTACACTCCCTGCGCAGGGGCGCGGCGGAAGCCATCGAGGCGATCGCCCATGGCGATTCGAAGTCAAGCAAGGTCATCGGCAAGGCCATCCGCGACATCGGCCTACCGCCGGGTACCACCATCGGCGCGATCATTCGCGATGAAGAAGTAATCATTGCCCACGACGACACGGTAATTGCCACCGGCGACCATGTGATCCTGTTTTTGGTGGATAAAAAACATATCCGCGATGTGGAGAAGCTGTTCCACGTGGGGCTGAGCTTTTTCTGATTAAACGGAGTACACCGACATGCTCGAATCCCTGGAGAAGATGCTGGCCAAGGGTGTGGATAACGCGCTGCTGCGCTTTGGGCTGGGCAAGGGTTATCTGGACCTGAAGGACAACACCAAGGCGGCCGAGCATTTGCACAAGTGTGTCGAGTTTGATCCGAAGTATTCGGCGGCGTGGAAGTTGTTGGGTAAGGCGCAGTTGGGATTGGAAGACCGTGCGGCGGCACGCTTGGCCTGGGAGCAGGGGATTGCGGCTGCTCAGGCCCATGGCGACAAGCAGGCCGAAAAAGAGATGACGGTGTTCCTGAAGAAACTCGACCGCCAGGCCTAAGTAGAACTCAAATGTGGGAGGGGGCTTGCCCCCGATAGCGGTGTGTCAGTCGATGCATATGTGACTGAACCACCGCTATCGGGGCAAGCCCCCTCCCACATTGTTTTGTGTTGCCCTTGAGTCAGTACCAACGCGCCTCACCCGGCGGGCGTTTCTTGAAGCGCTTCATGCTCCACATGTACTGGCTCGGGTAGGCGCCGACATAACGCTCCACCACTTTGCTCATCGCCGCGCAGGAGGTGGCGGTGTCGGTGCTGTACATGTCTTCCGGCGCCGCTTCGAGGATCACTTTGTAGCCTGAACCGTCCGGCAGGCGCAGGGCATGCAGGAACACGCCGACCGCCTTGTGGCCCGCGAGCATGTTCGGTACGAACTTGCTGGTCAGCGCCTGGGTGGCGAAGAACGGCACGAAGATCCCCGCCGATTCAGCCGGCTCCGGGTCGGCCGGAATACCCACCTGGCCGCCTTTGCGCACTTCCTTGATCACGCTGAGGATGCCTTCCTTGGTGGACGCGGCCACGCGGTTACCCAGTTGCACGCGTTGCTTGCGCAGCAGGTCATCCACCGCCTTGAGCTTCGGCGGGCGGTAGAAAATGATCGGTTTGCACTGGCTGCAATAGAAGTGGTTCAACACCTCCCAGTTGCCCAGGTGGCTGGTGATACCGACCACGCCTTTGCCCGAGGCCAGGGCTTCGTGGAGGACTTCCAGGCCTTCGACTTCGCGCACCAGGTCAATGGAGCGTTGGGCCGGCCAGATCCAGGCGCAGGCGCTTTCGGTCAGGGACTTGCCGATGTCCATCAGGCTGCGGCCCACCAGGCGCTCGCGCTCGGCCGGGTCCATGTCCGGGAAGCATTTGGACAGGTTGATCCGCACCGTGTCGCGGGAGCGGTTGGGGGTTTTCCACATGATCCAGCCAATCGTCGAACCTACGGCTTGCACGGCGCGCCAGGGCAGCAGGGCAAATAACCGGAGAGCGCCTACCAGCAAGGCGCCTTTAAACTTTTCCACAGGTCACTCCTGATCGTGTGTGGTGCGCAAAGCACGCATTCTAACCGGCGTTGGCCAAGTCCGCGTAACGGTCGCAGTCCCGGGTGTGGTCCATGACCATGCCCGAGGCCTGCATGAACGCGTAGCAAATGGTCGGCCCGACAAAGGTGAAACCGGCTTTTTTCAGGGCGCGGCTCATGGCCTCGGCCTCGGGCGTAATCGCCGGGACTTCGCTGCGGTCCTTGAAGTGATTGACCTTGGGCACGCCGCCGACAAACGACCACAGCAGCCCCACCGGGTCCTCCAGCGCAAGCCAAGCCGCTGCATTGCGGCGGGTGGCGTTGAGCTTCAGACGATTGCGCACGATGCCCGGATCGAGCATCAACGCTTCGATCTCGGCATCGCTCAGCCGCGCCAGGCGCTGCGCATCAAAACCGAACAAGACCTTCCGATAATGCTCGCGTTTGCGTAAAACGGTGATCCAGGACAGGCCCGCCTGGAACCCTTCGAGCAAAAGTAACTCGAACAAACCCTGCGCATCGCGCAGCGGCGTTCCCCACTCCTGATCGTGATAAGCCATGTACAGCGGATCTTCAGAACACCAAAAGCAGCGTGGCATAAGGCTCCAGGGGATGGTGGCGCGGCCGAATCGGGTATACTCCCGCTCTTTAAATCGCAGCCCAAGTAACAGGTGAATTTCGTGAGCCAGCCTACGCCAGCCGTGCGTACCTTCCAAGACTTGATCCTCGCCCTCCAGCAGTACTGGGCCGAGCAAGGTTGTGTGGTACTTCAGCCCTACGATATGGAAGTAGGCGCCGGCACTTTCCACACCGCTACATTCCTGCGGGCCATCGGCCCGGAAACCTGGAACGCCGCTTATGTGCAGCCCAGTCGACGCCCGACTGACGGCCGCTACGGCGAAAACCCGAACCGTCTGCAGCACTACTACCAGTTCCAGGTGGTACTGAAGCCGAACCCGGACAACTTCCAGGAGCTGTACCTGGGCTCGCTGAAACATGTCGGCGTGGACCCGCTGGTCCACGACATCCGTTTCGTCGAAGACAACTGGGAATCGCCGACCCTCGGCGCCTGGGGCCTGGGCTGGGAAGTCTGGCTCAACGGCATGGAAGTCACGCAGTTCACCTACTTCCAGCAAGCGGGCGGCATCGAGTGCTACCCGGTGACCGGCGAGATCACCTACGGTCTCGAGCGCCTGGCCATGTACCTGCAAGGCGTGGACTCGGTCTACGACCTGGTGTGGGCAGACGGCCCGTTCGGCAAAGTGACCTACGGCGATGTGTTCCACCAGAACGAAGTGGAGCAGTCGACCTATAACTTCGAACACGCCAACGTCGAGAAGCTGTTCGAACTGTTCGACTTCTATGAAAGCGAAGCCAAGCGCCTGATAGAACTCGACCAGCCGCTGCCGTTGCCGAGCTATGAAATGGTGTTGAAGGCGTCCCATACCTTCAACCTGCTGGACGCCCGCCGTGCCATCTCGGTGACTGCGCGTCAGCAATATATTCTGCGTGTACGCACCCTGGCGCGTTCCGTCGCCCAAGCCTACCTGCTGGCACGTGCCAAGCTGGGCTTCCCGATGGCACCCCCGGACCTGCGTGATGAAGTGTTGGCTAAGCTGGAGGCTGCACAATGAGTGCTCAAGATTTTCTGGTTGAACTGGGCACCGAAGAGCTGCCACCCAAGGCGCTGAACACCCTGGCCGATGCGTTCCTGGCCGGTATCGAAAAAGGCCTGCAAAGCGCCGGCCTGAAGTTTGAGGCGAAGCAGGTCTATGCCGCGCCGCGCCGTCTGGCGGTGTTGTTGACCGCGCTGGAAACCCAGCAGCCGGACCGCAGCATCAACCTCGACGGCCCGCCACGCCAGGCTGCCTTCGACGCCGAAGGCAAGCCGACTCAAGCCGCACTGGGCTTTGCCAAGAAGTGTGGCGTCGAGTTGAGCGAGATCGACCAGAGCGGCCCGAAACTGCGCTTCAGCCAGGTCATCAAAGGCAAGCCGACGGCCAGCCTGTTGCCGACCATTGTCGAAGACTCCCTGAACGACCTGCCTATCCCCAAGCGCATGCGCTGGGGTGCGCGCAAGGAAGAGTTCGTGCGTCCGACCCAGTGGCTGGTGATGCTGCTCGGTGACCAAGTCATCGATTGCACCATCCTTGCCCAGAAAGCCGGCCGCGATTCCCGTGGTCACCGCTTCCACCACCCGCAAAGCGTGCGTATCACCGCGCCAGCCAACTACCTCAACGACCTGCGCGCCGCCTATGTGCTGGCCGATGCCAACGAGCGTCGCGAGCTGATCAGCAAGCGCACCGAAGAGCTGGCCCGCCTGCAGGAAGGCACCGCCATCGTGCCGCCAAGCCTGTTGGACGAAGTGACCGCCCTGGTTGAATGGCCAGTGCCGCTGGTGTGCTCGTTCGAAGAGCGTTTCCTCGATGTGCCGCAAGAAGCCCTGATCATCACGATGCAGGACAACCAGAAGTACTTCTGCCTGTTGGACGTGGACGGCAAATTGCTGCCGCGCTTCATCACCGTGGCGAACATCGAAAGCAAGGACCCGCAGCAGATCATCGCGGGCAACGAGAAAGTCGTGCGCCCGCGCCTGACCGACGCCGAGTTCTTCTTCAAGCAAGACAAGAAGCAGAAGCTCGAAGACTTCAACCTGCGCCTGCAAAACGTGGTGTTCCAGGAAAAACTCGGCAGCGTCTACGACAAGGCCGTGCGCGTTTCCAAACTGGCCGCCTACATTGCGCCGCGTATCGGTGGTGATACCGCCTGGGCCGCGCGTGCCGGCCTGCTGTCCAAGTGCGACCTGGCCACCGAAATGGTTGGCGAGTTCCCGGAAATGCAAGGTGTTGCCGGTTACTACTACGCCCTCAACGACGGCGAGCCAGACGATGTTGCCCTGGCCCTGAACGAGCAGTACATGCCGCGCGGTGCTGGCGCCGAGTTGCCGACCACCCTGACCGGTGCGGCCGTGGCCATTGCCGATAAGCTGGACACCCTCGTCGGTATCTTCGGCATCGGCATGCTGCCCACCGGTAGCAAAGACCCGTATGCCCTGCGCCGCGCGGCCCTGGGCGTGCTGCGTATCCTGATCGACAAGAAGCTCGACCTCGACCTGACCCAGGCCGTGGTGTTCGCGGTCGGCCAGTTCGGTGGCAAGGTCAAGCAAGCCGGCCTGGCCGAGCAAGTGCTGGAGTTCGTGTTCGACCGCCTGCGTGCGCGTTACGAAGACGAAGGCGTGGACGTTTCGGTGTACCTGTCGGTACGTGCCCTGCAACCCGGTTCGGCGCTGGACTTCGACCAGCGTGTGCAAGCCGTACAGGCCTTCCGTAAACTGCCGGAAGCCGATGCCCTGGCCGCCGTGAACAAGCGTGTGTCGAACCTGCTGAGCAAGGCCGAAGGCCTGGGCAACGCCGATGTCGACCCTGGCCTGTTCGCCGATGCCAAGGAGTTCTCGCTGAACTCGGCCATCGCCAAGGCGGAAAATGCGGTGAAGCCGTTGATCGCCGAGCGTAACTACGCCGAAGCACTGGCGCGCCTGGCCACGTTGCGTGAGCCGGTGGATGCGTTCTTCGAAGCGGTGATGATCAATGCCGAAGATGCCGGCGTGCGGAAAAACCGCTACGCCATGCTGGCGCGTCTGCGCGGCCTGTTCATCAACATCGCAGACATTTCCGTACTGGGCTGATCATGTTGAAACTGCTGATTCTCGATCGGGACGGGGTGATCAATTACGACTCCGACGCTTACATCAAGTCGGTGGAGGAATGGATCCCACTGCCCGGCGCGATCGAGGCCATCGCGCAGTTGAGCAAAGCCGGCTGGACGGTGGCCGTCGCCACCAACCAGTCCGGCATCGCCCGCGGCTACTACGACATCGCAACCCTGGACGCCATGCACGCGCGCTTGCGCACGTTGGTGGCGGAGCAGGGCGGTGAGGTGGGGCTGGTGGTGTACTGCCCCCACGGGCCGGATGAGGGCTGCGAATGCCGCAAGCCCAAGCCCGGCATGTTGAAAACTATTTCAGAACATTACAACGTGCCCCTGGCTGGGCTATGGTTCGTCGGGGACAGCCTCGGTGACCTGGAGGCTGCCAAAGCCGTCGACTCTCAGCCAGTTTTGGTAAAGACCGGGAAAGGCGAAAAGACCCAGGCGAAAGACCTGCCGGTAGGCACCTTGATTTTTGACGATCTGGCGGCGGTTGCCGCAGAACTTATCAACAACTAGCCACCCTCGACTTCCTGACCAAGGATTGTTCGGGAGTGCGCCTTTAAAAGGCGGGCTGTGTCCCGCAACGGTAAATGCCGCCATGTCGATTTTGCAGGCCATCAGAACCTTCTTCTTTTACCTGCTGTTGGGCACCAGTTCGTTTCTCTGGTGCACCCTGAGCTTTTTTATCGCGCCTTTCTTGCCGTTCAAGGCGCGCTATCGCTTCATCAACGTCTATTGGTGCCGCTGCGCGTTGTGGCTGACCAAGGTGTTCCTGAACATTCGCTTTGAGGTCAAGGGCGCGGAAAACGTCCCGGATCAGCCCTGTGTGATTCTGTCGAACCACCAGAGCACGTGGGAGACGTTCTTCCTCTCGGCGTACTTCTCGCCCCTGAGCCAAGTGCTCAAGCGTGAGCTGCTGTACGTGCCGTTCTTCGGTTGGGCCATGGCGATGCTGCGCCCGATCGCCATCGACCGTGACAACCCCAAGGCGGCGCTCAAGCACGTGGCCAAAAAGGGCCACGAGCTACTCAAGGACGGCGTTTGGGTACTGATCTTCCCGGAAGGTACGCGTGTGCCCTACGGCACCGTCGGTAAGTTCTCACGCGGCGGCACTGCGTTGGCCGTCAACGCCAACCTGCCTGTTTTACCGATTGCACACAACGCCGGCAGGTTCTGGCCAAAAACCGGTTGGTTAAAACGTGCAGGCACCATCACCGTGGTGATTGGGGAACCGATGTACGCCGAAGGTGAAGGCCCACGTGCAATTGCCGCGCTGAATGACCGCGCTGCAGCCTGGAATGAAGCCCAGCAACGTGCCATGGGTTCGCTGCCGCCGGAGCCGGTGGTGGTGGACACGCCGGTCGCCTGAGAATCTGTGGATAACCTGTGTACGGTTTGTTCGAAAAATGGCATTTTTTCTTCGTAACAAGCTGATTTACTTAGATATTTACAGAGCTCATAAAAATACTGAAACCGTGCATAAGTATTTTTTTGCATAAAGAAACCGGTCCTTGAGACCGGTTTTTTATACACAGCGCAAAAGCACGTGTTGTCAGTCTTCCAGCAGCGGCAGTTGCAGGGTGAACGTGGTGCCTTTGCTCACCACGCTTTCGCAGCAGATACGGCCACCGTGACGCTCCACGACGGCCTTGACCATGGTCAGGCCCAGCCCAAGGCCTTCGCTGCCTTGGGCGGAATCGAAGCGGCAATACTGGCTGAACAGTTCCGGCAAGTCCTCTGCCGCAATGCCTGCGCCCTGGTCGCTGATGCGACATTCCAACCAACCTTGCGCGCTGCCGTGGCTCAACCTCACGGTGGTTCCGGACGGCGAGTATTTGATCGCGTTCTCCAGCACGTTGAACAATGCGCGGGTGAGCAGGGATTGATCGGCCGACACCATGCCTTCATCCGCCACATCCAGGTCGTTGACCAACTGGATGCCCTTGAGCTGGGCGATCACCGCCACTTGGTCAAACGCATCCATCACCAGCATGGCAAATAGGGTTGGCTGGAAGTGATAGCCGTCAGCCTCGGCTTTTGCCAGCTGTACGAAAGATTCGGTGAGGCTCAAGGCGCGTCGAACCTGCTGCTCGATCTGGGCAAACACCGGGGACTCACCGTTATGCACATCCAGCAACGCGAGGATCGCCGAGTGCGGCGCACGCAGGTCGTGGGACAGGAAGCGCAGCATGGTTTCGCGGTGTTGCTGGGCTTCGCGTTCCTTGCTCAAGTCGGTCAGGCTAAGCAACCAGCCGAGCGCGATATCACCTTCGGCGGGCAGCAAGGGCGCGATTTCCATGCGCAGGCTGCGTTGGTGGATGTCACGGAACTCGACGAGTTCCAGGGCTGACAGGGCCGGGCGCACGCCGTTATGCAGCGGCGGATAGCCCAGGTCGGCGAGTTGTTCGAGCAGGTTTTCGTTGACCAGATCATTACCGAATACTTCGCGGGCAATGCGGTTGGCCAACAAAATGTTGCCCCGTGGGTCGGTAATTAGGGTCGCCACCGGCAGGCATTCGAGGCCATCGGCCATGAAGCGTCGGGTATCACGGGTCCGGCTAACGGCCTGCTCCAGGGCAAAGATGCGCCCTTGCAACACATCGCCTTTGTTCGCCGGCGCACGGCGGCG
Source organism: Pseudomonas sp. PSPC3-2 (assembly GCF_049897085.1). Classification (NCBI taxonomy): domain Bacteria; kingdom Pseudomonadati; phylum Pseudomonadota; class Gammaproteobacteria; order Pseudomonadales; family Pseudomonadaceae; genus Pseudomonas; species Pseudomonas sp. PSPC3-2. The sequence goes on from NZ_JAFCVO010000014.1 coordinate 114,636, forward strand.
CTCGGGCAACACCTTGGGTTCGTTGTCCAGTCGCGCCAGTTCCCAGCCAAAGTAGGCAAGGATCACGCTCAAGCGGCGCCAGTTCCAGATCAGGTAGCTGAGCAACAAGCCGATCAGGCACGCGGCGGGTGACCACCAGTGACCAAGGCGTAACAGCGCCCATGCGCCGAGCAACGCGCCGGCCATGCAACCCAAGGTCATCCACAGGGCGTAGCGCGGACGGTACAACAACAGGCCCAGCAGCAACGCCACCCAGGCGGTTGCAATCAGTGCCGCGAGCCAGCCGGGGAGATCGACAATGCTGCGCTCCTGCAACAAGCCGTTGAGCACATTGGCCTGGATCTCCACGCCCGCAGTGGTATCTGGAGTGGAGGAGAGCGGCGTCACAAAACGGTCACCCAACCCATAGGCGCTCGCGCCCACCAGGATCAGGCGGTCACGCAGCAACTCGGCCGGTACTTCGCCGTGTAATACGCTGACATAGGACACACTGGGAAACGCATGTTGCTCAGACGTGAACGGGACACGAACCCTGAATTCCCGATGCCAGCGCTGAGTGTTGGGTTGCTCGCTGCGCCCAGGCATTTGCGCGGTTTGCCCGCTCAACCTATACGCCTGCCACGCCAACTGCGGGAGGGTGCTCCCAGGCGGGCCTTCGCGCAGATACAGGCTACGGACAGCACCGTCGCTGTCTGCTTCGACATTGATATGGCCCAGTCCCTTGGCACACTTGAGCAGCGGTAACAGCTGCTCGCCTGCCGGGCTTAAGCTCGCGGTGCCATCGCGTTCCAGGGGCAGCAGAACGTTGCCGGCGTTGCACACCGCATCCGCCAGTCGCTGGTCATCGGCGATGTTACCCGCGTCATTGAAGATCACATCGAACAAGATCGCCGTCGGCTGGGCCGCGCTCAGACGGTTGATCAAGTCCGCATGCAGGCTGCGGGGCCACGGCCATTGACCCAGCTTCTTCAGGCTTTGGTCATCGATGGTCACCAGCAAAATACGCGGATCAACCGGCAGGGGAGTCAGGCGGCGAAGGCTGTCATACAACGGGCTGTTAAAGGCAAGGCTCGAGCTTAAAGACAGATACGCGGTGAAGGGCAGCAACACCAGGCCAATCCACAACCACTCGCGGACCAGGCCGTGGAACAAAAGCTGCGCTTGCGTGGGCTGGCGCTTTTCGGCCTTGCGCCACAGCTTCACAGCGCGACCGCCGGGAACCCGCACCGCTGCTGAAAATGGATAGTTGAAGATGTCATAGACCCGGTTTCTCCGTCCAGGTGGTGCGCGGTGTGGTGCTGAACCCAGTGAAGCTCATTTTGATCGCCCCAGGGGTTTTCCTGAATGCGTTGGTTGAAACATACCGTACATCGGGGCGCGGTATCAGCTGCGCGCAGGGCTATGCAATGCCAGTAGCACTGATCCTTTTCCTTACGCACGGGAGTCGGTATCTTTCCCCCTGAGCCACACGGTTTTCAAAGCATTAACGGCCCTTTGATATCAGCGTACCGAGAGATCCCATGGCTCGTTGAATCTGACCACAATTCTTCAGATTCAATGACCGGCATTCGCGCAGCAAGGACGCCCGCTCTTCGACCGGCCGACAGCTGAAATATTTCAAGTTGAAAGGACCTACCCATGCGTGTCGCAATACTGGATGACGAACCCGCTGAATTGCAGCGGGTGGAACAGACACTGCGACAGATCCCCAGCAACCTGGAACAGCACTGGTCTGTGCATTGCTTCGAACGCGGTGATGACCTGCTGCGCCAACTGCGTCGGGAAACCTTCGACCTGCTGATCCTCGATTGGCAACTGCCCGATATCAGCGGTATCGCTTTGCTGCGCTGGACCCGTGAACACATGGAATCGCCCCCGGCGGTGATCATGCTCACCAGCCGCGATGCCGAGGCCGATATCGTCACCGCCCTGAACAGCGGCGCCGACGATTACGTCAGTAAGCCCTTTCGGCCGAATGAACTCAAAGCCCGGGTTAACGCCGTCCTGCGCCGCCATGGTCTGCAAAAGTCGGCAACCTCTGAAGTGCAAAGTTTCAACGACCTGACCTTTGACGACGCCGAACTGACCGTCACCCGTGCGGGCAAACCGATCAACCTGACCGAACGCGAATACCGCCTGGCCAGTTGTCTGTTCGCAAACCTGGCTCGCCCGTTGTCTCGCGAGTATCTGTATGAGCGGTTCTGGAGCCACGAAGAAATGGTCTCGTCCCGCCCGCTGGATACACATATCTATCGGCTGCGGAACAAGCTGGGGTTGACCGCGGATCGGGGTTGGCAACTGTTGACGATCTATGGGTATGGGTATCGGTTGGAGAGTGTGGCCGCAGCATCGGCCGGCTAAAAATACTGATGTTCCACGTGGAGCATTTTTATGGGCAGTGTTCTTTAGCTAATAAAACGGGTCAAACCTCAGCGGAATGGAGTGCTTAAATCGCTGCACGCAATTCACGTGGCGACAGGCCATAGTGTGAGCGAAAGCGCACCGCAAAACGCGAGGCCGAGGCGTAACCGCAGGCACCGGCAATTTCACCAATTGGGCGGGAAGACGTTTGCAACCATTGCAACGCTGTCGCCAGTCGAACGCCCTCCAGAATATGCCTGAAACTGTCCCCCTCATTCGCGAGTTGGCGACGCAACGTCGACTCACCCAGGTTCAGGTGTTGTGCGACGCTCGCAACCGTCCAGTCTCTCTCCGGGCTGCCCATTAATATCTGCTGAACTCGTTCGCAAATGGGGTCGTTGCGCCCCATCAGCAGAGGTCCGAGCTGGCCGTCAAGGCACAGGCTTAGAAGAACCGCTTCCCCATAGAGCGTGCGTAATGCGTCCGGCGCGTTCGCATTGATAGAGGCCAATAGCTGATCCCATGCCTGCGTTGTGTGCCTGTCCAGCGGTACGCATAGATCGGTCTTCAGTACACCGCGACGGCTCATGATCTGCTGGCTATATCGGGCGCTGAAGTTACGCAATGTCGAGACGGGAAACGTCACCGCATGGGCTACGTAGTGACCGTGAAGTCCAGGGAAGTTTGAGATACCAAGCTCGCGTCCGGCCGGCATCAGAATCAGATGTTGTGGCCCCGCGCGCATCTCCCTGTCATCCCATTGCAACAGTTTTTCCCCCTGTCGCACTCGACATAAGGTGGTCACGAGCACCGGCACCCTTGGCAAGGTAATGGGCTGTCGCGCCCGTATGACACACGCATCGATAATGTTTTCCCGGTGCTGTATGCCGTCACAAGGGCGCATTGTTCTTAACGTCCGTAAGTTGCAGTAATGGTCGCTTTGGCCAGGGCATTGGCATTGAGCATGTACCCAACCAAGGCGCCACTGGCCTCACCGTCGAGTGGTAGCTTATCCACTTTCAATGCCCATACGGTGAATTGATAACGATGGGGTTTATCCCCTACAGGAGGGCAAACCCCGCCAAATCCCGGCAGGCCGTAATCGGTTCGCCCTTGTACCGCACCGGCAGGCAGGTTCGCTCCCACTCCTCTCGGCAAGCTATTGGTAGAAGCGGGTAAGTTAACCACCGTCCAATGCCACCAACCACTACCGGTCGGTGCATCGGGATCGTAGACCGTGATCGCGTAACTTTTAGTACCTGCGGGGGCGTGTTTCCAGGAAAGCTCAGGAGACGTATTGCCGCCTTCGCAACCGAAACCTTGGAACACTTCACGACTGCTCAGCGGGCGGTTGTCAGCAATATCCCGGCTGGTCAGTGAGAAGTCGGCAGCGTAACCACTGAGTGCTACTGCCATGGAAAGTGCAGGCAGGACTAATCTGATTTTCATCGCGACTCCATCTGAGTTTTTAGGTGGGCCTCGAGGATAGATTGAACAAAGAGCGGTTACTGTGCCGAAACGCTCGACAAAAGTGCCGAAATGCTCGATTTTTTCAGGCTATCTTTTCGCAGTTGTTACGACCTACGGATGGGCGTCGTCGGAGACCGAATTTTCGAGCACAAAAAAAGGCCAATTCAGAGAATTGGCCTTTTTCCTAAGTTCGTCGATTCATCTATTTGTGAAGATGATCAACTACTTTGAGAACCTACAACTTGGATCAGAAATCCAGGTTAGACACCGCCAACGCGTTGGTCTCGATGAAGTCACGGCGAGGCTCGACCGCATCACCCATCAGGGTGTTGAAGATCTGGTCTGCGCCGATCGCGTCTTCGATGGTCACGCGCAGCATACGGCGCTGAGCCGGGTCCATGGTGGTTTCCCACAGTTGATCCGGGTTCATCTCGCCCAGACCTTTGTAGCGCTGGATGGTGTGGCGCTTGGTGCTTTCGGCCATCAGCCAGTCAAGGGCTTCCTTGAATTCCTTAACCTGCTTCTTGCGTTCGCCACGTTGGATATAAGCGCCGTCGTCCAGCAGAGTGCTCAGCTGTGCGCCCAGGGTGACTACGGTTTTGTAGTCATTGCTGCCGAAGAAGTCGCGGTTGAAGGTGACGTAGTTGGACAGGCCGTGGGAGATCAATTCGACCTCAGGTAGCCACACATTACGTTCACGGTCTTCACGCAGGCTGGCTTTGTAGACCAGGCCGGATTTCTCGACGGTGCGTAGGCGCAATTCGTACTGGGCCAGCCAATCCTGCATTGCTGCGTGATCGCCCAACTGTTCCAGGCTCACGGCCGGCAGGTAGATGAAGTGCTCGGTCAGTTCCTGAGGGTACAGGCGCGACAGACGCTTGAGGGTCTTCATGACCATGCGGAAGTCGTTGACCAGGCGCTCCAGCGCCGCTCCGGAAATGCCCGGCGCTTCGTCGTTCAGGTGCAGGCTGGCATCTTCCAGGGCCGACTGCGTCATGTACTCTTCCATGGCGTCGTCGTCTTTGATGTATTGCTCTTGCTTGCCCTTTTTGACTTTGTACAACGGCGGCTGGGCGATGTAGATGTAGCCGCGCTCGATCAGCTCCGGCAACTGACGGAAGAAGAAGGTCAGCAGCAGGGTACGGATGTGCGAACCGTCGACGTCAGCATCGGTCATGATGATGATGTTGTGATAACGCAGCTTGTCGATGTTGTACTCATCGCGGCCAATACCACAGCCCAACGCCGTGATCAAGGTGCCGACTTCCTGGGAGGAAATCATCTTGTCGAAGCGCGCTTTCTCGACGTTGAGGATCTTACCCTTCAACGGCAGGATGGCCTGGGTGCGACGGTTACGACCCTGCTTGGCGGAACCGCCAGCAGAGTCACCTTCCACCAGGTACAGCTCGGAAAGGGCAGGGTCCTTCTCCTGGCAGTCAGCCAGTTTGCCCGGCAGGCCGGCGATGTCCAGCGCGCCTTTGCGGCGGGTCATCTCACGGGCTTTACGCGCCGCTTCACGGGCACGTGCTGCGTCGATCATCTTGCCGACAACCAGCTTGGCTTCGTTCGGGTTTTCCAACAGGAAGTCGGAGAAGTACTTGCCCATCTCCTGTTCCACGGCGGTCTTCACTTCGGAAGACACCAGCTTGTCTTTGGTCTGGGAGCTGAATTTAGGGTCCGGTACTTTCACCGAAATAATCGCAGTCAGACCTTCACGGGCATCGTCACCGGTGGTGGCAACTTTATGCTTCTTGGCCAGGCCTTCGGCTTCGATGTAGGTGTTCAGGTTACGCGTCAGTGCGGAACGGAAACCCACCAGGTGAGTACCGCCGTCGCGCTGTGGAATGTTGTTGGTGAAGCACAACAGGTTCTCGTTGAAGCTGTCGTTCCACTGCAGGGCGATTTCCACGCCGATGCCGTCTTCGCGCTGAACATTGAAGTGGAACACCTGGTTGACCGCAGTCTTGTTGGTGTTCAGGTATTCAACGAACGCACGCAGGCCGCCTTCGTATTTGAACAGCTCTTCCTTGCCGCTGCGCTCATCCTTGAGGACGATGCCAACACCGGAGTTGAGGAAGGACAGTTCACGAATCCGCTTGGCCAGGATGTCCCAGCTAAAGTGAATGTTCTTGAAGGTTTCAGCCGATGGCTTGAAGTGGATCTGCGTACCGGTAGATTCACTCTCGCCAACGATCCTCATCGGTTCTTGTGGAACACCATGGATGTAGGTCTGTTCCCAGATTTTGCCGCTACGGCGCACCGTTAGGATCAGCTCTTTGGACAGTGCGTTCACCACCGACACACCGACACCGTGCAGACCGCCGGAGACTTTATAGGAGTTGTCGTCGAACTTACCGCCGGCGTGGAGCACGGTCATGATGACCTCTGCCGCCGAAACGCCTTCTTCTTTATGCACGTCTACCGGAATGCCACGACCGTTGTCGCGCACGGTGATGGACTCATCCGGGTGAATGATAATGCTGATGTCGTCGCAGTGACCGGCCAGAGCTTCGTCGATGGAGTTGTCGACCACCTCGAACACCATGTGGTGCAGACCGCTACCATCATCGGTGTCGCCAATGTACATACCGGGACGTTTGCGTACGGCATCCAAACCTTTCAGCACTTTAATGCTGGTCGAGTCGTACGTGTGTTCTTCGCTCATGCCTTCACTCCCGATGGTCGTGGGTCTGGGTGATACGGCCTTGTTCCACGTGGAACAAAGCGACTGGCGTTTCCGTCTGCCAGCCTTCCCTCAATAATTCGTGGTCTACACAGGTGATAAACACCTGGCAGCGTAAGTCTTCCAACAAGCGGCATAACGCACGGCGGTGTTGCTCGTCGAGTTCTGACGGCAAATCATCCACCAGATAAATACATTGACCGCGCCGGGCTTGGCTAACCAAGTGCCCTTGGGCGATACGCAATGCACACACCACCAACTTCTGCTGGCCGCGGGACAAGATATCCGCGGCATTATGTGCGCCTAACCGAAGACGCAAATCAGCGCGCTGGGGGCCGGCCTGGGTGTGGCCGATTTGCTGATCCCGCTGCAAGGACGTGGCGAGCACTGCGCTCAGTTCACGCTCTTTGTCCCAACCGCGGTAGTAGCTCAGCGTCAGCCCTTCGAGGTCTAACAACTCACTCAAGGTCTGCTCAAAGACTGGTTTCAAGGCTTTGATATAGGCACGGCGGTATTCATCTATTTCATCGCTGGCCAGGCACAGTTCCCGGTCCCAGGCTGCTTGTGAAGCGGCGTCAAGTGTACCATGCCGCAGCCATGAGTTCCGCTGCCGCAAGGCCTTCTGCAGGCGCTGCCAAGTGGCCATGAAGCGCGGTTCCACGTGGAACACTCCCCAATCGAGGAACTGCCTACGGATTTTCGGCGCGCCTTCCAGCAAACGGAAACTGTCAGGGTTGATCAACTGCAGCGGCAGGATTTCTGCCAACTGCGCCGCACTGCGGGCATTTTGCCCATCGATGCGGATCTGAAACTCGCCGCCGCGATCACGGGATATCCCCAGGCTGCTGTGGCCACCTTCAGCCAATTCGACCTGACCAAACACCGTACACGCCAATTGTTCGTACTGAATCACCGGTAACAGGCGGGCACTGCGGAAAGACCGAGCGAGCCCCAGCAGATGGATGGCTTCCAGCACGCTGGTTTTGCCACTGCCGTTGGCGCCATGGAGGATATTGATGCGGGGGGAGGGGGAGAAGGTCACCGGGTGCAGATTGCGCACCGCGGTGACCGAGACGCGACTGAGGGACATCTAGCTTCTGCTGAGCATGATTACAGACGCATCGGCATAACAACGTAAGCCGAGTCATCGTTGTCGGATTCTTGCACCAGTGCACTGCTGTTGGAGTCGGACAGAATCAGGCGAACCTGTTCGGTGGTCATCACACCCAGCACGTCCAACAAGTAGCTCACGTTGAAGCCGATTTCCAGCGAACCGCCGTTGTACTCGACGCCCACTTCTTCTTCCGCTTCTTCCTGTTCCGGGTTGTTGGCCTGGATCTTCAGTTGGCCGTTAGCCAATTGCAGGCGAATACCCCGGTACTTTTCGTTCGACAGAATCGCGGTACGGCTGAACGCCTCACGCAGGGCCTGGCGATCACCTACCACTAACTTGTCGCCACCTTTAGGCAGTACACGCTCGTAATCCGGGAACTTGCCGTCAACCAGCTTGGAGGTGAAGGTGAACTCGCCGGTGGTGGCACGGATGTGGTGCTGACCCAGGACAATGCTGACGTTGCCATCCGGCTCGGTGAGCAGGCGCGCCAGTTCGAGGATACCTTTGCGCGGCACGATCACCTGGTGACGGTCCGGCTGACCGATATCGGCCTTCATCGAACACATGGCCAGGCGGTGACCGTCGGTGGCCACGGCGCGAATAATGCCTTCCGATACTTCCAGCAACATACCGTTGAGGTAATAACGCACGTCCTGCTGGGCCATGGCGAAGCTGGTGCGCTCGATCAAACGGCGCAGTTTGCTTTGCTCCAGGCTACAGGTCAGCGAACCTGGGCCTTCTTCAACGGTAGGGAAGTCATTGGCCGGCAGGGTCGACAAGGTGAAGCGGCTGCGACCGGCCTTGACCACCAGCTTCTGCTCATCGACCTTGATGTCGATCAGCGCGTCGTTGGGCAAGCTCTTGCAGATATCCATCAGCTTGCGCGCGGGCACAGTGATCTCGCCAGGTTCTGCGGGCTCTTCCAGCTGAACACGACCCACCAGCTCGACTTCCAGGTCGGTGCCGGTCAGGGACAATTGCTGGCCTTCGACAACCAGTAATACGTTGGAAAGTACCGGCAAGGTCTGTCGGCGCTCGACGACGCCTGCGACCAGTTGCAGGGGTTTCAACAGGGCTTCGCGTTGAATGGTGAAGTGCATGGTCTAGTCCCTTGCCTTAATAAGCTGCGCTGGTGTCATCAAGTAGTCAGTGTACGCAGCAGGTTCTTGTAGTCCTCGCGAATATCCGCGTCGGATTCCTTAAGTTCGTTGATCTTGCGGCATGCGTGCAAGACCGTGGTGTGGTCGCGACCACCAAAGACATCGCCGATTTCCGGCAGGCTGTGGTTGGTCAACTCTTTGGAGAGTGCCATGGCCACCTGGCGCGGACGTGCCACCGAGCGCGAACGGCGCTTGGACAGTAGGTCGGAAATCTTGATCTTGTAGTACTCGGCCACGGTGCGCTGGATGTTATCCACACTCACCAGTTTGTCCTGCAGTGCCAGCAGGTCTTTCAGGGATTCGCGAATCAGCTCAATGGTGATGTCGCGGCCCATGAAGTGCGAGTGCGCGATGACCCGCTTGAGTGCGCCTTCCAGCTCACGCACGTTGGAGCGAATGCGTTGGGCGATGAAGAACGCCGCGTCGTGGGGCAGATCGACTTTCGCCTGATCGGCCTTTTTCATCAAGATCGCTACGCGGGTTTCCAGTTCCGGCGGCTCGACAGCCACGGTCAGGCCCCAGCCAAAGCGCGACTTCAAGCGTTCTTCCAGGCCTTCGATTTCCTTCGGATAGCGGTCGCTGGTCAAGATGACCTGCTGGCCGCCCTCGAGCAGGGCGTTGAAGGTGTGGAAAAACTCTTCCTGGGAACGTTCCTTGCGCGCGAAGAACTGAATGTCATCGATCAGCAAGGCATCCACGGAGCGATAGAACCGCTTGAATTCGTTGATAGCGTTGAGCTGCAGGGCCTTGACCATGTCAGCCACGAAGCGCTCCGAGTGCAGGTACACAACCTTCGCATTCGGGTTCTTCTTTAATAGATGGTTACCCACCGCATGCATCAAGTGCGTCTTACCCAGGCCAACGCCACCATAAAGGAACAGTGGGTTGTAACCATGCTTGGGGTTGTCTGCCACTTGCCAGGCGGCCGCACGGGCCAACTGGTTGGATTTACCCTCGACGAAGTTCTCAAAGGTAAAGGTACGGTTGAGGTAGCTGGTGTGCTTGAGCGCGCCTTCAACCTGCACGGTGCGCTGTTCGGCGCGAACCGGTGCTTGCTGGGAACTGGCACCCGCCATCGGATCGAAGCTGTCGCGGGACGGCTCTACGTTGGCCGGCGCGTTTTTCTGCGCCGAGGCTTTCGAAGCCGTCGACGCAGGAGTCGGCGTGTGGTTGACCGGTGCGGCCGCCGCCTGGGATTGCGACGCAGCCGCGGCCAATGGCGCATTCGGCGCAGCACGAGGCGCGGAGCTACGTTTGCTGCCTATTAACAGAGAGAGCACGGGCGCGAGGCCGTTGCCATGTTCATCGAGCAATTCGAGAACGCGGCTCAGGTATTTCTCGTTGACCCAGTCGAGAACAAAACGATTGGGTGCGTAGACACGCAACTCGTCGCCTTCGGCTTCGACCTGTAGTGGACGGATCCAGGTGTTGAATTGCTGGGCAGGCAGCTCATCGCGCAAAAGCTCCACGCACTGCTGCCAAAGTTCCACTGACACGGATATCCCCTAAGTTGAAAGCCGGTGAGGCAAAAACAGCCGCCATTGTAGCGGTCGGCCGTCCACTTATCCACATGTAGGTTGCGCACAGGCCAGCCAAAATCAACGTGTTAACGCGAATAAAGGCGACCAATGGTCTGTGCATAAGCTCTGTGGATAAGCGCCCCTAAGCTCGTTGCACAAGTGGGGTCGAAAGTCTGTGGGTAACTGGCCTGTGGATAACAACCCATTCCACCCACAGCTTATCCGACAGCGCAGCACAGGCAGAGCACCGTTTCTCCCCCGTGTTGTCATTCTCTGTACATCACGTAGAATATGGCCTTGAGGTAGTTATCCACAGAAGATTGCCTGCCTAGCTTTTATAAGCTTTACAGAAAAGCTTTAAATAACTTCCTTCTTTATTTTTATATCTATGGCATTGCCTCTGTACGGCGGTCGGACAGAAAAGCGCTGATGGCCTGCAAAGAACTAATTCAAGGAAAAGCTGGTTGGAAATTGACCTAGAGGCTTGCTTTCTCTAGAATCGCCGGTCTCTTAAAACGGGGGCCATTCCGGCCCGTTGTGGACGAACCAGGTAACAACGCCATGAAACGTACTTTCCAACCAAGCACCATCAAACGCGCCCGTACTCACGGCTTCCGTGCTCGCATGGCTACCAAGAACGGCCGTGCTGTCCTGTCGCGTCGCCGCGCCAAAGGTCGTGCGCGTCTGGCAGTTTGATAATCCGGTACTGGTGGTGAGTCAGGACTTCAGTCGGGAAAAGCGTCTGCTAACCCCCCGGCACTTCAAGGCAGTCTTTGACTCCCCCACCGGCAAGGTTCCGGGGAAAAATCTCCTGCTCCTTGCGCGTAACAACGATCTGGATCACCCCCGTCTCGGGTTGGTGATCGGCAAGAAGAGCGTAAAGCTCTCCGTTGAGCGCAATCGCCTCAAGCGTCTGATGCGCGAATCGTTTCGCCTCCACCAGGACACTCTGGTTGGTTGGGATATTGTTATCGTCGCGCGCAAAGGCTTGGGGGACGTAGAAAACCCCGAATTGATTCAGCATTTCGGCAAGCTCTGGAAACGTTTGGCGCGTACCCACACGCCAGCACCAGCAGTCAGCACCGAAACTGTAGGGGTAGACAGCACCGATGCGTAAACTGGCCCTCGTTCCGATCCAGTTTTACCGTTATGCCATTAGTCCTCTGATGGCCAACCACTGTCGTTTCTACCCCAGTTGTTCCTGCTACGCGTTAGAGGCCATAGAAAATCATGGTCTTCTGCGCGGTGGCTGGCTGACCTTTCGTCGTTTAGGTCGCTGTCATCCGTGGAATCCCGGTGGTTATGACCCGGTTCCACCTATCCCTACCTCCCGTTCTTCTTCGATGGCCGAGTAATCATGGATATTAAACGCACGATCCTGATCGTCGCCCTGGCAATCGTGTCCTACGTCATGGTTCTTAAGTGGAACCAGGACTACGGCCAAGCTGCCCTGCCGACTCAGAATGTTGCTACCAATCAGGCTGCGCCGGCTATTCCGGACACCCCGCTGGGTAACAATGCGTCCGCGAGTGCCGATGTTCCCAGCGCGAATGGCGAGACCAGCACCCCTGTAGAAACGCCAGTTGTCACCAATAAAGACCTCATCCACGTAAAAACGGATGTGCTCGACCTGGCTATCGATCCACAAGGTGGTGATATCGCGCAGTTGAAACTGCCGCTGTATCCACGTCGCCAAGACCATCCGGATGTTCCGTTCCAGCTGTTCGATAACGGCGGCGAACGTGTTTATCTGGCACAAAGCGGCCTGACCGGCACCAACGGTCCGGATGCACGTGCTACCGGTCGTCCGGTTTATTCGACCGAACAGAAGACTTATCAACTGGCTGATGGCCAGAACCAATTGAACGTCGACCTGAAATTCAGCCTCGACGGCGTCAATTACATCAAACGCTTCAGTTTCACCCGCGGTTTGTACGACTTGAAGGTCACTTACCTGATCGACAACGAAAGCAACAAACCGTGGAGCGGCAACCTGTTTGCCCAGCTCAAGCGTGATGGCAGCTCGGATCCTTCTTCCAGCACCGCCACCGGCACCGCGACTTACCTGGGCGCCGCCCTGTGGACAAGTAACGAGCCGTACAAAAAAGTGTCGATGAAAGATATCGACAAGGGCGCGCTGAAAGAAACCGTTCAAGGTGGTTGGGTTGCCTGGTTGCAACACTACTTCGTGACCGCCTGGATTCCGAACAAGGGTGAAGCCAATCTGGTTCAAACCCGCAAGGACAGCCAGGGCAACTACATCATTGGCTTTACTGGCCCGGCGTTGACCGTCGCACCAGGTGCCAAGGCTGAAACCAGCGCGACCCTGTACGCCGGTCCGAAAAGCCAGGCAGTGCTCAAAGAGTTATCCCCAGGTCTGGAATTGACTGTGGATTACGGCATCCTGTGGTTCATTGCCCAGCCGATCTTCTGGCTGCTGCAACATATCCACAGCATCGTTGGCAACTGGGGCTTCTCGATCATCTTCCTGACGATGCTGATCAAGGGGATCTTCTTCCCACTGTCGGCCGCCAGCTACAAGTCGATGGCGCGCATGCGTGCCGTGGCCCCGAAACTGGCCGCGCTGAAAGAACAACATGGTGATGACCGGCAGAAAATGTCGCAGGCCATGATGGAGCTGTACAAGAAAGAGAAGATCAACCCGCTGGGTGGATGCTTGCCGATTCTGGTACAGATGCCGGTGTTCCTGTCGCTGTACTGGGTACTCCTGGAAAGCGTGGAAATGCGCCAGGCGCCGTTCATGCTGTGGATAACTGACCTGTCGATCAAAGACCCGTTCTTTATCCTGCCGATCATCATGGGCGCGACCATGTTCATCCAGCAGCGCCTGAACCCGACGCCGCCGGACCCGATGCAGGCCAAGGTGATGAAAATGATGCCAATCATCTTCACTTTCTTCTTCCTGTGGTTCCCGGCTGGTCTGGTGCTGTACTGGGTGGTCAACAACGTGTTGTCGATCTCTCAACAGTGGTACATCACGCGTAAGATCGAAGCGGCTACCAAAAAAGCCGAGGCGTAACTTACTCTGTGGATAACCACTCAAGACGCCCCCTAGTGGGGCGTTTTGCTTTCCGTCACTTTTGTTCTGGAACCTGCTGATGAGCGCTCCTCGTGAAACCATCGCTGCTGTCGCTACCGCACAAGGTCGCGGCGGAGTCGGTATCGTTCGAATTTCCGGGCCGCTCGCCGGCATGGCTGCCAAGGCCATCAGCGGTCGTGAGTTGAAGCCGCGCTATGCCCATTACGGCGCGTTTCTGGATGCGGACAACCAGGTGCTGGACGAAGGCCTGGCCCTCTATTTCCCTGGCCCGAATTCGTTTACCGGTGAAGATGTCCTTGAACTGCAGGGCCACGGCGGCCCCGTCGTACTGGATATGTTGCTGCAGCGCTGCCTGCAACTGGGCTGCCGTCTGGCCCGGCCGGGGGAATTCAGCGAGCGCGCGTTTCTCAACGACAAACTCGACCTGGCCCAGGCCGAAGCCATTGCCGATTTGATCGAGGCCAGTTCTGCACAGGCGGCGCGCAATGCCTTGCGCTCGCTGCAGGGGGCATTTTCCCTGCGTGTGCATAACCTGACCGAGCAACTGATCAACCTGCGCATCTATGTGGAAGCGGCAATTGATTTTCCGGAAGAGGAAATCGACTTCCTCGCCGATGGCCATGTGTTGGCAATGCTGGATAAAGTCCGCGACGAGTTATCCACAGTGCTGCGCGAAGCCGGGCAGGGCGCTCTGTTACGTGACGGTATGACCGTGGTGATCGCCGGGCGGCCCAACGCCGGCAAATCCAGCCTGCTCAATGCCCTAGCGGGCCGTGAGGCGGCGATCGTTACTGAGATTGCCGGCACCACCCGGGATATCTTGCGCGAACATATCCACATCGACGGCATGCCGCTGCACGTCGTCGACACCGCCGGCCTGCGTGACACCGACGACCAAGTGGAAAAGATCGGCGTGGAGCGTGCCCTCAAGGCGATAGGCGAAGCAGACCGCGTGCTGCTGGTGGTAGACGCCACCGCGCCCGAGGCCGTGGACCCTTTCGCCCTGTGGCCGGAATTCCTCGAACAACGGCCTGACCCGGCCAAAGTTACCTTGATCCGTAACAAGGCCGATCTCACCGGTGAAGCCATTGCCATGGAAACCAGCGAGGATGGCCACGTTACTATCAGCCTGAGCGCCAAGTCGGCTGGGGAGGGCCTGGAGTTGCTGCGCGAACACCTCAAAGCCTGCATGGGCTATGAGCAGACGTCGGAAAGCAGCTTCAGTGCCCGTCGCAGGCACCTGGAGGCGCTGCGCCATGCCAGCACGGCGCTGGAGCACGGTAGGGCACAACTGACCTTGGCGGGGGCCGGTGAGCTGCTGGCTGAGGATTTACGCCAGGCACAGCAACTGTTGGGCGAGATCACCGGTGCGTTCAGCTCGGATGACCTGCTGGGACGGATCTTTTCCAGCTTCTGTATCGGTAAATAGTCCTTCGTTGTCCACAGACAGGCCATTCGTGCCTGTCTGTTGCTCTTGTTTCAGCCACCTCCCTCTCATTTTTTATTCATAACCAAGCCTTTGGTGGCTTCGCCGTGGGCGCAATTTGCGTTGGCGCGTCTATTTTTGTGGATTAAGCCCTGTGAATAACCGCCCCTGTGCTCGGTTGATAACAGGGCTTGAAACCTGAGTAAAAAACCCTCTGTGGATAACCACCTGTTTAATCCACAGGCTTAGAGCACTTATCCACGCCACTCATGGGCACATGACCACAGACTTTTGAATCTCTGTACACAACGTGAATTAAGGGCTGTAGAGATCTATCCACAGAAAGTAGGCTCAGTAGAAATAAACATAAAAACAAAGATTTAATATATTTCTCTCTTTTAATTTCTATTGTCTGTGATTCATCCACAGCTGGTTAAATTTTGTGCAAAGGGTTCTTTAGGAGGGGCTAAGTCCCTATACTGGCCGCCAAAGCTCTAAAACCAGCTCAACCAATCAATTCCTAATTACCTACATAAGCAGGCACGAGGTGCGTGGTGGATTTCCCTTCCCGTTTTGAAGTGATCGTCATCGGCGGCGGTCATGCCGGTACCGAGGCAGCACTGGCCTCAGCACGCATGGGCGTAAAAACCCTGTTGCTGACGCACAACGTGGAAACCCTTGGTGCCATGAGTTGCAACCCTGCCATTGGCGGCATCGGCAAAAGCCATCTGGTCAAGGAAATCGACGCCCTTGGCGGTGTCATGGCGATGGCCACCGACAAAGGTGGTATCCAATTTCGTGTGCTGAACAGCCGCAAAGGCCCCGCCGTGCGTGCGACCCGGGCACAAGCCGACCGCATCCTGTACAAGGCCGCGGTGCGCGAAACCCTGGAAAACCAGGCGAACCTGTGGATATTTCAACAGGCCGCCGACGACCTGATCGTCGAACAGGACCGGGTACGCGGTGTTGTCACCCAGATGGGCCTGCGGTTCTTAGCGGAATCCGTGGTGTTGACCACCGGCACCTTCCTCGGCGGACTTATCCACATCGGCATGCAGAACTATTCCGGTGGCCGAGCCGGCGATCCGCCGTCGATTGCCCTGGCACAACGCCTACGCGAACTGCCGCTGCGGGTCGGTCGCCTGAAAACCGGGACGCCGCCGCGAATCGATGGCCGTTCCGTAGATTTCTCGGTGATGACCGAGCAGGCCGGTGATACGCCGATTCCGGTGATGTCGTTCATGGGCTCGAAAGAACAGCACCCGAAACAGGTGAGCTGCTGGATTACCCACACCAACGCCCGAACCCACGAAATCATCGCTGCAAACCTCGACCGTTCGCCGATGTATTCCGGGGTGATCGAAGGTATCGGGCCACGTTACTGCCCGTCGATTGAAGACAAGATCCACCGCTTTGCCGACAAGGAAAGCCACCAGGTCTTCATCGAGCCCGAAGGCTTGACCACTCACGAGCTGTACCCGAACGGGATATCCACATCCCTGCCGTTCGACGTGCAAATCCAGATCGTGCAATCGATTCGCGGTATGGAAAACGCGCATATCGTGCGTCCCGGCTACGCCATCGAGTACGACTACTTCGACCCGCGAGACCTGAAATACAGCCTGGAAACCAAAGTGATCGGCGGCCTGTTCTTCGCCGGGCAAATCAACGGCACCACCGGTTACGAAGAAGCCGGCGCCCAAGGTTTGCTGGCCGGGACCAACGCCGCGTTGCGCGCGCTGGGCAAAGACAGCTGGTGCCCGCGTCGCGATGAAGCGTACATCGGCGTGTTGGTTGACGACCTGATCACCCTGGGCACCCAGGAACCGTACCGAATGTTCACATCGCGGGCGGAATACCGTCTGATCCTGCGGGAAGACAACGCCGACCTGCGCCTGACCGAAAAAGGCCGCGAGCTGGGCTTGGTGGATGACGCACGTTGGGCGGCTTTCTGCAAAAAACGCGAAAGCATCGACCTGGAAGAGCAACGCCTGAAAAGTACCTGGGTTCGTCCGGGCACTGAGCAGGGCGACGCGATCGCCGAAAAATTCGGCACGCCGCTGACCCACGAGTACAACCTACTGAACCTGCTGTCCCGTCCGGAAATCGACTACGTCGGTCTGGTCGAAGTGACCGGCGGTGGTGCAGACGATCCGCAGGTCGCCGAACAGGTCGAGATCAAAACCAAGTACGCCGGTTACATTGATCGCCAGCAAGATGAGATCGCTCGTCTGCGCGCCAGTGAAGACATCAAGCTGCCTGTGGATATCGATTACACCGGGATTTCCGGGCTGTCGAAAGAAATCCAAAGCAAGCTGGGGATAACTCGGCCGGAAACCTTGGGCCAGGCTTCACGTATTCCCGGCGTCACCCCGGCAGCCATTTCGCTGTTGATGATTCATTTGAAAAAACGCGGCGCGGGCCGTCAGTTGGAGCAAAGCGCTTGAGTTCGTTGGTCACCTCGCAACACGCCGAAGAGTTATCCACAGGAGCACGCCAGTTGGGCGTCGACCTGAGCGCCGCCCAGCATGAGTTGCTGCTGGGCTACCTGGCCCTGTTGATCAAATGGAACAAGGCTTACAACCTCACGGCAGTGCGCGATCCCGACGAAATGGTCTCGCGCCACCTACTCGACAGCCTGAGCGTGATGCCGTTCATCGAAAACGGCCGCTGGCTCGACGTGGGCAGCGGCGGCGGCATGCCCGGCATTCCCATGGCCATCCTGTTTCCCGAGTCGCAAGTGACGTGCCTGGACAGTAACGGCAAGAAGACCCGCTTCCTGACCCAGGTCAAACTCGAGCTGAAGCTGGACAACCTGCAAGTTATCCACAGTCGCGTCGAAGCCTTCACGCCGCAGCAGCCTTTCAACGGAATTGTTTCCCGGGCTTTCAGCAGCATGGAGAACTTCAGCAACTGGACCCGCCACTTAGGCGACCGTGACACCCGTTGGCTGGCAATGAAGGGCGTTCATCCAAGCGACGAGCTGCTAGCATTGCCGGCAGACTTCCACCTCGATAGCGAACACGCCTTGGCCGTACCCGGTTGCCAAGGCCAACGCCATCTGCTGATACTGCGCCGCACGGCATGATTGGGAACACAAGCAAGAATGGCTAAGGTATTCGCGATAGCGAACCAGAAAGGTGGCGTGGGTAAAACCACCACCTGCATCAACCTCGCAGCATCCCTGGTCGCGACCAAGCGCCGGGTGCTGTTGATCGATCTCGATCCACAGGGCAACGCCACCATGGGTAGCGGTGTGGATAAACACGGCCTGGAAAACTCGGTCTACGACTTGCTGATTGGCGAGTGCGACCTGGGCCAGGCCATGCACTATTCCGAACACGGCGGTTATCAACTGTTGCCGGCCAACCGCGATTTGACGGCGGCGGAAGTGGTGCTTTTGGAAATGCAGATGAAAGAAAGCCGTCTGCGCAGCGCCTTGGCGCCGATCCGCGAGAATTACGATTACATCCTGATCGACTGCCCGCCGTCGCTGTCGATGCTGACGCTCAATGCGCTGGTGGCCGCCGATGGCGTGATTATTCCGATGCAGTGTGAGTATTTCGCCCTCGAAGGCTTGAGCGACCTTGTGGATAACATCAAGCGCATTGCCGAACTGCTGAACCCGAACCTGAAAGTCGAAGGGCTGCTGCGGACCATGTATGACCCGCGCCTGAGCCTGATGAACGATGTATCGGCGCAGCTCAAGGAACACTTCGGCGATCAGCTATACGACACCGTGATCCCACGCAACATCCGCCTGGCCGAAGCGCCAAGCTATGGCATGCCCGCGCTGGCTTACGACAAGTCCTCCCGTGGTGCCATTGCCTACTTGGCATTGGCCGGCGAGATGGTTCGTCGTCAACGCCGCAACTCCCGTACCACTGCAGCCCAGCCAACTTAAGGAAACCCCATGGCCGTCAAGAAACGAGGTCTCGGACGTGGACTGGATGCACTGCTGAGTGGTCCGACTGTCACGACCCTTGAAGAACAAGCGGTACAGGCCGACGAGCGCGAGCTGCAGCATCTGCCGCTGGACCTGATCCAGCGCGGCAAATACCAGCCACGCCGTGACATGGACCCCCAGGCGCTGGAAGAACTGGCCAATTCGATCAAGGCCCAGGGTGTGATGCAGCCGATCGTGGTACGCCCGATTGGCGGCGGCCGCTTTGAAATCATCGCTGGCGAACGCCGCTGGCGCGCGAGCCAACAGGCCGGCAAGGAAACCATCCCGGCGATGGTGCGCGATGTGTCGGATGAAACCGCCATCGCCATGGCGTTGATCGAGAACATCCAGCGCGAAGACCTCAATCCGATCGAAGAAGCGATCGCCTTGCAGCGTTTGCAGCAGGAGTTTCAGCTGACCCAACAACAAGTGGCCGATGCCGTGGGTAAATCCCGCGTGACCGTGTCTAACCTGTTGCGCCTGATCGCACTGCCGGAAGTCATCAAGACGATGCTTTCCCACGGCGACCTGGAAATGGGTCATGCGCGTGCTTTGCTCGGTTTACCGGAAAATCAACAGGTTGAAGGGGCGCGACACGTTGTCGCACGAGGCCTCACCGTTCGTCAGACCGAGGCCCTGGTTCGGCAGTGGCTCAGTGGCAAACCTGCACCGGTCGAAACGGCCAAACCTGATCCGGATATCGCGCGTCTCGAACAGCGCCTGGCCGAGCGCCTGGGCTCTGCGGTGCAGATTCGGCATGGGAAGAAAGGCAAGGGCCAATTGGTCATCGGCTATAACTCGCTTGATGAGCTTCAGGGCGTGCTTGCCCACATTCGCTGAAACAATTGCTTATGTAGCGCGTGATCGGAAATCACTACCTGACAGTTGAATAGGGGCAGAACCGCCCCTATACTCTGCGCGCATTTTGTCGGCACAAATTATGCCAAGTTATTGATTTCCGGCAGCCGACCATTGAGGAGCAAGAGTGGTGGAAACCCGCACGCCAAACACGTCGTCGTTCCATCGCTTGGCGGTTTTCCCGGTGCTAATGGCGCAATTTGTCATTTTGCTGATCGCCGCACTGGCGCTTTGGTATTGGCATGGAGTCGTAGCCGGGTACTCGGGACTCTGCGGAGGCCTGATAGCCTTGCTGCCCAATATGTATTTTGCTCATAGGGCCTTTCGGTTTTCCGGCGCCCGAGCAGCCCAGGCTATCGTCCGGTCTTTTTATGCCGGCGAGGCGGGGAAATTGATTTTGACGGCAGTGCTGTTTGCACTGACCTTTGCAGGTGTGAAGCCATTGGCGCCGCTGGCTGTATTCGGCGTCTTCGTGTTGACCCAACTGGTCAACTGGTTCGCTCCCCTGCTAATGAAAACAAGACTTTCGAAACCTTAGGGCGTTTGAGGCAACCATGGCAGAAACAACCGCTTCGGGCTATATCCAGCACCACTTGCAGAACCTGACCTTCGGTCAGCTTCCCAACGGCGGCTGGGGCTTCGCCCACACCGCAGCAGAAGCCAAAGAAATGGGCTTCTGGGCTTTCCACCTGGATACTTTGGGTTGGTCGGTCGCATTGGGTCTGATCTTCGTCCTGATTTTCCGCATGGCGGCAAAGAAGGCGACTTCCGGTCAACCAGGTGCCCTGCAGAACTTCGTTGAAGTATTGGTCGAATTCGTCGATGGCAGCGTGAAAGACAGCTTCCATGGCCGTAGCCCGGTGATTGCACCGCTGGCACTGACCATCTTCGTCTGGGTGTTCCTGATGAACGCCGTCGACCTGATTCCGGTCGACTGGATTCCTCAGTTGGCCATCCTGATCACCGGCGATCACCACATTCCATTCCGTGCGGTGTCCACCACTGACCCTAACGCCACCCTGGGCATGGCCCTGTCGGTGTTTGCGTTGATCATTTTCTACAGCATCAAGGTCAAGGGCATCGGCGGCTTCATCGGCGAACTGACCCTGCACCCGTTCGGCAGCAAGAACATCTTCGTTCAAGCCCTGCTGATCCCGGTGAACTTCCTGCTGGAATTCGTGACCCTGATCGCCAAGCCGATCTCCCTGGCTTTGCGACTGTTCGGCAACATGTATGCCGGCGAGCTGGTGTTCATTCTGATCGCTGTGATGTTCGGCAGCGGTCTGCTCTGGCTTAGCGGCCTGGGCATTGTTCTGCAGTGGGCGTGGGCTGTGTTCCACATCCTGATCATCACCCTGCAGGCGTTTATCTTCATGATGCTGACCATCGTCTACCTGTCGATGGCGCACGAAGAGAACCATTAAGACCAGTCTCGACTAGTCTGATGTCCTTCCCGGTAAAACGGGAAGGTGGCCTGAAAGGGCTATGAAACGATTTGTTTTACCGCTTTAAAATCTAAAAAACCTAAACCATACGACGTAAAAGTCGGGAGGAAAGATGGAAACTGTAGTTGGTCTAACCGCTATCGCTGTTGCACTGTTGATCGGCCTGGGCGCCCTGGGTACTGCCATTGGTTTCGGCCTGCTTGGCGGCAAATTCCTGGAAGGCGCAGCGCGTCAGCCAGAAATGGTCCCAATGCTGCAAGTTAAAATGTTCATCGTCGCCGGTCTGCTCGACGCCGTGACTATGATCGGCGTTGGTATCGCTCTGTTCTTCACCTTCGCGAACCCCTTCGTTGGTCAACTCGCTGGCTAATCACTCGAATTTTCGAGTTGATTGGGGTGATGGACAACGAATGAGCGAGGTGTTGGCGTGAACATTAATGCAACCCTGATTGGCCAATCCGTTGCGTTCTTCATTTTTGTAGTGTTTTGCATGAAGTTCGTGTGGCCTCCGGTCATCGCGGCTTTGCACGAACGTCAGAAGAAGATCGCGGATGGTTTGGACGCTGCCAGCCGTGCAGCTCGCGACCTGGAGTTGGCCCAAGAGAAAGTGGGTCATCAACTGCGCGATGCTAAAGCACAGGCAGCTGAAATCATTGAGCAAGCCAAGAAACGCGGCAACCAGATCGTCGAAGAGGCTGTTGAAAAAGCCCGCGTCGAAGCTGACCGTGTGAAGGCTTCGGCTCATGCCGAGATCGAACAGGAACTGAACGGCGTCAAAGACGCGCTGCGCGCCCAACTGGGTGCTCTGGCGGTCGGCGGTGCCGAGAAGATCCTCGGTGCCACAATCGATCAAAACGCGCACGCGGAGCTGGTTAATAAACTGGCTGCTGAAATTTAAGCGAGGGCGATCATGGCAGAATTGACCACGTTGGCCCGACCTTACGCTAAGGCAGCCTTCGAGCACGCCCAGGCCCACCAGCAACTGGCCTCTTGGTCAGCCATGCTCGGCCTGGCTGCAGCAATGTCACAAAACGACACCATGCAGCGCGTGCTCAAGGCCCCGCGCCTGACGAGCGCAGACAAGGCCGCCACGTTTATTGACGTGTGCGGCGACAAGTTCGATGTGAAAGTGCAGAACTTCATCCACGTCGTTGCCGAAAACGACCGTCTCCCGCTTTTGCCGGAGATTGCCGCTCTGTTCGACCTGTACAAGGCCGAGCAAGAGAAGTCGGTAGACGTTGAAGTGACCAGTGCTTTTGCATTGAACCAAGAACAGCAAGACAAACTCGCCAAGGTTCTCAGTGCACGACTCGACCGGGAAGTGCGCCTGCAAGTTGCGGAAGACAAATCCCTCATTGGGGGCATTGTCATTCGCGCCGGCGACCTGGTTATCGATGGCTCGGTTCGCGGCAAACTCGCGAGCCTTGCCGAAGCATTGAAATCTTGAGTTTGAAGGGGCAGCAGAGCAATGCAGCAACTCAATCCTTCCGAAATAAGTGAAATTATCAAGGGCCGCATCGACAAGCTCGATGTGACCTCCCAAGCCCGTAACGAAGGCACTGTCGTCAGCGTATCTGACGGCATCGTGCGGATTCACGGTCTGGCCGACGTCATGTACGGCGAGATGATCGAGTTTCCGGGCGGCGTCTACGGTATGGCCCTCAACCTGGAGCAAGACTCCGTAGGTGCCGTTGTATTGGGCGCGTACACCAGTCTGGCTGAAGGCATGAGCGCCAAGTGCACCGGCCGCATCCTGGAGGTTCCGGTTGGTAAGGAACTGCTGGGTCGCGTAGTCGACGCACTGGGTAACCCAGTTGACGGCAAAGGTCCGCTGAACAACACCGAGACCGATGCGGTCGAGAAAGTTGCTCCAGGCGTGATCTGGCGTAAGTCGGTAGACCAGCCTGTACAGACTGGCTACAAGGCGGTCGATGCCATGATCCCAGTCGGCCGTGGCCAGCGTGAGCTGATCATCGGTGACCGTCAGATCGGTAAAACCGCTCTGGCGATCGACGCGATCATCAACCAGAAGAACAGCGGCATTTATTGCGTCTACGTAGCGATCGGTCAGAAACAATCGACCATCGCCAACGTGGTTCGCAAGCTGGAAGAAAACGGCGCCCTGGCCAACACGATCATCGTGGCTGCCAGTGCTTCGGAATCTCCTGCGCTGCAATTCCTGGCACCGTACTCCGGTTGCACCATGGGTGAATTCTTCCGCGACCGCGGTGAAGACGCGCTGATCGTTTATGACGATCTGTCCAAGCAAGCAGTGGCTTACCGCCAGATTTCCCTGCTGCTGCGCCGTCCACCAGGACGTGAAGCCTACCCAGGCGACGTGTTCTATCTCCACTCCCGTCTGCTGGAGCGCGCATCCCGCGTTTCGGAAGAATACGTAGAGAAGTTCACCAACGGCGCAGTGACCGGCAAAACCGGTTCCCTGACCGCACTGCCGATCATCGAAACCCAGGCTGGCGACGTTTCCGCGTTCGTTCCGACCAACGTGATTTCCATCACCGACGGTCAGATCTTCCTGGAATCGGCGATGTTCAACTCGGGCATCCGCCCTGCAGTGAACGCCGGTGTTTCGGTATCCCGTGTGGGTGGTGCCGCTCAGACCAAGATCATCAAGAAGCTCTCCGGTGGTATCCGTACCGCTCTGGCTCAGTACCGTGAACTGGCGGCATTCGCCCAGTTCGCTTCTGACCTGGACGAAGCGACCCGTAAGCAACTTGAGCATGGTCAGCGCGTTACCGAGCTGATGAAGCAGAAGCAATACGCCCCAATGTCGATCGCTGACATGGCGTTGTCGCTGTATGCCGCTGAGCGTGGGTTCCTGACCGACGTTGAAATCGCCAAGGTCGGCAGCTTTGAACAAGCGCTGATTGCTTACTTCAACCGCGATCACGCCGAATTGATGGCGAAGATCAACGTGAAGGGTGACTTCAATGACGATATCGACGCTGGCATGAAAGCCGGTATCGAGAAGTTCAAGGCCACCCAAACCTGGTAAGCCGCAGCGGGAGCCGCAAGGCTCCCGCTTGCTAACCTGATAGGTGTTACATGGCAGGCGCAAAAGAGATTCGCAGTAAGATTGCGAGCATCAAAAGCACGCAAAAAATTACCAGCGCCATGGAAAAAGTGGCGGTCAGCAAAATGCGCAGGGCACAAATGCGTATGGCTGCTAGCCGTCCTTATGCGGAGCGTATCCGCCAGGTAATTGGGCATCTGGCCAACGCCAACCCGGAATACCGCCACCCGTTCATGATCGACCGCGAAGTTAAGCGTGTGGGTTATGTGGTTGTGAGCAGTGACCGTGGTTTGTGCGGTGGTTTGAATACCAACCTGTTCAAGGCCCTGGTCAAGGACATGGCGGTAAACCGCGAAAACGGCGTCGAGATCGATCTGTGTGTAGTTGGTAGCAAGGGTGCGGCCTTTTTCCGCAACTTCGGCGGTAACGTCGTTGCAGCTATCAGCCACCTGGGTGAAGAGCCGTCGATCAATGATTTGATCGGCAGTGTGAAGGTGATGCTGGATGCGTACCTGGAAGGCCGGATTGACCGCCTGTCCGTGGTATCCAACAAGTTCATCAACACCATGACCCAGCAGCCAACCGTGGAGCAATTGATTCCACTGGTGGCGACTCCGGATCAGGAACTCAAGCACCACTGGGACTACCTCTACGAACCAGACGCCAAAGAGCTGCTTGACGGCTTGATGGTGCGCTACGTGGAGTCGCAGGTGTACCAGGCGGTGGTCGAGAACAACGCAGCTGAACAAGCGGCGCGGATGATCGCGATGAAAAACGCTACCGATAACGCCGGTGATCTGATCAGCGATTTGCAGCTGATCTACAACAAGGCGCGTCAGGCTGCGATCACCCAAGAGATCTCGGAAATCGTCGGCGGCGCTGCCGCGGTTTAACGGTTCAAATATTCAGAGGATCCAGCTATGAGTAGCGGACGTATCGTTCAAATCATCGGCGCCGTTATCGACGTGGAATTTCCACGCGACAGCGTACCGAGCATCTACAACGCTTTGAAAGTACAAAGCGATGCAGGCACCACTCTGGAAGTTCAGCAGCAGCTGGGCGACGGCGTGGTTCGTACCATTGCAATGGGTTCTACCGAGGGCTTGAAGCGCGGTCTGGGTGTTCTGGACACTGGCGCTGCCATCTCCGTACCGGTCGGTAAAGCGACCCTGGGCCGGATCATGGACGTACTGGGTAACCCGATTGACGAAGCTGGCCCGATCGACACCGAAGAGCGCTGGGGCATTCACCGTCCAGCACCTTCGTTCGCGGACCAAGCGGGCGGCAACGACCTGCTGGAAACCGGCATCAAGGTTATCGACCTGGTTTGCCCGTTCGCCAAGGGCGGTAAAGTCGGTCTGTTCGGTGGTGCCGGTGTAGGCAAGACCGTAAACATGATGGAACTGATCCGTAACATCGCCATCGAGCACAGCGGTTATTCCGTGTTCGCCGGTGTGGGTGAGCGTACTCGTGAGGGTAACGACTTCTACCACGAGATGAAGGACTCCAACGTTCTGGACAAAGTGGCACTGGTTTACGGTCAGATGAACGAGCCGCCGGGAAACCGTCTGCGCGTAGCACTGACTGGCCTGACCATGGCCGAGAAGTTCCGTGACGAAGGTAACGACGTTCTGCTGTTCGTCGACAACATCTATCGTTACACCCTGGCCGGTACTGAAGTATCCGCACTGCTGGGCCGTATGCCTTCGGCAGTAGGTTACCAGCCGACCCTGGCTGAAGAGATGGGCGTTCTGCAAGAACGTATCACTTCGACCAAGGAAGGTTCGATCACTTCGATCCAAGCGGTATACGTACCTGCGGATGACTTGACCGACCCGTCGCCAGCGACCACCTTCGCCCACTTGGACGCCACCGTCGTTCTGTCCCGTGACATCGCTTCCCTGGGTATCTACCCAGCGGTCGATCCACTCGACTCGACTTCGCGCCAGCTGGACCCGAACGTGATCGGCCAGGAGCATTACGACACCGCTCGCGGCGTTCAGTACGTGCTGCAGCGTTACAAAGAACTGAAGGACATCATTGCGATCCTGGGTATGGACGAGCTGTCGGAAACCGACAAGCAGTTGGTATCCCGCGCTCGTAAGATCCAGCGCTTCTTGTCGCAGCCGTTCTTCGTGGCTGAAGTCTTCACCGGTGCTTCGGGTAAGTACGTTTCCCTGAAAGACACCATTGCTGGCTTCAAAGGCATCCTCAACGGTGACTACGACCACCTGCCAGAACAAGCGTTCTACATGGTCGGCGGCATCGAAGAAGCGATCGAGAAAGCCAAGAAACTGTAATCCCGGCGCCCGGCAACGGGCGCTCATCAGGTTGAGGCAATCAGATGGCTATGACAGTCCATTGCGATATCGTCAGCGCGGAAGGGGAAATCTTCTCCGGTCTGGTAGAAATGGTGATTGCACACGGCGAACTCGGTGACTTGGGTATTGCCATGGGCCACACGCCATTGATCACCAGCTTGAAGCCAGGTCCGATCACTCTGACCAAGCAAGGCGGGGAACGGGAGGTGTTTTACATCTCCGGTGGTTTCCTCGAGGTTCAGCCGAACATGGTCAAGGTACTTGCCGACACCGTGCAACGTGCTGCTGATCTGGATGAAGCCTCCGCTCAGGCGGCCGTTAAGGCAGCCGAGAAGGCCCTGAACGAAAAAGGCGCAGATTTCGACTACGGTTCTGCTGCTGCTCGTCTGGCCGAGGCCGCAGCTCAGCTGCGTACCGTCCAGCAGATCCGCAAGAAGTTTGGCGGCTAAGCCGTTAAGCCTCATGCGTGATTGATTAAAAAGGGTAGCCTCGGCTACCCTTTTTCTTTTTTTGCAAAACACTTCTCTGGTCTGAAGCCGGACCGCCCAGGATTGGTAGCCATTCATGTCTCTAGAAATCGTCATTCTCGCCGCAGGCCAGGGCACCCGCATGCGCTCGGCCTTGCCCAAGGTGCTGCATCCGGTGGCCGGTAACTCCATGCTTGGCCATGTTATCCACAGCGCCAGGCAGCTCGACCCGCAACGCATCCACGTCGTCATCGGCCACGGTGCCGATGTGGTGCGTGAGCGCTTGGCCGCGGATGACCTGAATTTCGTATTGCAAGACAAGCAACTGGGCACCGGCCACGCAACCGCCCAAGCCGTGCCGTTCATCAAAGCCGACACGGTGCTGATCCTCTACGGCGACGTGCCCCTGATCGAAGTGGAAACCCTGCAACGCCTGCTCAAGCACGTCGTGCCTGGCCAGATGGGCCTGCTCACCGTCGAACTCGATGACCCTACCGGCTACGGCCGCATCGTGCGCAACACCGACGGCAAGGTCGCGGCGATCGTCGAGCACAAGGATGCCAGCGACGCCCAACGCGCTATCACCGAAGGCAACACCGGGATTCTCGCAGTGCCGGCCGATCGCCTGGCGGACTGGATGAGCCGTCTGTCCAACAACAACGTCCAGGGCGAGTACTACCTGACCGACGTGATCGAAATGGCCGTCAGCGATGGCTTGCTGGTCGCCACCGAACAGCCCCACGACCCGATGGAAGTGCAGGGCGCCAACGACCGCAAGCAATTGGCCGAACTCGAGCGCCACTACCAACTGCGCGAAGGCCGCCGCCTGATGGCCCAGGGCGTGACCCTGCGCGACCCGGCGCGCTTTGATGTACGTGGTGAAGTCAGCGTGGGCCGCGACGTGCTGATCGACATTAACGTCATTCTCGAAGGCCGCGTGATCATCGAAGACGATGTGGTGATTGGCCCGAACTGCGTGATCAAGGACAGCACCCTGCGCAAGGGCGTGGTGATCAAGGCCAACAGCCATCTCGACGGTGCGGTGATGGGTGAGGGCAGCGATGCCGGTCCGTTTGCACGGTTGCGTCCGGGCAGCGTGTTGGAAGCCAAGGCCCATGTGGGTAACTTTGTCGAATTGAAAAACGCCCATCTGGGCGAAGGCGCCAAGGCCGGTCACCTGACGTACCTGGGCGATGCGGTGATTGGCGCGCGGACCAACGTCGGGGCCGGCACCATCACCTGCAACTACGATGGCGCCAACAAATACCAGACCACTATTGGTGAAGACGTATTTATCGGCTCTAACAATTCGCTGATTGCCCCCGTGACTATTGGCGATGGCTCGAACACCGCTGCCGGCTCAACCATCAATCAGGATGTGGATAAGTCCCAACTAGCCGTAGCCCGCGCCCGCCAGCGCAACATCGACGGTTGGAAACGCCCGGTAAAAATCAAAAAGAGCTGAGTTATCCACAGGCTTATCTGCAACAAATAGCCAATGTGGGAGGGGCTTGCCCCCGATGGCGGAGTTCCAGTCAAAGCACTTAATGACTGACACACAGCTATCGGGGGCAAGCCCCCTCCCACATTAGCCCTCCGCCAGTTTCAAAAATTTGCAGCATGTTGCTTGACGAACTTTCGCCTATAGGTTTCTATTGCCTTCGTTATCTTTCGAAACGAAACTTATAATCACCATGTCGAAACGAAATACACCTCAACGACGCCACAACATCCTGACCTTGCTCAATCAACTGGGCGAAGTCAGCGTGGACGAATTGGCCAAGCGTTTCGAAACCTCGGAAGTCACCATCCGCAAGGACCTGGCCGCCCTCGAAAGCAACGGCCTGTTGTTACGCCGTTACGGTGGCGCGATCACCATGCCCCAGGAACTCGTCGGCGACCCCGCCCAGCCCATCTCGGCCTACAAGCGCGCCATCGCGCGTGCCGCCGTGATGCGCCTGCGCGAGCACGCCCGCATCATCATCGACAGCGGCAGCACCACCGCCGCCATGATCCCCGAACTGGGCCACCAGCCCGGCCTGGTGGTGATGACCAACTCCCTGCACGTGGCCCGCGCCTTGAGCGAGCTGGAACACGAGCCGGTGCTGCTGATGACCGGTGGCACCTGGGACCCGCATTCGGACTCGTTCCAGGGCCAGGTTGCCGAGCAGGTGCTGCGTTCCTACGACTTTGATCAACTGTTCATCGGCGCCGACGGCATCGATCTGCAGCGCGGCACCACCACCTTCAACGAGCTGCTGGGCCTGAGCCGCGTGATGGCCGAGGTCGCCCGTGAAGTGGTGGTGATGGTCGAATCCGACAAGATCGGCCGCAAGATTCCCAACCTGGAACTGCCCTGGAGCAGCGTCCATACCCTGATCACCGATGATCGCCTGCCGCATGAGGCCCGCGACCAGATCCAAGCCCGCGGCATTACGCTGATATGCGCGGCAATCATCTAGGAGAAACACCATGTGTGGCATTGTTGGCGCAGTCGCTGAACGTAACATCACCCCCATCCTGATCGAAGGCCTCAAACGCCTGGAATACCGCGGCTATGACAGCGCCGGTGTGGCGGTCTTCACCAACGCCGGCAAGCTGGAGCGCCTGCGTCGTCCGGGCAAGGTCAGCGAGTTGGACCAAGCCCTGGCCGGCGAACCACTGGTCGGCCGCCTGGGCATCGCCCATACCCGTTGGGCCACCCACGGTGCGCCGTGCGAACGTAACGCCCACCCGCACTTCTCCGGCGACGTGGCCGTGGTACACAACGGCATCATCGAAAACCACGAAGTGCTGCGTGAACAGTTGAAGGGCCTGGGTTACGTGTTCACCTCGGACACCGACACCGAAGTCATCGCCCACCTGCTCAACCACAAGCTCAAGGACTACAGCGACCTGACCACCGCCCTCAAGGCCACGGTCAAGGAACTGCACGGCGCCTACGGCCTGGCCGTGATCTGCGCGAGCCAACCCGACCGTGTGGTTGCCGCACGCAGTGGCAGCCCGCTGGTGATCGGCCTGGGCCTGGGGGAAAACTTCCTCGCCTCCGACCAACTGGCTCTGCGCCAGGTCACCGACCGCTTCATGTACTTGGAAGAAGGCGATATTGCCGACATCCGCCGTGACAGCGTGGCGATCTGGGACGTAAACGGCAATTCCGTCGAGCGCGAAGCCGTGCAATACCGCGACGGCGCCGAAGCGGCCGACAAGGGCGCGTTCCGCCACTTCATGCTCAAGGAAATCCACGAGCAACCGACCGTGGTGCAACGCACCCTGGAAGGTCGCCTTGGCGACAAGCAAGTGCTGGTCAACGCCTTCGGCCCGCAAGCCGCTGAGTTGTTCGCCAAGGTGCGCAATGTCCAGATCGTGGCCTGCGGCACCAGCTACCACGCCGGGATGGTTGCGCGTTACTGGCTGGAAGAACTGGCCGGTATTCCGTGCCAGGTCGAAGTCGCCAGCGAATTCCGCTACCGCAAGGTGGTGGTGCAGCCCGACAGCCTATTCGTGACCATCTCCCAGTCCGGTGAAACTGCCGACACCCTGGCCGCCCTGCGCAACGCCAAAGAGCTCGGCTTCCTCGCCAGCCTGGCGATCTGCAACGTCAGCATCAGCTCCCTGGTGCGTGAGTCCGACCTGACCCTGCTGACCCAGGCCGGTCGCGAAATCGGTGTTGCCTCCACCAAAGCCTTCACCACCCAACTGGTCGGCCTGCTGTTGCTGACCCTGTCCCTGGGCCAAGTGCGCGGCACCCTGGCCCCCGGCGTCGAAGCCACCCTGGTGGAAGAACTGCGCCGCCTGCCGACCCGCCTCGGCGAAGCGCTGGCGATGGACAGCACCGTGGAAAAAGTCGCCGAGCTGTTCGCCGACAAGAACCACACCCTGTTCCTCGGCCGTGGTGCGCAATACCCGGTGGCGATGGAAGGCGCCCTCAAGCTCAAGGAAATTTCGTACATCCACGCCGAAGCCTACCCGGCCGGCGAACTGAAACACGGCCCATTGGCCCTGGTGGATGACGACATGCCAGTGGTCACCGTCGCGCCGAACAACGAACTGCTGGAGAAGCTCAAGTCCAACCTGCAGGAAGTGCGCGCCCGTGGCGGCCAACTGATCGTCTTCGCCGACGAGAAAGCCGGCATGGTCAACGGCGAAGGCACCTACGTCATCAACATGCCGCACATCCACGACACCCTGTCGCCGATCCTCTACACCCTCCCGCTGCAATTGCTGTCGTACTACGTCGCCGTGCTCAAAGGCACCGACGTTGACCAGCCGCGCAACCTGGCGAAGTCGGTGACGGTGGAGTAATACGGCTGGCGCCTGGAGGCCCGCCGGGTCTCCAGGCTCGACCCAGCCCCACGAACGGACGCGAGATTCATGGACACTCCCTTCTCCCCAATCCACGCCCGTTTGAACAATCGCCACTTTACGGTCGCGAACAACGCCCACGGGCTATCCGGTGCCGGCACGGTGTTTCATTACCTTGTCGAAGGCGATGCCATTTCCGGCACTTACCAAGGCGGTCGAATCCGCATGGGCACGCAGGTCGGGCGCGTGACAGGCGCCGATACCATCGATTTGCTGTATCAATGCCTGACGCTTGAGGGCGAGCTGCTGGCCGGCTGGTCGCGTGGCACGGTAGGCGTGGATCAGGCCGGGCGTACCACTTTGAGCTTCGTGTGGGGATGGTTGTCGGGCGCGAAGGGCGGTGGGGAGTCGAGCTACGTGGAGACTAGTGGCCTGAGCGGTTAATCCATTAATTTATTTTTTATCACACTCAGCTTCGCTTTATGTACCGAGCTAATGATGGCCTCAGCCGTTTTATTCCACTTGAACGGCTTGGCTGAATGC
>NZ_JAFCVO010000015.1:0-131412 GCF_049897085.1 Pseudomonas sp. PSPC3-2
AGGATTTCGACGCGGACATGGGGCAAACCCAACTGCGCGAAGCCGCCGAGGAGTTTGGTGCCGCCTACCGCGACCCCGATCACCTGGCCTCCAACCTGAGTCGGGTATTACCGGCTAACGCTCCACCCGTGGCGGTGTTGCGCATCATCACCGCTGACGCACGCGTCGAGTGCCGGCAGATGAAAGCATCGGGTCGGGCCAGGGTAAGTCAGCTGTTTCCGCCGCCAGCCGGTCAGCACAATCATCCAAACGAAAATACCCGGGGTCCGGTAGACGAAACCAGCAACGCCTCGCAGCCTGCGGGGTTGTTGCGAGCGCTGCTGGATGATCAGGTCCACGATTCCCGCGCCTGGTTTCTTTATTCAATGGGGCGCGAGTGGATGGGCAGCTATTTCCGTGAGCGCATGGTGTTTTTCGGCGAAGCCAGCAGAAGAGAGCTTGCGCTTAATCCTGAAGTGAAAGCGACGATGCTCGCCGGGCGCACGCCTTTGCCAAGCTCGGGACTTTCCGTTGCCGCTCAACCACCTGTCATGGATGCACAACGTATGGCCGAGGCTCAGCAAGCCATCGAGGCGCACTGGGACGCCTTTTACGCCAAGGTCAGCGAGGTGAGTAATGCGCCGGCCTGACCCCGTCTTTCGATGCTCTGCAACAGGAGTAAAACCCGTGTCGAACTCTATTTCCTATCGAGTACTGATAGGTGCCCTCTGCGGGCTGGTTGGGGCTGTGCTAGTGCAGAGCGCTCATGCCAGCACCCTTGAAGCAATTAATCACACTCACTGGGCGATCAACCGCTTTAGTGTCGATGGTCGATCGGGTATCGACATCATCGGTCCGTATCAGGGGGGTGGGGGAGGTTGCTGTTACGTCGCTCCGTCGCGCTGGCAGCCGGGAATGACGGTGCGTGTTGATTGGGAAACTGGTGTCGCCTATCCCGATGGTTTCCCCGGTTTTGCTGACGAAGCCAAATACGAAGCTTGGGCGGTAAAATTAAGAGCCCAAAAACGCCAACACAGCAAACTAGTCCCCATCCCCGACTACACCGGCCAAAAAGTCTGCGGCCTAACCGTACATTTCCTGCCCTGCGATGAACTCCAGGTCACCACCTCCTGCTACGCCTATGGCAGCCCCGAATACCCGATCAAAACCCCGCTGCACTTACCGGAGCCTCAGTCATGTCCGAAGTAATGTGCGGTCTTAATCGGGAGGTGCGGTGATGAAGCCGGTGATTCGTCAAGGAGACACGTTGGAAGAATTTGGCGGCGAAGTGCTGGAGGGGCATTACGAGTGTCATGGTAAGCCGATGGCCTGTCAGGGCGACGCCGTGCGCTGCAACCTGCACGGTCGCACCGAGATCGCCGAAGGCACCGACCTGCTGCACATCGACGGCCGGCCGGCGGCGCTGCATGGCCACCGCTGTAAATGCGGATGCACGCTGGTCAGCTCAATGCCGGACACGCAGGTGGCCTATTGAATGCCGCGCCTGAGTTTGCCGCTTATCCCTTGGTTCCAGCCCCGGTGTACTCACGCTGGATGGTCAGCGGAGTGATCTTGCTGGTTGTTTTGGCCGGTGTGGGCGTGGTGTTGCGATCGGTCATTGAACCGCATGTGGCGGTTACCGCTGTGGCCTTTGCATCACTGGTCTGGTTGTTGGCATTGCTGTTGCGCGTTTTGTACTTTCGCCTCAATTGGCATAACGCACAGCGTTATCACGAGGCAGCCGAACAGGTCAGCCAGGCGTGGTGGATGCGCCATCGGCAGCATGTCGGCCTGGTCGAGTCCGTGCTGGTATCCGCGCCATGCACCACACCGGAACAGGGGCTACTGCTATTCAGCTCAGACCACCAGCCACCCGCGCCGCAGACAACGCTTGAAGGGCGAGCGATTCATCTTGTTCAGGTGTTTGGAAATGATGTCGCCGAACGTGAGCGCAATTTAGCGATTTTGCTCGCACTACAGTGGCACCGACAGCGTGATGAACACTCAGTCGCGCAGCCGCTACGTTGCTACTGGCAGGGTTCGCTGTCGGCATGGCAAGCATTTGCCGAACAAATGGCGCTGTGTTCTCCCCCGGTTCAACTGCCTGAACAGCCAGAACCTTGGGAGGGTATTCGTACCCTGGATTCGGTTATTGACCAATTGCAGGGCGCTCCCGCAACGGCCTGCGTCCTCTGCGCCGGTTGCCAATCCTCGACTATCCAGCAGGAAAATCCTTTGCCGGCAGGAGAGGCGGCGGTGCTCTGGTTATTCGGCCCGGAAGGCACTGTGCGTTTTTCTCGCGGCGAATGGTTTTCGGCTGATACCGAGCAACTCTCTACGGTCGCTAAGCGTGCTCTGCAACAGCGCGAACTAACCACCCCCACTGACGTGTGCGTGTCGTTTGCTCAGCCAACTGTGCCTGAGCTGCCTGCCGCTGGCTGGAACACCAAGCAGCACGTGCAAGACGCCAACTTCGGCGCCCTGGAGCATCTACAGGCCATGGTCGTACAAACCCTGGCTGCCTGGTACGCCGAGCTACATCAGGTGCCTTGCGCCTGGTTGGCGAACGACCCTCATCACACCCTGGCCCTTGGAGTTGTGGAACCCGATGACTCAAATAGTTGAATCTCCGAAAATATCCTCTGGGAAGACGGCGTTATTGCTCGCTGTGATTCTGGCGGTACTTGTCGCTGCGGGGGCCGCGATCTGGTGGTTGTTGATGGAGCCTAGGCTTCTCAGCCGTGCCGTGATGCGGGATGTCGTGCTCAAGGGCATATTGCTGTGGGCATTGTTGTTCGGCATGGCGCTGGTGGTCTGGCAGATTGTCCAAAAGGGCATCCGCAAGTTAGTGCTCGGTTCCCGGTTGTTGCCAGTGCCCCCTCCCGCCGAACCCGATGAACAGCCGGACCTGGCAGAGATAATTCAAGGGCTGCGCAAGCACTACGGCTTCTTCTGGCGCCACAAAATCCGCCTGCTTCTCGTCATCGGCGAACCCACCGAAATCGAAGCCATCGCCCCCACTCTGGCCGATCAGCAATGGCTCGAAGGCCAAGGCACGGTCCTGCTGTGGGGAGGCAGTGCCCAGGCCGCGCTGGATCAATCATTCCCTAAGCACTGGAGTGGGCTGAGCCGCTGGCGTGCGTTGGACGGGGTGGTTTGGGCGCTGAACAAAACCCAGGCCGCCGACGATGCCGCGATGGGCAAAGGTGTACGCCAGGTGCAGCGCCTTGCCCGTGACCTGCACTGGCAGTTGCCGTTGTACCTCTGGCAGGTCTGCGACAGTGCATGGGCGCAGGACACTCGCAAGGCGCAGCCGGTGGGCTGCCGGTTGCCCGAGCGTTTCACTGCGGCGGCAGTGGAAACCGCTCTGACGCGCTTGCTGGAGCCTTTGCGGCGCGAGGGCTTGGCGCAGATGAACGGTGTGATGAAGCAGGACTTCCTGCTACGCCTGTCCCGGGATTTGCAGGGCGAGGGCATCGCCCGCTGGCGTCATACGCTGGCGTCCCTGGGCAGCGATTTTGCTCATGGTGTGCCGTTGCGTGGGTTGTGGTTCAGCCTGCCGGTACAGCGCTCGCCGCATGACAAACAACAGGAATGGTCGGCTGCCCCGGTGTGGCACGGCGTACTCGGCGATAACGCCAGTGGCCGCCGGCTGGGCTGGAGCGTGCCGCGCGTTGGCTATGCGCTGGTGCTGGGTTTGGCGACGTTATGGGGCGCCGGATTGTTGCTGTCGTTTGTCAGCACCCGTGCGCAAATCGCCCAGGTGCAAAGTTCGTTGGCGGCATTGCAGCAGACGGGCAGTAGCGACGAGCAACTCAGCGCACTCAACGATCTGATGCGCGAACTGGCGCGTCTGGATTACCGCGCCGAACACGGCGCTCCGTGGTACCAGCGCTTCGGCCTGAATCAAACCCCAGCGCTGCTTGAAACGGTGTGGCCACGCTACGTCGAAGCCAACAACCGCCTGATCCGTGACCCGGCGGCGGCCAATTTACGACGACAGCTAAACGCGTTGATCAGTCTGCCTGCGGGCAGCGAGCAGCGGGCAGCGCGAGCCCAGTCTGCCTACGAGCAACTGAAGGCTTACCTGATGATGGCGCGCCCGCAAAAAGCCGACGCCACCTTCCTGACCAAAGCTCTGCGCAACGCCGAGCCGGTGCGCGACGGTGTATCGCCGGGACTTTGGCAAAGTCTGGCGCCTAACCTGTGGCAGTTCTATGGCGAGCACTTGGCGGCGCACCCGGCCTGGGCTATCAGCGCTGACCCGAGGCTGGTTGCTCAGGCCCGACAGGTTCTGCTTGGGCTGTTGGGCCAGCGCAATGCAGAAACCAGTCTTTACCAGCAGGTCCTCGACACAGCGGCCAATCAATACCCAGCGCTAAGCGTGCAAAACATGGTGGGTGAAACCGATGTTCTGGCGCTGTTCTATACCGAAGCCAGTGTACCGGGCGTGTTCACCCGCCAGGCCTGGGAGGGCCAGGTGCGCCAAGCCATCGATGCGATCGCCGACGCGCGCCGCGAAGAAATCGACTGGGTGCTCAGCGACAACCAGACCGATATCGCCGCTGAGCTGACCCCGGATGAACTCAGAGAGCGGCTTACCGAGCGTTACTTCCAGGATTACGCCAGTGCCTGGCTGGGCTTTCTCAACAGCCTGCGCTGGAACCCAGCCAATAGCTTGGGCGATGTGATCGACCAACTGACCTTGATGACTGATGTGCGCCAATCGCCGCTGATTGCCCTGATGAACACGCTGGCCTATCAAGGGCAGGCTGGCACTCGCGACCAGGCCCTGGCCGACTCGTTGATACAGTCCGCGCAAAAGCTGATCGCCAAGGACAATGGGCCGATGATTGATCAACTGGCACAAACGCCGCTCAGTCCGCTGGATGCCACTTTCGGGCCGTTATTGAGCCTGCTCGGCAAAGACCCCGAGGGCAAGGCCGATAATGACCGGTTGAGCCTGCAGGCGTTCCTGACCCGCGTCACCAGGCTGCGCCTGAAATTACAGCAAGTCAGCAATGCGCCTGATCCGCAGGAAATGACCCAGGCCTTGGCGCAAACCGTGTTTCAAGGCAAGAGCGTCGACCTGACAGACACGCAGTCCTACGGCAGCCTGATTGCGGCCAGCCTGGGAGCAGAGTGGAATGGGGTCGGCCATACGCTTTTTGTGCAGCCTTTAGATGAAGCGTGGCAACGGGTGTTGCAACCCTCGGCTGCCGGGCTCAATAGTCAGTGGCAACGCTCAATCGTTGGTGATTGGCAGAGTGCTTTTGCTGGGCGCTATCCGTTCGCGCAAACCGCCAGCGATTCCTCGTTGCCGATGCTGGGGCAGATGATTCGCGCCGACTCCGGGCGTATCGAGCAGTTTTTACGCAGCCAACTGAGCGGTGTGCTGCGCAAGGAAGGCAGCCGCTGGGTCGCCGACCCGCGCCATAGCCAGGGGTTGCGGATTAATCCGCAGTTTCTGGCGGCGATTAACCAACTGAGCCATCTGGCCGACGTGATCTATACCGACGGCGGCATGGGTTTGAGCTTCGAGCTTCAAGGCAAACCGGTGCGAGATGTCGTGCAAACCACCTTCATCCTCAATGGCGCGCACCATCAGTATTTCAACCAGAAAGAGCTTTGGCAGCGTTTCAATTGGCCTGGGCGCGGTGACCATCCCGGCGCTAGCCTGAGCTGGACCAGCATCCATACGGGCGAGCGCCTGTTCGGTGATTACCAGGGGACTTGGGGCCTGATCCGCTTGCTGGAAAAAGCTCGAATCACCCCCTTGGACGACGGCGACAGCCGCTACCGCGTGGTCCTCAAGGCCCCTGATGGTTTGAACCTGACGTGGAACCTGCGCACCGAACTGGGCGCGGGGCCTCTGGCCTTGCTCAAGCTGCGTCACTTCACGTTGCCGCCACAGATCTTCCTCACCCAAGGCACCGCGCAAGTGCCGTATGCGCAGAGCGGGGTTTTTGAATGAGCCTGTACACCTTGATCACCCATTGTCTGGGCGAGCGCGACCCCTTGGCCTTGGCCCGCAGCCAAGCCGAGCGCTGGCAGACGTGGCTTCAACCGATCAGCGCAGACTCGCCTGTAGGCGAAGACCCAGGCTATGACGATGACTTCCAACGCATGCGCGAGGAGGTCAACAAGCTCTCCGGTGCGGATGCCGAGCGGGTGGTTCAACTGGCAGAACAGCTGCTGATCCACACCTGCAAAGACCTGCGCGTCGCTACGTATTACCTGTGGGCGCGCGTGCAGAAGGACGGGGAGGCCGGGTTGGCGGATGGCCTCAGTTTGCTCGCCGCGTTGGTGGAACGTTTCGCTGCCGATGTGCTGCCGTCGCGGCCCAATAGCCGCAAGATGGCGCTGGAATGGCTGGCCAGCGGCAAGGTGCTGGACAGTCTGTCGCTGTACCCCGAAGTGGTGCGCAGCGAAGCCGAGCGCACGGCGGCGGCGCTGGCCTGGCTGGAGCGTGGGCTTGAGGCCTGGCCGCAAGATCAGCGCCCGGCACTCGGTGCGCTGTACGGCGCGTTGTCCGCTCGATTGACGCAGTCCGGAGGGGTTGATGCGCTCGTGCCGCAGCACAGCGCCAGTCACGAATCGACTGTGCAGACGGCGGCGCCGAGCGCCACGGCCATCAAGTCTGGGCGCGACTTGCTGGACAGCGGTAGGGCGTTGGCCGGCTATCTACGCGAGCAGCCCCAGGGCTGGCTGGCGGCGCATCGGCTGATGAAAAGTTTGCGCTGGGACACGGTACACCAGGTGCCGCCTGAGGAAGCCAGCGGCAATACGCGGCTGGCATCTCCCCGAGGTGATTATCGGGCGCAGCTCAAGCGCCTTTACCTGCAACAACGCTGGACTGAATTACTCGATCAGGTCGAACGAATGTATGCCGAGAGCGTGAACCACTTCTGGCTGGATTTGCAGTGGTACTTGTACCAGGCGCTGAGCAAACAACCCGCGCCACAAGACGGCTGGGCGGACATCATCAAGCGTGACTTGGGTATGTTCCTCGAACGCTTGCCCGGGCTGGAACTGTTGCACTGGAACGACGGCACGCCCTTCGCCGATGAGACTACCCGCGACTGGATCACCCAGCACGTCAGTGGCAACCGCACGCAGCAATGGCTACCGGCACCGAAGGCGGTGCTGACCACGAGCGATGCCGAGATCTTGTCGCTGGAGGACGAGGCGGTGGCCCTGGCCGACAGAGAGGGCGTGGACGTGGCGCTCGGTTGGCTGGCGGCACGGCCGGGCCTGCAGACCGGGCGCCAACGCTGGTTGCTGCGCCTGCTGATGGCGCGTGTCGCCGAGCAATACGGTAAGGGCGATTTGGCCATGCACGTATTGGCCGAACTGGACGCTACCGCGCAGCACCACGCGCTGGCGTGCTGGGAGCCGGAGCTGAATTTCGAGGTCAAGGCCCGGCTGCTCAAGCTCTTGCGTCAAAAAGCGCAGCGCACCGATGCAGACAAACCCACGCTCGCCCGGCGCACCGAAGCGCTGTTGGCGGCGTTGGTCGCCATCGACCCGGTACGCGCCGCCGTGCTCTGCGGCTAACCCTCATTCATCAGGAATCTATCTGTGAGCATGGACAATTTAACCCTGCGCTACTACGACGCCGAAATGCGTTACCTGCGCGAAGCCGGCAAGGAATTCGCCGAAGCGTTCCCGGATCGGGCGGCCCAGCTCAACCTGGACAAACCGGGCGCGCAAGACCCCTATGTGGAGCGCCTGTTCGAAGGCTTTGCGTTCTTGATGGGACGCCTGCGCGAGAAGCTCGACGATGATTTACCGGAGTTGACCGAGGGGCTGGTCAGCCTGTTGTGGCCTCACTATTTGCGCACCATTCCGTCGCTGTCGGTTGTCGAGCTTGTCCCTGAGCTCGCGCAGATGAAACGTAGCGAGTTGGTCGGCAAGGGGTTCGAGGTGTTATCCCAACCCATTGGTCCGCAACGCACCCGTTGTCGTTACACCACCACTCAGGATCTGACGTTGCAGCCGCTGGCCCTGGAGTCGGTGCGACTGGCCTACGAGCCGGACGGTCGCTCGCTGTTGCGCCTGCGCTTTGCCTGCGGCGCGTTGACGGACTGGAGCCAGATCGAGCTGAGCCGCCTGCCGCTTTACCTGAGTGCCGATGCACCGCTGGCCAGCGCCTTGCACCATGCGCTGACGCTGAACACCCAGGCGTTGTACGTGCGCCTGCCGGAGCAGCACGAGCGCCAGGTATTGGACGGCCATTTTGCGCCCAAGGGGTTTGCTGACGAAGATCGGCTGTGGCCCAAGGGTGACAGTGCGTTCAGCGGTTATCAGTTGCTGCTGGAGTACTTCACCTTTCGCGAGAAATTCATGTTCGTCACCCTCTGTGGTCTGGAACATTTGAGCCTCAGCGCCGATATGCCTTGGTTCGAACTGGACGTGGTGCTGCGTGACGCATGGCCAAAGGAACTCAGTGTGAGCAGCGAACACATTCGCCTGCATGCCGTGCCGGTGATCAATCTGTTTGCGCTGGAGGCTGACCCGCTGACGCTGGCGCCGTTACAAACCGACTACCTGCTACGGCCAATGCGGTTGCAGGACGGTCATACCGAAATTTATTCGGTCGATCAGGTCACCTCGTCAAAAAACGCCGTGCGCCATGACTACGTGCCGTTCAGCAGCTTTCGCCACAAGGGCGGCATGCTGCGCGACGAGGCTCCCGAGCGATATTTTCATACCCGTTTAAAGCGCTCTGCCACGGGGCTGCATGACACCTGGCTGATCCTGGGCGGTGACGGCTTCGATAAGGACCGCCTGCGCAACAGCGAAAGCCTGTCGTTGCGCCTGACCGGCACCCACGGCCAGTTGCCGCGCAAGGCGCTGCAAAGCACGTTGCTCGATACGCTGGTGCAAACCACCCAGACCGGTTTGCGCGTGCGCAACCTGTGCGCGCCGAGCTTGCCATGCTACCCACCGAACCGCGACCGCTTTCACTGGCGGGTCCTGAGCCACCTGGGCTCGAACTTCCTGCCGATGCTCGACAACGCCGAAGTGTTGCGCGGCACATTGGCTCTGTACGACTGGACGGGCAGCGAGCTCAACCGTCGTCGTCTGGCAGCGATCGTCGAGGTCCGTCATCACGTGGTCCAGCGTTTCGAGAAAGGCTTTTTGCTACGCGGGGTGGATATCGAAATCACCCTCGATGCCAATGGTTTTTCAGGGGAAGGCGACATCAGCCTGTTCGGCGAGATGCTCAATCGCTTCTTCGCCTTGTATGCCGACATTCATTTGTACACCCAGCTCACGCTGATCCTGCAACCTACTGGAAAGTGCCTGCGATGGAACGAGAATCACAGTCAGCGTATTCCCGGCTGAAAACCAGCGGTTTGCTGGACGCCTTGCAAGGGCAGGTGGCCGAGGCCAATCTGCAGCGTTTTTGCCAGTTGCTGGAACAGGCCTTGCCCGGTCACCCACCCTTGGGCAGTACCGCGCACCCGGCGGATGAC
This sequence comes from Pseudomonas sp. PSPC3-2, assembly GCF_049897085.1. Classification (NCBI taxonomy): domain Bacteria; kingdom Pseudomonadati; phylum Pseudomonadota; class Gammaproteobacteria; order Pseudomonadales; family Pseudomonadaceae; genus Pseudomonas; species Pseudomonas sp. PSPC3-2. The sequence goes on from NZ_JAFCVO010000015.1 coordinate 9,462, forward strand.
GCCGTGCGCTTTCGGCCCGATCCGGGCATGGGCTTTCCGGCCGGCGAGTTGAAGTCGATTGAAATCGATGAAGCACACCCGGAGCGTGCGGCGACGGTGCGCACCCGCTTGCTCGGGTTGTACGGCGTCGATTCGCCGATGCCGACCGTGTATCTGGACGACATCGCGCAGCGTCGGGAAGGGCATGCGGCGCTGGAAGCCTTCCTGGATATTTTCAATCACCGGATCTTCACCCAGTTCTACCGGATCTGGCGCAAATACTCCTACCCGGCGACGTTCGAAGCGGGCGGCACCGATGCCACCTCGCAGTGCCTGTTGGGCTTGATCGGCCTGGGCATTCCCGGCACCGCGCAACAGGTCGGCACGCCGGTCTCGCGCTTTCTGGCCTTGCTCAGTGTGATGCGCCTGCCCACGCGTAATGCCGAAGGCATCGCCGCATTGGTCACATTGCTCGCCCCCAACACCCGGGTGCAGGTGACCCCGCATTGGCCGCAAACCATTGCGCTGCCGGCGCCGGCCAGCCTTTCCCGGCAACGTCCGGTGAGCTTGTCCCAGGGCACGCCGCTGGGCCGTGTCGGCCACGACGCCAACAGCCAACTCGGCCTGACGCTCTATACCGAGCACGCGCAGGAAGCCCGTGGCTGGCTCCCCGACGGCCAGTTACAGCGCGACCTGCGGGTGCTGTTGCGCGTGTACCTGGGGTGGCGTTGCACGGCGAAACTGCGCTTGTCTCTGCCGCTGCACAGCCTGCCTGCGCCGGTGTTGGGGCAGGCGGCCATTCGGCTCGGCATGACCGGCGTGCTGGGCTTGGGAGGCGCCGCCTGGCGGGCGACCGAGCACGCCACCCTGACGATCAACCTGGGTCGCTACCAAGGCCTTTCGATTAACCCACGCAACAGGGAGACACAGCATGTCGCGTACCGTTTTTAATCTCATGATGCTAGCGGCATTCACGCTACCGCTGGGCGGTTGTGGGTTGGCCCAGACCGTGGCGGATGGCACGGCATCCACCGCCAAGGCGATCTTCTACAAGCAGGTCAACACCCTGCACCTGGATTTCAGCGCGCGCACGGCGCTGAACACCGATGCCACGGACATGCGTGCCTTGTCGGTGCCGACCCTGGTGCGGGTTTACCAATTGCGCGACAACAAGGCCGCGGCGCTGGCGACCTATGAAGGCTTGCTGGACGATGATGAGCGCTTGCTCGCGGGTGCGTTGCTGGACAAGCGCTCGGTGGTGGTGAAACCGGAGGAGGGCGCGCAACTGAATGTGCCGATGCACAAGGACGCGCAATTTGTCACGCTGGTGGCGCTGTTTCGCGACCCCGATACCCGGCAGGACACTTGGCGCCTGACGCTTACGCGTGACGACCTCGAGCCGGATCGCGCGCGGGTGATCGAACTGGGCGATAACCGCTTGACCCTGCGCCCGCTGGCGAAGGACTGAGCCATGACCGAGTACAGCCCATCGCTCTACGAACGCCTGCTGCACAATTTCGACGGTGAGTTGGACTTGCAGCGGGTCAGCGAGGCGGATCAGCACACGCTCTCCGTGCTGGACAACCTGCAGCGCATCCTCAACAGCCGAGCGGGCTCGCTCAGCCATCTGCCGGATTATGGGTTGCCGGACATGGGCCTGATCCTGCAAGGGCTGCCTGCCACGGCCCATGACTTGATTGGCACCATGACCGACACGCTGCTCAAGTACGAACCGCGTCTGGCGGCGATCACCATCGAACTGCTGCCCCAGGCGCTGCCGGGTCATCTGGAGTATGCCTTGGACCTGCAATTGAAGGATGGGCAGCGCGTGAACTTCGGCACCCGCCTGACACCCGAGGGCAAGGTGCTGGTGCGGCACTTGAAGCGACAGCATTACCTGTCGAAGCGTTGAACCGATAACGGAAGGGAAGCCCGATGACGGCGTTGTTTGAGATGCGTATTCAAGTCGGCGGTGATCCGCGCGGTTTCAGTGAGTTCAACGCTTTGCGCGATGAGTTGGCCAAGCTCAGCCATCCCGCTTGCCCGGATGTGGACTGGGCCAAGGTCGAGCAAGGCTGCCTTGCGCTGTTCCAGCAAAACGGCGCGGAGTTGCACAGCGCGTGCTTTTACACCTTGGCCCGCGGCCAGCGTCATGGGGTGGAGGGCATCACGCAAGGTGTGGCGTTGATCGAGGCGCTGGGCGGCGAGTGGGCGCGCCTGTGGCCGCCGATGGCGTCGGCGCGCCTGGACTTGCTGGGATGGTTGTTCGACCAACTGCAACTGCTGCTGCGCAGCGTGGTGGTGAACGCCTACAGTGTGGCCGCGTTGGTTCAATTGGACATCGAACTGGCGCGCTTGCAGGTGGTTTTGCGTACTCATCTAGACAGCCCTCTGCAATCGCTGCAAGCCCTGCGTTATCAGGTCGGCGGCCTGATCCAGCGCCTGGAGCAGAGCCCTGCGTCGGGCGAAACGCGGCTCGCACCGGTCAGGTTGATGGCGCCGGCGTTGGTGACCCCCGTGGTGATTCTGCCGCCCCCCAAAATGGCGCCGCGCAGGTCTCGCATTGGCCTGTGGTGGCTGGTCGGGGCGCTGATCGTCGTTGTGCTCTCGGGGTTCGGATGGCGCATGTGGCTGTCAGGTCCGGGCAGTGAACCGCTTATGTCCGAGCCGGTTCGACTGGACAGCCTGTCGCTGTTCGATGCCGGCAGTGCCACGCTCAAGCCGGGCTTGGCCAAGGTGCTGATCAATGCCCTGGTCGAGATCAAAGCCCAGCCCGGCTGGCTGATCGTGATCGCCGGGCATACGGATGCGACCGGTTCCGTCGAACAGAACCTGGCGCTGTCCCATGCCCGCGCCGCTGCCGTGCGCGACTGGATGCAGCGCATGGGCGACATTGCCGACAGTTGCTTTGCCGTCCAAGGCTTCGCGGCCAGTCAGCCGATTGCCAGCAATGAAACCGAAGCTGGACGCGCCGCGAACCGTCGTGTGGATATTCACTTGGTGCCACAAACGGGGGCCTGCGGCGAGGCCTCCGTGGCAGTGGACTGAGGGCTATTTCATCGCATGCTCAACCACCTGCGCCGGACGCGGTGCAGCCCGCGTGCACTTGGCCAACGCCTGCTGCACGTCCGCCAGCAGGTCGGCGATGTCCTCCAGCCCGACCGACAAACGTACCAACCCTTCGCTGATCCCGTGCGCTGCCCGCTCCTGCGGGGTGTAGGTGGAGTGGGTCATGCTCGCCGGGTGTTGGGCCAGGGATTCGGCATCGCCCAGGCTGACTGCGCGGCTGAACAGCTTGAGCGCGTTCATGAAGCGCCGGCCGGCCGCGATCCCGCCTTTGAGCTCGAAGGCAATCATCCCGCCGGACATGCGCATTTGCCGCGCCGCCAGTTCGTACTGGGGGAATGAGCGCAGCCCCGGGTACGTCACGCGTTCCACCGCCGGGTGCGCCTGCAAGGCTTCGGCCACCGCCTGGGCGTTGCTGCAATGGCGGTCCATGCGCAGCGCCAGGGTCTTGAGGCCGCGCATCAGCAGCGACGCGTCCTGCGGCGACATGACCGCGCCGGTGAGGTCTTTGAGCCCTTGCAGGCGAATGCGCTGCGCCAGTGCCTGGTTGCTCAACGCAATGCCGGCGGTGATGTCGCCATGCCCGCTGAGGTACTTGGTGGCTGAATGCACGACCACATCGGCGCCCAGGTCCAGCGGCCGTTGTAGGTAGGGCGTGCAGTAGGTGTTGTCGACCACCACGATGACGTTGGGCTGCTGGTGCGCAAGCGCCGCCACGGCGGCGATATCGACCAGTTGCAGGGTGGGGTTGGCCGGGGTTTCGCAGTAGATCATGCGCGTGGCCGGGGACAGCGCGGCGTGCAACGCGTCCAGGTCGGTGAGGTCGACATGGCGCACCTTGATGCCGAATTCGGCGATGCCATGGTGCAGCAGCGCGAAGGTGCAGCCGTAGAGCGTCTGGCTGACGATCACCTCATCGCCGGGGCGCAGCAGGGTCCAGAAGGTGGCGGCAATCGCGCCCATGCCGGAGCTGAAGGCGACGGCCGCCTCGCCGTTTTCCAGGCTGGCCATGCGCGCTTCCAGCAGGGCCAGGGTTGGGTTGGAAATACGCGTGTAGAAGTGCCCGCTTTGTTCACCGGCAAAACACGCGGCGCCGTATTCGGCGGTGGGGAAGGCGAACGTGGCGCAGAGGTAGATCGGCGGTACGAGGGCGCCGTGGTGGTCCTTGGGGTCATAACCGTGGTGGATGGCGCGGGTGGAAAAGCCGAATGCATTGTGTTTATTGTTCATGTCGGACACTCCTTATTTCCTACAATGCTATGCTCATAACCACAGCTGAACTTTGCAATATTTGCTGACAAAACCCGCGTTATGGGATGAAACCTCCCTAAAAATAATGATTAGAGGCACGTTATGCCCGTCAGCCTGGATCGCACCGACAAGGCCCTTTTAAACGCGCTGCAAGGCAACGCCCGCTTGACCGTGGCCGAACTCGCCGAGCGCGTATCCCTGACCACCTCACCCTGCTGGCGGCGGGTCAGGAACCTGGAAGAAAGCGGGGTGATCAGCGGTTACCAGGCGATCCTATCGCCCAAGGCACTCGGGTATGGGGTGACGGCGTTTGTCAGCATCATGATGGAGAGCCACACCCAGGAGGTCGCGCGGGCGTTCGAGCAGCGCTTGTTGGACATTCCGCAAATCGTGGCCTGCCATAACGTCTCGGGGCGCTATGACTTCCTGCTGGAGGTGGTGGCGAAGGACCTGGAGTCGTTTGGCGAATTCGCGCGCGAGGTGTTGCAGACGTTGCCGTGCGTCAAAGAGATTTACTCGAGCTTTTCCTACAAGTCGGTGCGGCCGTTGCGCGTGATTCCGTTGCCGGGCTGAGCCCATGCGCACATTGGCTACCTGATCTTTGCCGAAATTGGCTATTTCTCCTGAGCGCTCCGCTGACTAACCTGGCCACCCATTCCCAGTGTTCCGGAGCTCTACCATGCAACCCCGTATCGATTTCTACACCGCCTCCCCGGATGGCATGAACGCCATGCGCGCCCTGGAAACGGCTGTGGGCAAATTGTCCATCGAACTGCCGCTGCTGGAACTGGTGCGCCTGCGCGTGTCGCAAATCAACGGCTGCGCCTTCTGCCTCGACATGCACACCGCCGATGCGCGCAAGGGCGGTGAAACCGAGCGCCGCCTCTACACCCTGTCGGCCTGGCGTGAAACGCCGTTCTTCACCCCGCGTGAACGCGCCGCGCTGGCCTGGGCCGAAAGCCTGACCCTGGTCAGCCAGACCCACGCCGCAGATGAAGACTACAACCTACTCGCCGCCGAGTTCAGCGCCCAGGAACAGTTCGATCTGAGTGTGGCTATCGCCACCATCAACAGCTGGAACCGCCTGGCGGTGGGCTTTCGCAAGATGCCCACGTAAGCCTTCAGTCGGCCTTGAAATAACCGCGTGGCGTGGTGCCGGTCATGCCCTTGAAGAAGGCGATCAAGGCGCTGTCACTGGCAAAGCCCAGCTCGAACGCGCAATAGCCCAGGTTGCGCCCGCTGGCGAGCAATTCGATCAGCCGCATCAGCCGCCACTGTTGGCGCCATTGTTGATACCCCAGGCCGGTTTCCCGCCGGAAGATGCGGCCGATGGTCTTGGCGCTGGCGCCCAGTTGTGTTTCCAGGTTTTGCAGCGTTGGCGGCAAGCAGTCCAGATGGGCCAGCAACGGTGCCAGGCGTTTGTCCCGGGGTAAGGGCAGCAGCATCGGTTGCTCGGCGGCTGCCTGGATTTCGTCCAGACACAGCGCCAACAGATGGGCGTAACGACCGGTTTGCCAATCGCTGTCGAAGGGCGCCATCGCCATCGGTTCCAGCACCGCGCGCAGCAAGGCACTCACCTCGATCACCCGCACGTGTTGCGGCAATTGATCCGCCAGGGCCGGGCTCATGTAGACCGAACGGTAGTCGACGGTGTTATGCATCTGTGCGCGATGGGGCACGCCGCAGGGAATCCACGCGGCGCGGGTGGGCGGTAGCAGGCACAGCTGGTTGTCCAGGGTAATGCGGCTGCAGCCCTGCTGGGTAAACAGCAGTTGCCCGCGTCGGTGCCGGTGCAGGCCGGAATCGTGGTCGCCGAGCTGGGCAGCGATGCCGATGACCGGTGCCGGCAGGCGGTCGGGATCGAAAGACGTGTCGGCGGCGAGCCAGGCCATAGATTGTCCGATTTGATGGATAAGCTGTCGAAGTTTGGATAATACCCCAGCGGCCAGTCCTTACACTCCTTGCGTTGTTTTTCGGGGAAGGAGCTGTCGGTGAAAAGTACAAACCTGTTGGTGCTGGCCGTGGCTTTGCTGATGTTCCCGCAACTGGCCCAAACCCTTTACAGCCCGGCCCTGGGTGATATAGGCCAGGCCTTTGCGGTCGGGCCGGAACGGGCCGGGCAGAGCCTGTCGGTGTACTTCCTGGCGTTCGCGTTCGGCGTGGTGGTGTGGGGCCGCTTGTGTGATCGCTGGGGGCGGCGTCCCGTCATGTTGGCGGGGCTGTCGATGTATGCCGGCGCCTCGGTGCTGGCCTTGGGTGTGAGTACCTTCAATGGCCTGCTGCTGGCCCAGGCCTTGGCGGCGTTTGGCGCGGCGGTAGGTTCGGTGGTCACGCAGACGTTGTTGCGTGATCGCTTCCAGGGCGCCGAATTGGCCCAGGTGTTTTCCGTGATGGGCATCGCGCTGGCCGTCAGCCCGGCGCTGGGCCTGTTCAGCGGTGCAACCTTGGTGCAGCACTTCGGCTATCGCGGCATGCTTGCCGGGTTATTGCTGCTGGCGTTGGTGTTATGGGGCTGGTGCCTGTGCGCCTTGCCCGAGACACGTCCGGCAGCGTTGCCCACGGCTTCGCTGCGCCAGACCCTGGGCCTGATGCTCACGTACACCGGGCTATGGCGTGCGGTGGGGTTGGTGGGCGCCTTCAATATTGCATTGTTCAGCTATTACGCCGTGGGGCCGTTTGTGTTCGAGCGCCTGGGTCTGTCCGCCGCCGCGTTCGGTTACAGCGGGGTGCTGCTGGCGCTGGGCTCTGGGTTGTGGGGGCGTGGCTGAACAAGCGGTTGCTCAAGCGCGGGATGCACGGTGAGCAGTTGGTGTTCACCGCCGCCGGCATCGCGCTACTGGGTGGCCTACTGGTGTTGATGCTGCAAGGCAGTTGGCTGTTCGTCTGGCCGATGCTGCTGGTGGTGCTCGCATTCGGCATGGCAATTCCCAATGTGCTGGGGGCGGCGCTGACTGCCTACCACGACCGCCTGGGCACGGCTGCCGCGCTGTTCGGTTTGCTGTACTACCTGGTCATTGGCGCCGGGCTAAGCCTGGTCGCCTGGCTGCAAGACCTCGGTTGGAGCCTGTTGACCTGCGGTCTCGCGGCGCTGTGGCTGGCAGTGCCGCGTGGGCTCAGAAGTTGACCGAAGCACTCAGGCGCGCCGTCAGCGGCGCGCCCTGGAACAGGTAATCATCGCCCATGTACTCGCCTGCGTCGCGCCAATAGCGCTTGTCGAACAGGTTGTCGACGCTCAGGCGAAACACCGTCTCATAGCCATCGATTTTGGTGGTGTAGCGGCTGCCGACGTTGACCACGGCGTAGTCCCCGACCTCGACGTTGCCGCTGCGGTTGGCGTACTTCTTGGCGCTGTATTGCACGCCACCCAGGACCGCCAGGCCGTTGACCCACGGCAGCGCGTAGTCGGCGTAGACACTGGCGCGCAGCTTGGGCACGTTGATTGCCTGGTGGCCTTCGTAGTCCGGCGTGCCGCTGCCGCTGACCCGCGCGCGAATCGCCGCGACGCTGGTGGCGATCTGCAGGCGGTCGGTGGCCCAGCCGTTGGCCGACAGTTCCAGCCCAGTGTTTTTCTGTTCGCCTTGTTGCACGTAGGTGAAGTTTCCAGCGCCATCCGGCTTGGCATACTGGTAGGCCTGGCGCGTCTGGAAGACAGCGGCGGCGAAGCTGATGCGGCGCCAGTCGTACTTCACGCCGGCTTCGAGTTGCCGTGACACGGTCGGGGCCAGGGTTTCGTTCGGGTTGCTCGCGAACCACGGCGCGGTGCCGCCCAGGGACAGGCCCTTGCTGTAGCTGGTGTACAGCGAGATGTTTTCAATCGGCTTATAGATCAGCGATGCCTGGGGCAGGAACACGTACTGCTGGGTATGGCGCGCCGGGTCGCCATTGCTGTCAAAGGCTTTTTCATCGAGGCGCACTTCGCGACCGCCGAGGATGGTTTGCCACTGCTCGTTGAAGCGGATGCGGTCGGTGACGAACACGCCGTACTGGCGACTGTCGAGGTTGCGATGGCTGTCGTTCAACGGCACGTTGGTCGGCGCAAACGTCGGCGCGTCCTCGTTGATATTGCCGCTGCCGATGTACGCGTTGACCGCCTCGCGCTTGTCGATCACCCGGCGAAATGCGCTGGTGCCGAAGGTCAGTTCATGGCCCAGGCCGACGGTGTCGAACAGCCCGGTCATGGCCGCCTGCACGTCATCGTCGCGGCGTGTGTCGTCGGGGCTGCGGTAGTCGTAGATATCGTAGTCACCCTCGGGGCTGAAGGTGTTGGCGTTGCAAGTGCCCACGTAGAAACAGCCCCAGGCGAACGAACTGTAGTCATCGATCACCACCTTGCTGCGCGCCGCGCTGAAACTGCCTTTCCACTGGTCACTGAAGCGGTATTCGAACGTGCCGTTGAGGTTCAGCGAATCGATACCGACCTGCTTGGAACCGCTTTGATGGCCCAGCAGCTTTTTCGGCGATGCATCGTGGGGCACTTCACTGCCGCCCAGCAGTTGGTAGCCCGGCACTGAGCGCTGTTGTTTGTTCTGGTATTCCGCATCCAGTTGCAGCACCGCGTCGGGGCTGATGTTCCAGTCGAACGCCAGTGACAGGAAGTCGCGCTGGCCATTGGCGTGCTCCACGTAGGAGTTGAGGTCTTCATGGGCCACGTTGGCGCGTAGGCCGAACTGCTGCTCGCTGCCGAACCAGCCGCCGACGTCGGTGGCGATATAGCCGCTGCCGCGGTCGTCGCTGGACACCGTCACCGAACGCACGTCTTGCGGGCGCTTGGTCACGTAGTTGATCACGCCGCTGGGCTCGGAAATCCCACTTTGCAGGCCGGCCAGGCCCTTGAGCACTTCCACCTGTTGTTTGTTTTCCAGGGCGACGTTCTGCTCGCCGGTGATGGTGCGGCCGTTGATCTTGTAGCTGCTCGCGGCGTTCAGCGAGAAGCCGCGCACCACGAAGTTTTCGTAGTAGCCGATCGGCGCATAGCTGTCGCCTACCGAGGCGTCGTTGCGCAGCACTTCGCTGAGCAGGCGGGCTTGCTGGTCCTTGATCAGGGCGGCGTTGATCACGCTGATCGAGGCGGGGGTGTCCAGCAACGGCGCTTCATTGAAGCCGCCGACCGAGGCGGTGTCACTGCGATAACCGGACTCATCCTGGCCCTGGACCTGCACCGCCGGCAGTTCAATTTCCGCAGCCAGACTGCTGCCGATGCCACCGCTGAGCAGCAGGCCGAGGGCGAAACGTGAAGTGACGACGGGACGGAAACGCAAAACCATGGGGCAAGGCCTTAAAGCGCAGGACGGGGGGCGCATAAACTAGGCATAAGTGCGTGCATTTACAAGGATTCGCGCGTTGAGACGGCCCGTCTCAGCGTGTACGCCGATCCACTCGCGTCTCGACAGGCCAGGTAGGCATCTGCGATAGACGAGGCTTCTCTCATTGTTGCAGGAGGTCGTCATGAGTACCGCTGGAAACGTTATCGCTGGAAAAGTAGCGCTGGTGACCGGCGCCGGGCAGGGCATCGGCCGGGCCATCGCCCTGCGCCTGGCAGGGGACGGCGCTGATATCGCGCTGGTGGACATCAATGGCGCCAAGCTCGAAGCCGTGGCCGCTGAAATCGTCGCGGCAGGGCGCAAGGCGTCGGTGTTCATCGCCGACGTCTCCAAACGCGAACAGGTAGTGGCTGCCGTCGAGCACGCGTACCAGACCCTCGGTGGCTTCGACATCATCGTCAACAACGCTGGGGTGGCGCAGATCGATTCACTGCTGGAGGTCACCCCGGAGCAGGTCGAACGCACCCTCGGCATCAACGTGCAGGGCGTGTTGTGGGGCATCCAGGCCGCCGGCAAGAAGTTCAAGGCGCTCAAGCAGAAGGGCAAGATCATCAACGCCTGCTCGATTGCCGGGCATGAAGGCTTTGCGCTGCTGGGCGTGTACTCGGCGACCAAGTTCGCGGTGCGCGCCCTGACCCAGGCGGCGGCCAAGGAACTGGCGAGCGCCGGGATCACCGTCAATGCCTATTGCCCAGGCGTGGTCGGCACCGATATGTGGGTCGAGATCGACAAGCGCATGGCCGAGATTACCGGCGCCGAAGTCGGCGCGACCTACAAGAAGTACGTCGACGGGATTGCCCTGGGCCGCGCTGAAACGCCGGAGGATGTAGCGGGGCTGGTGTCTTACCTGGCGGGGCCGGATGCGGACTATATGACCGGGCAATCGCCGTTGATCGATGGTGGGATTGTGTACCGATAGCCCTGAAAGCACGCGGTTCAAAGGTGGGAGTGGGCTTGCCCGCTCCCACATGTTTGACCGTGCTGTGTCAGATATGTTTGCCCGGCATGTCGATGCCCAACTGGTTGACCCGGCGATACAAGGTCGCCCGCGAAATCCCCAGCGCCTGGGCCGTCGGCAACGGCTTCCAGCGATGCCGGATCAGCGCATCCAGCACCACCTGGCGTTCCGGGCTGACACGCTCTTGCACGTCGGCCTCGATCTGCTCGCCGCGCACCTCCACGGGCAAGTCCGCCAACTGGATGATGCCGCCGTCGCACACCGCACAGGCATACGCCAGCACATGGCGCAGTTGGCGCACGTTGCCCGGCCAGGCATACCCCAGCAGTAGCTCCAGCGCGGCAGGCCCGATACCCACGGCAATCCCGCTGTGGTGCGCCTCCTGTTCCACCAGCCGATTGATCAATGCCAGCTTGTCGCTGCGCTCGCGCAAGGGCGGCAGGCAGAACCGCGCGCAGCCCAGGCGAAAGTACAGGTCCTCGCGAAAGCGTCCCTCGCTGACCAGCGCCGCCAGGTCGCGGTGGCTGGCGCAGATCACCTGGATATCCACCGCACGGGTTTTCGCCGCGCCCAGCGGGGCCACTTCACCTTCGGCCAAGACCCGCAGCAAACGCGTCTGCAGGGCCAGCGGCATATCGCCGATTTCATCGAGAAACAACGTGCCGCCATCGGCCTGCGACAACAGCCCGGTCATGCCCTTGCTCGACGCGCCGGTGAAGGCTCCGGCGACATAGCCGAACAGCTCGCTTTCGATCAGGTTTTCCGGGATCGCCGCACAGTTCACCGCCACGAACGGCCCGCCGCGACGGGCGCTGCGCTCATGCAGTTGGCGCGCAAACACTTCCTTGCCGGCACCGGTTTCACCCTGCACCAGCACTGGCAGGTTGCGGTCCTTGACCCGCACGGCCAGGCGCAGGTGTTCTTCCACCCGTGGGTCGACCTGGTTGTTTGCCGTCTTAGCGGGACGCGCCGGTTTGCGGTGCGGCGCGCTGACCCGCACATGCAACGCGCCGGGTTCGCCGAGCCAGTGCAGTTGTTGCGCCGATTGATTGCTCACCGCACGCAACGCATCCAGGTCGAACACCTCGCTGATATGTACCGGCACCTGGCCAAAGCGCCGGCGCAGGGCCTGGCGCGCCTTGCTGTTCAAGGCATGCAGGTGACCGTCCTGGTCCCAGGCCAGCAACAGGTCGGGCTGGCTGTCGACATAGCCGGGTGTGCTGTGCGCCTGGAGCACCCAGTGCTGACGGGCGCTGTGCATGAAGAAGGCATTTTCGATGGCTTGTGCGCTCTGCGCCACCATCTGTCGCACCAGGTGCTGGCTGCGTCGGTCATCCGGGGATTTGAGCGCCGAGGCGTCCATCACCCCCAGCAGGTTGCCCTGAGGGTCGAAGATGGGGGCGGCGGAGCAGGTCAGCCCGATAAACGCGGCGCGAAAGTGATCGCGCTTATGTACCGTCACCGCAGCCTTGCTGGTGAGTACCGTGGCCACGCCGCAGGTGCCTTCTTCGGCTTCCGACCAGCAGGTGCCCAAGTACAGGCCGGCCTTGCGGCAATCGTTACGAATCGCGGTGTCCACGCGGTGGTCGATGGTCTGGCCCTGCGCGTCGGTGAGCATCACGCAGTAGTCGGCGTGGCGCACGCGGTGGTGCAGTTGACCGACTTCTTCGCTGGCGATGCGCATGAACAGCTCGGCGCGTTCACGGCATTCCTTGAGCAGTGGCTCACTGAGAATGCGTGGCCCTTGCAGCGAGCCAGGGTCGAGGTGGTGTTGCTCCATGGAGCGTCGCCACGAATCGAAAATCAGCGACGGCACCGGCGCCTGAGGCAGGCGATCGGCATTGCGTACCACACGACTGACGCAGTCGACATGGTCCTTGGAGTTCGCGGCGAGCATAAGGCCTCCGGTTCTCGATCTTTGTTGTTATGCCCGCCATTAAGCGCGCATGCGCGCACAGGGACAAGGGCGGCCTGACCAACTGCCCCGCGTGAGACGCAGCGTCTCATTCGGCTGCAGACGCCACGGGCAGGTTGCAATGGCGCGTCTCATTCTGCGGTTGGCGGTCGTCGCCGCACAACCGCACGGCGCTGCTCTGGATCAAGCCTTTGCCAGGTTTATCGAGGTGTTGGCACAGGCTGTGCTGATGGCTTTGTAACTGGCCGCAGCCAGTCTTTTGTGTGTCGAGACAACCTGGAGAACAACAAGATGTCCACTCACCTGTCCACTGATCAATTGCTTCATGCCTACACCGTGATGCGCACTATTCGCGATTTCGAAGAGCGCCTGCACGTGGAATTCGCCACCGGCGAGATCCCAGGTTTCGTCCACCTGTATGCCGGCCAGGAAGCCAGCGCCGCCGGGGTCATGGCCCACCTCAACGATGAAGACTGCATCGCCTCCAACCACCGTGGCCACGGCCATTGCATCGCCAAGGGCGTGGACGTGTTCGGCATGATGGCCGAGATCTACGGCAAGAAAACCGGGGTGTGCGGCGGTAAGGGCGGCTCCATGCACATTGCCGACCAGGAGAAAGGCATGCTCGGCGCCAACGGTATCGTCGGTGCCGGTGCGCCCTTGGCGGCCGGGGCGGCGCTGGCGTCCAAGCTCAAGGGCAGCCAGGGCGTGGCCGTGGCGTTTTTCGGCGACGGCGGCTCCAACGAGGGCGCGGTGTTCGAGGCAATGAACCTGGCCGCGATCATGAAACTGCCGTGTTTGTTCGTCGCGGAAAACAACGGCTACGCCGAAGCCACCGGCTCGGGCTGGTCGGTCGCGTGCAAGGACATCGCCGAGCGCGCCGTGGGTTTTGGCATGCCGGGGGTGATCGTCGATGGCAATGACTTCTTCGCCGTACACGCGGCCCTTGGGGTGGCCGTGGAACGTGCGCGCAGCGGCCAGGGGCCGACGCTGGTGGAGGTCAAGTTGAGCCGCTTCTACGGCCACTTCGAAGGCGATGCGCAAACCTATCGCGGCCCCGATGAAGTGAAAAACCTGCGCGAATCCCACGATTGCCTGGTGCTGTTTCGCCAACGCTGCAACGCCGAAGGCTGGCTCGATGCCGCGCAGTTCGAGCGCGTCGACGCGGAGGTCGCGCAACTGATCGAAGACGCCGTGCGCCTGGCCAAGTCCGATCCCAAGCCCCAGGCCTCCGATCTGCTCAGCGATGTCTATGTTGCTTACCGCTAATCGCCACCCACTACAAAAACAATCCGTGGAGAATTGATCATGGCTCGAAAAATCAGTTATCAGCAGGCAATCAACGAAGCCCTGGCCCAGGAAATGCGCCGGGACCAGAGTGTGTTCATCATCGGCCAGGACGTGTCCGGCGGCACCGGCTCCCCGGGTGAACAGGACGCCTGGGGCGGTGTACTTGGGGTGACCAAGGGCCTGTATCCGGAGTTTCCCGACCGCGTCTTGGATGCGCCGTTGTCCGAAGTCGGTTACGTCGGCATGGCGGTCGGCGCGGCCACCCGGGGCATGCGCCCGGTGTGCGAGTTGATGTTCGTCGACTTTATCGGTTGCTGCCTCGACCAGTTGCTCAACCAGGCCGCCAAGTTCCGCTACATGTTCGGCGGCAAGACCACCACGCCGCTGGTGGTGCGCGCCATGTACGGCGCCGGCTTACGCGCTGCCGCCCAGCATTCGCAGATGCTCACCTCGATGTGGACGCACATCCCCGGCCTCAAGGTGGTGTGCCCGGCCACGCCGTATGACGCCAAGGGCATGCTGATCCAGGCGATCCGCGACAACGACCCGGTGATCTTTCTCGAACACAAAATGCTCTACAGCTTGCAGGGCGAAGTGCCGGAGGAGATGTACACCGTGCCCTTCGGCGAAGCCAACTATGTGCGCGAAGGCAATGACGTGACCCTGGTCACCTACGGGCGCATGGTGCATATCGCCCTGGAAGCCGCCGCCAACCTGGCGCGCCAGGGCATCGACTGCGAAGTGCTGGACCTGCGCACCACCAGCCCCCTGGACGAAGACAGCATCCTCGAAAGCGTGGAGAAAACCGGGCGCCTGGTGGTGATCGACGAGTCCAACCCGCGTTGCTCCATCGCTACCGATATCAGCGCGCTGGTGGCGCAGCGTGGATTTTCGTTCTTGCGCGCGCCGATCGAAATGGTCACCGCGCCGCACACGCCGGTGCCGTTCTCCGATGCGCTGGAAGACCTGTACATCCCCAACGCCGCGAAGATCGAAGCCGCAGTGCTGAAGATCGCCGACAAGAGGACTGCCGCATGATCCATACCTTGACCATGCCCAAGTGGGGCCTGTCGATGACCGAAGGCCGGGTGGATGTCTGGCTCAAGCAGCCGGGCGACCGGGTGGAGAAGGGCGAAGAAGTGCTCGACGTGGAGACCGACAAGATCTCCAGCAGCGTCGAGGCGCCGTTCAGTGGCGTGCTGCGCCGTGTGCTGGCGCTGAGCGACGAGACCTTGCCGGTGGGCGCGCTGCTCGGGATTGTGGTGGAGGGCGAGGCAACGGAAGCCGAGATTGATGCGGTGATCGAGCGTTTCCAGGCCAGCTTCGTGTCGAGTGCGGCCGAGGCGCAAGCGTCCGGGCCCAGCGCGCAGAAAGTCGAGGTCGGCGGGCGGCTGTTGCGCTATCTCGATCTCGGTGAGGGCGGCACGCCGCTGGTGCTGGTCCACGGGTTTGGTGGCGACTTGAATAACTGGTTGTTCAACCATCCGGGGCTGGCGGTGCAGCGCCGGGTGATCGCCCTGGACCTGCCGGGTCATGGCGAGTCGGGCAAGCAGTTGCACCGCGGCGATGCCGAGGAACTGAGCCAGGCGGTGTTGGCGTTGCTCGATCATCTCACGCTCGACCGCGTCCACCTGGCCGGGCATTCCATGGGCGGGCTGGTGGCGCTGACGGCCGCGCGCGGGGCGCCCGAGCGCGTTGCCTCACTGACCCTGATCGCCAGCGCCGGCCTGGGGCCTGATATCAATGGCGATTACCTCCAAGGCTTCACCGAGGCCAACAACCGCAACGCGCTCAAGCCGCAACTGGTGCAACTGTTCAGCGACCCGGCGCTGGTCACCCGGCAGATGCTTGAAGACATGCTCAAGTTCAAGCGCCTGGAAGGCGTGGATCAGGCGTTGCGCCAACTCAATGCCCAACTCTTCGATGGCGGGCGGCAGCAGCTGGATTTGCGCAACGTCGTGGGGCAGCAGCCAAGTCTGGTGATCTGGGGCCGCGACGATGCAATCATCCCGGCCAGGCATGCCGAGGGGCTCGAGGCCCAGGTGGAAATCCTGCCGGGGCAGGGGCATATGGTGCAGTTGGAAGCAGCAGAGCGGGTCAATCAGTTAATGGCAACCTTCCTCAACGCCCAGCCTTGATGCAGTCCAATGTGGGAGGGGGCTTGCTCCCGATAGCGGTGGCTCAGTCAATATCTCTGGTGACTGACCCATTGCAATCGGGGGCAAGCCCCCTCCCACCATTTAGATTGCATTTCAAAAGTTAGAGGCGGCGGAGCGGGTCAATCAACTGATGGCAACCTTCCTCAACGCCCCGCCTTGATGCAATCCAATGTGGGAGGGGGCTTGCTCCCGATAGCGGTGGCTCAGTCAATATTCCTGGTGACTGACCCACTGCAATCGGGGGCAAGCCCCCTCCCACAATTTAAATTGCATTTCAAAAGTTGGAGGCGGCGGAGCGGGTCAATCAGTTGATGGCAACCTTCCTCAACGCCCAGCCTTGATGCCATCCAATGTGGGAGGGGCGGTGCGACGATTCGACTTGCCCCCGATAGCGGTGTGTCAGTCAATATCTCTGGTGACTGACCCACTGCAATCGGGGGCAAGCCCCCCTCACCATTTAGAGTGCATTTCAAAGGGAGCGCTTGAGGGTTGCGCTCGGCAGCTCTTTGAACAGTGCCCGGTAGCTATTGGAAAATCGCCCTAAATGCCAGAACGACCAGTTCATCGCCACTTCCGCCACCGTGGCCCCGGCTGAACTCAACAACTCCCGCCGCGCGCCGTTCAAGCGGCGCAAGCGCAACCACTGCGCCGGGCTCATCCCGGTGTAGGTCTTGAAGCCCTGTTGCAACTGGCGCAACGGCACACCGGCGATCTGCGCCAGTTCCAGTAGGTTGACGGCGTCATCCGCTGCATTTACCGCCCATTCGCCAATGCGCGTCATCAGCCGGCGCTCTTCGCTGCGCCGCTGCAATGACTGGCGGTCCAGGCATACGCAGGCGTTGTCGAGAATGAACAGGCAGTCGTCGAGCAACTGTTGGGTGAGGGCATCGCGGCAGATCGGGTCGGTGGTGGCGGACAACCGGGTCAGGGTGCCACTGAGCCAACGGCTGAACAGCGCATTTTGCTGACCGGTCAGCGGCGCCATGAACAAGCCTTCGAGTTTCGCCACATCCAGCCCATGGCGCTGCACGAACTGCGGCCCGAACACCACCGCGACTTCGCGGTAGTTCTCGGGGGTGATCCAGGTGTTGCGGCTCTCGCCGTTGAGCATGTACAGCGCGTTGTCGCTGCCGTCGAAACAGAACGCCAGCGCCCCCGGTGGCGCGTTGAAATGCTGCTCCACCCGGGTGTTCATGCACTCTTCGTAGACCTCCACACCTTGCAGGTCGAGGTAGCGAATCTGCCCGGCGAAATGCCCGGGGGACATCTGCTGGTAGTGCTGCACCCAGCCGGGTGTCGCACGGCATTGAGCGGCCACATCACCGGTGGTGAAGGCCTGTACGCGCAAAGCAGTAGCCTGTGTCATGGGGAACCTGGTCGCACTCTATTGGTGCGTTGTGCTCGGTGCAAAGTGGATAGATGCCGTGGTGCGGCGCGCCCAAGATAGACCTCAATGCGCCGGGAGTACAAGCCGACGCAGTCTCTCTCCCCATGACGAGGTCCTTATGAACGCCCCCTTCGATCAGCTGTCCGCCTGGCTGAAAGAACACAAGATTACCGAAGTCGAATGCGTGATCAGTGATTTGACTGGCATCGCACGCGGCAAAATTGCACCCACCAACAAGTTCCTGCATGAGCGAGGCATGCGCCTGCCGGAAAGTGTGTTGCTGCAAACGGTAACCGGGGACTTTGTCGACGACGATGTCTACTACGACCTGCTCGATCCAGCCGACATCGACATGATCTGCCGCCCGGCACCCAATGCTACGTATGTGGTGCCGTGGGCCATTGAACCCACCGCCATCGTGATCCACGACACCTTCGACAAACAGGGCAGCCCCATCGAGTTGTCGCCGCGCAACGTGCTGAAAAAGGTGCTGCAGCTCTACACCGAGCAGGGCTGGCAGCCGATTGTCGCGCCGGAAATGGAGTTCTACCTGACTCAGCGCTGCGAAGACCCCGACCTGCCGCTGAAAACTCCGGTGGGCCGCTCCGGCCGCGCCGAGACCGGTCGCCAGTCGTTTTCCATCGACGCCGCCAACGAGTTCGACCCACTGTTCGAAGACGTCTACGACTGGTGCGAACTTCAGGGCCTGGACCTCGATACGCTGATCCACGAAGACGGCCCGGCGCAGATGGAAATCAACTTCCGCCATGGCGACGCCCTCGACCTCGCCGACCAGATCACCGTGTTCAAGCGCACCCTGCGCGAGGCCGCGCTCAAGCACAATGTGGCCGCGACCTTCATGGCCAAGCCGGTGGCCGACGAGCCGGGCAGCGCCATGCATTTGCATCAGAGCGTGGTCGACATCGCCACCGGCAAGCCGGTATTCGTCGATGCCGACGGCAAGATGAGCCAACTGTTCCTGCATCACATCGGCGGCCTGCAGAAGTACATCCCCAAGCTGCTGCCGATGTTCGCGCCGAACGTGAACTCGTTCCGCCGTTTCCTGCCGGACACCTCGGCACCCGTCAACGTCGAGTGGGGCGAAGAAAACCGTACCGTCGGCCTGCGCGTGCCGACCTCCAGCCCCGACGCCATGCGCGTGGAAAACCGCCTGCCCGGCGCCGATGCCAATCCGTACCTGGCCATTGCCGCCAGCCTGTTGTGTGGCTACCTGGGGATGATCGAAAAGATCGAGCCGAGCGCTCCGGTGGAAGGTCGCGCCTACGAGCGCCGCAACCTGCGCCTGCCGTTCACCCTCGAAGATGCGCTGGCGCGCATGGAGGATTGCGACACAGTCAAGCAGTACCTGGGCGACAAGTTCGTGCGCGGCTACGTCGCGGTCAAACGCGCCGAGCATGAAAATTTCAAGCGGGTGATCAGTTCCTGGGAGCGTGAGTTCCTGCTGTTGAGCGTCTAAACAATCATAAAGGGGTGTCGATATGCGTCTGACGAAAAAACTTCTCCCGCTGGCCCTGGTGGCGGCATTCAGCAGCGCCGCGCAGGCGGAGCCAACGGTCAGTGTCTACAACTGGACCGACTACATCGGCGAAACCACGTTGGCCGACTTCCAGGCCAAGACCGGGATCAAGGTGGTCTACGACGTGTTCGACTCCAACGAAACCCTGGAGGGCAAGCTGCTGGCGGGGCGCACCGGGTATGACGTGGTGGTGCCGTCCAACCACTTCCTGGCGCGCCAGGTCAAGGCTGGTGCGTTCCTCAAGCTGGACCGTTCGCAACTGCCCAACTTCAAGAACCTCGACCCCAAGTTGCTCGCGCTGCTGGAGAAAAACGACCCGGGTAATGCGCACTCGGTGCCGTACCTGTGGGGCACCAACGGCATCGGCTACAACGTCGACAAGGTCAAGCAGGTGCTCGGCATCGACCATATCGATTCGTGGGCGGTGCTGTTCGAACCGGAGAACCTCAAGAAGCTCAACCAGTGCGGCGTGGCCTTCCTCGACTCGGCGGATGAGCTGTTCCCGGCGATCCTCAACTACATGGGCAAAGACCCGCGCAGCGAGAACCCCGAGGACTACAAACAGGCGCAGGCCAAGCTGTTGAAGTTGCGGCCGTACATCACGTACTTCCATTCCTCCAAGTACATCTCGGACTTGGCCAACGGCGACATCTGCGTGGCCTTCGGTTATTCCGGCGACGTGTTCCAGGCCGCCAACCGCGCCAAGGAAGCCAAGAATGGGGTGAACATTGCGTATTCGATTCCCAAGGAAGGCTCCAACCTGTGGTTTGACCTGCTGGCGATCCCCGCCGATGCGAGCAACCCGAAAGAAGCCCACGCCTTTATCAACTACCTGCTCGACCCTGAAGTCATCGCCAAAGTCAGCGCCTCGGTCGGCTATGCCAACGCCAACCCGGCAGCCAAGGCCTTCATGGACCCGGAGCTGGTGAACAACCCTGAGGTGTACCCGTCCCAGGCCGTGCTCGACAAACTCTATATCTCCACCACGCCGACCCCGGCGACCATGCGCCTGATGACCCGCGCCTGGAGCAAAGTGAAGACCAATAAATGATTCAATCCAGTGACCAGGCCCAGTCCTATTACCGAGCTTCGGCCAATGCCATGCCCGAGCGTCCGTCGCTGGGCGCCGACCTGACGGCCGATGTGTGTGTGGTCGGCGGTGGGTTCACCGGGGTCAATACCGCCATCGAGCTGGCCCAGCGCGGGTTGTCGGTGATCCTGCTGGAGGCCCGGCGCATCGGCTGGGGCGCCAGTGGGCGCAACGGTGGGCAGTTGATTCGTGGGATCGGCCACGATGTGTCGGGGTTTGCCAAGTACGTGGGCGAGGAGGGCGTGCGTTACCTGGAGCGCGCCGGTATCGATTCGGTGGCGCTGGTCGGTGAGCGTATTCGTGAGCACGCCATCGATTGCGACTTGCGCTGGGGGTTTGCCGAGCTGGCCAACACCCCGGCGCAGTTCGCCGCATTCAAGGGCGAGCAGGGCAGCCTGGCGCGCCTGGGGTATGCCCATGAGACCCGCCTGGTGGGCCCGCAGGATATCCGCGAAGTGGTGGATTCGACGCAGTATGCCGGCGCGTTGGTGGACATGGGCTCCGGGCATTTGCACCCGCTGAACCTGGTGCTCGGCGAGGCACAGGTGGCCGAGTCCCTTGGGGTGCGGATCTTTGAACACACCGACGTGCTGGAACTGATCCACGGTGACACGGTGCAGGTGCGTTGCGCGGGTGGCACGGTACGCGCCGCCAATCTGGTACTGGCCTGCAATGCCCATCTGGAAGAATTGGAACCGCGCCTGAGCGGCAAGGTGCTCGCGGCGGGCAGTTACATCATCGCCACTGAACCGTTGCCGCAGGACGTCGCCCACCCACTGATCCCGCAAAACCTGGCCCTCTGTGACCAGAAAGTCGGGCTGGATTACTACCGGTTGTCCGCCGACCGCCGCCTGTTGTTCGGCGGCGCCTGCCATTACTCGGGGCGCGATCCTAAAGACATCGCTGCCTATATGCAGCCCAAGATGCTCAAGGTATTCCCGCAACTGGCCGACACCGCCATCGAGTTCCAGTGGGGCGGCAAGATCGGCATCACCGCCAATCGCTTCCCGCAGGTCGGGCGGCTGCAGCAGTACCCGAATGTGTTCTACGCCCAGGGCTATTCCGGGCATGGGCTTAACGTGACCCACTGGTGCGCGCGGCTGTTGGCCGAAGGCATACACGCGAGCCACAGCCAGGGCCTGGATATTTTCAGCCAGGTGCCGCACATGACCTTTCCCGGTGGCAAGGCGTTGCGCTCGCCGCTGCTGGCGTTGGGGATGGCGTGGTATCGGTTGCGGGAGTTGATGCATTGAAGCTCGTGGCGTGGCAGGCTGGACGACGTTTTCCCATGACTTCTGGAGAGTTACCGTGCCAACAGCATCTGCAGCAATTGAAATCCCGGTATCGGCCGATCAGGTCTGGAAATTGGTCGGTGGCTTCAACAGCCTGCCGGACTGGCTGCCGCTGATCGTCAAGAGCGAAGCCGGCGAAGGCGGGCGTGTGCGTCACCTGGAAACCGCCGACGGTGGTGTGGTGGTGGAGCGTTTGCAGACCTTCGATAACGTCGGGCGTACTTACAGCTACACCATTGAAGAATCGCCGTTTCCGGTGAGCGCCTACCTGGCAACGTTGCAGGTTGAGGCGCTGACGGAGTCGTCGGCGAAGGTGACGTGGTCCGGTGTGTTTACCCCGGCGGCGGGTACTACGGAGGGGGCGGTGGAAGAGCTGTTTTCCGGGGTTTACAAAGGCGGGGTTGAGGCGCTGCGCGCGAATTTCTGAGCAGATCTATCAGGCAATGCAGGGCTAATGTGGGAGGGGGCTTGCTCCCGATAGCGGAGTGTCAGTCACGTGATGAATGACTGAAACACTGCTATCGGGAGCAAGCTCCCTCCCACATTTGGCCTGTGCAGGTCTCAGGCTTCGGGCATGAGCTGCTGGCGACACTCCAGCACCAACCGCGCACCGCCGCGCAGGCTGGTGCCGACGTCCAGTTTGAAACCGTGCAAGTTGATGATCGCCGCCACAATCGACAAACCCAGGCCGAACCCGCCTTGCTGGTCGCTTTCGTCCAGGCGATAAAAACGCTGGAACACCGCCTTGCGTTCCGCGGCGGGGATGCCGGGGCCGGAGTCGTGGACTTCGATACGCGTGCTACCCGCATCGTTGACCCCGCGCAAAATCACTTCGCCGCCCGGTGGGGTGAACTTGATCGAGTTGCTCAGCAGGTTGGCCAGGGCCTCGAACAGCAAGGCACGATCTCCGGTGATCCAAGGCAGGGATGGCGGGGTGTCGAGCACCAGTTGCAGTTCGCCTTCCTCGGCCAGGGGCAGGTAGAAGTCGTGCAGTTCGCGCAGCAGCGGTAGCGGGTCCAGCACCAGGAAACCCGAGCGGCGCTGGTGGTCTTCCAGTTCCGAGATCCGCAACAGCCCGCGAAAGCGCGCCATCAGGGTGTCGGTCTCGGCGATGGCGTCGTCCAGTTTTACCGCGTAGCCCGAGTCCTGCTCGGCCTCTTGTCGGATGCGGTAGAGCTGTGCGCGCAGGCGGGTGAGCGGGGTGCGCAGGTCGTGGGCGATGTTGTCGCACACGCCTTTGACCTCGTTCATCAGCTTCTCGATGCGGTCGAGCATGGCGTTGACGATGGCGGCGAGCATGTCCAGTTCGTCACGCCGGTTCGACAGCGGCAGGCGATGGGTGAGGTCGCCGGCGACGATGGCCTCGGCACTGGCCTGGATCCCGCGAATCCTTCGCAACGGGCGGCGGCGCAGTAAATGCCAGCCGGCGGCGCCGGGGATGATGGTCAGGGACACCGCCCACAGCAGCGCGTGCCAGATGATCCGAGTCACCCCGAACAGCGAACCGTTGGCGCGCACCAGCACCAGCCAGCGGCCGTCCGCGGTGTGGGTGGCGACGGCGTCGCAGCTGTCTTTGGGCAGTTTCGGGTCGTCGGAGTCGATGCAGTTGGCCAGGGCGTGGATTTTTCCGTCCAGGCGCAAGTCGGGCGGTATCGCATGGATTGGCCCGCTCAATGGGCGAAATTGCTCATCGAACAGGCCGTAGGCTTCTACACCCTTCATGTCGAAGGTCATGCTGGTGGTCAGCGCTTCCACCAGTTCGTCGCCGTCGAACCGCTGGAACAGGTGCTGGCGCTGCATCAGCGAATGGCGCGACAGGTCGCTTAGATAATCTGACACCTCGTAATACAGCACCCCCATGAGGATGCAACTCCAGGCCACGAACAGCGAACTGTACAGCGCCAGCAAGCGGCTGCTGGAGGAGCGCCAGCCCTTAGAGGGGTTCAGCAATGACATAACCGGAACCTCGTACCGTGCGGATCAGCGGTGTGAGGCCCGGTGGATCGATCTTCTTGCGCAGGCGCCCGATGTGGACGTCGATCAGGTTGGTGCCGGGGTCGAAGTGATAACCCCAGACTTCCTCGAAGATCATCATCCGCGACAGGATCTGCCCGGTGTTGCGCATCAGGAATTCCAGCAGTTTGTATTCGGTGGGCAGCAGGCTCAGCGGTTGGTCGGCGCGGCTGGCTTCACGGCTGATCAGGTTCAGCTCAAGGTCGGCCACGCGCAGGGCGGTTTCGAATTCCTTGACCGTGCTTTTGCGCCGCAGCAGCACTTCGACGCGGGCGGCCATTTCATCGGAGGCGAACGGCTTGGTCAGGTAGTCATCCCCTCCGGCGCGCAGGCCGCGTACCCGCTCGTCGACATCGGAGAGCGCGCTGATCATCAGGATCGGCGTCGACACGCCGATGGTGCGCAGGGTGGTGACGATGGCCAGGCCGTCGAGTTCCGGCAGCATACGGTCGAGGGTGATCAGATCGTAATCACCACTCACGGCGCGGACCAGGCCTTCGCGACCGTTGTCCACCCAATCTACATCCAGTCCATGGCTACTCAGCTCGGCGACGATCTCGCGGGCCGTTACGGCGTCATCCTCGATGGTCAAAATGCGGGTCATAGGATTACCTGGTGAGCGATTCACACTAGAAGTGCGGGCATTTTGCCAAGAAATGACTGAACGCTTCCTAAATAAAACTTCATGTTGGCAAAACTGACACAAGTTTCACGGCAGGCACCGGCCAGTGTGGCAGGGGGCGTGCTCCTTCCCACAGGGGAATGCATTACGCCCGCCTGCAACAGCCATTTCTTGCAAGTTGCATGGTTCTGGCAAGTTCAATTTACTTAACCTTTTGAAATATAAAGACTTTAATTTTTTACGCGACTGGCATGCTGCCTGCACTGTCCCTTTTGAGAGTTGTAACACTATTTTTCCTGCCGGGAGCACAACAACAATGATCACATCCTCATCCACACTGCAAGAGTCGAGCACGCTCTCCGGGGTTTCCTGGGGGGCTATCTTTGCCGGGGCCGCTGCGGCGGCTGCGTTGTCGCTGATTCTGGTATTGCTGGGCTTCGGCCTGGGTTTTTCGGCGGTCTCGCCGTGGGCCGACAGCGGTATCAGCGCCAAGGGGCTTGGCATTTCCACCATTATCTGGCTGGCCTTTACCCAGATTGTCGCGTCTGGGCTGGGCGGTTATATCGCCGGCCGGTTGCGGGTTAAGTGGGCCAATATGCACGGCGATGAGGTGTACTTTCGCGACACCGCCCATGGTTTCCTGGCCTGGGCGGTCGCCACGCTGATCACCGCAGTGCTGGTGGTCGGTTCGGTCAGCAGTGTCGTGAGCGGTGGTGTGAAAGCCGGTACTAGCGTGGCAGCGGGCGCGGCCAGCGGTATCACTCAAGCCGCGGGCAGTGCAGCCAAAGGCCTTAACGGCGGCGACTTCGACTACTACGTCGACAGCCTGTTTCGTGATGATCGCCCGGTCGCGGTCAGTGATGACGCTGCCCATGGCGTGGTTGCACGCATCTTCACCCGCACCCTGAGTAATGACGGCCAACTCGCCGCTGAAGACCGTGCCTACCTGGCCCAGTTGATCAGCCAGCGCACCAACCTTAGCCAGGCCGATGCCGAAGCGCGTATCGACAAAGTCTACGGTGATGCGCGTAAAGCCGTCGAAGACGCCAAGCTCAAAGCCAAGCAAGCCGCTGATACGGCCGCCAAAGTCGCTGCCTATACCTCACTGTGGACCTTTGTCGCACTGTTGATCGGCGCCTTCTTTGCCAGCTTCGCTGCGACCTTTGGTGGCCGTCGCCGCGATGCCGTGGTGTACGTCGAAACCGAAACCTACGTTCGTTAATTCAAGGAGAACAACATGCGCTCATTACTTCTGTGGTTCCTCGGCGTGCCGATTCCGGTGATCATCCTGATCGCGATCTTCATGCACTGATCCCGGTGATTTGTGGGAGGGGGCTTGCCCCCGGTAGCGGAGTGTCAGTCGACAGCACTTTCGACTGTTCCAACGCCATCGGGGGCAAGCCCCTTCCCTCATTTGGCCTGCTGTGTCAGATAGTCAGTCGTCAAACCCGACCTGCTCATGAATCTCATCCACCTTCAATTCCAAGCGATATGCCACCGCAATGAACAACGCCTGGCACAGGCACAACGTGGCGCTCAGGGAGCGGAAGGCAAACGATGAGCCTTCATTCACCAGCAACACTGCGTTCGCCCGTTTGGCCAGGGGCGACAGGTTGCTGTCGGTAATGATCAGGGTCTTGGCCTGGTGGTGCTGGGCGATACGCAGGCAGTGCTGGGTCTCTTTGCCATAGGGCGTGAAGCTGATGGCGATCACTAGGTCATTGGCGCGCACGCTGCGCATCTGCTCGCGGTAGCTGCCGCCCAGGCCTGAGATCAGGTGGATGCGCTTGTTGGTGTGCTGCAGGTTGTAGACCAGGTAGTCGGCCACCGCAAACGAACGGCGCACGCCGACCACGTAGATGTTGTCGGCGTTGACCACCAGGTCCACGGCTTTTTCGAACGCCGTGTCATCCAGTTCCAGGCCCAGGCGCTCAATGCCCGAGAGGGTGGCGTTGACGCACTCGCGCGCCAGGTCACCGCCGCTGGCCTTCTGCGACTTGTTGGCGATCATGCTGCGGATGCGCTGCTGATAGTTCTGCACGGGCGTGGTCTTGTGCGTGTACGCCTCGCGAAACAGCGCCTGCATCTCACTGAACCCGCTGAACCCGAAACGCTGGGAAAACCGCACGATGGCCGACGGATGCACTTCGCATTCGCGGGCGATGTCGCTGATGCGGTCGACCATGATCCGGTCGCTCTGCTGGCTCATGTAGCTGGCGATGCGTTTGAGCTGGCGTGGCAGGCTTTCGTATTCGTCGGTGATCAGCTGCAGCAGGCGTTCGGCATTGATCGCAGGGCTGGCGAGAGTGTCTTGGGAAGCGGTCTCGGGCGTGGCCGGCTGATCGGTGCGGGACATAAGCAATCCTTCTGGCGGGTTCATCTGGTGCGCTGATGGTGGGCGCAAGTCTACAGGGTAGGCGCAAAAAAATACCCCGGCATGCGGCCGCGAGTGGCCTGCTGAATCGATGCAGTGTCGCGGGTGTGCCTCTATGCCGAAGTATTGGAATAAAAATTCCACTTAAAATAATTATGGAATAAATATTGATTGAGTTCGCTGAACGTTCTAGTCTGCTCCACCAAGAGCGTTTGCCGTCGCCACGGTGGCACAACGCAGGCTGATAAAAATAACAGGAGCCAGCATGGGCCAGACTCGTTTTGCCAGTGGGCGTCAATTGGATCTGATTTGCCTCGGTCGCCTGGGCGTCGACCTCTATGCACAGCAAGTCGGTGCGCGGCTGGAGGACGTCTCCAGCTTTGCCAAGTACCTCGGCGGTTCTTCCGCCAACATCGCCTTCGGCACCGCACGCTTGGGCCTCAAGTCGGCGATGTTGAGCCGGGTCGGGGACGACCATATGGGCCGCTTCCTGACGGAGTCCCTGGCCCGTGAAGGCTGCGATGTCAGCGGCATCAAGATCGACCCGGAACGCCTCACCGCCCTGGTGTTGCTCGGCCTCAAGGACCGCGAAACCTTCCCCTTGGTGTTCTACCGCGAAAACTGCGCCGACATGGCCCTGCGCGCCGAGGACATCAGCGAAGCCTTTATCGCCTCCAGCAAGGCCCTGCTGATTACCGGCACGCATTTCTCCACCGACGGCGTGTACAAGGCCAGCCTCCAGGCACTGGATTACGCGGCCAAACACAACGTCCAGCGCGTGCTGGACATCGACTACCGCCCGGTGCTGTGGGGCCTGGCAGGCAAGGCCGATGGGGAAACCCGGTTTGTCGCCGACCGCAGTGTCAGCCAGCACGTGCAGAGCATCCTGCCGCGCTTCGACCTGATCGTCGGCACTGAAGAAGAATTCTTGATCGCCGGCGGCAGTGAGGATTTGCTCAGCGCGCTGCGCAGGGTACGCGAGCTGACCCCGGCGACCCTGGTGGTCAAGCTCGGCCCGCAGGGTTGCACGGTGATCCACGGCGCGATCCCGGCACGCTTGGAAGACGGCGCGATCTACCCCGGCGTGCGCGTCGAAGTGCTAAACGTGCTGGGCGCCGGCGATGCGTTCATGTCGGGTTTTCTCAGCGGCTGGCTGAACGATGCCAACGACGCGCGATGCAGCCAGTTGGCCAATGCCTGCGGTGGTTTGGTGGTGTCGCGTCACGCCTGCGCGCCGGCCATGCCGACGCCCGCCGAGCTGGATTACCTGTTCAACAGCCCGCTGCCGATCACCCGTCCCGATCAAGACACGACTCTGCAACGCCTGCACCGCGTCACGGTGCCGCGCAAGGCCTGGAAGCAGTTGTTCGTATTTGCCTTCGACCACCGTTGGCAACTGGTCGACCTGGCCCAACGCGGAGGCCAGGACGCGAGCCGCATCAGCGCGATCAAGCAACTGTTTATCCAGGCCGTCGAGCGCGTGGAGAAAAAGCTGCGCGAGCAGGGCGTCGAGGCCGACGTGGGCTTGCTCGCCGACCAGCGCTTCGGCCAGGACGCGCTCAACGCCGCCAGCGGTCGCGGCTGGTGGATCGCACGCCCGGTGGAGGTGCAGAACTCGCGGCCGTTGGCGTTCGAACACGGCCGCTCGATCGGCAGCAACCTGATCGCCTGGCCCCAGGAGCAAATCATCAAGTGCCTGGTGCAATACCACCCCGATGACGAACCGCTGCTGCGCCTGGAACAGGAAGCGCAACTCAAGGCGGTGTACGAGGCTTCGCTGGTCAGCGGGCATGAACTGTTGCTGGAAGTCATCCCGCCCAAGGATCACCCATCCACCTACCCCGATGTGCTCTACCGCAGCCTCAAGCGCCTGTACAACCTGGGGATCTACCCGGCGTGGTGGAAGATCGAGGCGCAGTCGGCCGAGGACTGGAAAAAACTCGACGAGTTGATCGAGGAACGCGACCCGTACTGCCGTGGCGTGGTGTTGCTGGGCCTGAATGCGTCGGCCGAACGCCTGGCCGAGGGCTTTCGCCAGGCCAGCCAGAGCCGCACCTGCCGTGGTTTTGCCGTGGGTCGCACGATCTTCCAGGCGCCGAGCCGCGCGTGGATGGCGGGGGAGATCGATGACGAAACGCTGATTCAGCAGGTGCAGCAGACCTTCGAACAGCTCATCAACGCCTGGCGCAGCGCTCGACATTAAACACGATCAAATGTGGGAGCGGGCTTGCTCGCGAATGCGGTGTGTCAGTTGAAAAATTTGTATCTGATACACCGCATTCGCGAGCAAGCCCGCTCCCACATAAAGCAAACCTCACCAGGCTTAAGTCAGATAAAAACAAAAGGTGCAGCCATGCCCGCAATCCGAATTGGCATCAACCCGATCTCCTGGAGCAACGACGACCTGCCGGCCCTGGGCGGCGAAACGCCGCTGAGCACCGCCCTGAGCGAAGGCAAGCAGATTGGCTACGAAGGTTTTGAGCTCAACGGCAAATTCCCCAAGGACGCCAAGGGCGTCGCCGATGTGTTGCGCCCCTATGACCTAGCGCTGGTCTCCGGTTGGTATTCGAGCCGCCTGGCCCAGCGTTCGGTGGCGCAGGAAATCGAGGCGATTGCCGCTCACGTCGAGTTGCTCAAACACAATGGCGCTACGGTGCTGGTGTACGGCGAAGTCGCCGATTCGATTCAGGGCGCCAGGGTTCGCCTGATCGAGCGCCCGCGTTTCCACAGCGAGCAGGCCTGGCAGGACTATGCCGACAAACTCACCGAACTGGCGCGCTTTACCCTGTCCCAGGGCGTGCGCCTGGCCTACCACCACCATATGGGCGCCTATGTCGAATCGCCGGAGGACATCGATCAACTGATGCGCCGCACCGGCCCGGAAGTCGGCCTGCTGTTCGATTCGGGCCACTGCTACATGGGCGGTGGCGAACCCCTCGACGTGCTGCGCAAGCATATCGACCGGGTGTGCCACGTGCATTTCAAGGACGTGCGCAAAGCGGTGGTGCAACTGGCGCGCAACCAGATGTGGAGCTTCCCCGACTGCATCGTCAACGGCACCTTCACCGTGCCGGGCGACGGCGATATCGACTTTGCCGCGTTGCTCGACGTGCTGCTGGCCGCGCATTACCAAGGCTGGCTGGTGGTCGAAGCCGAACAGGACCCGGCCGTCGCGCCCAGCTATATCTATGCGAAAAAGGGCTATGACACCTTGCGTGCGCTGCTCAACGAGAGGACGGGCTAATGAGCTTGCTGGTCAAGAGCAATAAACGCGGGCAAACCATGGTCGCCCTCGAAGAAGGCCGCCTGGACTACGTCGGCTTTGCCGCCTACCGCCTGAGCCTGGGCGAAACCCTGCCGGTCACGGCCGGTGACCAGGAGCTGTGCCTGGTGCTGCTCAGCGGTCGGGTGACGATCGAAGGCGACGATTTTAGCTGGCAGAACCTCGGCGATCGTCAGTCGGTGTTTGAAGACAAATCGCCCTTTGCCGCTTACCTGCCGCCGGGCACTGACGCCCAAGTGACGGCGTTGAGCGACGTGCAGATCGCGGTCTGCGCCGCGCCCGGTGCGGCGGGTTTCGCGCCTCGCCTGATCCGCCCCGAACAGTGCAAACGCAGCGTGCGCGGCAAAGGCGCCAACACCCGCTACGTGTGCGACATCCTGCCCGACAGCGAGCCCGCCCATTCGCTGCTGGTGGTGGAGGTGCGCACGCCGTCCGGGCACTCGTCGAGCTACCCGCCGCACAAGCACGACACCGACGACCTGCCGCACCAGAGCTTTCTCGAAGAAACCTATTACCACCAGATCAACCCGCCTCAGGGCTTCGTGTTCCAGCGGGTGTACACCGACGACCGCAGCATCGACCAGGCGATGGCGGTGGAAAACAGCGACCTGGTGGTGGTGCCCAAGGGTTACCACCCGGTCAGCGTGCCGTATGGCTATGAGTCCTATTACCTCAACGTGATGGCCGGCCCCAAGCGCGCCTGGCATTTTCATAACGACCCTCAGCACAGCTGGCTGCTGGACCTTTAAGGGGCGCGACATGACCACCACCCGATTGACCATGGCCCAGGCCCTGGTGAAGTTTCTGGATAACCAATACATCGAAGTCGATGGCGTGCAGAGCAAGTTTGTCGCCGGGGTGTTCACGATTTTCGGCCACGGCAACGTGCTCGGCCTGGGCCAGGCGCTGGCGCAGGACAGCGGCGACCTGGTGGTCCACCAGGGCCGCAACGAGCAAGGCATGGCCCACGCTGCCATCGGTTTTGCCAAGCAGCACCTGCGGCGCAAGATCTACGCGTGTACTGCGTCGGTCGGCCCGGGGGCGGCGAATATGCTGACCGCTGCTGCGACCGCCACGGCCAACCGTATCCCGTTGCTGCTGTTGCCCGGCGATGTCTACGCCAGCCGCCAGCCCGACCCGGTGCTGCAACAGATCGAGCAATTCCATGACCTGAGCATCAGCACCAACGACGCCTTCCGTTCGGTGAGCAAATACTGGGACCGCATCAACCGCCCAGAGCAATTGATGAGCGCAGCGATCCACGCCATGCGCGTGCTCACCGATCCGGCCGAAACCGGCGCCGTCACCCTGGCGCTGCCGCAGGATGTGCAAGCCGAGGCCTGGGATTACCCGGATTATTTTTTGCAAAAACGCGTCCACCGCCTCGACCGTCGCCCGGCCACCGAGGCGATGATTGGCGACGCCGTGGCGGCCTTCAAGGGCAAGCGCAAGCCGTTGATCATCTGCGGCGGCGGGGTCAAGTACTCCGGGGCGAATGCCGCCTTGCAGGCGTTTGCCGAACGCTTCGAGATTCCCTTCGCCGAAACCCAGGCGGGCAAGAGCGCGGTGGTCTCCAGCCATCCGCTGAACGTCGGCGGGATCGGCGAGACCGGCTGCCTGGCCGCGAACCTGTTGGCCCCCGAGGCCGACCTGATCATCGGGATCGGCACGCGTTACACCGACTTCACCACGTCGTCGAAGTCGCTGTTCAAGCACGCCGACGTGCAGTTCCTCAACCTCAATATCAGCCCCTGCGACGCGTTGAAACTCGATGGCGTGCAAGTGCTGGCGGATGCGCAAGTCGCCCTTGAAGCATTGGCCGCAGCACTGGGGGATTATCGCGCCGGGTGGGGCGAGCAGGTACGCGACGCCAGGGCGCAATTGGACGCGGAAGTCGACCGGGTGCATCAGGTGGAATACGCGGGCGACGACTTCGTACCGGAGGTCAACGACCGCCTGGACCGCGCCGTGCTGCGCGAATTCATCCAGCTGACCGGTTCGTGCCTGACCCAAAGCCGCGTCCTCGGCGTGCTCAACCAGGCCCTGGCCGACGACGCGATCATTGTCGCCGCCGCCGGCAGCCTGCCCGGCGACTTGCAGCGCAGTTGGCGCAGCAAGGGCGTCAACACCTACCACGTCGAGTACGGTTATTCGTGCATGGGCTACGAGATCAACGCTGCGCTCGGCGTGAAGCTGGCCGAGCCGACGCGCGAGGTCTATGCGCTGGTCGGCGATGGTTCTTACATGATGCTGCATTCGGAGCTGGCCACCTCGATCCAGGAGCGGCGCAAGATCAACGTGGTGCTGCTGGACAACATGGCCTTCGGTTGCATCAACAACCTGCAGATCGGCAACGGCATGGACAGCTTCGGCACCGAGTTCCGCTACCGCAACCCCGAGAGCGGCAAGCTCGACGGCGGCCTGGTGCCGGTGGACTTCGCCATGAGCGCAGCGGCCTACGGCTGCAAGACCTACAAGGTCAGCAGCGTGGCGCAGCTCGAAGCGGCGCTGGCCGATGCGCGCACGCAAACGGTGTCGACGCTGATCGATATCAAGGTGTTGCCCAAGACCATGATCCACGGCTACCTGTCGTGGTGGCGGGTGGGCGTGGCGCAGGTCTCCACCAGCGAACGCACCAATGCTGCGGCGAAAAAACTCAATGAACAGCTGGCCAAGGCCCGGCAGTACTAATAACAAGAGGAGTGAATGTATGTCGTTGAAGCTGGGTGTTATCGGTACGGGCGCTATCGGCCGGGACCATATTCGTCGTTGCAGCCAGACCTTGCTCAACAGCCAGGTGGTGGCGGTGACCGACATCGACCTTGAGCAGGCCGCCAAGGTGGTGGCGGATCTGAAACTGGACGCCGAGGTGTATGCGCACGGCCATGCGCTGATCGATTCGCCTCAGGTTGAGGCCATTCTCGTCACCTCCTGGGGCCCGAGCCATGAGGCATTCGTGCTCGCCGCCATCGCCGCCGGCAAACCGGTGTTCTGCGAAAAACCGCTGGCGGTCACCGCCGACGGCTGCCGCAGGATCGTCGAAGCTGAAGTGGCGCACGGCAAGCGCCTGGTGCAAGTGGGCTTCATGCGCCCCTATGACGAAGGTTATCGCGCCCTGAAAGCGGTGATCGACAGCGGCCAGATCGGCGAGCCGCTGATGCTGCACTGCGCGCACCGCAACCCGCGGGTGGGCGAGAACTACAAGACCGACATGGCGATCACCGACACCTTGATCCACGAGCTGGATGTGTTGCGTTGGCTGCTCGATGACGACTACGTCTGCGTGCAAGTGGTGTTCCCTCGCAAGACCAGCAAAGCGTTGGCCCATCTGCGCGACCCGCAGATCGTGCTGCTGGAAACCGCCAAGGGCACGCGCATCGATGTGGAAGTGTTTGTGAACTGTCAGTACGGCTACGACATTCAGTGCGAAGTGGTAGGGGAGACCGGTATCGCCAAGCTGCCGGAGCCGTCGCAGGTGCAATTGCGCAGCGAGGCCAAGCTGTCCAATGCGATCCTGATGGACTGGAAAGAGCGCTTTATCGGCGCCTATGACGTCGAGTTGCAGGCGTTCATCGACAGCGTGCGCGCCGGGCAAGTGGGCGGGCCGTCGGCGTGGGACGGGTTTGCGGCGGCGGTCGCGGCGGATGCGTGTATCGAAGCGCAAGGCAGTGGCCAAATTGTCCAAGTCAGCCTGCCTGAGCGTCCGCGCTTCTACGGCTAACACTCGGTCAATGTGGGAGGGCTTGCTCCCGATAGCAGTGGGTCAGCCAATAAAGCTGTAGCTGATCTACCGCCATCGGGGGCAAGCCCCCTCCCACAGTTGGATTGGGTTTGCACTTCAATAAAGGCGTGAATGTATGCGAATTGGACCAGTCGGCTATGGCCATGGAGGGCGCTTTTTTCATGCGCCACTGGCTGCAACCCTGCCTACCACGGCTAACACGCGGTCAATGTGGGAGGGGGCTTGCCCCCGATAGCAGTGGGTCAGCCAATAAGTCTGTATCTGATCCACCGCCATCGGGAGCAAGCCCCCTCCCACAGTTGGATTGGGTTTGCACTTCAATAAAGGCGTGAATGTATGCGAATTGGACCAGTCGGCTATGGCCATGGAGGGCGCTTTTTTATGCGCCACTGGCTGCAACCCTGCCTTCTACGGTTAACACCCGGTCAATGTGGGAGGGGGCTTGCCCCCGATAGCAGTGGGTCAGCCAATAAAACTGTATCTGATCCACCGCCATCGGGGGCAAGCCCCCTCCCACAGTTGGATTGTGGTTTGCACTTCAATGAAGGAGTGAATGTATGCGAATTGGACTGGTCGGCTATGGCCATGGAGGGCGCTTTTTTCATGCGCCACTGATTGCAACCCTGCCAGGTGCTACTTTTGTTGGTGTGGTGACTCGCTCACCCGAGCGCCGCGAGCAATTGAGCGCTGATCTTCCAGGGGTTAAAGCCTTTGACAGCATCGGCCAGATTGTCGAGGCCGGCGTCGACGCCCTGGTGATTTCCACCACGCTTAAAGGGCGCCCGGCACTGGTACTCGAAGCGATCGAGCACGGCGTCGCCGTCGTCAGCGACAAACCCTTTGCCGCCAACGCCGAACAGGCCCAGGTGCTGATCACTGCAGCCGAACGCCACGGCGTGTTGCTCAGCGTCTACCAGAACCGGCGCTGGGATTCGGATTTCCTGACTTTGCGCAAACTGATCGACGCCGGCGCCCTCGGCGCTGTCACCCGGTTTGAATCTTGCGTCGAGCGTTTCAGCCCGCAAGCCGTGGGCAATGCCAGCGGCGGCGGCTGGCTGCGCGACCTGGGCAGCCATCTGGTGGACCAGGCGCTGCAACTGTTCGGCCCGGTGGATCGGGTCTTCGCGCAATTGCACTACAGCGCTGAACACCCCAGCGTCGACCACGGCTTCTTTGTTGCCCTGACCCACCGCAACGGGGTGCTTTCCCACCTGTGGGGCAATGCCTTACAGAACAGCCCGGCGCCGCGCTTCAGGGTCAGCGGCACCCTGGGTTGCTACACCATCGAAGGGCTGGACGGCCAGGAAGACGCACTGATGGCCGGCAAATCGCCCAAAACCGAGGGCGAGCACTGGGGTTTTGAGGAGCACCGCCGCTGGGGCTGGTTCGAACAAGGCTCGGAGCGCGAGCGTGTACCGTCGGAGAAAGGCTGCTGGACGCAGTTCTATCGCCAGTTGCAGTCCGCCGTGCAAGGGCAGGGGCCGTTGCCGGTGGACGCCTATGAGGCGCTGGAAACCACCCGTGTCCTGGACGCCGCACGCCTGAGCGCCGAGCGGCAGCAGGTGGTTTCAATGGAAATAGAATTAAATTCTAAAACATGTTGATATAGAAATTATTTTCCAATAAAGTCTTTTCCAGGTTGCATAAAGTACGTCCGGATTCGATTCTGGCGACTCAACAAAAACAAGATCAAAAACAACCAGGTACCGTCAGATGAAAATCTTCAACGCTGTACTGCGAGTTTTACGCCCTGCCCACACGCCACGCGGTCTGCCCCGCGCCCGGCCGTTTTACTTTTCCTTCCTTAATGTGCTGTGCGTCGAAAACCAAGGCGCCCTGGTGTGCTGCATTCCGGGGGCACCGGTCGTCCGCCTGCCGTCATCCTCGCTCTGATAAACGCTACGTCCAGAAAACCAACAAGAAAGTGGAGACAGACCGTTCATGAAGACCCCGATCCGTTTTACCGCGCTGGCGTTGTCCCTGCTGCTGGCCAGCGGTTTTGCCACAGCTGCCGATCTGAAGATCGGCGTGAGCATGTCGCAGTTCGATGACACCTACCTGACCAACGTGCGTGAGTACATGGACAAGCAAGCCAAGTCCTATCCCAAGGGCGATGGTGTGCAGTTGCAGTTCGAAGACGCACGCGCCGACGTGGTCAAGCAACTGAGCCAGGTCGAGAACTTCATCAGCCAGAAGGTCGATGCGATCATTGTCAACCCGGTGGACACGGCGTCCACGGCGCGAATCAGCAAGTCAGCGCTCGAGGCGGGTATTCCGCTGGTCTACGTCAACCGCCGACCGGACCAGAAAGATCTGCCCAAAGGCGTGGCCGCCGTGACCTCCAATGATGAAGAGGCCGGCCGCATGCAAATGCAATACATCGCCGAAAAACTCGGCGGCAAGGGCAAAGTCGTGATCCTGCTCGGTGACTTGGCGAACAACTCCACCACCAACCGTACCAAGGGCATTAAAGAAATCCTGGCCAAGTACCCGCAGATCCAGATCGAGCAGGAACAGACCGGTATCTGGCTGCGTGACCGCGGGATGACCCTGGTCAACGACTGGTTGACCCAGGGCCGCGAATTTAATGCCGTGCTGGCCAATAACGATGAAATGGCCATTGGCGCCGCCATGGCGTTGAAGTCGGCCGGCACCAAGCCGGGCAGCATCTTGATTGCGGGGGTCGACGGCACGCCGGACGGCTTGAATGCGATCACTAAAGGCGAAATGACCGTGTCGGTGTTCCAGGACGCCAACGGTCAGGCGGTCGGCTCGGTGGAGGCGGCGCGCAAGATGGCGAAGAAGGAGACGATCGAGCAGAACATTGTCATCCCGTTCAAGCTGATCACCCCGGACAACGTCAAAGACTTCAAGTAGCCCCACCATCACAACAATAAGCCGGTAGGGCGGTCGTGCCCGCCCTGCCGATGGAGTACCGTCCTATGCTTGCTCAAGCCACTGTCTCGCAGCCTCCCGGTATCCAGCCTTCACTGCTGGAAGAACCCTACCTGCTGGAAATCCTCAACATCAGCAAAGGTTTTCCCGGTGTGGTGGCCCTGGCCGATGTGCAACTGCGCGTGCGCCCAGGCTCGGTGCTGGCGCTGATGGGTGAGAACGGCGCGGGTAAGTCGACGCTGATGAAAATCATCGCTGGCATCTACCAGCCCGACGCCGGCGAAATCCGCCTGCGTGGCAAGCCGATTGTGTTTGAGACGCCGCTGGCCGCGCAAAAGGCTGGGATCGCGATGATCCACCAGGAACTCAACCTGATGCCGCACATGAGCATCGCCGAGAATATCTGGATCGGCCGCGAGCAGCTCAACAGCCTGCGCATGGTCAACCACCGCGAAATGCACCGCTGCACCGCCGACTTGCTCGCCCGCCTGCGTATCAATCTCGACCCCGAGGAGCATGTGGGCAACCTGAGTATCGCCGAACGGCAGATGGTCGAGATTGCCAAGGCGGTGTCCTACGATTCCGACATCCTGATCATGGATGAACCGACGTCCGCCATCACCGAGAAGGAAGTCGCCCACCTGTTTTCGATCATTGCCGACCTCAAGGCCCAGGGCAAAGGCATCGTCTACATCACGCACAAGATGAATGAAGTGTTCGCCATCGCCGATGAAGTGGCGGTGTTTCGTGACGGCCAGTACATCGGCCTGCAGCGCGCCGACAGCATGAACAGCGACAGCCTGATCTCGATGATGGTCGGCCGTGAACTGAGCCAGTTGTTCCCGGTACGCGAAACGCCCATCGGCGAGTTGCTGTTGTCGGTGCGCGACCTGGGCCTGGACGGCGTGTTCAACAACGTCTCGTTCGACCTGCATGCCGGCGAGATCCTCGGCATCGCCGGGTTGATGGGCTCGGGCCGCACCAACGTGGCGGAAACCATTTTCGGTATCACCCCAAGCACCCGTGGGCAGATAACCCTCGATGGCAAGGCGCTGCGTATTACCGACCCGCACATGGCCATCGACAAAGGCTTTGCGCTGTTGACCGAGGATCGCAAGCTCAGCGGGCTGTTCCCGTGTCTGTCGGTTCTGGAAAACATGGAAATGGCTGTGCTGCCGCATTATTCGGGCAACGGGTTTATCCAGCAGAAAGCCCTGCGTGCGCTGTGCGAAGACATGTGCAAGAAGCTGCGGGTGAAGACCCCGTCGCTGGAGCAATGCATCGACACTTTGTCCGGCGGCAACCAGCAAAAAGCCCTGCTGGCGCGCTGGCTGATGACCAACCCGCGCTTGCTGATTCTCGATGAGCCGACCCGTGGCATCGACGTCGGCGCCAAGGCCGAGATCTACCGTTTGATTTCGTTCCTCGCCAGCGAGGGCATGGCGGTGATCATGATTTCCTCGGAGCTGCCCGAAGTGCTGGGCATGAGCGACCGGGTGATGGTGATGCACGAAGGCGAACTGATGGGCACCCTGGACCGCTTAGAGGCGACCCAGGAAAAAGTCATGCAGTTGGCCTCCGGTATGACCGTGGTCCACTGACGAACAGCCGCGCGGGCCTGCGGTTGGCCCGCGCCATAGAATAAAAAGGTGATCGGCTATGAACGCAATAACAGACAACAAGCCTGCCACGGCAACGGTCAAGCGCCGTCGACGCTTGCCGACGGAGCTGAGCATCTTCCTGGTGCTGATCGGCATCGGCCTGGTGTTTGAAGTGTTCGGCTGGATTGTGCGTGACCAGAGCTTCCTGATGAACTCCCAGCGCCTGGTGCTGATGATCCTGCAAGTGTCGATCATCGGCCTGTTGGCCATTGGTGTGACCCAGGTGATCATCACCACGGGCATCGACCTGTCTTCCGGGTCTGTCCTTGCGTTATCGGCGATGATCGCTGCCAGTCTTGCGCAAACATCTGATTTTTCCCGTGCGGTGTTTCCGTCGCTGACCGACCTGCCGGTGTGGATCCCGGTCGCGGTTGGCCTCGGTGTGGGGCTGCTGGCGGGGGCGATCAACGGCAGTATTATCGCGGTGACCGGTATCCCGCCGTTTATCGCAACACTTGGGATGATGGTGTCGGCCCGTGGCCTGGCGCGTTATTACACCGAAGGCCAGCCGGTGAGCATGCTCTCGGATTCCTACACGGCCATCGGTCATGGGGCGATGCCGGTGATCATCTTTCTGGTGGTGGCGGTGATCTTCCATATCGCCCTGCGCTACACCAAGTACGGTAAGTACACCTACGCCATCGGCGGCAATATGCAGGCGGCGCGCACCTCGGGGATCAACGTCAAGCGTCACCTGATCATCGTCTACAGCATCGCCGGGCTCCTGGCAGGCCTGGCCGGTGTGGTGGCCTCGGCGCGTGCCGCCACCGGCCAGGCCGGCATGGGCATGTCCTACGAATTGGATGCGATCGCTGCCGCTGTGATCGGCGGCACCAGCCTGGCGGGCGGAGTAGGGCGCATCACCGGCACGGTGATTGGCGCGCTGATCCTTGGGGTGATGGCCAGCGGGTTTACCTTTGTCGGGGTCGACGCGTATATCCAGGACATTATCAAGGGCCTGATTATCGTGGTGGCAGTGGTGATCGACCAATATCGCAACAAGCGCAAGCTAAAACGCTGACGCCGTGCAACATGTGGGAGGGGGCTTGCCCCCTCCCACATTTGGACCTGCATTCGTCAGATCTAACCGTTTGTCTTCTATATAGCTCCACAACACTGAATTTCTTGCTATAAACGCACTCCGATAACCATTCACCGAGCCCGTCCTGGTGCTTTTGGGGGTTATCTTGGAAAAATGCCTGTCTTTTCAGTTGCTGCGCCCTCAAGTCGGCCTTAGACTGCCGCCCCTCGTAAATTGAGTGCCGGGTGGCGCTTGGAATGGATGGCGCCTTTCCGAGACCTGCAGAGGTCGGCCGGAACGCTCCCTTATTCGCCTTAATGCACGTATTTTTTATAGAGAAATCAATGACAAAGGAAAAGTTGCTGGCCATGCCGGCGGATGACTACATGAATGCCGAACAGCACGCTTTTTTCGAGCAGTTGCTGCAAGACATGAAAGTGGAACACCACGAGCGCATTGAACAGAACCGCATCGCCATTGAAAGCCTGGACACCCCGGCCGACCCGGCAGATGCCGCTTCCGTGGAAGAAGAGCGCACCTGGTTGGTGAATGCCATTGATCGCGACCAGCGCATGCTGCCGCAGCTTGAGCGCGCCCTGGAGCGCATCAAGGAAGATTCCTTTGGCTGGTGCGATGACAGCGGCGAGGCTATCGGCCTCAAGCGCCTGCTGATCAGCCCGACCACCAAGTACTGCATCGAAGCGCAAGAGCGCCACGAGCAGATCGACAAGCACCAGCGCCAAGCCTGATGCGCTGAAGCCGAGGGGGGCGAGTACTGCGCTCCCCAGGGAAAATACCCGTTACGCCCGGTCTATTGATCTGCTGCAAGCTCCCCCACTAAAGGCCCATAGATAATGGCCTGATAGTGGCGTTTAATGCAGAGACAATAATGACAAGCAGTGGGGTGACGAAGATGGCTGGGGACGGACCTCTGATGGGCGCAGCAGTGCCACCGCACGCGGTGGTGAGCGGGTTGCCCGGCTGGCTGACGCCGCTCTTGCAGAGCACCGCCCTGGTGCTGGTCCTGCTGGGCATTGCGTTTGCCAGCCTGCCTATTTATCTCTGCCTGACACTGGCCTTGCTGGTGATCTGGCTGCCCCGCCTGAAAAAACGCACGCCCAGCGCGGCGCCGTCTGAAGCGGCCGATGCCATTGGCGACCTGACCCGCGACCTGTCCCATACCACCAGCCATAACGCATTGTCGGCGGCCGGCGTGGCCTATTCGGTCAAGCAACTGGCTGCTCGCTTGAAGTCGCAGTTGAGCGCCGCCCAACAGATCGTCAGCAGCGCCGAAGTGATGATCGGCACCGAACAAGTCACCTCCCAACTCAGCCGCCAGGCACTGGGTGCCGCCAGCCAGGCGCATCAGCGCAGCACCGAGGGCCGCGAAGTGCTGGCCCAGTCGATCACCCGCATGCACCAGCTCAGTCAGCGTGCGAATGACAGCCGCGAGATGATTGAGGCCCTGAGCCAGCGCAGCGAGGAAATCCAGCGCGTCACCCTGGTGATCCAATCCATCGCCAGCCAGACCAACTTGCTTGCCTTGAACGCCGCCATCGAAGCCGCGCGTGCCGGCGAGCATGGGCGCGGGTTTGCCGTGGTGGCCGATGAAGTCCGCGGGCTGGCCGGTCGTACTGCAACTGCCACCGAGGAAGTGGGGGTAATGGTCGCCGATATCCAGCAACGCACGGGCCAGGTGGTGGAACAGATTCGCCAACTGTCGACAGACCTGCAAACCGGTGTGGAGCAGGTGGAGCACGCGGGTGAGCAGTTGCAGAACATCGCCAGCCTGGCGGCGGATGTCGAAGGGCAGGTCAACGAAATCGCCCAGGGCACCGATACCAACCGGGCCCAACTCGACAGCTTGTTCCATGCCGTGGAGCAAATGCGCAGCGACCTGACGGTGAGCGACGAGCAAACCCGTCAATTGGCCGATGCCGCCGTGCAAATGGAAGGGCAGGCCGAAACCATCAGCGAACGCCTGGCTGAAGTCGGGCTGGATGACTATCACCAACGCATCTACGACCTCGCCCGGGAAGGCGCGAGCCGCATTGCCGAACAGTTCGAGGCGGATGTACTGCAAAACCGTATCAGCCTGGAGGATCTGTTTGACCGCAGCTACACGTCGATCCCCAACACCCGCCCCAGCAAGTTCCACACGCGCTTTGATGGCTACACCGACCAGGTATTGCCAGCGATTCAAGAGACGCTGCTGCCGCGCCATGAGGGCCTGGTATTTGCCATCGCCTGTACGCAGCAGGGGTATGTTCCGACACACAACAAGGCGTTTTCCCAGCCGTTGACTGGCGACGCACAGGTGGACGCCTTACAGAATCGCACCAAACGCAAGTTCGACGACCGTACCGGGATTCGCTGTGGCAGCCATCAGCAAGCGGTGCTGCTGCAGACTTACACCCGCGATACAGGCGAGCTGATGCACGACTTGTCGGTGCCGATCATGGTCAAGGGCCGGCATTGGGGTGGATTGCGCCTGGGCTATAAACCCGAAAACACCAAGGCCAAGCGCTGAGTATTGTTGCGGTTTATGCAATGAAGCTATTCAGGGGATAGCTTTTTCTGACCGGAGGAAAAACGTAGCATGGCCGACATTGTTAGTCAGCTAACTATCGCTGCGGAGAAGCCCCATGCAAAAAAAAGTCGATGTCGCTGTGATGATTGGCAGTGGCGTACCCGAAACCCTGCGTGCGCTGGGTCAAAAGGCTTGTTGGGTCGTGCTGCTCAACGGTGAACAGCGTGGCACGGCCTTCGCCAGCCGTGATGAAGCCGAGGAGTGCAGGGCCGCCTGGCAAGCGCTGTTGCGCATGGAACAGTCAGACAGCCTGCATTGAGGGGCGTTATTGCGCTTGGTGCAGACGCTGGTTCAGTTCATCCACGGCCATTGCCCATTCGGCGTCTTCACGCAGCTCTTCCTTGAGCAACTGAGCTTGTTGGGGCGCCCAGAAGGGCGCGTCGATCAGCTTCACGTCGTTGGCCAAAGGATGCGCGGCGATAAACGCATCGATGGCCTTCGGGGTGGAATCCAGGCCCAGTTGATCAAACAGGGTTTCAAGGGTCGGTACTGGCGCGTCCATATCGTTCTCCGTGCGGTTTTTGGGGGGGATATGCATCGGAGGTTTTTCGCGCAGTAGAGTTCTATCGGATTCTTAGGTGGTCAGTGCCCCTGAGTCCACCGCAGTCTTGAGTGCCTTGGCGGCTTCTTTTGCCGCGATGTCGGCGGTGTCTGCAGTCTTGAACCAACGATCTTTTTC
Organism: Pseudomonas sp. PSPC3-2; assembly: GCF_049897085.1. NCBI lineage: Bacteria > Pseudomonadati > Pseudomonadota > Gammaproteobacteria > Pseudomonadales > Pseudomonadaceae > Pseudomonas > Pseudomonas sp. PSPC3-2. The sequence goes on from NZ_JAFCVO010000015.1 coordinate 51,587, forward strand.
CACTTGGTGCATTGTGATCGTGGTCAAGGGAGGCTTGGCACGCATTACGATAACTGCTTGGAATTCACCGTCTACTTCTCTGGCTTCGCCATGGATAAAAAATTCGCCAATATCAAATTCCGTCACGTATAACCTTCCCTTCAAGGTAACTGCACTGATGAAACCTGACCCGCAGGGGGCAAACTTCAATGGACGGGCCAGTATGGCAGTTGTTGAGGGACGGCGGCGCGGTAAAGTCATCCAGGTGACGAAACGATCCCGCCGTGAGGGGCGTGCTTTGCGGCTTCGAGGGTTTTTGCCAGTTCGCAGGCGCGGATATGGTTGCTGCGAAAGCCTTTGATCCTGCCGCTGGTTACTTCCAGAATATGAAAGAAGTTCCGGCCGGCGGGTACAACTTGATAAAGCACGGAGTTCGAGTATCCAGTATGGCTTTGCAAGCAGTAGTATTGGCGCTCGTCTTGATAGGATGAATGAGTGCCGGAAGACGTAGCGCCGTGTTGACGTCGTTGCATGGTCAGCTCCTGTCGATCGATCTGGTTGGCCCGCCAGCAGCGGAACGGGTGGTTTTGACCCGTGTTGCTGTTTTAGTATTGTCGTCGGCGGTCGGCACTCGGTTCCATACCCAGGTATTTTGTTTTGTGCAGATTGTCGGAAACTGCGTTTTTTAATTGGGTTATTCTCTGAAGCTGGTCGGCCCGTCTTCTCGGGCCGCTAAACCTGTGATTTGCTGTGAAGATCGATGGCCTGCATAGGGTCTATCGTGTATGCCTGTATTGGTCTTGCGGCACCGCAGGGGGCGTTTTTTCAGGTTTTTTAATAAATGTGTTGTGTGAGCGTGCCGTTATGGCCGTTTTTTTGTGCTGCCCGTCCCGGCGGACAGTGCTTTTTTTGATGTGGGGGCGTTTCCTTGGCAGTCAGTAATCTGGATATGCACGCGTTATTCGTGCTGGGTGATTTGCGCGCAAAGTTGGTCAAACAGTTTCAATCCCGTTTTGTTTACATCACTGAACAAACACCGGAAGGCATCTACATCGCCGAGATCGATACTGAATCGGCGTTGGTCGTGGATGACAAACAGCGCCTCGAACTCAAGGTAGGCGATCATTTTCGCGCAGCGGTATTGCCCAGTCGCGAAGGTGGCAAGTTTGAATTGAAGTTTCGCGATATCAAGTTGACGGTGTATGGCCTGGGCGACTACGCCTTTGTTTCCTCGGCGGAAGGCCAGGGCATTGTGTTCAAGGAAGGTCACAACGTGATGCTGGTGTTTGCCGCCAACGAACAATTGCAGGAAGGCTTGACCAAAACCCTCAAGGCCGTGACCGGCAAGGCCGCCAAGTGGCGCAAGGGTGAACTGGTGACCTTCAAGGCCAGCGAATAACCCCTCCGTACAGCGAACAGCCTTTATCTCCGGGAACCTCTACTACAGTTGAGTTGACTTAACTATTCAGAGGCTTCGCGCATTGGCGGCAAAGCCGTCCGTTTTTGCTGCGAACACGTGAGGTGCAAAGGCATGAAAGGATTGAGAACCCTGTTGGCGGCGTCCCTGGCGACCTTGAGTCTGTCGGTGGCTTCGTTGCCCGTTTCGGCTGCGCAGGCGCCTGTGCATTTCGCCGATTTGAACTGGGAAAGCGGCAGTCTGATCACCGAAGTGCTGCGGTATATCGTCGAGAACGGCTATGACCTGCCTACCGACACCTTGCCCGGCACCACCATCACCCTGGAAACCGCCCTGGCGAAGAATGATATCCAGGTGATCAGCGAAGAATGGGCGGGTCGTAGTCCGGTGTGGGTCAAGGCCGAGGCCGAAGGCAAAGTCGCCGGGTTGGGCGATACGGTCAAGGGCGCCACCGAAGGCTGGTGGGTGCCGGAGTACGTGGTCAAGGGCGACCCCGCAAAAGGCCTTAAGCCGCTGGCGCCAGACCTGAAAAGTGTCGCGGACCTGGCGCGCTACAAAGACGTGTTCAAGGACCCCGAATCCCCCGGCAAAGGGCGCTTTCTCAACAGCCCCATTGGCTGGACCTCGGAAGTGGTCAACAAACAGAAACTCAAGGCCTACGGTCTGGACGACAGCTATGTGAACTTCCGCAGTGGCTCGGGGGCGGCATTGGATGCCGAAATTGCCTCCTCGATTCGTCGTGGCAAGCCGGTGCTGTTCTACTACTGGTCACCGACGCCCTTGATGGGGCGCTACAAGTTGATCCAACTGGAAGAGCCGCCGTTTGATGCACAGGCCTGGAAGACGCTGACGGATGCGGACAATCCCGATCCGAAGCCGACGCGGTCTCTGGCGTCCAAGTTGAGTATCGGGGTGTCCACGCCGTTCCAGAAAGAACATCCGCAGATTGCCGGGTTCTTCGAGAAGGTCGAGTTCCCGATTGAGCCGCTGAACAAAGCCTTGGCGACCATGAGCGAGAATCACACGGCGCCACGGGACGTCGCGCTGGCGTTCCTCAAGGCGCATCCCGAAGTGTGGAAGGCATGGTTGACGGAAGATGTAGCGCAGAAGGTTGAAGCCAGCCTGAAATAGCGGCCCATCCCGCGGCAGAACGCAGATCAAGCATGTGGACGCAGGCGTGCCACAGTACGCCCGCTCTCACATTGGTTTGTATTGTAGGGTCAGAAGCGGGTTTGCACCGCCACTTCAAACGTCCGTGGCGCCCCCAGGTAATACGCCGGGGACACATGGGCGAACTCGGCATACACCTCGTTGGTCAGGTTGCGCACGCGGCCGGTCACCGAGGTGTGGGCGTCCACCCGGTAGCGCAGGAATGTTCCGAACAAGGTGTAGGCCGGCACTGTCTGGGTGTTGGCGTTATCCGCATAAACCTGCGCGACATATCGCGCGTCCACACCGCCTTGCCAATCCTCGGAAAAATCATAGGTCAGCCACAGGTTACCGACACGCTTGGGCACGTTGGTCGGTGTATTGCCCTTGCGCGAAACCACCGCGCCGCTGGCGATTTTCTCATTGAACTCGTCGTACTCGGCATCCACCCAGGCGAAGTTACCTTCGGCGAGTAGTCGCGGCGTGATGCGCAACGAACTGGCCAACTCAATGCCGTTGGACGACTGCGCGCCTACCGGGATGCTGTTGATCGGGTCCAGCGGGTCGGTGACGGCAAAGTCCTTGCGCTCGATTTTATAAGCGGCGACGGTGGCCGAACCGCGACCGTCCAGGTAGTCGAATTTGCTGCCCACTTCCCACTGCTTGCCGGTGGATACGTCGAATACCTGGGTGGTGGTGCTCGGTTGTTCGGCGGCCGTACTGTATTGCACGTACACATTGGCCGTCGGGATGAACTGGTAGGTCAGGCCTGCGCGCCCGGTCACTGGCGCCCAACTGCGCGTGAAGTACCGTGGGCTGCTGGCGGTTATCGCGCCGTGGTTGGTGACATCCAGGTCGATGGCGTCGTAGCGCAGGCCCGTCAGCAATGTCAGCTTATCGGTCAGGCCCAGGCGATTTTCCACGAACAGCGCTTTGGTGGTGACTTCGTTGGTCTTGTCCCTGATAAAGCCTGGTCGGGTGCCAGGAATGTCGTAAAAGTGCCCTGGGTCATAGTGGTCAGGATCGACCGTGCTATTGCCAGCGGCTCTCAGCGGGCTGTTGGTCGTGCTGTTGACCTTGTATTCGAAGCCCCCGGACCAGGTGGTGGAGAGGCCGAACACGCTGTCGTCATGACGCAGTTCGAACTGGTTGCCATTCTGCGCGCCCTGATGACGTACCTGATACGCGGTCGAGCGGTTCACCGCGCTGTTGTCGGCGTTGTACTGGTAGGTCTCCAGGTTGCGGTAATCGCGCTGACTGTCGAGGTGATACAGGGTATTTTTCAGCGTGGTGCTGTCGTTGATCCGGTAGTCGATGATCGAGCGCGCCCAAAGCGTGCGCTGTTCGTAACGGCCGTCGGCGACGTTGTAATTGTTGAACCGGTTGTGTTTATCGATCTTCAGCTCGCCAGCCTTGGGATTCAGCACCGGCGTGCCCCAGTACGGACTGTCTTCATGCTCGTCCTGGTATTCCAGGGCCAGGGTATGGGACAGGTTGGGGGTGAGGTCACTGAGCAGGGAAAACGCTACGCTCCAGGCGTCGCGCTGATCGCGGTCGATGTAGCTGTGGTTGGTATTGCGGCTGACGTCCAGGCGTGCGTAATGCTGCACGTCGGCGCTGGGGTCGGTCAGCGCGTGGTTCAGGCCGAACGCCATGCCGGCGGTGTCGTAGCTGCCATAGGTCAATTGGCCTGCGGCGGCCTGTTCCTCGCGGGTCGCCAGCTTGGTCACGTAGTTCAGCGAACCGCCTACGGAGCCCGCACCATTGATCAAGGACGAGGGCCCGCCGACCAGCTCCACCCGATCATAGATCCACGCATCCACCGGCCGGGCCAGCCCGGTGGCGACGTTGATGCCGTTGAACATCTGGGTGATCTGGCTGCTGGTAAACCCGCGATACGACACAAAGCCCCCAAACCCCGGCGGTGCGCTGGCGTTGACGCCGGGCAAGGTATTGGCCGCATCCCGGAAAGTCTTGGCGCCATGGCGCTCGATGTCATTGCGGTTGGCGATAGCCACCGAGGCAGGCGTTTCGCGCACGCTCAGCCCCAGCCGCGAAGCGACGCCACTGGACTGGTCCAGGCCCAGGCCCGGTTCGCTGGTGGGGTCGCCATCGATGGTGGTCGGGGCGAGTTCGAGCGCCCAGGCACAGACAGGCAGGCAGCCGAACAGGCCCGCCAACAGAGGTAAATGTTTCATGCTTGAATCCTGAAAACCTGCTTGAAAACAACGCACAGTCGCCCGTATTTCCTTACGGAAACGGCGTCAGTGCAGATCAGAAAACGCGAGGATCAGGCGAGGGCGGGCGGTGCCCGTGGGTGGGCCGTGGGCCAGGTGAAGCGAGCAGGGATATCGGCGGCCAGTACGATAGCCGGCGGCGGTGCATGGGGTTGCGGCAACACCGCGACGTTGAGGCTGGAGCTCAGCGCCGGGCCCATGCCGCCGGTGGAGCAAAGGGGGCAACCAAACGCCTTGGACAGCGTCGGCAGGTTTTCATCGGTGGAGTTGGACGGTTTGGGCGCCTGGGTGCGCGGGTCGACGGTACAGAACTGCCCACCGATGCCGTTGAGCTGCATGCCCACCATCTGCCCATGACCGATGCTGCACGCGAACACATTGAACAGGACACAGCAGTAGAGCATCCAGGCAATGAGCGAACGGTCGGCACGGGCGATTTTCATGGGGCGGGACTTTACCATCAGCCGCCGGCGAAATGCCTGCAAAAAATCTCAGGGGGACTATCCTAGATCGCACAAATTCTGGGAGAAGCCGCCATGAGCTTTATCGTCGCACGATGGATCGTCGGTATTTTCACCTTTGTCAGCATGGTGCATTTGTATTGGGCCGCCGGCGGCAAACTCGGCAGCCTCGCCGCCATCCCCCAACTCCCCGGCGAATTCGCCAGCGGACCCCGCCCGGCGTTCAAGCCCTCGGCGTTGGGCACCTTTCTGGTGGCGCTGGGCCTGGTGGCAATTGCCTTGCTCGTTTGCCTGCGAGCCGGGCTGTATTTTTCGGCGGTGTCCCATGGCGCATTGCAATGGGGCATCAGCGCGATTGCCGTGATCATGTTTGCCCGGGCGATCGGCGATTCGGAGCTGGTGGGCTTTTTCAAAAAGGTAGGTGGTTCGCGGTTTGCGCGGTGGGATACGTATTTTTATTCGCCGTTGTGCATGGTACTGGGGGCAGGGTTGTTGGTGGTGGCATGGAGTTGATCGGCTGATCACGCAGCGAGCCGTCACACCCGTTTTGTAGTTTGTTTGCGCTTTGCGCCCCTTCACTTGCGTGGCAGGCGCTCAGCCCCGACGGACCCCACCCTGTGGGGTTGGGCGCATAGCGATAGCCGTTGAGCCCGACCACCCCTTTCAGCGGATCGGGCGTCAGGTAGCGACCACTCTGCGGATTGTAGTAGCGGTGGCGGTGGTAGTGCAGCCCGCTTTCCGGGTCAAAGTATTGACCTTGGAAACGCAGCGGGTTTTCGATTTTTTCGATGTCGAATCGGGTGATCTGGCCGTAGGCGCGGTAGTGCGCGGACCACACGATTTCGCCGTCGGGCGCGGTCAGCTCCTGCGCGGCGCCTAGATGATCCAGTTGGTAGTGGAAAGGCTTGGTGTGGTGTGGGCCGAAGCCTTCCAGCAGGGCCAGTGGGCGGAAACTGTCGGGTTCGTAGACGTAGCTGCGATGCAGTTGTGCGTGGTGTTCGGCGATCAGTTTGTCGCCTTGCCAGAAAAACTCGCGGGTCGTGCCGGCAACGGTTTTGCTGATGCGCCGACCAAACGGGTCGTAGCGGTAGTGGGCGGTTTGGCCGTTGGGTCGGGTGAGGCCGATCAGGCGGTGCTGACAGTCGTAGCGGTATTCGGTGATCAGTGGGTGGTCCTTGCCGTGCCGTTCGCGGACGAGGTTGCCAAAGGTGTCGTAGTCGTAGTTGTGGTCATCCTGGAGCGTCAGACGGTCGCCAGCCGGAGTGTAGGCGAAGCGTTCCTGCGCGGCCTGGGAGTGATCGGCGCGGGCCAGGCGGTTTAGCGTGTCGTAGTGGTAGCGATGTTCGCCTTTGCGCGTGTCGAGCAAACGGCTGAGGTTGCCGGCTTGGTCGTAACCGTATTGGCGGCGGTAGCGAGTGCCTTGGACATCGCAGATGCCATGGTTGAACAGGCGTTCATGGTCATCGTACTGGTAGCTGCTGAGCAGTTTGCCTTGGGCGCGCTGGTGCTCTCGGCCGGCGTCGAACAGGTGTGAAGTCAGCAGCGCGCCATTGAGTTCGACGGTCGCCAGGTGGCCGCCCTTGTCATGGTTGAACACTAACTGGTTGTTGTCCGGTAAGCACAGGTGTTTAAGCCGGCCGCAAGCGTCGTAGCCATAGCGGAGTGTGCCCCAGCCCTGATGTTCGGCGATCAGGCGGTTTTGCTGGTCGTAGGCGAAAGTGAGGGGCCGGTGGTCGTCATTGACGCTGAGAAGGTTGCCTTGGCGGTCGTAGGTATATTCAACGATGCTGCCGTCGGGCAGGATTTTCCTTATCAACCGACCGGCGTGGTCTCGCCGGTAACGGGTGACCAGCAGACTGCCGTCGGCGCCATGTTCGGTTTTTTCCAGCAGGTGACCGTTGAGGTCGTAGGCGTAGGCGGTGCGTCGGCCGTCAAAGCCGATTTCCTGCTGGAGTAGGCCGTTGGGGTGGTAGTCGAACCGATAGACGTCGCCGATTTCGTTCTCGATTTCGGTGAGCAGCAATCGAACGTGGTCATAGCGGTAGTTGACCTGGGTGCCGTCCGCATTCAAGCGGCGGCTGATCAGGGGCAGACCGTCGATGTAGTCGTAGCGAGTGACGTGCCCCAGTTCATCGCGTTCGGCGGTGATTTTTCCGTAGGGGTTGTAGCTGTATTCCCGCGTGCCACCGTCGGGCATGATCACACACGCTAACCGTCCGACACTGTCCCACTGGTACTGGGTCAGCGCCCCATGCTTGTCCTCTTGCGCCACCCGCCGACCGAGATCGTCATAGCGATAGCGCTTCCCGCCGCCGTCCGGCCACTGCTCCTCAAGCAGTTGCCCACGCTCATTCCACGCCCGCCGCAGGCAACTGTGGTCAGGAAACCAAACCCCGATCAACTGCCCACATTTGTTGTAGCTATAGTCGGTCACGTTGCCATCGGGGTCGGTCTTACGAATGACATTGCCTTGGTCATTATGCTCGTAGTTCCAAACGGCCTGGCCACGGCGTACTACGCGTAAAAATCCATTGGCATACTCGTAGGACGTTGGCTCATCCTCCCCTGGAAAAAACGCCACCAAGCGTCCGGCGTTGTCGTATTGATACGCCGTCACCGCGCCGAGTGGGTCTTGCTCGACCGTCAGCCGACCCATGTCGTCGTAGGATTTGAAATGCTTGGCGCCATCCGCATCAACACGCTGCACCAGTTGTGCCTGTGGGGCATGAACATACATTTCCTGGCGCCCATCGGCGTTGTGAAGGGTAACGCTGCCGTCGTCGCCCCAGACATACCGCGTGTCCATCTGCAAAAAACCGGCCCAATGCCGGACACATCGCGCGGCCTTGCCAGCCCCTTCCCACGCCCAAAAGAAACGCGCGCCGCCGGCCAACTGGCATTCAAGAATGACGTGCTGCTCGTCGTATCGATAAACCTCGCTTTCCCCGGCCGCATTGGTTGCTGAAGTCAGTCGTCCAATGTCGTCATAGGTGTAGGAAACCACGGTCTGCTCGGTCACCCAGACGCCGTCCGCACGCCCCTTGGCCCGCTCAACCTGGTAATCGACCGCCACCATGCGGCCGTGCTCATAACGCCAAAACAGCGAGCGACCGACACCGGTATCCAATCGCTCAATGCGCCCCAACGCATCGCGGAAAACACGCAGCCGGTTGTCGTAGGCGTCGCTGATTGCGGTCAGCACACCGTCGTAGAAGTGGTAGAAACGTGATGCCTGGGACAGCACCAGCTCATCGGGCCAAGCCCCCAGGTAGAGCGAAGCGTCGGCCAGGCGATTGCTGATTGTCGGTCGCGCCTCAGTCGGCAAGGGCAGGACAGTCGATCGGTTCTCATGGTCAATCCATACTGCAGAATCGTCCGTCAGCGTCAGCCGATGTGCCAGCGAGTGACCCCAGCCAAACCCCAATCCACAGTCTACGTCCACCGCACGGGTGTGGTACCACCGCGTCCACTCAAACGGCAAAATCCCGTCCAGTGCAGCATCGGACAGTCTCAGGGAGTCGAGTGCGTGGGCATACCTGGCGTTAACCTGCTGGGGGGACTCGGCCGGGCGTTGATCGATGCTGTTCAGCTCAGGGTTGATAAAGGCAATGTGGGAGGCGTTAGTCATCCGTGACGTCTCGGCAAAGGGAAAGGCGTCGGAGTTTGCTGCGGAAAAAAGGCGCTGGACGAACGGCTGGAAAAATCAGAACGGGCTGACACGGCCTGGGGAAAAAACGTATGAAACGACTTGAAAGGGCACTCCAAAAAGTCGATCCGACCGATTGTGATATCGATATAGCAACCGCCATTTCCGACGAAGGCACCCACTCATGCAGTGCGATAAGGCAATTTAGTGGCCCCTTTGTAACAAAATCCTCGCCAGAATCGCTTTTATTTTCAGGTGGTTAGGTGAGGACGCAAATGCGCACTGTTGGAATCATGCTGATCGCCTGTTCCCTGGCCGGCGGCGCAGCTGCCGCGCAGGCACGGGAGCTGCGCGAGGGTGACAAGTACATGTGCAGTTGGGGCGCGGGCACGGCTGCCAGGGCTCAGGAACTCAAGCTCTCGGGCGTCTCACTGTATGCCGCGCGGCAGAAGATCCAGACCATCAAGTTCAATAAATCATGGATGCGCATGATGGCCATGGGCATCACCGAACAGACCTATGACAGCCGTTCACGGCTCAAGCCCGAGGCAATTCGCCAGAGTTTTTATCAGGATTGCGTGCGCTACAAAGTGGCGCGTAAATAAGGAGCTTCTTGCTGTTCGGCTGCGCGCTTTACAAATCCACGACAATCTCTGTGTTTCAATTTGCATACAATTGCGCCCTGCATTTAGGAGGCAGGTATGCAAATACATATTCGCGTCGCGACGCAGGATGATGTCGATACGCTTTTCGCCATTCGCACTTTGGTGGTGCAGAACTACCTCAGCCGAGAACAGATGGCCGATCTCGGCATCACACCTCAGGTGTTGGCCGACCGCATCCAAGAAGCGGATTGCGCATGGATCGCCCAAGTGGGCGGCCAGCCCGTTGCCTTTTCCATGGTTGACCTGGCCGAGGGCGAAGTGTTTGCGATGTTCGTGTTGCAGACACACGAGAACCTCGGCCTTGGGCGAAAATTGATGGCAGTCGCTGAGGCTGCGCTCTTTGAACTGCACGACACGCTGTTCCTGATCACCGACGGGCGCGATGAAGTCCGGGCCAATGGGTTTTACCGACGTTTGGGCTGGTCGGTGGTGGCCACTGCGGAAGGTGACGACGTTCGCTACGAAAAGAGTAGGAAACGCTAAGGTGACGAACCCTTCAGAGCCCCGGTCGCCCGACAGCTTGCGCTACTTCGCGGTTGCGGTGCTGTGTATTGCGGTGTTGTTGGGGAGCTATTTCGTGCACTTCAATACCGAAGTCGACCGCCAGCGTGAAGAGGCCACCGAGCACCTGGCCCTCTGCAGGCAAGTGGAACGCGTGGCCAGTGCGGAGTCGTCAAACAGGATTGAACTTGGCGAGACGTGCAACCAGTTGAGAGGACAGTCGATGAAAAATCTTATACAGCGATCGATTGATAACCCTTCTTTATAAAGGGAGATAGTGCTCGCAAGTCACTCCGGTAGTTGCACCAAAAAGTGGCGTTTATATACCCGTCCACCTTAATAAATGTGTGGTTATTGAATGACTTACAGCGACTTCAGTCCGACGAAAGGATTAAAACCATCTTGTTACAGGTTTAGGCAATCGGTATTATAGCGGCGCGTTCACCTCCCACGGTTTATGCATTTTTAAATCCCAAGTTTCCATCAGCTACTTGGGATTTTTTTTGCCTGGGATTTCTCGTCGGCATCAAACTTTAATCTCGGCAAACTCCGCGCGAATCCGTCTATTGTGTTTGGCCTGGTACCGGAATTGGTCGCAGCCCCTTCATGGAGTCGAATGTTTCAAAATGCCACGAAGACAGTGCTCAAAGAAGCCCAATATCCTGTTGGGTAGAGTTAAAGGTAAATGTGAGCCGTTGGCCAATCATCAACGCGCATGTTCACGGGGCGAGCGGTGGCGCACAGCCGCTGGCACGTTCGTCAAATCCTTTGTCGAACGGCAGTCAGCGAATGGTCTGGTCAAGCGAGCGGGCAGAGTGCGGAACTACAGGCGCCGCAGAAAGGATTTGACGATGTGCCGCGTGGTGTCGGTGGTGTCCAGCTCGTCCAGGGCACCGTAGGCGTGCCACCGGCAAGCGGTGATCTCGTTGCATGGCCGCGCTTGCGCGATGTTCACGACCGACGCCTCGAACACATGGTGCAGCGTGTCGCGCGCCTTCAATTCCTGCAGGTACAGCAGCCCGTCGACGTTCAACCCGGTTTCTTCTTCCAACTCCCTCTCGGCGGCGCCCACCGGGCGCTCGTCGCGTTCGACCTTGCCGCCCGGCAGCGCCCATTTCGATCTGGCCTTGCGCACGAAGAGGATGTGCCCCTCGTGTTCGCAAATCACCGTTGCGCGTATTTTCATCGTCTGTGCCCCCGCAGAGAGATATTTGTCATAAAAGTGTAATGCAAATGTCATGCTGGGTGGTGGTAGCGCACCTGCGTGATGATGTGGATACTGGTCGATTGACGACAACGCACGAGGCAAACAGATGAAAACCGTACGTTGGGGCATGATCGGTTGTGGCAGTGTCACTGAGTTAAAGAGTGGACCTGCTTTCTACAAAGCGCCAGGTTCGGCTCTGGTGGCAGTGATGGGGCGCCGCGAAGAGGTAGTGCGCGATTATGCGGCACGCCACGGCATTGCCCGTTTCTATACCGACGCTCAGGCACTGATTAACGACCCTGAAGTGGACGCGGTGTACATCGCCACACCGCCCGACAGCCACCTTGAATACAGCCTGATGGTGGCCGCTGCCGGCAAGCACTGTTGCGTCGAGAAACCCATGGCACTGAATGCCGAGCAGGGCGCATTGATGCAGCGCACCTTCGAACGTGCTGGTTTGCACTTGTTTGTGTCCTACTACCGCCGCTCGCTGCCGCGTTTCCAGCAAGTGCGCGACTGGCTGCGCGACGGGCGTATCGGCCAACTGCGGCACCTGACCTGGTCCCTGTGCAAGCCGCCGGCCGACGACGACACCAGCGCCGCCAATTGGCGCACCGACCCGGCCATTGCCGGTGGCGGCTATTTTGCCGACCTGGCCAGCCACGGTTTTGATCTGTTCCAGTACCTGGCCGGGGACATTGTCGAGGTTGCCGGGTTTACCGCGCGACAGGCCGGGCAGTATACGGCGGAAGACGCGGTGACCGCCTGCTGGACCTTCAGCTCCGGCGCGCTGGGCATGGGTTGCTGGAACTTTGTCGCGGACCGCCGTGAAGATCGCGTCGAGCTGATCGGCACGCAGGGTCGTATCACGTTTGCGGTGTTCGACGACCAACCCTTGCGGCTTGAAGGGAAAGTCGACGAAGTGCTGGAGGTGCCTTGCCACACGCATATCCAGTGGCACCATGTGTTGGGCATGAATGCGCATATTCGCGGCGACGCCGAGCATCCTGCGCTGGCGATCGAGGCGTTGAAGACCGATCGGATTCTGGACAAGGTGCTGCAACGCAATCCCTACCATCCTGAGTAGTTTTCTTTGGCGACGTGTTGCATTCACGACTTTCGCCGGGCGTTGGCCTGCGCTAACAATGCGGGCTTATTTTTTTCAAGGAACAGACGGATGAAATACAAGGCAGCCTGGCTGGCCGTGGGGTGGGTACTGGCAAGTGTGGCGACGCAGGCGGCGCCACGGGAGCAGCGGCCGACGGGGGACTTTGATTTTTATGTGCTGTCGCTGTCCTGGTCGCCGACGTTCTGCCTGGCGCACCCGAACAACGAGCAATGCAGCGGCAAAGGCTACGGGTTTGTATTGCATGGGCTATGGCCGCAATACGCGCAGGGTGGCTGGCCCGCGTCGTGCGATGCGCAGTCGCGGCTGTCGGCAGATGAGCTGGCCAAAGGCGCGTTGGTGTTCCCGACGCAGGCATTGCTCAAGCATGAATGGTCCAAACATGGCACCTGTAGCGGTCTGGGCGCCTCGCGCTACCTGGAAGCCACTGATGCGGCCTTGGCCACGGTGCAGATCCCGCAGCAATTGCAGCCGTTCAACGTGCCAGGCTACCTGGAGGCGCGGGAGATTGAGGCGCTGTTTCGCGAGAGTAACCCGGCCATGGGCAACCATGGCGTGGCGGTGATCTGCAAGGGCAAGGTGTTGTCCGAAGTGCGGGTGTGCCTGAGCAAGGAACTGCATTTTGCCGGCTGCCCCAAGAGTGTGAAAACCCAGTGCCGGGGCGGGGATATCCGGATTCCGGTTCAGCGCTGATCAAGCGGTTGCAGCGAGTGCAATGCAATGTCCGCAGTGGCAGCGGTTGACGCCGCCCCCCGTCATCGCCGCCAGTGGGACTACCGCGCACATTGAAGTATCCTGCGCGCCCCGCTTACCACTGATTCAAAGAACGATGACAGGACAAGACATGCAGGCGCTGTTGGAGTCGATTCTCGACGAAGTTCGTCCACTGATCGGTCTCGGCAACGTTGCCGACTACATCCCCGCGCTGGCCGACGTACCCGCTGATCAACTGGGGATCGCTGTGTACGGCAATGACGGCACGGCCTACTGCGCCGGGGATGCCGATACCCTGTTCTCGGTGCAGAGCATTTCCAAGGTATTCAGCCTGGTGCAAGCCATCGATCACGGCGGCGAAACCATCTGGGAGCGCCTGGGCCACGAGCCCTCGGGCCAGCCGTTCAACTCGCTGGTGCAGCTAGAGTTCGAGCGTGGCCGCCCACGCAACCCCTTTATCAATGCCGGCGCGCTGGTGATCTGCGATATCAACCAGTCACGCTTTGCCGTGCCGATTCTGTCGATGCGCGACTTTGTGCGGCGCCTGTCGGGCAACCCGCAGATCCTGGTCAACAGCGTCGTCGCCGAGTCGGAAGCGCAACACGGCGCACGCAATGCGGCCATGGCCTACCTGATGAAGTCGTTCGGCAACTTCCATAACGACGTCGACGCGGTGCTGCACAGTTACTTCAATTACTGTGCGCTACAAATGAGTTGCCTGGATTTGTCCAAGGCGTTCAGCTTCCTGGCCAACGAGGGGGTAAGTGCCCACAGCGGCGAGCAGATACTGACCGCGCGCCAGACCAAACAGGTCAACTCGATCATGGCCACTAGCGGGCTGTATGACGAAGCGGGAAATTTCGCCTATCGCGTGGGCTTGCCGGGCAAGAGCGGGGTCGGCGGCGGCATTGTCGCGGTGGTGCCGGGGCAGTTCACGGTGTGCGTGTGGTCGCCGGAGTTGAACGCGGCGGGGAACTCGCTGGCGGGGATCAAGGCGTTGGAGTTGTTGAGTGAGCGGATTGGCTGGTCGGTGTTTTGAGATCGTTCCCGTGTATGCAGGAACGATTTTAAGACGCATCACGCGGCTGGGAGCGACACCCTGAAACCGTCGTGGAGCATCACGGACCCAAATGTGGGAGGGGGCTTGCTCCCGATTGCAGTGTGTCAGCCAGCCTATTCGGTACTGACATAGCGCAATCGGGAACAAGCTCCCTCCCACATTTGGATCTGCAGTGGTTTGGAGAGTCCCATACAGCTAAACAAAAAATGCGCCCCTGAGGGCGCATTTTTTTGTTCAGTCAGCCATCGCCGTCAGGCAATCGCATCCCAAGCCCGATCACCGTGCTCGTCTTTGATCCGAGTCGGCAAGCCCATCACGTCCAGCGCCTTGAGGAACGGCTCAGCCGGCAGCTCCTCAACGTTGGCCATGTGTTTCACATCCCACTCGCCACGTGCAACCAGCAGCGCAGCGGCGACGGGTGGCACGCCTGCGGTGTAGGAAATGCCCTGGCTTTCAGTTTCCGCAAAGGCTGCTTCATGGCACGCCACGTTGTAGATGAACATCTCGCGTGGCTGGCCATCCTTGGTGCCTTTGACCAGGTCGCCGATGCAGGTCTTGCCGGTGTAGCCGGGGGCGAGCGAAGACGGGTCGGGCAGCACGGCCTTGACCACTTTCAACGGCACCACTTGCAGGCCTTCGGCGGTGGTGACCGGCTTTTCGGAGAGCAGGCCGAGGCTGTTCAGCACGGTGAACACGTTGATGTAGTGTTCGCCGAAGCTCATCCAGAAGCGCACGTTGGGCACGTCGAGGTTTTTCGACAGCGAGTGGACTTCATCGTGGCCGGTCAGGTACAGGTTCTGCGAACCGACCACCGGCAAGTCGTCGGTGCGTTTGACTTCGAACATGGTGTTGCTGGTCCACTGGCTGTTCTGCCAGCTCCACACCTGTCCGGTGAATTCGCGGAAGTTGATTTCCGGGTCGAAATTGGTGGCGAAGTATTTGCCATGGGAGCCGGCATTGACGTCGAGAATGTCGATCGAATCAATGCGGTCGAAATGCTCTTGCTGCGCCAGCGCGGCATACGCGTTGACGACACCCGGGTCGAAGCCCACGCCAAGAATGGCGGTGATGTTCTTCTGTTTGCACTCTTCCAGGTGGTTCCATTCGTAGTTGCCGTACCACGGCGGGGTCTCGCAGACCTTGCCCGGCTCTTCGTGGATGGCGGTGTCGAGGTAAGCCACGCCGGTATCGATGCAGGCACGCAGCACCGACATGTTGAGGAACGCGGAGCCAACGTTGATGACGATCTGCGATTGTGTCTCGCGGATCAGGGCCTTGGTCGCTTCCACGTCCAGGGCGTTCAGCGCAAAGGCTTGGATGTCGGCGGGTACTTTGAGGCTACCCTTGGCCTTGACGCTGTCGATGATGGCCTGGCATTTGGAGATGTTGCGCGACGCGATAGCAATACGACCGAGTTCGTCGTTGTGCTGCGCGCACTTGTGGGCCACCACCTTGGCGACACCTCCTGCACCAATGATAAGAACGTTCTTTTTCAATTGCTTTATCTCTCCTTTATCCGCCAGCTTACGAAAGGCTGGACAGGTAGTCGTCGTAACCAAATTCACGAACCACTTCGACTGTACCGTCGAGTTGTTTCACTACGATGGACGGCATTTTCAGGCCGTTGAACCAGTTTTTCTTGACCATGGTGTAGCCCGCGGTGTCGATGAACGACAGCCGATCGCCGATGGCCAACGGACGATCAAATTGATACTCGCCGAAAATGTCCCCGGCCAGGCAGGATTTGCCGCATACCATGTAGGTGTGTTCACCCGCGCTCGGCGCCAGCTTGGCGTTGAGGCGGTAGATCAGCAGGTCCAGCAGGTGGGCTTCGATGGAACTGTCGACCACGGCCAGGTGTTTGCCGTTGTAGAGGGTGTCGAGCACGGTGACTTCCAGCGAGGCGCTGTTGGTGATCGCGGCTTCGCCGGGTTCCAGGTACACCTGCACGTCGTACTTCTGCGAGAAGGCTTTCAAGCGTGCGCAGAACGCGTCCAGCGCATAGCCTTCGCCGGTGAAGTGGATGCCGCCGCCGAGGCTGACCCAATTGACCTTGTGCAGCAGCGCACCGAAGCGCTCTTCGATGGTACACAGCATCTCGTCGAACAGGCTGAAGTCGTCGTTTTCGCAGTTGTTGTGGAACATGAAGCCGGAGATCTGCTCGATCACGCCTTCGATTTTCACCGGGTCCCATTCGCCCAGACGGCTGAACGGGCGCGCCGGGTCGGCCAGCAGGTAGTCGGAGCTGCTCACCTGCGGGTTGACGCGCAGGCCGCGGGTCTTGCCCTCGGAACGCTCGGCAAAGCGCTGCAGTTGGCTGATGGAGTTGAAGATGATCTTGTCGCAGTTATCCAGCATCTCTTCGATTTCGTCGTCGGCCCAGGCCACGCTGTAGGCGTGCGCCTCGCCTTCGAATTTCTGGCGACCGAGCTTCAATTCATACAGCGACGACGACGTGGTGCCGTCCATGTATTGCTGCATCAAGTCAAACACCGACCAGGTGGCAAAGCACTTGAGCGCCAGCAACGCCTTGGCGCCGGACTGTTCGCGCACGTAGGCAATCTTCTGCATGTTGACCAGAAGTTTCTGTTTATCGATGAGGTAGTACGGCGTTTTGATCATTTTTGAGAGCCTACGGCGGTGCCTGCCAAAAAAGGACACGCATTGTGCCCGCACTTGGCGCAGATCGGAAGGTTAGCGGGCGGATTTTGCGCGTCGGGTTTCCAAGCATAGTCCCGGAATATGACTATTCCAACGGCATACACCGGCCCAATGTGGGTGGGGGCTTGCTCCCGATGGCGGTGGATCAGCTGGCCTATCGGGTGTCTGACACAACGCTATCGGGGGCAAGCCCCCTCCCACATTGGGATCGCGGTGTATCCAGGGTACTGACACCAAACCGTCATCTGCCCACCACGTTCCTGCCACATTGCGCCGTTACTGTCGTCGCCAATGAGATCGATCTCAAGCGAGTGACAATGACTGATTTGAAAGACGTTGCACGGCTGGCCGGGGTATCCCGCGCGACCGCTGCCCGCACCTTTGCCTCTCCCGACCAGGTGCGCCCGGCGACACGTGAACAGGTGTTCGCCGCTGCCCGCGAGCTGGGTTTTCGGCCTAACTTGCTCGGCCGCCAGTTGCGGCTGCAAACCACCAACCTGATCGGCGTGGTGGTGCCCAATTTGCTCAACCCCGTCTTCGCCGAGCAATTGCAGGCCATGGAGCGTGCGGCCCGTTTGCGCGGCTACAGCCTGTTGCTGGCAACCACCGACTACAGCAGCGAGCGCGAAAGCATTGTGGTGGAAGAGTTGCTGCGCCAGCGCGTCGACGGCCTGGTGCTGACGGTAACGGATGCCGAAAGCAACAGCGTGTTGCACAGCCTGTCCAGCGAGCAGACGCCGTTTGTGCTGGCCTACCACCAACCCAGCAACCCCGACTACAGCGCCGTGTCTGTCGACAACCGCGCCGGTATGGCCCTGGCTACGCGCTATTTGCTGGAAGCGGGGCACCGGCGCATCAGCATGGTCGCCGGCCCCGCGTTGCAGTCCGACCGCGCACGTCTGCGTTACGCCGGTTATTGCGATGGGATGAAAGAACATGGCCTCCAAGCTCGCCCGGTGATCGAAATGCCGGCCCACACGCAGGCTGAATTCGCCGCCATCGCACCGTTTCTCAAAGGCCCGGATGCGCCGACCGCGCTGGTGTGCTCCAACGACTTCCTGGCGATCAGCCTGATCGCCGAGCTGCGCCGCAACGCCTGGAACGTACCCGAGCAACTGTCAGTGATGGGCTTCGATGGCATCGCCCTCGGCACCCAGATGCACCCGACGTTGTGCAGCGTGGTGCAGCCCATCGCGTTGCTCGCCAGCACCGTGATTGACCAGTTGCTGGCGCAGATCGCCGGCAACGTCCCGATTTCCCATTGCCTGCCTTGCCATATCCGGCCGGGTGAAAGCACTCAACCCCATGAGGAGACCCTCGATGCGCGTATTCAGTAAAACCCTGGCAGCCGTGCTGCTGTGCGGTATGGCCAGCCTAGCCCAGGCCGCCGACACGGCGATTTGCTACAACTGCCCGCCGGACTGGGCCGATTGGGGCACCCAGCTCAAGGCCATCGCTTCCAGCACCGGCGTGCAGGTGCCGCTGGACAACAAGAACTCCGGCCAGTCCCTGGCGCAGTTGGTGGCGGAGAAAGCCGCTCCGGTAGCCGACGTGGTGTATTACGGCGTGACCTTCGGCCTGCAGGCGCAAAAGGCCGGCGTGGTCGATGGCTACAAACCCAAGGGTTGGGAGCAGATTCCCGTCGGTTTGAAAGACCCGTCCGGCCAATGGTTCGCCATCCACTCCGGCACCCTGGGCATTATGGTCAATGTCGATGCCCTGGGTGGCTTGCCGGTGCCGCAAAGCTGGGCCGACCTGCTCAAGCCTGAATACAAAGGCATGGTCGGCTACCTGGACCCGTCCAGCGCGTTTGTCGGCTACGTGTCGGCGGTGGCGATCAACCGCGCCCTGGGCGGCGACCTGGACAACTTTGCCCCGGCCATCAACTACTTCCAGGCACTGGCGAAAAACGCCCCGATCGTGCCCAAGCAAACCGCCTATGCACGGGTGTTGTCCGGTGAGTTGCCAATCCTGGTGGACTACGACTTCAACGCCTACCGCGCACGCTACAAAGACAACGCCAACGTCGCGTTCGTGATTCCCAAGGAAGGCAGCATCAGCGTGCCCTACGTGATGAGCCTGGTGGCCAACGCGCCGCACCGCGCCAATGGCGAAAAAGTCCTCGATTTCGTCCTGTCCGATGCAGGCCAGGCGCTATGGGCGAAGGCATACCTGCGCCCGATACGCCCGGTGCAGATGCCGGCCGAGGTCGCCGCGCAGTTCCTGCCCGACAGCGATTACGCCCGCGCCGGTGTGGTGGACTACCAGAAAATGGCCGCCGTGCAGGAAGCCTTTGCCGCTCGTTACCTGAACGAGGTCAAGTAAGTGGCCGCATCGGCAAGACACGCCGCCTGGGCCCTGGCCCCGGCCTTTGCGGTGCTGCTCGCGTTCTGGCTGTTGCCGCTGGCGCACTTGATGGTGCTCGGCGCCGAGAGCCGCGACAGCAACGGCAGCGGTTACTGGCAGGTACTCAGCAGCGCGCAGTATCTAGGCAGCCTGGCGCAAACCTGTGCGCTGGCGATGTTCGTCACGCTTGTGGCGTTACTGATCGGCGGCATCAGCGCTGTATTCCTGGCGCGCCAGCATTTCTTCGGGCGCTCGGCGCTGGTTGCGTTGCTGACGTTTCCGTTGGCATTCCCGGGTGTTGTGGTGGGCTTTCTGGTGATCCTGTTGGCCGGGCGCCAGGGCTTGCTGGCGTCCCTGGGCCTGCAGTTGGTCGGTGAGCGCTGGATCTTCGCTTACTCGCTGGCCGGGTTGTTTGTCGGCTATCTGTACTTCTCGATCCCACGGGTGATCCTCACGGTGATGGCCGCGTGCGAAAGCCTTGACCGCAGCCTGGAAGAAGCCGCGCACTCGCTGGGAGCAGGGCATTGGCGCGTGGTGTGCGATGTGATCGTGCCGGGCCTGGCACCGGCGTTGGCGTCCTGCGGGGCGATTTGCTTTGCCACGTCCATGGGCGCCTTCGGTACGGCGTTCACCTTGGGCACGCGGCTGAACGTGACCCCGGTGGCCATCTACAACGTGTTCACCAACTACGCCAACTTTGCCGTCGCCGCGGCGCTCTCTGTGGTGTTGGGCGCGCTGACCTGGGTGGTGTTGCTGCTCACCCGGCGCTGGGTGAAAAACGCGGGGACCGTCCTGTGAAGCGCTCATCGCTGTTCGTGATGCAACTGCTGTTTACCCTGTTGGTGTGCGCCTTCATGTTGGTGCCGGTGTTGATGTCGTTGCTGGCCGGGCTCACGCGCAATTTCTTTGTGGGCCTGTCCAGTGGCTTGACCTTCGATTGGTTGATCCAGGTCTGGCAGGCCTATTCGCCGACGGTGTGGTTGTCGCTGCAACTGGCCCTGGCCTGCGCGGTGTGCGTCTGCGTGATCGGCGTGCCGGCGGCCTACGCGCTGGTGTGCATGAACAATCGCTTCAGTCGCGCTTTCGAGGAACTGATGGTGCTGCCGGTGGCGATGCCGGGGCTGGCCAGCGCGCTGGCCTTACTGTTGACCTACGGCCAGTTCGGCGCGTTTCGCAGCAGTTGGCTGTTCATTTTGGTCGGCCATGTGCTGTTCACCTTGCCGTTTTTGGTGCGCCCGGTGATGGCGGTGATGCAGCGCCAGCACTTGCCGGTATTGGAGGAAGCGGCGGCCAGCCTGGGCGCAGGTCCCATCAAGCGCTTTTTCAGCGTGGTGGTGCCCAATTGCCGGGCGGGCATTCTCGCGGGTGTGCTGATGGTGGTCACCTTGTCGCTGGGTGAATTCAACCTGACCTGGATGCTGCATACGCCCATGACCAAGACCCTGCCCGTGGGCCTGGCCGACAGCTACGCCTCGGCGCGCCTGGAAATCGCCAGCGCCTACACCCTTATCTTTTTGCTGATGATCGTGCCGCTGCTGATTGCGTTGCAGGCCATCAGTGCTCGTTTGTCCCGTGGAGAGCGTCGATGACCGCTATCACTATCCGCCTGCAAGGTTGCCGCAAGGCGTTCGCCGACGGCACCGTGGCCGTGCATGACTTGGACCTGACCGTCGAAGGCGGCGAAACCCTCGCCATTCTCGGCCCGTCCGGTTGCGGCAAAACCACCACGTTACGCCTGATCGCCGGCCTGGAACGCCCGGATGTGGGCCAGGTGTTCTTCGGCGACCAGGCTGTCACGCGTCTGCCCATCGAGCGCCGTGATGTGGGCATGGTGTTCCAGAACTATGCGCTGTTTCCCAACCTGGATGTGGCCGGGAATATCGTCTATGGCCTGAAGATTCGCGGCATGTCGCCAGCGGAGCGCAACAAGCGCTGTGAGGAACTGCTGGAGCTGGTGGGTTTGCAACACCATGGCAAGCGCAGCATCCACGAGCTCTCGGGTGGCCAACGCCAGCGCGTGGCCTTGGCCCGTGCGCTGGCGCCGCGCCCCAAGGTGCTGTTGCTGGACGAACCCCTGGCCGCCCTCGATGCGCAATTGCGTGAGCGCCTGCGCAGTGAGTTGAATCAACTGCTGCGCGGCCTCGGTATCACCTCGGTGTTTGTCACCCACGACCAGGGTGAAGCCATGGCCCTGGGTGATCGCATCCTGGTGATGGAGCACGGCCGCGTCGCGCAACTGGCCAGCCCACGGGACATCTACCAGAAACCCGCCAACGCCTTCGTCGCAGGCTTTGTCGGCAACCTGAATGCCTTCCACGTCATTGAGCCGTCACCCCATGGTTTGAAAGTCTGCGGCGGCGAGTTGCCGTGGCATACAGCGCAGTTGCCCGGCACCGTGTACTGCCGCCCCGAACACTTGCGGGTGATGGAGCACGAAGGGCATCTGCACGGCCATCTGCTGGCGCAGTTTTTCCAAGGTGCGCAAAGCCGCCTGCTGGTGGATGTGGGCGGCCCGCAACCGTTGTTGGTCGACAGCAACGACCACCAGCTATACGCCGTCGGCGCGCCGATTGCCTTGGCCATTGCGCCGCACATGTTGTTCACCCTGAATGCGTGAGAGTTGCCTTTTGAACCGTCCGTTTCTTGTTGCGCAGATCAGCGATCTGCACCTTAAAGCTGGTCAGCGCCTGACTTATGGCGTGGTCGACACGTTGGGTGCGCTGCGCCGCGCCGTCGACCATCTGAACGCCAGGCACCCACGGCCCGATATCGTGGTGATCAGCGGCGACCTGGTCGACTTCGGCCGTGCCGATGAATACGCCGTGCTGCACCCTGAACTGGCGCGCCTGCACATGCCTTGCTACCTGGTGCCCGGCAACCATGACGCGCGCGGGCCGTTGCTGGACGCGTTCGGCGATCACACCTACTTGCCGAGTTCGCCGGCGGGCCCGTTGGATTGGGTCGTCGACGCACACCCGCTGCGCTTGATCGGCCTCGACTCCACCATCCCCGGTGGTCATGGCGGCCAACTGCTGGGCAGCCAGTTGCAGTGGCTCGACGACCAGTTGGCACTCCGTCCGCAAGCGCCGACCGTGCTGATCCTGCATCACCCGCCGTTTATCAGCGGCATCGGCCATATGGACCGCGAACGCTTTATCAATGCCGCCGCCCTGGAAACCGTCGTGGCGCGCCACCCGCAAGTGGAACGGCTGCTGTGCGGGCATTTGCACCGGTCGATGCAGCGGCGTTTCGGCGGCAGTTTGAGCTGTGTATGCCCTGGCACGTCCCATCAGATCGTGCTGGATCTGCAAGACGCCGCGCCAGCGCATTTCAACCTGGAACCGGCGGGTTACTTGTTGCATCGCTGGGATGCGCAACAGGGGTTGGTCAGCCACAACGGCGTGTTCGGGGACTACCCGGGGCCGTATCCGTTTTATGACGCTCATGGATTGATTGACTGAGGTTTTACGGAGGTTCACTTCACCCAACCAAGTAACTGAACGTTAGTTAACGCAACGGCCAACTCCAGTGTGGCCGCGTGCTTCCTGCTGTCTATTTTTTTTAGCGCCCGGAACTTGGATTCCGCGCCGGAGTTCGTCCTGATGAAAGCTACTTTGAATGTATTAAGCCTATTGACCGGCAGCCTGGGCATCGCCCTGAGCCCCCTGGCTTCGGCCGACTTTTTGAGCGACAGCAAAGCCAACTTGAGTATGCGCAACTTCTACTTCAACAACGACAACCGCGACGGCACCGCCGCGCCGTCGAAGACTGAAGAGTGGGGCCAGGCGTTCATGCTCAATTACCAGTCGGGCTTTACCGACGGCACCGTCGGCTTTGGCCTGGACGCAGTCGGCATGCTCGGCATGACCCTCGACAGCGGTGCCGGCCGCCATGTCGGCAGTTCGATGATCCCCAGCGATGACGGCAAAGCCGTCGACAATTGGGCCCGTGGCGGCGCCACGGCCAAGGCGCGTTTCGCCAAGACCGAAGCGCGCTACGGCTACCTGCGCCCGAACCTGCCGATCCTGGTGAGCAACGATGGCCGCCTGTTGCCGCAATCGTTCGAAGGCGGGCAGCTCACCAGCAAAGACATCGACAACCTGACCCTGATCGGCGGCCAGCTTCAACACACCACCGGGCGCGGCTCCAGCGACCGCAGCGGCCTGGCAGCGGCGGGCGGCACCCAGGAAAGCAATAAATTCACCTACGCCGGTGCCGACTACCAGCTGACCAAGGACCTGATGGTCCAGTACTACTACGCCAACCTCGAAGACTATTACCAACAACACTTTGCCGGCTTGATTCATGTATTGCCGCTGGGCGACTACGGTTCGTTGAAAACCGACCTGCGTTACTTCAAGACCACCTCCGACGGTAAAAACAGCAGCGCCGCCGGACGCGCCGAAGGCTACAAGTTCAGCGGCTATACCAAAAATAGCAGCGGTGAAATCGACAACAACACCTGGAGTGCGGCCTTCATCTACTCCCTGGGGCCCCACGCGATTACCGCCGGTTACCAGCAAGTGTCCGATGACAGCAACTTTGCCCAGCTCAACCAGGGCGGCCTGGTGAACAAAGGGGAGGGGGGCTCCAGCCTGTACCTCTACACCGACCGGACGGTGCAAACCTTTATCCAGGCCGGCGAGCGCACGGCTTTTGCGCAGTACGCCTATGACTTCGCGGCGTTGGGCGTGCCGGGCTTGAAGGCGTCGATGATGTATTTGAAAGGCGACCATATCCTCACCGCCAGCGGGAATAACGCCAGCGAGTGGGAACGGGATATCTCGTTGGATTATGTGGTACAGAGCGGCACCTTCAAGGACGTCGGGTTTGGCTGGCGTAACGGTGTGTCGCGCAGTGAGGTGGCGCGGGACCAGGACCAGAATCGGGTGTTTGTGAGTTATTCGATTCCGTTGATGTAACAAGCCGAACGGATCGAATTCCTCCTGTAGAAGCGAGCGTGCTCGCTCCTACAGGGGTCAGGTGTTCAGGCGCCGCGAGCGCGTCATGCCTCTATTAACATGAGTGAATCTTGTGATCATCAGGAATAAAATGAGTTTGTCTCACTATGCGAGTCTGCCGACAATGGCCGCCATCACTATCGGTATTGGAGTTGTAAGTCATGGCAGTCGCTCATTCCCTCGGATTTCCACGCATTGGACGCGATCGTGAACTGAAAAAAGCGCAGGAAGCGTTTTGGAAGGGCGAACTCGACGAAGCCGGCCTGCACGCCGTTGGCCGTGACTTGCGCAAGGCGCATTGGGCGCTGCAAAAACAGGCCGGCATCGACCTGTTGCCCGTCGGTGATTTTGCCTGGTACGACCAGGTACTCACCCATTCGCTGATGTTCGGGGTGATCCCTGAGCGCTTCCGCCCGGCTGATGGCAAAGCTACCTTGCAGACCTTGTTCGGCATGGCGCGGGGCGTCAGTGACCCTTGCTGCGGCGGGGCGCACGCTCAGGAAATGACCAAATGGTTCGACACCAACTACCACTACCTGGTGCCTGAATTCAGCGTCGACCAGCACTTTCACCTCGGTTGGGACCAGCTCTTCGACGAGGTCAAGGAGGCGCGTGACCTGGGCCACACCGTCAAGCCCGTGGTGATCGGCCCGCTGACGTACCTGTGGCTGGGCAAGGCCAAGGGCGGCGATTTCGACAAGCTCGACCTGCTCGAACGCCTGCTGCCGCTGTACGGCCAGATCTTCCAGCGCCTGGCGGACCTGGGCGTGGAGTGGGTGCAGATCGACGAACCGATTCTCGTACTCGACCTGCCGCAGGCGTGGAAAAACGCCTTCGAACGCGCTTACAACCTGATCCAGCGCGACCCGCTGAAAAAGCTGGTCGCGACTTACTTCGGTGGCCTTGAAGAAAACCTCGGCCTGGCCGCCAACCTGCCGGTGGATGGCCTGCACATTGACCTGGTGCGCGCACCGGAGCAGTACCCAATCATTCTTGACCGCCTGCCGGCCTACAAAGTCTTGTCCCTGGGCGTGGTCAACGGCCGTAACGTCTGGCGTTGCGATCTGGAACACGCCCTCGGCACCCTGCAGCACGCCCATGAGAAGCTGGGCGATCGGCTGTGGGTGGCGCCGTCCTGCTCGTTGCTGCACAGCCCGGTCGACCTGGGCCGTGAAGACCAGCTCGATAGCGAGTTGAAAAGCTGGCTGGCGTTCGCGGTCCAGAAGTGCGCCGAAGTGGCCGTGCTGGCCCAGGCCGTCAACCAGCCCGAAGCGCCAAACGTGCTCGCCGCCCTGGCTGAAAGCCGTGCCGTGCAGGCGGCCCGTGCGGCATCGCCACGCATTCACAAACCGGCAGTGCAAGCCCGCGTGGCGGCGATCACCGCCCAGGACAGCCAGCGCCAGTCGCTGTTTGCGCAGCGTATTGAGACACAACGTGCCGGCCTCAAGCTGCCGCCATTCCCGACCACCACCATCGGTTCGTTCCCACAAACCTCGTCGATCCGCCTCGCGCGCCAGTCCTACAAACAAGGCAAGTTGAGTGAAGCCGAATACGTCGAGGCGATGCACAGCGAGATTCGTCACGCCGTTGAAGTGCAGGAAAACCTCGGCCTGGACGTGCTGGTGCATGGTGAAGCCGAGCGCAATGACATGGTCGAATACTTTGCCGAGCAATTGGACGGCTACGCGTTCACCCGCTTTGGCTGGGTGCAGAGCTACGGTTCACGCTGTGTGAAACCAGCGGTGATTTTCGGCGACCTGAGCCGCCCGCAGGCGATGACTGTGGATTGGATACGCTACGCCCAAGGCCTGACCCGCAAGGTGATGAAGGGCATGTTGACCGGCCCGGTGACCATGCTGATGTGGTCCTTCCCGCGTGAAGACGTGAGCCGCGAAATTCAGGCGCGTCAACTCGCCCTGGCAATCCGTGACGAAGTGGTCGACCTGGAAGCCGCCGGCATCCAGATCGTACAGATCGATGAAGCTGCGTTCCGTGAAGGCTTGCCGTTGCGCCAGGCGCAATGGCAGCACTATCTGGACTGGGCCACCGAAGCATTCCGCCTGTGCGCTTGCGGCGTGCGTGACGAAACCCAGATCCATACGCACATGTGCTACAGCGAGTTCAACGATGTGATCGAGTCCATCGCGGCGATGGATGCCGACGTGATCACCCTCGAAACCTCGCGCTCGGACATGGAGTTGCTGGACGCGTTCGAAGCCTTTGCTTACCCGAACGACATCGGCCCGGGCGTCTACGACATCCACTCGCCACGGGTGCCGGACGCGTCGGAAATGGCCAACCTGCTGCGCAAGGCCGCCAAGCGGATTCCGGCAGAGCGTTTGTGGGTGAACCCGGACTGCGGCTTGAAAACGCGTGGCTGGCCGGAGACTGAAGCGGCGTTGATCCATATGGTGACGGCAGCGCGTCAACTGCGCGCGGAGCTGGCCTAACACGGTCTGGACATGTGGAGAGGGGCTTGCTCCCTTCCACTATTCCGTCGAGGAATGCCCGTATAAAAACTGCGCATTGTCTTTATCGCCGCCGATCTCGTAGCGTGGGCTTTCACTCAAGGAGATCCATCATGAACCAAGCCGCGCTGCGCCTTTACGTTGATTCGCTGTTCGCCAGCCCCTATGCGATGTCGGTTTTCGTCACCCTGCGCGAAAAAGGTCTGGCGTTCGATACCGTGGTCCTTGACTTGGACGCCGCGCAACACCAGACGCACGACTTTGCCCAGCTGTCCGTGACCCAGCGTGTGCCGACGTTGGTGGACGGGGACTTCGCCCTGTCAGAGTCCTCGGCGATCAGCGAATACCTGGACGAGGCCTACCCCGAAACGGCGGTGTACCCGGCCGATCCAAAGCAGCGGGCGAGGGCGCGGCAGGTCCAGGCGTGGTTGCGCAGCGATTTGCTGCCGATTCGTCAGGAGCGTTCGACGTTGGTGGTGTTTTATGGGCAGCAGATGCCGCCGTTGTCGCCGCTGGCCGAGGCCGCCGCACACCGCCTGGTCAGTGCGGCGCAGGTGCTGTTGGCGGGTAATCCGGCGTACTTGTTCGGCGAGTGGTCGATTGCCGATTTGGACCTGGCGGTGATGCTTAACCGCCTGATCCTCAACGGCGACAGCGTACCGGCCGAGTTGGTGGACTACGCGCAACGCCAATGGCAGCGGCCATCGGTGCAGGAATGGGTCAATCTGCCAAGGCCCGCGCTTTAGGCCATTCCTGCGCTACGCGCCGGTCCAGCTCTTCCCAATCGGCCATGCCCAGCACGCGAGTGGTGTTCAACCCCCGCAGGTAGCCCAGCAATTGCTGGGCGCTGGCTTGGGCCTCGTCCGAGTCGGCCGTCGGGTCTTGCAAGACACGTTCATAGTCGACCAGGTAATCGGCGACCCGCTCGCGGTACTCCGGCAATACGGCTTCGCGGATGCGGTCGAAGGTTTTCTGGTGGGGTTTCATCGCGTGGTCCTTATAGATTTTATGTAAGCACTATTGGTTCAGATAATAGTCATCATCGAGAATTGCAAGTTCTGTTTTTTCAGGAAAAGCGGAAAATCGCCCTATCGAGACGCAGTTCAAGGAAATCGCGCGATGAGGACGTTTATTCAACTGGCTTTAATGACCCTGATGATGAGCACTGCGGTCATGATCAACCCGGCAATCGCCGATGAACTGCGTACAGGCCATTTGCTGTCACTCGGCGGTAGCGTAGACTCGCTGCGGCACGAGCAGTCAGTGGGGGTGCTGTACAGCGAAAACACGGTCGACAACCTCAGCTACCTTGAACGCTACCACGACACGGCCTTGAATGGCGCCAGGGATGCCCTCGATGGGCGCATCCGCGAGGCGTTCGTCAACAGCTCCGACCCGGAGTTGGCCATCGACTGGTTGATGAGTTCGTTGCAAGGCACGTTTTTGTCGGTGACCGTTTACGACACGCTGGATGCGCTTGTGCAGGCTCACCCCGATGTGGTGGTGATGCTCGACACCCATAACCAACTGTTGACCCCGCGTAACGATCAGGTCGAAGCGCATTTTATCGCGCGCTTCTATGACGCGAACCTGCAGTACATCGCCAAGGCCGAAGGCTCGGTGCATAAGCAAGTGCCATCGGTGTGGGCCCGTGACAAGGCCGCCCCGGAGATTGCCGCGCAGATCGAGCAGCAGCGTGATGTCCAGCTCGATGCCTTGAAACAATTTGATGTGTCGCTCAAGGCGTTAGTCCGAGCGGGTTGATGTGAACTTTTCCTTTTATACAGTCAGGATTTTTATGCGCTCTTTTTTCGCCCCGGCCCTGGCCTTTGCTTCCTTGTTAATGGCCGGTTGTGTGTCTTCTCCGAATGCTCCGACATTGACCCTGCAAACCGCCAAAACCCCCGAAGGTTATGTGCAATGCGTGTTGCCCAAGCTTGAAAAACACAACATCACCTCAACCGTGACGCAGAACTCGCGCCACGCCAAGGTAGTGTTGACCAGCAAGATTGCCGCCGATGATGTGCTGGAGGCCTACAAGTCCCAGGACGGCACCAAGGTGTTCCTGTATGAGCGCAAGCCGCTTGCGTCGACCATCACGCCGTCGCGCCTGGAGTTGACGGCGCAAGAGTGCAAGTAACCGCAGGCTACCGATAAACCCTGTAGGCGGGGCTATGGTTTAAGGTGTTGCTTCGTGACTGAAGCTGTCGACAACCTTGATCAGCCCTTGAGCCGCCAACGCCACCAACTCACCGCCTTTCTCCACGGTCGCCAGGGCCGGGTCCGAGCCCATGCGCCCGTCGGGGAACCGCGCGCGGAAGTCCAGCGCTTCACGGATCGGCCCGGTGTTGGCGATCTGCGGTGAATAATCGGCGGAGTTGATCGACTCCGGATAAGCCCACTGTGTCACGGCGATCTCCGACGGCGTGGCATGGCTGCCGTGGCCGACCGGGAACTGTCGGTGAGCCAGCTCGTTGACGCCTTCCAGGTCCCACCAGTTCACCAGTTTCAGCGCAAACCCGGCCGGTTGGCGGGCGAAGCTGGCTTCGGCGTATAGCTCGGAAAACGCCGCTTCAATCGTAGCGATGTTGCCGCCATGGCCGTTGAGAAACAGGATCTTGTCGAAACCGTGCCCGGCCAGTGAACGGACCCAATCGCCAATTGCAGCAATAAAGGTGGATGGGCGCAGCGAAATGGTGCCGGGAAAGCCCAGGTGGTGCTGGGCCATGCCGATATTGAAGGTAGGGCCGATCAGGATGTCAGCGTGCTGTTGCGCTTCGTGGGCGATGATTTCCGGGCACATCCAGTCGGTGCCCAGCAGGCCGGTGGGGCCATGTTGTTCATTGGAACCGATGGGGATCACCACCGTGCGGCTGCGCTCCAGAAACTGGCCGATCTCGATCCAGGTGGACTTATGTAGAAGCATGCGAGGTTCTCTCTTATCGGTGGGGTCAGGCTAACCGCCACGGATTGTACGACTACTCGCCACCTGTTGGGGTTTGCAGTTGAGGTAGGCCGAAGACTTCAACCAGCGCTGGTCCGGGTACCACGAGAACATGAACTGCCCATCCTTGAGTTTATCCACCACCTGGCGCGCCACCTGCGGGCGTACCGCCGGGCAACCCTGGCTGCGGCCGATACGGCCTTCGCGCTTGCTCCACAACGGGCTGACATAGTCGGCGGCGTGAATCACCAGGGCCCGGTCACGCGCCTGATCATTGAAGCCTGGCTCCAGACCGTCCATGCGCAGTGAGTAGCCATGAGTGCCCAGGTAACTTTCCCGGGTACGGAACAGGCCCAGGCTGGACTGGTGGCTGCCTTCACGATTGGAGAACTGGGTGGCGAAGTTTTCCCCGGACTTGGCCCCGTGGGCCACCAGGTCGCGCAGCACCAGGGTCTTTTTGCGCAAATCGAAAATCCATAGCCGACGAGCGGTCGAAGGCTGAGAATAGTCAATCACGGCCAGGCGCTCGGATCGATCCTCGCCATTATTGACCGCGCATTGCACGGCGTTCAGCGCGCTTTTCAGTACAGCGGGATTGAGTTCTGGAGCCGAGCGCGCCAGGCTGCTATACAAAGAAACAGGGTTGCCGTCGGCGGCGAGCACAACGGTGCTCAGCGTAGCCACGGTCAAGGTCATCAGGCCGAGGCGGCACATAAAAGTCAGCATCTACAGTACATCCCCCCACTGTGGATTGGAGCAAAGCTATTGTTCAAAAAACACGCATGTTACTTGAGCATTTGCTTGCTCGTTGCACCGCTGGTCGCAACAGCCGACGAAGTGCTTATGGACGCGTTGCCAGTGATTCCGGCGAGCCCGGTGCAACAGGCCCTTGCGCAGTTGCCCAGCGTCTGCCCCGGCCTTGCCCCGCGTATCGACGCGGCGACATTGGCGCGCCTGCAGGCGTTCTATCAGCAGCAGGGCGATGTGCCGCTGTGGGCCGCCGCCGAACGCCGCCAGGCACTGCAAGCGCAGTTGCTGATGCTGGCCGACGACGGCCTGGACCCCGCCCACTATAGCCTGCCCATCGCGGATGCCGCGGCCAACGTGCTGTGCAGCGATATCGGCACCAGCGAGCAGTACCTGCACGCCCTGCAGGATTTGCATTACGGGCGCCTGCAGCAATCGCGCTTCGAACCGCTGTGGCATTCCCAGCCGCCCAGCCGCGACCCGGATACCGATCTGCTCGCCTTCGCCAGCACGGGCCTGCATGACATGGCGCAAGCCTTCGACCAGGCCCGCCCCACTGCGGATTTATACCGCAGCCTGCGTAACGTCTACTCCACGCTGCGCCAGCAGCCGTTGCCCCATTGGGACGCGGTCGCCAGCGGGCCGCTGTTGCGCCCCGGCATGGAAGACCCGCGCGTGCCGGAACTGGCGCGGCGTCTCTACCGTGGCGGCTACCTCGCCAGCGAACCCAAGGGCAACGGCAAGCAGTACCGAGACGAGCTGGTGCAGGCGGTCAAGGCCTTCCAGATCAGCCACTCGCTGCAATCCGACGGCGTGATCGGCGCCGGCACCGTGGCCGAACTGAATATCAGCCCGTTGATGCGCCGCGAACAGTTGCGTATCAACCTGGAGCGCTTCCGCTGGCTGAGCCAGGACCTGGAGCCCGAAGGCGTGCTGGTCAACGTCGCCGCCGCGCAACTGAGCGTCTATCAGAGTGGCATCCCGGTGTGGCAAACCCGCCTGCAGGTCGGCCGCGCCGAACGCCAGACGCCGCTGCTCAAATCGCGCATCACCCGGTTGACCCTCAACCCGACCTGGACCATCCCGCCCACCATCATGCGCGAGGACAAGCTCCCGGCTATCCGCCTCAACCCCGAATACCTGCGCCAGCAAAACCTCCAAGTGCTCGACCCCGAGGGCCGCCCGCTGGCCCCCGAACACATCGACTGGGCCCGCCCCGGCAACATCCTGCTGCGCCAGGAAGCCGGTCCGCGCAATCCGCTGGGCAAGATCGTCATGCGGTTCCCCAACCCGTACTCGGTGTACCTGCACGACACCCCCAGCCAGCCGCTGTTCACCAAAGGCCCGCGCGCGTTCAGCTCGGGTTGCGTGCGGGTTGAACAACCCTTGCTGCTGCGCGACCTGCTGGTGACCCCGGCAGAACGCACTCGCACCGATGAATTGCTGGCCACCGGCGTGACCCATGAATTCCGCCTGGCCACGCCGGTGCCGGTGTTGCTCGGCTACTGGACCGTGGAAGTGGATCGCCAGGGTGGGTTGGTGTATGCGCCGGATATTTATGGGCGCGACCTGGTGTTGATGAAGGCGATGGGGAGCGTGCTCTGATTTGTCACAGTCCACAGCACACCCCATGACGCTGTCTTTCGTGAAGATGCACGCGCATGGCGACGATTTCATCATCATCGATCGCCGTGGTCTGGATGATCCGATCACCGCGCAGGTCGCTCGCCGCCTCGGTAATCGTCACACCGGCATCGGCTTCAACCAGTTGGCGGTGGTACTCGATTGTGCAGACGCCGCCGCGCGGATCAAATTCTGGAACCCCAATGGCACGCCGCTGCAAACCTGCGGCAGCGCCACGCGCGGTGTGGCCGACCGGCTGATGCACGAAGCCGGCACCGATTCCATCGTGCTGCGTACTGACCGAGGTTTACTGACGTGTGTGCGTGAGTCGGGGCGGCGGGTGTCGGTGAATATGGGCGCGCCATCGCTGGGCTGGGAAACAGTGCCGCTGGCCGAGTCGATGGACACCCTGTGGTTGCCACTCGAAGGCAACCCGGCGGCGTGCAGCATGGGCAACCCCCATTGCACCGTCTTTGTCGCGGACCTGGCCGCCGTCGACGTGGAAACCCTGGGTCCGGCACTGGAAGCTCACGCGCTGTTTCCCGCCAGGACCAATGTGCATTTTGTCCAGGTTGTTGATCGCGGGCATATTCGCTTGCGTATCTGGGAGCGCGGGGGCGGGGTGCCGCTGGGGTCCGGCTCGTGCTGCTGTGGTGCCGTGGTGAATGGAGTTCGACGCGGCCTGCTTGACGATAGCGTTGAGGTGCAATGTGACGGCGGCACGGTCACCGTGCAGTGGGACGGGCAGGGCGGCGTGGTGTTGACCGGGAGCGTGGAACCGATCATGCACGGCATCGCCATGCGTCTATAGGATAAAGTTGGGCCTTGCGATGAATCCTCAGGTAACCCCTATCATAGGGCGGTTGCGACACTCTGCTGTGTTTGTGCTGGCGGGCGCGGTGGGGCTGTGCCGGGCCCTGTGCATGAGGGGCACTTTATCCTATGGGGGCGCGTCAGTAGGCGTCGGCAGAATACTCTGAACCTGGCCTCTCTGACTTATCGAAGGATCGACCCATGCTTATCGTCTTCAGTGGCCTGCCTGGCTGCGGAAAAACCACGATCGCCAGCGAACTTGCGCGCCAGAGCGGTGGCGTTTACCTGCGAATAGACGTGATTGAGCAGGCACTGCGCGATGCTCGGGCATTCGCGGGCGACGTGGGCGCTAGCGGCTATGGCGTGGCGAATGCGCTGGCGTTGAGTAATGTGCGCTTGGGTCATACGGTGATTGCCGACTGCGTGAACCCGGTCAGACACAGCCGGCAGGCCTGGACGGACGTGGCCGCCCAAGCGGGAGTGGCATTGCTCAACATTCAGGTGATTTGTTCTGATCGGCACAAACACCAATCCCGCGTGGAAGCCCGCGTTGGCGATATCGGCGGGCTGGTTCCGCCTAGCTGGCAATCCGTGTTAGCGCATGAGTTCGAGCCGTGGGATGAGGCGACTTTCACGGTCGACACAGCCTTCCTGAGCCCAGCCCAGGCCGTCGAGATCATTTTGAACAACATCACTGCACTTTAGAGCATGCTCCCCATCCTATGAAATGAGCTATCCAGCCATGGCGCTTACGCCAGCACAATGTAGTCGTTTTGTTGGATCACCGGCCGGTGCTGGCCTTGAACGAGGTGAAGGTAACGGCCGTCCACCAGGTCGATGGGCAGGCAGTCGTCGATATCCAGCACGCCGTCGGTGTGGGCCTGTGACCAGTGGCTCAGCATTTGTTGCTTGCCTTTGCGCGTCGCTTCCTTCTTGTCGCGGGCAACCACTAGCAGGTAGTGGTGCGCTTCGCCAAAGCGGTTGGCTTCATAGCCGCCCAGGTTGATGAAGTACAGGTGGTGCGCGCCGGCCTGGGGCGCCAAGTGGCTGAGCTCGACTTTCCAGCCGTCGATGCCATCGACCGCCATCCACGAATCGATGTGCACGCCCTTGGGGCTGCCAAACCAGGCGTCGCGCAACTGTGGGTAGGTGGCGTCCAGCGTATCCGCCACGGCGAATACCACGTCATGGACTTCGATCCTGGCCCGTGGGTGCTTGCCCCCGAGCATTACGACAAACAGCATTGCAGGCCCTTCCCGGCGATTTGGCAAAGGGTAACCATACTTCGATTGAACCCTTTTGTCCGGTGAATGCCACACTGTTAACCCGCGAACGCATCAGGAGGTTGTCATGCGAACCATCGATCTGGCCGGTGTTCCGGTCCCTGTCATCGGCCAGGGCACCTGGCGCATGGGCGAAGACCCGGACCAGCGCCGCGCCGAAGTCGCGGCGTTGCAGTGTGGCATCGAGGAGGGCATGAGCCTGATCGATACCGCTGAAATGTACGGCGAAGGCGGCGCCGAAAGCGTGGTCGGCGAGGCCATTCGCGGCAAGCGCGAGCAGGTGTTCCTGGTGAGCAAGGTCTACCCCCACAACGCCAGTCGCACGGGCGTGCCCCGTGCGTGCGACGCCAGCCTGCAACGGCTGGGCACCGATTACATCGACCTGTACCTGCTGCACTGGCGCGGTCAGTACCCGCTGGAAGAAACCGTCGAAGCGTTCGAGCGTTTGCGCGAGGCCGGCAAGATCGGCCGCTGGGGTGTATCCAATTTCGACGTGGCAGACCTGCAGGAGCTCGCTTCACCGGCCTGCGCGACCAACCAGGTGCTCTACAACATTCAAGAACGCGGCATAGAGTTCGACTTGCTGCCGTGGTGGCAACAACATCACTTGCCGTTGATGGCTTACTGTCCGATCGCGCAAGGCGGCGAGTTGCTGTCCAGCCCCACCCTCAAGCAGATCGCCCACCGGCATCAGGCGACGGCCGCGCAGGTCGCGCTGGCCTGGGTGTTGCGCCAGGACGGGGTGATTGCCATCCCCAAGGCTGTTACGCCGGAGCATGTGCGGCTTAACGCTGCGGCCGCTCAATTGGTGCTGGACGAGCACGATCTCGACGCCATCGAGCGGGTGTTCGGGGCGCCCAAGCGCAAGCATCCGTTGGCGATGGTGTGACGTGATAAAACCCGCGTGGCACTGCGGGTTCATGGCACGCGGTGTCAGCCGCTTACGCCATGCAACTCGCAGTAGGCGTCCCAGCTCATCCCCGCCATCTGCGCCACTTCCTTATGCACTTCAAGGCGTTGCGCTTCGAATGCCTGGGCGGATTCGGCCGTCAGCTTGAGGGTCAGCTCCCAGGCAAACAGCCCCTGGCGCTCGGCTTCGGCTTCGAACGCTTCATGCAGGCGTTCGGCGCGGTATTGCGCCAGGGTTTCGCCTTTGGCCTGGGCGGCCAGTGGGTTCAGGGTGTCCAGTTGGGTGAGTACATCCGGGTGCTCAAGCAGGAATCTGTCCAGCGCGCGTTGATGGGTATCGCCGGGTTGGGACAAGGGTTTACTCCTAGAAAAATGTCAGGCACCCGTGCCGGTGTCCTGGCGAGCCTGTCTACGCCGAGCGCGTTTGTGCAGGCGGCGGTTTATCCTGGTTCGAATGGGGTCAAGGACGAAGAGCAACAGGTACGCCGTCAGCACCAGCGTCAGGTCCATCCAGGTTTCGCTGATGGGCCCTGAAAACACTTCCACGAGCGCCTTGATCAGATAGAGCAGGGCAATCCCACATAACCACAGTACGGCGTTAAACATCAGTGGGTGAATAGTATTCGACCGCTTGTGTTGCATCTCGAACCTACCTCCTTGCGGCTTGCGACTTCAGCCTGTTCCCTGGTTGGAGCATCAGGGAATTCTGAAAAGTTGCTGATTTTACATCTTGAAGCTGGCTTAGGGATTGATTCTTGTCAGAAAGTTCCATTGCTCAATAGCGAACACGTCAGTGATCGTGCTGAGTAACCTGCAAACGCGGGTGTGCGAGCGCAAAACTGGCCAAGGCGGCCAGACGCTCGGTGAAGTGCAATTTGAACAGTGTTCGCGCCATCTTGAGCACCCTCGGTGATAGGGCGACCGTGGTGCTGCAAGTGGCGCTGCGGGGCGATCAGTTGCCAGGTTTTGTACGCACTAAGCCTCGGCTTGGGCTGACCGGTATTCGCGCTGGGTCTGCTCGATCTCTTCGACCAAGCCATCGATCCTCGCCAGGCGCGCACGGTTGTCGTGGTCCCACGGATGAAAGCCCGGTTTGAAGTAGTGCAGCCACGGCCGAAACATCCGCGGGAACACGCCCTTGGGCCCATACAAAAACTTCAGCATGCGCCAGAACCCTTGGAGGTGCCCGCCGGCCTGGCGGTCGGCAATCAACAGGCGCACGTGGAAATCAAACACCACCAGCCAGAAGAGCAGCGTCGTGGTCAGCATGGTCCCGGTGCGCAGCAGGTAGCGCAGGGGCCCCGGCTTGATCACGCGGTTCCACACATCGAACGCCACCGCCTTGTGCTCGGTTTCTTCGAGGGCGTGCCAGTACCACATCTGCTGGTAGCCCTTGAGCGAATCGCCGAAGCGCGAGGGGTCGCTCAGCAGGATTTCCGCGAGCATCGCGGTGTAATGTTCAAGGGCGATGGTCACCGCCAGGTTGAACGACGGCGGCAGGTGTTTTTTCTGCAGGTCGAGGAAGAATTTCAGGCGCCGATCCAGGCGATGTGCTGGTAGGCCTGCGGCGTGCAGCAAATCGTTGTAGGCCACGTGTTCGCGGCTGTGCATGGCCTCCTGGCCGATAAAACCCTGGATCTCTCGCGTCAGCGCCGGGTCATCGATGCGTTGGCGGTAGTGGCGCACGCTGTCCATGAAAAACAGCTCGCCCTGGGGAAACAGCAGCGACAGTGCATTGAAAAAATGCGTAATGAACGGGCCTTGTTCGTGCCAGTTCTTGATGCGTTCGGCCGGCAAGGCAAAACGGATATCGCGACGGATCGGCAGCATGGGCTTGCTCCTGTTCAGAGACGGGGTTCGTCGTTGGTTTCAAGCACCTGCTTGCGTTGCTTGGGGGCCATACGCTTGCTGGCGAACACCACCAGCGCTTGATAGGCCGCCGGCAGGCAGCGGGCGAGTAGGTCGAGGAAATACGCATCGCGGCCGATGAGTACGCGCCGTTTATTCTTGCGCACGCCCTGCAGGATCACCTTGGCGGCCTGGTCGGCGTCGGTGATGAACAGCTTTTCGAAATCGGCGCGGGCCTGCTGTTCGCTGTGGATCAGAAAGCCCGTCATGTTGGCGTCGATGCGGCTGCTGCGACAGATATCGGTACGGATACCGCCGGGGTGTACGCAGGTGGCCGAGACGCCGCAACGTTGCAGGTCCAATTCCTGGCGCAGGGCTTCGGTAAACCCGCGCACCGCAAACTTGGTGGCGTTGTAGCCGCTCATGCCGGGTTGGGCAAACAGTCCGAACACGCTGGAGGTGTTGATCACATGGCCCGCGCCGCTGGCTTTGAGATACGGCAGGAAGGCCTTGGTCCCATGCACCACGCCCCAGAAGTTGATGCCGACGATCCATTCCAGGTCGCTGTAGTCCACGCCTTCGACCGTGCTCGACAGCGCCACCCCGGCGTTGTTGAAGATCAGGTTGACCTGGCCGTGATCGGCGACGCAGCGCGCGGCCCAGGCCTCCATGGCTTGGCGGTCGGACACATCCAGCACTTGGGTGGTCACGAGCACCGGTGACAGTGTCGACGTCTTGATCAACGCCAAGGTCTGTTCCAGGCCTTGGCTGTTCTTGTCCGCCAGCGCCAGGTGGCAACCTTCGCGCGCCAGGGCCAAGGCCAACGCACGGCCCATGCCGGATGCCGCGCCAGTGATCGCCGCCACGCGGCCGTTGAAGGACTTCATGACAGGCTCCCTTCTGCGGTGGAATGTGGCGCAGCCGTTGCGCGGGGAGCCGCGTCAATCGGCGCCATGCTGGCGACATAATCCTTGAGCGCAAAATGCCGGGTGATTTGTTTGAAGCGCCAGGTCGAGCCCGGCCACAGGGTGGTGTTCTTGCCGGTGCGGGGGTCGAGGTACCAGCTCCGGCAGCCGCCGGTGTTCCAGATGGTGCGCGTGAGTGTGTCCTGCAGTTGGCGGTTGTAGGCCTGTTCCACCGCGGGTTTGACGTCTACCGTGGCGATGCGGTGGCGCTGCATCTGTTGCAGCGCGTCGAGGATGTAAGTGACCTGGGCTTCGATCATCAGGATCATCGAGTTGTGCCCCAGGCCGGTGTTGGGGCCGATGATCAGGAACAGGTTCGGGTAGCCCGGCACCGTGGTGCCTTTGTAGGCGTGGGCGCCGTCGTGCCAGGCGTCCATCAGGTCGACCCCGTGATGCCCGATGATGCAGTCGCGGGGCAGCGGGTCGGTGGCCTGGAAGCCGGTGCCGAAGATCAGGCAATCGGCTGGGTGCTTGAGGCCGTCGGCGGTGATCACGCCATCGGCTTCGATGCGCAGCACGCTGTCGGTCACCACCTGCACATTGCTGCGCGACAACGCCGGGTAATAGTCGTTGGAGATCAGCACGCGCTTGCAGCCGAGTGTGTAGTCCGGCGTCAGCGTCTTGCGCAGGGAAGGGTCGGCGACGTGTTTGTGCAAGTGGCGCAGGGCGACTTTCTGCACCATTTTCATTAGCCGTGGGTGCCGGGCAAAGCCCACCACGCGGCCTTCCAACGCCCAATAAAAGGCGCCGCGCACCAGCCGTTGGGTGAAGGGCAGGTGCTTGAACGCCCAGCGCTCAACACGCGAAATCGGCCGGTCGGGCTTGGGCATGATCCACGGCGGGGTGCGCTGGAATAGGTCGAGATGCGCCACCTGCGGCGCGATCTGCGGCACGAACTGAATGGCGCTGGCGCCGGTGCCGATCACCGCCACACGCTTGCCTTTCAATGAATAGTCGTGGTCCCACTGCTGGGAGTGAAAGCGCGGGCCCTTGAAGCTGTCCAGCCCCGGGATATCCGGCAGCGCCGGGCGCGACAACCCGCCCATCCCCGACACCAGCACCCGCGCACTGACCTGGCGCCCCCCGCTGAAGCTCAGTTGCCAGCGTTGTTGCTGCTCATCAAACACCGCCCGTTGCAGGCCCATGCCGAAACGCAGATACGGCGCCAGCGCGAAACGTCGGGCGCATTGCTCCAGATAGGCGCGGATCTCCGCTTGCGGGGCGAATTGGCGTGTCCAGTCCGGGTTGGGCGCAAACGAAAACGAATAGACATGGGACTGCACATCGCAGGCGCACCCAGGGTAGTGGTTGTCGCGCCAGGTGCCGCCGAGTGTCTCGGCCTGCTCGGCGATAAAGAAGTCAGTAAACCCGGCTTCCTTGAGCTTGATCGCCATGCATAGGCCGGCAAAGCCTGAACCGATGATGGCGATGTCGATGGAATCACTGTGGGCATTCATAGGCTGTCCTGCGTGGGCATCGGATGTGCTCCTGTTTTTGTTTTGTCTTTTAGATAGAACACCATTGCAAAGAAAAATTGAATTACTTATTTTAAAAAAGATTTTAAATAATCTACCTGAAAATTTCGCCTACGCTAGTCCCTGGCTCCTCATGTGCGACGTGTCCGACGGTATGCACGAAGTTTAGGTCCAGGGTGTGGACGATGGCTGAGGCCCTGATCAATCCCGGTCGGGCGGTCGGCAGCAGGGAAGCAGAGGACCGAGCTATGGCTGTTGAATGGGTTATCGCTGCGGGTGTGCTGGTCGCAGCGAGCGTTTTGTTAGGGGGCTTCAGTGCCTGGATGACACGGCGCATTGAAGCGGCCGTTCCAGGCAACGGGCGCTTCGTCGAGGTCGATGGCGAGCGCTTTCATTATTACGACGAGGGCAAAGGCCCGGCGCTGGTGATGATTCACGGGCTGATGGGCAGCAGTCGCAACCTGACCTACGCCTTGTCCGGCCAGTTACGCCAGCATTTTCGCGTCATCAGCGTCGACCGACCGGGGTCGGGCTATTCCACCCGGCATCCGGGTACGGCGGCAGACCTGCCGGCCCAGGCCCGGCAAATCGCTGCCTTTATTCAGACGCTGGGCCTTGAAAAACCGCTGGTGCTGGGGCATTCCCTCGGCGGTGCGATTGCCCTGGCACTGGCCCTTGACCATCCCCACGCGGTCTCGGGGTTGATTTTGGTGGCACCGTTGACCCATCCCCAGCGCCTATTGCCGCTGGTGTTCCTGTCATTGGCGGTGCGCCCGGCGGGGTTGCGTCGCTGGCTGTCCCATACCCTGACCCTGCCTATCGGCCTGTTGACCAAAGGCTCGGTGGTCAAAGGCGTGTTCGCCCCCGATCCCGCTCCAGCGGACTTCGCCACCCGCGGCGGTGGGCTGCTCGGCATGCGCCCGGCCAACTTCTACGCGGCCTCCACCGAGATCAACCAGGTCAACGATCACCTGCCGGGCATGGTCAAGCGCTACCCGCAACTGACCCTGCCCATTGGCCTGATATACGGCGCAAAGGACAAGGTGCTGGACTTTCAAAAGCACGGCCAGGCCCTGGCGAGCCTGGTGCCTGGCGTCAAGCTGCAGTTGGTGGAGGGGCGCGGCCATATGCTGCCGATCACCGCCACGGAGCGCGTGGTGGCGGTGGTGGAACAGGTGGCTAAACGTGCCCGGCCGGTGCAAAACGCCACGGTGTTGCATCCTCCGTTCGCCCTGGCGAGCAAATAGTTGTGCCCTCCGACCTGCGGTTGAACGGCGTCAATGCCTGTCCTAGACACTTGACCCTGCGGCTGAAAAAGAGACTGCTCGGTCACGTCAATAAGGCCTTGAAAAACTAGTTGACGACCTAACGATTCCGCGTTATTTATTTAAAAAAATATTTCAATGTTTGTTTTGAAATGATTTTTGAAATGCCTAAGAGCGAATAACAATGAAAAAAACGTCTTTTATCGCATGGTTGATTTCCCGGAGCCTTGAGCGCTCCTCGAACCTGTTTTGCACCTGCCTTGTCTGGAGGTTGCCATGAGTCGCACCCTGGCAACCCCGCAGGTCTGGGCCGACGGCAAGCGCCACCTGTGGTGGCTCGGCATCCTGCCCCTGGCAACGCCTTTGCTCTCCGGCACGCTGGCGATCACCACCGGTATGCAACACCTGTGGTGGGTCGGCGTATTGGTCATCTTCGGCCTCATCCCACTGATCGATGGCCTGCTGGGCGAAGACGTCAGTAACCCGCCCGAGTCCGCCGTCAGCCACCTCGAATCCCAACGCTACTACCGCTGGATCGTCTACACCGGCGTGCTGTTCGTCATCGCTTCGGTGGTGATCACCGGCTGGCTGGCTGCCGGCGGCATCGACTGGATCATCAACGGCGGTTTGCTCCAGGCCACCGCCGCACTGGAACCTTCGAACTGGCTGGCAAAAACGGCCGCCTACATCACCTCGCGCACCCAGTTGCACGGTCAGATCGGCGCGTTCACGTACCTGGGCATGGCCATGTCGACGGGCGCCGCGACCGGCATCGCGATCAACACCGCCCACGAGCTGGGGCACAAACCCAAGCCGCTGGAAGTGTTCCTGGCCAAAGTCACCCTGGCGCCGACGTTCTATGGGCACTTCTACACCGAACATAACCGCGGCCATCATGTCCGTGTCGCCACCCCGGAAGATCCGGCCAGCTCGCGTCTTGGCGAGAGTTTCTGGGCTTTCCTGCCGCGCTCGGTGTGGTGCAGCGCACGCTCGGCGTGGAACCTGGAGCGCGAACGCCTGAGCAAACTCGGCCTGCCGGCCTGGCATTGGAAAAACGCCGTGCTCAGCGCCTGGATGTACAGCGTGGTGTTGTGGGGCGCGATGATTGCCTGGTTGGGTGCGGCGGTGATTCCGTTCCTGATCATCCAGGGCATCTACGGCTTTTCGTTGCTGGAAGTGGTGAACTACGTCGAACACTACGGCCTTAAACGCCAAAAGTTGCCCAATGGTCGTTATGAGCGTTGCTCACCGCGGCACTCATGGAACAGTAATCGAATTGTCACCAATATCTTTCTGTTCCAGTTGCAACGGCATTCCGATCACCACGCCAACCCGACACGCAGTTATCAATCGTTGCGTCACTTTGATGAATCGCCGCAACTTCCCTACGGTTACGCAAGCATGATTGTCTGGGCTTATGTGCCGTACTTGTGGCGACGACGCATGGACCATCGAGTCCTCAGGCATTATGCCGGGGATATAACCCTGACTAATCTTCAACCCGCAAAACGTTTGCAGTATCTGGCGCAGTACGGCGGTAAAAGCAAAACGTTCTGATATGAATTGAAACGTTAAATAGCACGCTCGGGATCTTCGTGTGGCGCCGTTTTCTATCACCTGGAATTTTTCGATTTCATTGCAAGAAAGTTGTTTGACCCAACAAAAATAAAAGCAAGGGAAGGACGTACACCATGCAAACACCTGCCAAGTTCACCACCCATATCGTATTGGCCGCGTTGAGCCTGATTGTCTATCACCAGGCCCAGGCCGCGCGCATCGAACCTGCCGGCAGTGCGTTTACTGCCCAAGGCCCCATCAGCTTTTCCAAAGGCAAGCTGATCAGTGCCGACTGCACCATCAAAGTCGCCGGCAAGGTGGCGGCCGATGGCTCGTCCGTCAATGTCGACAAGGTCGAATTCGACGGCGGCCTCAAGTGCAGCCGGGTCGAAGCGATCAACCTGCCGTGGATATTAGTGGCCAAAGACACCCAAAGCGGCTCGATGTCGAAGATCAGCGTGGACGTCCACGCCTTCGGCCTGGGCGGCAAGTGTGGCCCGTCCACGGCCGACGGCACCTGGGATAACGCCACCGGCAAGTTGGAAGCCGCCAATGTGCCGATTGGCGAAGACTGCAAGATCAAGGCGGTGTCGATCAAGATGCCGGCCAACTTCAAAGTTGTCGAATAAACACATCCAACTGTTGTAGCGGGAATTGAATTGAAATTTGGCTGGAAAGGGAAGTTCTGCAGTTTCTCCGTGACCTCTCGATCATGGCCATTACCCCTGGCGAAATGATTCGCCATAACATGTGAGGAAAAATAATGAAAAGTTTGAAAACTCTCGTGTCGTTGACTGCGCTGACTGTGTGTATGGGGGCTGCCTCCATGGCAAATGCTTATAGCATCAGCCCAGTGAGTACCAGCTTTACCGCGCCCGGCACGATTTCGGTGAAGTCGCCATCTTCCTACCAGGCCACTGTTAACTGTGGGGCAACTTTCACTGGCAATGTCGACGCCACTGGCGTTGCGAAAATCACAGGTGTTGCGATCACCGGCGGCGGCCTTTGCGGTCTGCCAAAAATCACCGGCCTGCCTTGGACTCTGACGGCCACCGCTCCGGCGGCGGGCTCTGTCGCCAACGTGGGTTACACCATCGCCGGTTCGATTCTGTACCCCGCCTCCAACTGCGGCCCTTCCACCATTGCGGTGGGTTACAGCGGCGGTGTGCTGACCGCTAGCAACCAAGCACTGGCCGGCAGTTGCACCGTGGTAAGCCTGAGTGTTACCCCATCGCCAGCATTGACCATTGTTCCTTGATGGCGGCTTGAGAACGAAGGGCTGATCACCCGTTGAAAGACAGGCGCCTCAGGTGAGGCGTCTGTTTACTCAAGGCAGGCTGAGCTGCATGGGAATTTTGGATAGTCTTCCAACTGCTGGGACTTAGACAATGCACAACTTCACCACTCGAGTTTCTTTGACTGCGTTGCTGATTGGCCTGGCGTGTACATCCAGCATGGCCAGCGCGGCAACTTTTGCCCCGGCGGGTGCATCATTTACCGCTACCGGCTCAATTGCGACGGCGGTCAAGTTGTTGGTATTTACACCCGTCCCCTGCAACCTCGCACTGACGGGCCAAGTTGCCGCTGACGGCTCCAGCGCCAGTATTACCGGTGCCACTTTTACGCCCGCCAATGGCACTAACGTCCTCTGCACCCTGTCCGGGCCACTGAACTTGCCCTGGACGCTTGTACCGACAAATGCCAACACCGCCACGCTTTCCGGTTTCAGTGAAAAGGCGGCTTACGACAATTGCGACACCCCCAGTGTGCTGACGACACAGTGGAGCGCTGCCAACAACACCTTCAGCATCGCCAGCCCTTTTATGGTGAATGCCAATTGCAGGATCACCACTTTCAGCTTCAAGCCGTCGCCGGCGCTGACGATCAATCCTTGACCGGGCGACCCAACTGGCAAGACGAACCGGCCGGCGCCGGTTCAGTGAAATAACAATAAGGAGTGCCGTATGAATAATAAAAAACAACAGATGCGGGTTTTGCTGGGGTTGGCGTTAATCGGAGGGGTGATAGTTGCCGCCCCGGTGCAGGCCGGGGGCTTCTCCACACCGACGTATGGCGCGCCAGGCTGGGGCAGGGCGTTTGCCGGTGGCTCGCTATTTAAGAACGATCCAAGTTCTGCCTATAACAACCCGGCGGCCATGGCGTTTGTTGACCAGAATGTCGCGCAGATGACGGTTGATTACGCGCGCATCAAGATCAAATACAAAGGCACTGCTTCCGACTATGCGGGTAATCCGATTTCCAGTACCCCGTTGGACGCAAATGGTTTCCCCGATTCCACGGCCACCACCGTCAATAACAACGACGGCGGCGAAGGTGGGTTTACGGCCTGGTTGCCGACCGGTTTCATGGTAATGCCCCTGGGTGATCGGTTTGCTTTCGGCTTGAGCCAAGTCGTGCCGCAAGGCATGCGTTCCACTTGGGATGAAGACTCCAAGCTGCGTGACTTCGCTGTTGATACCAAGATTGAAACCATAGGCCTGACGGGCTCCCTGTCGTTCAAAGTCAACGACCAGTTCGCTATCGGTGGCGGCCTGATCGTGCAACACAGCAAGGGCTTTGTCAGCCAGAACATCGACTTGTTGTCCGCCGCGGCCGTTTCCAACTCGGTGCTTGGCGGCATCAATTTCCCATCGGATGTCGGTACTGCGTTGATGCGCGTCAAGGTCGATAACGTTTCGGTCGGCTGGTTTACCGGTGTCGTATGGAAGCCGACGGATCAAGATACGCTGGGCTTGAACTACCACGCCAAAATCAAGAACAAGATGACCGGCAAATACAACAT
This sequence comes from Pseudomonas sp. PSPC3-2, assembly GCF_049897085.1. Taxonomy (NCBI): domain Bacteria; kingdom Pseudomonadati; phylum Pseudomonadota; class Gammaproteobacteria; order Pseudomonadales; family Pseudomonadaceae; genus Pseudomonas; species Pseudomonas sp. PSPC3-2. Next base: position 96,417 of record NZ_JAFCVO010000015.1, read on the forward strand.
TTATGCCGATAAGTTCTCCTACAACCTGATGACCCAACCGAGCCCATTTGGCGGCAGCGGCACGCTGGTCAATACGGCATACCCTGGGTTGGAACTGCAACCTGACGGTGCCCATGCCAGTACTCAGTTGGACATCCCAGCCACTGCTGGCTTGGACTGGGTGCACCAGTTCAACGATCGCTTCACGATGGGGGCGAGCGTGACCTGGACCGAATGGTCGTCGTTCAAGGACCTGACGCTGAAGTCCGGTGACATGACCATTGTGTCGATTCCCTATAACTACAAAAACAGTTGGATGTACTCCCTCGGGGGTGACTACCGTGTCACTGACGAGCTGACATTGCGTGCGGGGGTAGCGCTTGACCAGACGCCGACTCGCAACTCAACCCGTGACCCACGGATCCCGGACGGTGATCGTACATTCCTGTCGCTGGGGGCCGGGTACGAGGTCAAGCAGGTTAAAGGTTTGAGTGTTGATGTTGCCTATTCCCACCAGTTCGTGCAGGAGGTCAATCTGAAAACCAAGAATGTCGATCGCCTGGGGGGCGCAAGCCTTGATGGCAAGGCGGAGTCGTCCGGTGATGTGGTCAGCCTGTCCGCGACGTACAAGTTCTGACGCAGTTGAGGGACTAAGGAGAGGGCACCTGGCGCATCCGGGTGCCCGCATCCTGAGTTTCTGTTCATCACTGGGCGCACGCAAGCGGGGCCGATTTTTTCACCTGCCGACCGTGGCGGCTGAGTCATTCAGCCGCTGATTGTTTCGTCTAAGCATTAAATAAAAATTTCAAAACTAAATTTTAATTTAGCTTTCCAAGTTTCTAGTGTGGCCCTACGCCGCAGTTCATATCGATCTGCACAAGCGTTTGCCACACCCTGAATCGAGTAGAGGTATCCCCATGATGATCTGGTTATTGGTGGGTTTCGCAGCCGCGATTGCCCTGGCGTATCGACAAGCCGCCGCTATCCACTGGCTGGGCGCCGGCCTGGCCTGGCTGGCGGCCGGCTACCTGTTCAACGTGGTCGCCGTTTTCGGCACCACCGTCGTGGCGCTGTTGGTGGTGTTGCCCGCGTTGTTGATGACAGTCAAACCGCTGCGTCGCAGCCTGTTGACCAACAAGGCTCTGAGCCTGTTTCGTACAATTATGCCGGCGATGTCCGACACTGAGCGCGCGGCCATTGAGTCTGGCACCGTGTGGTGGGACGCCGAGCTGTTCAGCGGCAAACCCGACTGGCAACGCTTGCTGCAAGCCGCGCCGGCCAGCCTCAGCGTCGAGGAACAAGCGTTCCTCGACAATGAAGTCGAAACCCTGTGCGACATCGCCAACGACTGGGAAACCACCCAGGTCTGGCAAGACATGTCCCCCGAAGGCTGGCAGTACACCAAGGACGCCGGTTTCCTCGGCATGATCATTCCCAAGCAGTACGGCGGCAAAGGCTTCTCCCACTACGCGCATTCGCAAGTGGTGATGAAGCTGTCGACACGCTGCTCGGCGGCAGCGATTTCGGTGATGGTGCCCAACTCCCTGGGCCCGGCGGAACTGCTGCTGCATTACGGCACCGATGCCCAGCGCAATTACTACCTGCCGCGCCTGGCGCGTGGCGAAGACATCCCGTGTTTCGCGCTGACCAGCCCGTATGCCGGTTCCGACGCCGGGGCGATTCCAGACCTGGGCATCGTCTGCAAAGGTCTGCACGAAGGCGAGGAAGTGCTGGGTTTCAAGGTGACCTGGGACAAGCGCTACATCACCCTTGGGCCGATTGCCACGGTGCTCGGCCTGGCGTTTCGCGCCGAAGACCCGGATGGCTTGCTCGGGCAGCCCGGCTCGCTGGGGATCACCTGTGCGCTGATCCCGACGTCCCATCCCGGCGTCAACAGCGGTCGCCGTCACTGGCCGCTCAACGCGGTGTTTCAGAACGGTCCCACCACCGGCAAGGATGTGTTCATTCCCCTGGAGTGGGTGATCGGTGGCCGCGAACAAGTCGGCAACGGCTGGCGCATGTTGATGGAATGCCTGGCGGCCGGCCGGGCGATTTCCCTGCCATCGGCCAACGTCGGCCTGGGCAAGGTCGCGGTACGCGGCACCAGTGCCTATGCGGCGATGCGCAAACAGTTCGGCCTGCCCATCGGCAAGTTCGAGGGCGTGCAGGCGCCGTTGGCGCGCATGGCCGGGCATTTGTATGCCTGCGATGCGGTGCGCAAGGTGTCGGTGGCGTCCCTGGATGCGGGGGAAAAACCCTCGGTGATTTCCGCCATCGCCAAGTACCACGTCACCGAACGTGCGCGGATGATCGTCAACGACGGCATGGATATCGTCGCGGGCAAGGGCATCTGTATGGGCCCGAATAACTTCCTGGCCCGTGCTTATCAACAAAGCCCGATTGCGATCACGGTGGAAGGCGCGAACATCATGACGCGCTGCCTGATCATCTTTGGCCAGGGCCTGATTCGTTGCCATCCCTATGTGTTCCGCGAGATGGAGGCCGCGCGTAACCCCGACCGGCGCAAGGCGCTGGAGGCGTTCGACCGTGCGATGTTCGGCCATGTGAGCTTTGTCCTGGCCAACACCACACGCGCAGCGGTGCATGCGTTGACCGGCGGGCGCTTGATTGGCGCCCCGGTCAAGACCGACCCGGCGTTGGCGTCCTACTATCGCCAGGCCAATCGGCTGTCGGTGGTGCTGGCGTTGATCTCGGATGTTTCCATGGGCGTGCTCGGCGGTGCGCTCAAGCGCAAGGAAAGTATCACCGGGCGTCTGGGCGATATTCTGTCGCAGTTGTACATCCTGTCCTGCGTGCTCAAGCGCTTTGAAGATGACGGCCGGCCGCAGGCGGATTTGCCGCTGGTGCATTGGTCGGCCCAGGATGCGTTGCTGCGCGCCCATGAAGCCCTCGCCGAAACACTCGATAACTATCCGTCGAAAGCCGCGGCAGCGCTGGTGCGCGGCTTGAGTTTTCCGTTTGGCATCCCGTTGCGCAAACCCTCGGATCGGCTGCTGGCTCAGGTGGCGGATGTGGTGCAGACCCCCGGCGAAACCCGTGAGCGCTTGCTGGCCAATTCCTACATCCCACGTCCGGAAATCGACAAGCTGGCCTACGGCGAATTGGCTTTCCGCCTGGTGCCGCAGGTGGAGCTGATCGATGCGCGGCTCAAGCCTGCGGTCAAGCAGGGCTTGCTTGAACCGATGCCGATCGCCGCCACGGCCTTTGCCGCCTGGCGCGTCAAGGCGCGGGCGCTGGACTTGATCAGCAGCGATGAAGACGCCTTGCTCGCGCGCTATGTGGAATATGCCGACCATGCCATCCAGGTCGACGACTTCCCGCAGGACTTCGGCCTGCTGGAGGCGTTGCAGCAACGTAAGCACGTGTTGGAACCGTCCACCAAGCGTCGTACCAGCCAGGGCGAGAATGCTTCGGTCAATTGAGTGGCACTGAATGAACGCGCCCAGATGGCTCGGGCGCTCATGCCGATACCGTATTGAGAGTGGATGTTTATATGAGTGACAGCTACCTTTCGTTCGTCAATTCCCCCTGGGGCCGACGCCTGGCCCAGGCCATCGGCCTGCCGCAACCGTTGCCGCTGCAACGCCATCGCAGTGGCCAGCAAGGCCTGGCCAACCCGGTGATCGTCGCTGGGGCAGGGCGCCTGACTGCGCAAGTGCAACAGATTTTCAGCGCCACCGACACGGTCGCCGCCACGGCGGCGACCCTCAAGGCGCCGTCCACGGTCAAGGTGCAGGGGGCGGTGTTCGATGCCACCGGCGTAGTCGACCTGCAGCAGCTCGATGAGCTCTACGTATTTTTCCACGCCAACGCTAAGCGCCTCGCCCAGCATGGCCGCGTGGTGGTGCTCGGCACCGCCCCGGAACACTGCAAGGATTTGCCCCAGGCCATCGCCCAGCGCGCCCTTGAAGGCTTGGTGCGTTCGTTGGCCAAGGAACTGCGCCGGGCGATCACCGTGCAATTGATCTACGTCGCGCCGGGGGCCGAAGACGCCTTGGACAGCAGTCTGCGCTTCTTTCTGTCGCGCCGTTCGGCCTATGTGTCGGGGCAGGTGGTGCGCCTGGAAAAGCCGGTGGACGGCCCGGTGGCGGTCAACTGGGACAAGCCCTTCGCCGGTCGACGCGCCCTGGTCACCGGCGCTTCCCGTGGTATCGGCTTGGCGATTGCCCAGGTGTTGGCGCGGGACGGCGCGCATGTCGTGTGCGTGGACGTGCCTCAGGCGCAGAACGCGCTGCAGCAGGCCGCCGCCAGTGTTGCTGGCTCCGCGCTGGCGCTGGACATCACCGCAGCGGAGGCGGTGTCGCTGTTGCAGGCGCATGTCAGCCAATATGGCGCCTTCGACGTGGTGGTACATAACGCCGGGATCACCCGCGACAAGACCATCGCCAAGATGACCGAAGTGGCCTGGCGCAGTGTGTTGGCGGTCAACCTGGAAGCGCCGTTGCAACTGAGTAACGCGCTGCTGGAAGGCCAGGGCTTGAACCCCGGTGGGCGGATCGTGTGTGTGTCGTCGATTTCCGGCATCGCCGGCAACCTTGGGCAAAGCAACTACGCCACGTCCAAGGCCGGGGTTATCGGCCTGGTCCATGGCCTGGCACCGCTAGCGGCGGCGCAACAGGTCACGGTGAATGCGGTGGCGCCCGGGTTTATCGAAACCCAGATGACCGCAAAGATCCCGCTGTTGATCCGCGAAGCGGGGCGGCGCATGAATTCGCTGTCCCAGGGCGGCCAGCCGACCGACGTGGCCGAAACCATCGCCTGGCTGGCTCACCCGGCGTCCGGCGGCGTCAACGGCCAAGTCGTGCGCGTGTGCGGCCAAAGCCTGCTGGGAGCTTGAATCATGGACTACTTGACGCAGATCATCGACCCGCCGCCGTCGCGCATCGAGTTGCTGCTGGACAGCGTGCGCGCCTTGCGCAAACCCAAGCTCGACGGCGCGCCTGAGTTGCCCAAGGCGCGCCTGGTACGTTCGGCGGTGGCGTTGTCGGCCGCCGACATCGCCACCTATGGCCGCGCCTGTGGTTTCCGGCGTGAGCAGGGCGTGCCGCTGTCCTATCCCCATGTGCTGGCGTTCCCGTTGCACCTGATGTTGCTGACCCGGCCGAGCTTCCCATACCCGGCCAGCGGCATGGTCCACCTGGCCAACCGTATTCGTCAGCAGCAGCGCTTGCACGAAGGCCAGGCCCTGCGCCTGGAAGTGTTTTGCGAGCGCTGGGTCGCCCACCCCAAAGGGCAGGCCTTGAGCATCGCGACCCGCGCCTACAGTGCCGGCACCCTGGTGTGGGAAAGCGACAGCCTGTACCTGCGCCGGGAGATTAAAAATCCCTTGGGGGAGCCTTGGAATGACGGACTGCCGTTACAGCAAGAGGGCCTGCTGCGCACCCAGCGCTGGGTGCTGCCAGCCGATTTGGGGCGGCGTTTTGCCGCTGTTTCGGGGGATTTCAACCCGATCCACACCTCGTTGATCGGCGCGAAACTGTTTGGCTTTCGCCGCGCCATCGCCCATGGCATGTGGACCCTGGGCCGCGCGTTGGCCGCCCAGCAGCCACCCGGTGGCCTGGACCAGGCCGAAGCCCATTGCGACTTCAAGCTGCCGATCTTCCTGCCCGGCCAGGTTGCCCTGTGGAATCGCCCGGTAACCGGCCCGCGCCGTGAATTTGAAGTGCGCAATGTTGCCGGGGATAGACCCCATATGCGCGGGTTGTTCATCTGGAATGAGAGCCTTAAATGAGTGACTACAGCTTCAACCCGGCCCCGACTCGCCGTGTGGCGATCATCGGCGGCAACCGTATTCCGTTTGCCCGTTCCAACACGGTGTATGCCCACGACAGCAATCAGGATTTGCTGGTGGCGGCGCTGCAAGGCCTGGTCGACCGCTACAACCTGCACGGCCAGCGCCTGGGCGAGTTTGCCGCTGGCGCGGTGATCAAGCACGCGCGGGATTTCAACCTGGCGCGTGAGTCGCTGTTATCGACCACGCTGTCCGCGCAAACCCCGGCCTACGACCTGCAACAAGCCTGCGGCACCGGCCTGGAAGCGGCCTTGCTGGTGGCGAATAAAATCGCCCTCGGCCAGATCGAGGTGGGCATCGCCGGCGGCGCCGACACCACGTCCGACGCTCCCATCGGCATCAATGAAGCACTGCGTCACACCTTGCTCGCGGCCAATCGCGCCAAGGCCCTGGGCGACAAGGTCAAGGCGCTGCTGAAGGTGCGTCCGTCGATGTTCTTCAAGCCGCTGCTGCCGCGCAATGGCGAGCCGCGCACCGGCCTGTCCATGGGCGAGCACTGCGAAGAAATGGCCAAGCGCTGGCAGATCAAGCGCCTGGCCCAGGATGAATTGACCCTCACCAGCCACCAACGCCTGGACGCGGCCTACCGGCGCGGCTTCTTCGACGACCTGATCAGCCCCCATCGCGGCCTGGCGCGGGATAACAACCTGCGCGCCGACACCGGCCTGGAAAAACTCGCCGGCCTGGCCCCGGCTTACGATCGGCAACATGGCACGCTCACGGCGGGCAATTCCACGCCCCTGACCGATGGCGCCTCGGTGGTGTTGCTCGCCAGCGAGGCGTGGGCCGCCGAACACGGCTGGCCGGTATTGGCCTACCTGCGCACTGGCGAGACGGCGGCGGTGAATTTTGTCGACGGCAGCGAAGGCCTGCTGATGGCCCCGGCCTACGCCGTGCCACGCATGCTCAAGCGCGAAGGCCTGGGCTTGGCCGACTTCGATTTCTTCGAGATTCACGAAGCGTTCGCCGCCCAGGTGCTCTGCACACTCAAGGCCTGGGAAGACGCCGACTACTGCCGCGAACGGCTGGGGCTGGACGCACCGCTGGGCGTCATCGACCGCGCGAAGATGAACGTCAACGGTGGCTCCCTGGGCTGCGGTCATCCTTTCGCCGCCACTGGCGGCCGGCAATTAGCGGCGTTGGCCAAGGCCATTCACGAGCGCGGCGGCGGTCGCGGCCTGATTTCGATCTGTGCGGCGGGCGGGCTGGGCATTACCGCCATCGTCGAAAAGTAGCGCTATCAAAAACAACAACAAGGAGACTGCCATGAACGCTATCAGCCTGGAACACACTGAACGGGTGTGGTTGAACGCTTACTTGCCCGGCGTCCCGGCGGACATCGATGCCGCTATCGAGGACTACCCGTCGCTGCGCGAGGTGTTCCTGGAGCACCTGGAAAAATTCCGCGAGCGGGTCGCCTACGTCAGCATCGGCACTGAAATGACCTACGCCGACTGGCAGGTGCAAGGCGTCGCGTTTGCCGCCTGGCTGCAGGGCCAGGGCGTGAAGACGGGCGACCGCGTGGCGCTGATGATGCCCAACTGCTTGCAGTACCCGATCTGCCTGCTGGGCACGATCCTGGCCGGTGCGGTGGTGGTCAACGTCAACCCGCTGTACACCGCCCATGAGCTCAAGCATTTGCTCAAGGACAGCGGCGCCGAGACCGTGGTGATTTTCGAAAACTTCGCCCACACCCTGGAAAAAGTCATCCCCGGCAGCAGCGTCAAGCGCGTGGTGGTGGCGGCCATCGGCGACTTGCTCGGCACCTTCAAGGGCGCGGCGATGAACTTCATCCTGCGCCGCGTGCAGAAGCAGGTGCCCAAGTTCAGCCTGCGCGGGTCGGTGCGGTTCAATCAGGCGCTGAAACAAGGACAGGCACTGAACCATTTTCCGGTGGACATGCACCTCGACGACCTGGCCTTCCTGCAATACACCGGCGGCACCACGGGTGACGCCAAGGGCGTGATGCTCAGCCACCGCAATATCATCGCCAACCTGCTGCAGGCCAAGGCCTGGGTCGGCAACCAATTGGACCAGGATCAGCAGGAAACCAACGTCACCTTGCTGCCGCTGTATCACATCTTTTCCCTGACGGTGAACTGCCTGATGTTCATGTGCCTGGGCGGGCGCAACATCCTGATCGCCAACCCGCGGGACGTGAAACGCGTGCAGATGATCCTGCGTAAGGAGCGCTTCAACGGGATTGCCGGGGTCAACACGCTGTTTAACGGCCTGCTGGAGAACCAGGAGTTTTGTGCGCGGGACTTCTCCGCCCTGCGCATGGTGATCGCCGGCGGCATGGCCACGCACACGGCAGTGGCCAAGCGCTGGAAGGCAGTCACTGGGCTGCCGATCATCGAAGGCTACGGGCTGACCGAATGCTCGCCGGTGGTGAGCATCAGCCCCATCGATATTTCACGCATGCGCGAGATGGAATTCACCGGCAGCATCGGCGTGCCCTTGCCATCGACCTGGGTGCGTTTTATGCGTGAAGACGGCCAGTTGGCCGAGCTTGGCGAGCAGGGCGAACTGCAAGTGCGCGGCCCGCAGGTGATGCAGGGCTACTGGAAGCGGCCCAAGGAAACCGCCGAGGTGCTGGATGCCGAGGGCTGGCTGTCGACCGGTGATATCGGGGTGATGGATGTGCGCGGCTATATCCGCCTGGTCGACCGTAAGAAGGACCTGATCCTGGTCTCGGGCTTCAACGTGTACCCCAATGAAATCGAAGACGTGGTGGCATTGCACCCCGGCGTCGGTGAAGTGGCGGCGATCGGCGTGGAAGATGGCGTGACCGGCGAGCGGGTGAAGATCATCGTGGTGCGCAAGGACCCGAACCTGACCCAGGCACAGATCCTGGCCCATTGCCGGGAATACCTGACGGGGTACAAGGTACCGAGGTACGTGGAGTTTCGCAGCACCGAATTGCCGAAGACCACAGTGGGCAAGGTGCTGCGCCGCGCGCTACGCTAATTTGAATCTGTAGGTGATCTAAATGTGGGAGGGTGCAAGCCCCCTCCCACATTTTCAGACTGCGTTGATGTTGACCCAGCGTTGTTCCCGAGCCGCCACCCGAATCGCCGTCGCCAGCCGCTCGACCGCCCACGCCGCTTCAAAGTCGCTGCCGTCCGCACCTTGGCCGGCCACGGCCATGATCAACTCCTGCACTTCCAGCGTTTTCAATTCGTTGTAGCCCAGTTGGTGGCCGGCGGCCGGGCTGAATGCCGCGTAGCCGGGCAGGGCGGGGCCGGCCAGCAAGCGTTGGAAACCGTCCTGGCCCTTGCGGCACAGGCGCAGTTCATTCAAACGCTCCTGATCGAAGGCCAACGTGCCTTGAGTCCCGCTGATCTCAAAACCCAGGTGGTTCTTGTAGCCGTGCTTGAGCCAACTGCTGCTCACCGTGCCGCGCGCGCCGTTGGCGAAGCGCAACAGGGCGTGCACCTGGTCATCCACGGCGATGGATTTGAGTGTGTCGCCGCCTTTGACGGCTGGGCGCAGGGCATGCACGGTCTGCGTATCGGCACACACGCTGACCACATCGCCCACCAGATAGCGTGCCATCGACAGCAAGTGACTGCCCAGGTCCGCCAGGGCGCCTCCGGCGTGTTCCACTTCACAGCGCCACGACCAGGGTGAGGCCGGGTCGGCCATGAAGTCTTCGCTGAACTCGCCCTGGAAACTGATGATTTCGCCCAGTTCACCATTGGCGATGATCTGCTTTGCCCACCCGATCATCGGGTTGTGCTGGTAGTTGTAGCCGACTCGCGTCACCACACCCGCCGCACTGGCCGCACGGCGCATCGCGTCGGCCTGCTCCAGGCTGACGGCCAGGGGTTTTTCGCAGTACACCGCCTTGCCGGCAGCGATCGCGGCCATGGCCATGGGGTAGTGCAAATGGTTCGGCGTGGTGATCGCCACCACATCGACCGTGGGGTCGTTGACCAGTGCGTGCCAGTCGCCATGGGCCTGGGCAAACCCCCAGGCGTTGGCGCAGCGCTGGGCGCGTTCGGTGTCGGCATCGGCCAGGGCGGCCAGTTTGAGGCTGACCGGCAGTTCAAATACCGTGCGGGCGTTATTGAACGCCAAGGCATGGGCACGGCCCATGAAGCCAGTGCCGATCAGGCCGATTCCGAGTTCGCGCATCGCCGTGGTCCTTTGGATTATTGTTTTCAGGGAGGCTATTAATGGAATATAAATTCAAATAATTCAAGATGTGGAAAAAATAATTCATTCCTGCGCCCGCATCATTGCGGTTGATGTGGTTACATTCAGCGCATGGCCAAAAGCCGCCAGTTAACAAAAGATAACGTAGCGTCGATTGTCAGACGATTCGAAACCCCGATAGGATGGCCCCTGCTTCCTCTAGGCGCTCTAGATTGCAGGTTTCAGAGCCCGGGAAGGTAAGACGACCTAACAATAATAAATGGGAGAAAGGTCTATGAGTGAGCCTGTCATGGGTTGGGTTGTTTGCCGCCCACGCGCCGCACGCAGGGTTGCGTTGCTGGCCACAGCGCTCTCGCTGTTTGCAGGTGCCGCGTTGCCGGCACTCGTGCTGGCAGCCAGCGATACCCCCTTACAGCCGGTGTTGGCGATTGAATCCCCCAAGGCTGCCAAAGGCCTGATGATCGACGTAGTCCACGCAGGCTCGCGTCTGGTGGCGGTCGGTGATCGCGGGCATATCCTCTATTCCGATGACCAGGGCAGCACCTGGACCCAAGCCAAAGTCCCCACCCGCCAGTTGCTCACGGCGGTGTTTTTTGTCGATGACCAGCAAGGTTGGGCCGTCGGCCACGATGCGCAGATCCTGGCCAGCACCGACGGCGGCGCCACCTGGACCCAGCAATACCAGGACCTCAAGCGCGAAGCACCGTTGCTCGACGTGTGGTTCAACGACGCCCACCACGGCCTCGCCGTCGGCGCCTACGGGGCGCTGATCGAAACCACCGACGGCGGTAAAACCTGGGAGGACGTCAGCGACCGCCTCGACAACGAAGACCAGTTCCACCTCAACGCCATCGCCTCTATCAAGGACGCCGGCCTGTTTATCGTCGGCGAGCAGGGCAGCATGTTCCGCTCCAGCGACGACGGCCAGACCTGGGAAAAACTCGAAGGCCCCTACAAGGGCTCGCTGTTCGGCGTGATCGCCACCGCCCAACCGCACACCCTGTTGGCCTACGGCTTGCGCGGCAACCTCTACCGCTCCACGGATTTCGGCAGCACCTGGGAGCAGGTCGAACTGAAGGCGGCGCGCGGCGCCCTGGAGTTCGGCTTGTCCGGGGCGACCTTGCTCGCTGACGGCGCGCTGGTGGTGGTTGGCAACGGCGGCAGCGTGGTGGTCAGCCATGACGACGGCCAGACCTTCAGCGTGTTCAATCGCCCGGACCGTATTTCACTCTCGGCGGTGACGGCGGCGGGCAATGGCAACTTGGTTCTGGTCGGGCAGGGTGGTGTTCGTGTTGCTACGCCAACCGGCGCCGAACCCACAAAACAATAAGAAGGCGGGGAAAGAATGAGCAGTCATCACAACGATAAAGCGACCTTTCTTGAGCGCCTGATCTTCAACAACCGCCCGGCAGTGATCGTCATCTGCCTGCTGGTGAGCATTTTCCTGTTCTGGCAGGCGACGTTGATTCGCCCATCCACCAGCTTTGAAAAGATGATCCCGCTCAAGCACCCCTTCATCGAGAAGATGATGGAGCACCGCAACGACCTGGCCAACCTGGGCAACACGGTACGTATTTCGGTGGAGGCCAAGGACGGTGACATCTTCACCAAGGACTACATGGAGACCCTGCGGCAGATCAACGACGAGGTGTTCTACATCTCCGGCGTCGACCGTTCGGGCCTCAAGTCGCTGTGGAGCCCCAGCGTGCGCTGGACCGAAGTGACCGAAGAAGGTTTTGCCGGCGGTGAAGTGATCCCGCAGAGCTACAACGGTTCGCCGCAAAGCCTCGATCAGTTGCGCAACAACGTGCTCAAGTCCGGCCAGGTCGGGCGGCTGGTGTCCAACGACTTCAAGTCGAGCATCGTCGACATCCCGCTGCTGGAGTCCTACCCGGACCCGCAGGACCAGGGCAAGTTGCTGGCGCTGGACTACCGGAAGTTCTCCCATGAATTGGAGGACAAGATCCGCACCAAATTCGAAGCGCAGAACCCCAACGTCAAGATCCACATCGTCGGTTTCGCCAAGAAGGTCGGCGACCTGATCGACGGGCTGGTGATGGTCGTGCTGTTCTTCGGCATTGCCTTCGTCATCACCCTGGTTCTATTGCTGTGGTTCACCAACTGCTTGCGCAGCACCGTCGCGGTGTTGAGCACCACGTTGGTGGCCGTGGTCTGGCAACTGGGTTTGATGCACTTCTTCGGCTTTGGGCTCGACCCGTATTCGATGCTGGTGCCGTTCCTGATCTTTGCCATCGGTATTTCCCACGGTGTGCAGAAGATCAACGGTATTGCCCTGCAATCGAGCGACGCGGACAACGCGCTGACGGCCGCACGGCGTACCTTCCGCCAACTGTTCCTGCCGGGGATGATCGCGATTCTGGCGGATGCGGTGGGTTTCATTACGCTGTTGATCATCGACATCGGCGTGATCCGGGAACTGGCCATCGGCGCGTCCATCGGCGTGGCGGTGATCGTGTTTACCAACCTGATCCTGCTGCCGGTGGCGATTTCCTATGCCGGTATCAGCAAGCGCGCCATCGCCAGGAGCAAGAAAGACGCGAATCGCGAACACCCGTTCTGGCGCCTGCTGTCGAATTTCGCCAGCCCGAAAGTCGCGCCGATTTCCGTCGCCCTGGCGCTGGTCGCGTTTGGCGGCGGCCTCTGGTACAGCCAGAACCTCAAGATCGGCGACTTGGATCAAGGCGCGCCAGAGCTGCGCCCGGATTCGCGCTACAACAAGGACAACAACTTCATCATCAGCAATTACTCCACCAGTTCCGACGTGCTGGTGGTGATGGTCAAGACCAAGGCCGAAGGCTGTTCGCGCTATGAAGCCATGGCGCCCATCGACCAGTTGATGTGGAAGATGCAGAACACCGAGGGTGTGCAGTCGGCGATCTCACTGGTGACCGTGTCCAAGCAGATGATCAAGGGCATGAACGAGGGCAACCTGAAATGGGAAACCCTGTCGCGCAACCCGGACGTGTTGAACAACTCCATCGCCCGCGCCGATGGCCTGTACAACAACAACTGTTCGCTGGCGCCGGTGCTGGTGTTCCTCAACGACCACAAGGCCGAAACCCTCGACCGCGCCGTGCATGCGGTGCAGGATTTCGCCAAGGAAAACAACAAGGACGGCCTGGAATTTATCCTGGCCGCCGGTAACGCCGGGATCGAGGCGGCCACCAACGAGGTGATCAAGGCGTCGGAGCTGACCATCCTGGCCCTGGTGTACCTGTGCGTGGCGACCATGTGCATGATCACCTTCCGCTCCTGGGCGGCGACCCTGTGCATCGTGCTGCCGCTGGTACTGACGTCGGTGCTGGGCAACGCGCTGATGGCGTTCATGGGCATTGGCGTGAAGGTCGCGACCTTGCCGGTGGTCGCCCTGGGCGTGGGGATCGGCGTGGACTACGGCATTTACATCTACAGCCGTCTGGAAAGTTTCCTGCGCGCCGGTTTGCCGCTGCAAGAGGCGTACTACCAGACGCTCAAATCCACGGGTAAAGCCGTGCTGTTTACCGGGTTGTGCCTGGCGATTGGCGTGTGTACCTGGATCTTCTCGGCGATCAAGTTCCAGGCCGACATGGGCCTGATGCTGACCTTCATGCTGCTGTGGAACATGTTTGGTGCGCTGTGGCTGCTGCCGGCGCTGGCAAGGTTCCTGATCAAACCGGAGAAATTGGCCGGGCAGAAAGGCAATTCGCTATTCGCCCATTGAGTGCGTTGGTGGGGGCGGTTTCGCCCTCACCGTCAATGTCACACCGCGCTCACTGGCTTGCGCGCGGTGCTGGCGCGATCGCCAGGAACAACTGGTCCACGGGCGGCGTGATCAACACGTAAACAATCCGCCTGATCGGCTCGGCGCCCGGCTCCTCAGGGCTACGCAAGCTGGCCTGGACGTGTTGCTTGAGCAAATCCTTCTGCGTGTATTTACGCTGCTCCGCCAGTTTCAGGTGGGCGCGGGTATAGCGCGCGGGCGGGGCGTCGGCGCTGGCGTAATGGAAGTGCGCATACCACAGCACCACCGGCGGTTTTTTCGCTTTGTCGTACACCGCGTACTCGGTGAAGAAGTCGCCACTGAGGGTCGGCCGTTGCGGGTCGGCCAGGCTGGTCAGGTTGATATCGATCTGCTGGTGCTGCCACAGATACTCGAGGCCCTCCTGGGTCGGCCATTGACGCTTGTAGCCCTCGCTGCACACCCGTTGCGCCAGCCGAGCCATGTCGCGGGCCTGGGCCTGGTATTCATCGATCAGGTCCTGGGCCGAGGGTTTATCGAGGTGGTCGCGTTTGATTTCATCGGCGAGTGCGCAGAGCTTGTTCGCGTGCCCGGTGAGCAGCTCGTCCCAGTCGCCAGGGTTGACCTGTTGGCGGGTGAGGGGCGAATCAAGTTTTTGCTGGTCGCAGGTTATGACGCGTTCAATGCCACTGCGTTGCTCGATCAGCGTCTGGGCCAGGCCTTTGAGCGTCGCCAGCGTGCGGCCTCGCGGGGCTGGCATGGGGGCTTGGGCGGGCTGCTCGGCGGTCGTCGCCCAGCCGTCTGCGTGCGGGTTGAATGAGGCAACGGCTTCACCGGTCAGCGTATCGGTGAGGGTGAAGTGCTCCTCGGTGTGCTGCGCATCGGCCGGTTTGAGTTCGCCGATCAAATAGTCTTTTTTACGGGTTTTGAACACGCGTTTTGTCGGCGCCTTGGGCCGCAGGGTTTTCGACAGCGGTAGCACCACCTCCAGCTCTTCCTGCTTGCGCACCACCGCTTCCAGCTCGCTTTGCGCCAGCGCCTGGGCGTATTCGAGGCCCGCCAGCAGGCGCTCGGCCTGCGGACGCAGGCGGCTCGGGTTGAGCGCCTTGAGTGCGCGGATCGCCTCTTCATAACGGCGGTACTTTTTCAGCACGGTCTCGTACACATCCCGTTGTTCGGCAAGGGTGTACTCGGTGCTGCTGCGCACCTCGACGTGAGACAGCAGCACTTCGCTCAGGTCGGTTTGCTCAAGGCGCTTGACGTATAGCTCTTCCTGCGGCGGCAGGCGCACGTCGGTCATCTCAACGCTGCTGGCCGCCAGGTAATCCAGGGCGTTGAGCCGCAGGTTGTCGGGGAAAAAATGCTGCGGGTACACGATCTGTGCCAGCAGTTCTTGGCGTATCGTGCGCCCCGCCAGTGAATCGCTTTCCAGCTGTTCCAGGGTGGTCTCCATGGCGCTGGAGACCTCGGCCATGTGCTGGCGAATGTTCGCGGATTCGATGGCGTTGCGCACATATTCGTCGTAGACGGTCGAGTCGCCGAGCAAGTTATTCACGAACATCCGACGCGCCATCGATGCCATGGGTTCGCCTGCGCCGGAAAAGCGCACAGCGTTCAACCGCGCCACGAGCATCTCTTGGATAAACAGTTGTTGATCCCAAATCGTCTTGAGGATTTTCGCGCGGTCATGCACATGCATACCGGCGCCGCCGACCTTTTCCAGCTCCACGCCCAACTGGACCATTTCCAGGCGCGGGGTCAGTGATTGCGCGAACAGCATTTCCAGGTTCTCCAGCAGCACCTGAAACTCGGTCCGTAGTGTCTGGTGCTTGAGTGCTTCCTTCAGATGCCGTGCTTGGAGGGCGGGTCTTTGCTGGTCTGTCGCTTTTTGCAGCAGGTTCCACACCAACTGCGCGGTTTTGCGTTGCGTGCGCAAGGCTTCCAGGGCCGGTGATATCTGCGTCGCGGATGCCTGGAACGGCGCCATCAGGTGCTGCATGTCTTCGCCGAGTGCCTGCACGCGTGCGAGTACCTCGGCTTTCCTGCGCTGGTTTTCCTCGCGCAAGGCCGCCAATCGCTTGGGCCCGCCGCCTAGCAGTTTGAAGCCACGGTCCAGCGACCAATGGCCGTTGCCGTCAGTTCTTAGCTGAATGCCGGGATGCTCGGTTTTTTCTGGATGAATGATGAACACGTCACCAAAGCCCGGGACAATGCTGACCCTGAATAACAGCCCCGCCACCGAGGCATGCCACCGGCCGTTGATGCGGTACAAACCTTGGTGAGGCCCGATGCTGATCGGGGCGGGAGCGGGGACGGGCCACGGCACGTTGACGGCGCGCAGTTTCTCCAGCAGCGCGGCGCAGGCCGTGTCGCCGGCCAACGAATGGTCGAAGTCCAACAGAGTACGGCCACCGCCGGGTGGTTCGGAGGGCAGGCCGATGCTGCCGTGTTTCACCACCGCTGGATGGCTGATGGGCTGGCCGGGTGGCGGGCGTCTGAAGGGCGCGCGAGTCAGGGCCTGTTCTTCGAGCGGCGGGGTGTCGGTGTGCGCGGTAAGTGCGCCTTGATGCACCAGCAGCATGCCGATATTGAGCAGTAGATCGACCCACGCCAGCTCCTTTGCCCTAGGGTCATGGCTTTCCAGCGCGGGCAGGTCCTGGGTGAGGCTTTGCGTCGCCTGGATCAGCCAGCCAATCGACGCCAACGGCCCGCGCACGGCCATCAACAAGGTGTTGAAGCCCAGCTGCATGCCTTCCAGGATCAACGCCCAGCGGCTCTGTGTAGTCGACGTCGACTCGCGCTCGGCCTGGTCCAGCAACTGGCGGGTTTCGCAGCCAAACAGATACTCCATCAGGCTGCCCTGGTGGAGTGCTTGCAGGATTTCGTCGCTGCTCGGGTCGCCGGCTTTCGCCAATGCTGCGGGTTTGGGCACCTCGGGCAGCCGGTCGAACTCCGAGCCTATACCGATACGCACGGCGTGCGGCTGGGTAAAACCCCCGTTGCTGTAGATCGCCCTGGCCGGGGCAGCCAACCAGGTCAGCACGCTCTGCTGTAGCGCGCCGGGTTGCACAATGGCCGCCAGCAGATGCGCGCGGCTGGCGAACTCGAGCAGCGCTTCGCGATAGGCCGGACGGTACAGCAGGTGCGGCCCCCGTTGGGTGTCGAGTGGTTCGATGATGAACATGTTGTGCACCACGTCCGCCGTGGCAGCGGGAGTGCGCAGAAAGGCCAGGGTGCGGATGACAATCTCGTCGCCATCGACCCGGCGCGCCAGCGGGTTGGGGGCGATCAGCGCACGCACACAGCGCACGCCGCGCGTGGTCAGGCCCGCTTCGCCTTTGATCGCGTGCTCCAGCGCTTGAATTTTCAGGTGAACGGGCCGCTGTTGCGCGAACAGCCGCTGGCGTTTGCGCGCCGCGTCGGTGTCGCTCATCAGTTCCTGGCGCAGGTAGGCGGGGTAGTTCTGACCAATGTCGACACGTTCGACCAGTTGCCGGATGTAGTCAGGCGTTAACCACGCTTCGAGCGCACGGCCGGTGCGATGGCTGAGCGTCATGCGGCCTTTGGGGCTTGCCGACAGGTTCTTCAGCACCAGATCCACCAGGCTCATGGTGACCGGCTCAATGTAACCGCCCTCGAGGCTGCCCACCGCGACATGAAAGGTCAGGGTCAAATCGTCTGCCCGGTAACCGGCAGCGCGTGCCGCGTCGTTGCAGGTGCGTTGACCACCCAGGGCGACGGAGCGGTCCAGGCACAGCTGATGGTTCAAGTGTTCGGTGGCGTAGCTGCGCAGGGTTTCCAGGCCATCGAAGTCTGAGTCACTGAGGGTCTGGCGCTTGATCCCGGCCTGTTCAAGCAGGCATTCGCGGTAGGCCAGGCGGTCGGCGGCGCTGGCGCGTTGCAGCCAGTCGGGAAGGCTGGCCTGGATGGCTGACAGGGTCGCCAGCGCGGTGACGGATGCGCTGGCAAATACACGCGCCGGCTGGGTGGCCACGGCAAACTGCTGCGCCAATGCCTGCACCGTGGTGTGGGCCGGGAGTTGAATGGCGGCCAGGTCCTCCAGTTGCTGGTTGAGGATCAGCGCGGCCTGCACCTCGAAAATATTGCCGTCGGGTTCGTACTGCTGCCAGGTGATGCTGTCGGCACGGTAACGCTGTTGCAGGTGCTCGCCCCAGGCCTGGCCGAACGTATCCAGATCGGGGTAGGACTCAATTTCACCGGACAGGCGACACAGCAACACCTGCTCGCGGCACACCACCAGCAGCGCGCTCGCCTGCAGGGTGAGCAGGCTGCCGGCCCGCGTCAGATGGGTTTCCAGGGTATACGCATGAATCGCGTCGTCGGGGGCCGGGCGGCGTGCGCGGGTTGCGCGGTCGGGGTAGCGAGCCAGTGTGCCGAGGATGTTCAGTGGGCGGGCGGCGACACCGGGCTGGCGCGTGGCGCAGTCAAGCAGCGCGCCTTGCAGCACGTCGGCCAGCCACTGCCAGCGACTGCCGCCGGCGCCACTGTCCTGGCCCCAATAGGCGGCCAAGGCTTCTTGAAAACCGATAAACAGAATCGACGGCAGCTCTCGAATCATGGCTTCGATGACCAGCAGTTCATCGGCGCGAGAGCCATTGGCCGGATAGCTGAGCCGGGTGCCGCTGGGGGTGCTCAAGTAGCTGTCGAGGCCTTGGCGCGTCGACACATCGGGAAAGCTGCCGTCGGCAAGGTGGTTCAGTGCGACGTCCAATAACGGCAGCAAGGCCCGACCGCCACCGTCGCGGGGCACGGCCAGGCGAAGGTCTGCGAGGGGATGGGTCAGCGGCGGGTATTTTTCCGTCAGGTTGCGGGCCAGCATCTGCGCGGTGACTGAGCGCAGTGTCGGACGATTGAAAAACTGAGCTTCAACCGCTTGTCGGGTCGGGTGGGCGGCGAGGGGGGCATTCCGGTCTGGCATGGGTATTCCTTTACGTTGAATAAAGACGCGCCCTTGCACGGTAATCCGCAGTGTTGTGCCGATGCGGTAGCCGGTTATGGTTTTAGGCCCCGGCGCCAAAGTGGCCTATCATTAGCCCTTTGAACCTGATGAAAGACTGTGATGACTACTACTTTGACGGCCGTCCTTGCCACCAGCGACATGCTTGAAATCGACGGGCTGCACGCCTTCGACTTCACCCTGGATAATGAACAGCTGCTGATCATCGCCATGGATGGCCGTGTGCAAAAACGTTGGAGTTTCAGCCTGGAACAGCTGCAGGCGGCGGTCTTCGATGAGACCTTGCAAAGCTGGACGCTGACCGGTGATGTGGGCGAGCACCGCCTGGTCTGCATGAGTGCCGTCACCGGCAATAACCATGATGAGGATGAAGCGGATGCTGATGCGTAAGTTCTGGCCCTTGTTGATGGCGGGCAGCGTCGGGGCGATGTCGGTGCAGGCGGCACCGGCCGACACCTATGAACTGTTGGTCGGCAGCTACACCGCGGGCAGCAGCGAAGGGATCTATCGTCTGCAATTCGACAGCCGCACCGGGCAGTTCCAGGGCAAGCCGGTATTGGCGGCGAAAGCGGCCAACCCGTCCTGGCTGACGGTCTCCAAAGACCAGCAGCATCTGTTTGTGGTGAATGAAAACGGCCCCGGCCAACAGGACGCGGTCGGTCGCGTCAGCAGCTACCGCATCGACCCGCAGAACCATCAGCTCACGCTGATCAACCAGGTACAAAGCCTGGGCAGCGAGCCGACGCATTCCAGCGTGGCCGCCGATGGCCGCTACCTGTTCGTCGCCAATTACTCGGTGCTCGAAGAGCCGGGCGGTAGCCTGGCGATTCTGCCGCTGGACGCCCAAGGCAAGTTGTCGGCGCCGGTGCAGTTGAGCGGGCACCCGGCGAGCCGGGTCAACCCGGAGCGCCAGGCGTCCAACCATGTGCATTCGGTGGTGCCGTCGCCGGATGGCAAGTACGTGTTTGTGCAGGACCTCGGCGCGGACAAGGTGTTTGCCTACCACTACGACCCCAAGGCCAACCCGGAACGGCCTCTGACCCCGGCCAACCCGGCGTCGGTGCCCTTGCCACCGGGCAGCGGTCCACGTCATTTGTTGTTCAGCGCCGACGGTAAACACGCGTGGCTGACCACCGAGATGAGCGCCCAGGTCGCGGTGTTCGATTACCACGACGGCCAGCTCAAGCAAACCCAATTGGTGGACTTCGCCGCCGGGCAACCGGTGGCCGACAAGGCCGGCGCGGCGTTGCACGCCTCCAGCGATGGCAAGTTCCTGTATGTGAGCAATCGCGGCACGGCCAATCAGTTGCTGGTGTTCAGCATCGACCCGGCCACCGCACACCTCAAGGAACTGCAGCGCCGTTCCGTGGAAGGCGACCACCCGCGCGAGTTCAGCCTGGACCCGAGCGGCAAGTTCCTGCTGATCGCCAACCAGAAAAGCAATGAAATCGTGGTGGTCGAACGCGACCCCAAAACCGGCCTGCTCGGTAAAACCGTGCAAAAACTGCCGATCGATGCGCCCAGCGACCTCAAGTTCCTGCTGCGTCAATAAGCCACAGGCCCCGCGCAGCGGGGCCTGATCCTCTTTATTAATTCGATTGATAACAGCTACTGTTTCAAAGCATTTCTAAGGCCCAACCCTCGGGCGTAAGTTGAGTTCCAAGGCCTCCACGGCCACTCAACCAAACGAACACAAGGGTTACCGACATGAACTTCAATCTCTTCTCGATCATCGCCGCCTCTGCTGTTTCCGCCACTGTTGCGTTGCCGGCTGCCGCCAGCGTGAACGTCATCGGCAAACAATCCAGCACCAGCGCCTACACCCAGAAATACCTGCAACAGAGTGCCAACTTCTACGCAGCACTGGATCACAAAACCCAGTACTGAGCGACATGTGGGAGCAGGCGTGCTCCCACACTCAGTTAGACCGATTCAGGTTTTTGCCATCACCGCGATAAACAGCGGCGAGTCCAGAAACCATTGCAACCACGCCTGCACCCGCCGGTATGACGTGCGCGCAAACCACGCCCGATCGACATGCGCAAACTGCCGCACAAACGGCGCCACGGCCATATCCGCAAGGCTTGGGTGATCGGCCAGCAAATACGCGCGGTCTGCCAGCAACCCCTCCAGCTTCTGCAAAAACACCTCACCTTCGGCTCGATAATGTTCCATCGGCTGCTCCGGGTAGCGTTCGGCATACTTGTATCGATTCAGGTGATGTTTGAAGCCCTGGTCATTCTCGGCAATCAGCGCCAGTACCGCAGGATCACCCTCGAGCAACCAGTCTTGCGGGTCGTTTTGCGCCAAGGCCCAGCGCATGATGTCCAGGCTTTCGTCGATCACCCGGCCGTCGACGCTCAACACCGGCACCGTGCCTTTGGGCGACAGCGCGAGCATCTCGGCCGGCTTGGCCTTGAGGCTGACTTCGACAATCCGCACCGGCACGCCGCAATAGCGCAAGGCCAGGCGGGCGCGCATCGCATAGGGGCAACGGCGAAACGAGTACAGCAGCGCCTCGCTCACTTCACCTCCACGGTGCTCAAACCATTGCCCTGGCGCTTGACCTGGATCTGTACCGGGATGCGCTCGTGCATTTCCTGTACGTGGGAAATCACCGCCACCTTGCGGCCTTGGGCTTGCAGGCCATCCAGTGCGTCCATGGCCAACTGCAGGGATTCCGGGTCGAGGCTGCCGAAACCTTCGTCGATAAACAGCGACTCGATCTTCAAGGTGCTCGACGCCATCGATGCCAGGCCCAGCGCCAGCGCCAGGGAGACGAGGAACGTCTCGCCGCCGGACAATGAATGCACCGAGCGCAGTTCGTCGCCCATTTCCGTGTCCATCACCAGCAGGCCGAGCATGCTGCCGCCGCGTTTGAGGCGGTAGCGGCGCACCAGTTGGCGCAGTTGCACGTTGGCGTGGTGCACCAGCAAATCGAGGTTGTAGGCCTGGGCGATCTTGCGGAACGTGTCGCCGGTGGCCGAGCCGATCAGCGCGTTGAGGCGCGCCCAGCGTTGCCATTCGTCATAGGCCTTGGCGATCTGTTCGTCCAGGGCGTGGTTGGCGTCCTGGCGGCGCTGGTCTTCGGATTGCCGCGCGCGCAGTTCGGCGCAGTGTTTTTCGCCGTCGGCCAGTTGCTGGTTGAGCGCCGCCAGGCTGCTGTCCAACTGTTCTGCTTGCAGGTTGCCGTTGTGCAGCGCCTGGTGCTCGGCCAGGCGTTGTTCGCGCTCCTGCAGCAGCACACTGGCTTGCTCGACGGCTTTTTCGCTGCTGTGTAGCTGCTGGCGCAGTGCGCTGGCGTGGGCGTCGTCGAAGGCCAGCAGGCGCTTGAGCCCGGCGTCGTCCAGTTCGGGGTGCAGGGCGCGCCACTCGCGCAAGCGCGCCGCGAGCGCTTGCTGTTCGGCTTGCAGCGTGTGCTGACGGTCCTGCTGGGCCTTGAGGTCGGCGGCCAGTTGGATCAACGCGTTGCGGATGTCCTGCACCTGTTGGTTGGCGTCGGCTTCGCGTTGGCGTGACTGCGCCACCGCCTGTTCGAGTTGCTGTTGCCAGTCTTCGGCACGCGGGTGCTGACCGAGCAGGCCGCTGAGTTTTTCCTCGGCCGCGTGTTGCTGAGCGGCCAGTTCGCTGACCTGCTGGCGCAACGCGTCGAGCTGCTGCTGGCGATGCTGCTGATGGGTGTGTGCTTTCTCGATCGCCTGCTGACGCGCTTGTTGCTCGGCCAGTTCATCGCGCTGGTGGGCCAGCTCTTCGAGACGCTGGCTGACCTGTTGGTCCAAGAGCATGAAGGTCGCCGCCGGTTCGCTGCGCAGCCCTTCCAGGGTCTCGGACGGCAACAGGCTGGCGAAGGCCTGCAGTTCTTCGTCGAGGCGTTCGCGGTCGTTGGCCAGCTCGCGTTGCTGGTCGATCAGTAACTGTCGGGCTTGCTGGCCGGCGTCTTGGGCCGCTTGTAGCTGTTGCTGCAGGCGCCCGGCGTTTTGTTGCAGGTTGAGCAGCGCGCTTTGGCGTTGCTCGTCCTGGCTGATGTTTTGCGTCAGTTGACTAAGCTGCTGGGCCAGCCAGTCGCTGCGCCGGGCGGCGTCCTGATTGAACAACGAGGCCGACAGCGGGTGCGCGTCCAGGCTGGGCGCCAGGGCGTGCTGTTGCGTCGTCAGTTGCTCCTGTTGTTGCAGGAATTCCTTTTGCTGGGCGATCAAGCCGCCGACTTCGCCGCGCAGTTCGGTGAGTTTTTCCTTGAGGCTGTCGACGGCTTGCTGCGCCATGGCCTCTTCGTTTTCGTCGTGGCGACCGAGGCTGTGCAGCAACGCTTCGGGTTGGTGATACGGATGCTCATGGCTGCCGCACACCGGGCAGGGCTGACCATCCTGCAATTGCTCGCGCAACTCTTCGACGCTGGCACTGCGCGCCAGACGCTGGCGCTCCAGCAACTGCTTGGTCACCGTCAGGGTTTGTTCGGCGACCGTGAGTTCGGCTTTGGTGTGCAGGCCGGTCTGGTTCAACCGGTCGCGTTGTTGTTGGGCGTCTGACAGTTTCTGCGTCAATAAGGCCGCTTGCTCGTCCAGCTGTTGCTGGCTGTCCCACAGCCGGGTCAGGTCTTCAAAGGCGCGTTGCTGCTTGCGATTGTCTTGCAGCAGGCTGGCAAGCAACTGGATCTGTTCGGCGACGGCGTGAGGCTCGGCCCCGGCTTCCTGGTACAGCAGGTCGAGGGCGTCGCGTTGTTGGGCGAACTTCTCGGCGGCGGCGGTGGCGCGCTGTTCAAGCTGCGGCAGTTCGGCCTGGCCCTTGTTCAGGCGATTGCCGATCAGCATCAATTGTTGCAGGCGGTCGCGGTAGGCGTTCCAGGCCTCGCTCAACGGCGCGAGGGCGGCGCTGCGTTCCAGGCCGGTGGCCAGGCGTTGCAGGCGCTCGGCGACGTGGCTGTGCTTTTCCTGCAAGCCCTTGAGTAAGGCCTGACCTTCGGCGCAGGCCGTTTCGTGCTGTTGCTGGTCCTCGCT
Organism: Pseudomonas sp. PSPC3-2; assembly: GCF_049897085.1. Lineage (NCBI taxonomy): Bacteria > Pseudomonadati > Pseudomonadota > Gammaproteobacteria > Pseudomonadales > Pseudomonadaceae > Pseudomonas > Pseudomonas sp. PSPC3-2. The sequence goes on from NZ_JAFCVO010000015.1 coordinate 120,080, forward strand.
GCGCTTGGCCAGTTCCTTGGTCAAGTGGGCGAGGGTGTTCTGTTCCTCGAAGGCCTGGCGCAGCAAAGGCACGGCGTCGGCCTGATCTTTCAGGGCCGCTGCCAGCGCCGTTTGGGCGGATGCCTGCTGCTGTTGGGCGTGTTCCTGGCGCTCATGCAGATCGGTTTGCTGCTCGATATGCGCTTGAATGTGCGCCGCCAGCGGCGTAAGCACGGTGTCGAGTTCCGCCTGGCGTGCGAATTGATGGCGCTGCGGTGCCAACTGTTCCAGGCGGCTCAAGTCTTCGCGCTGTGGACCTTGGCTGTCCCAGTGTTGCTGGGCTTGCTGTAACTGTTCGACGGCGCTGAGCTTGCGCTCCTGCCATTCGCGCAGTTCCTTGAGCCAGGTGTGCTGCAGCTCCAGTTGCTTGAGCTGGGCTTGCTCGGTCTTGAGCTGTTGTTGCGCCTGGGCCAACTGTTGGTCCAGTTCGGCGCGGGCCTCCGGGGCCAGGGGCACCACGCCGGTGGCCTGGTCCTGCAGTTGTTTGTGGGCGTCCTTGGCGTCCTTGGCCTTGTCGAACGCGCGACGGCCGAGCAGGGTGTAGAGCGCGGTGTCGGTGAGCTTTTCGAGCAGTTCGCTGCGCTCGTTGTCGTTGGCCTTGAGGAAGGCGCTGAACTCGCTTTGCGCCAGCAACACAGCACGGGTGAACTGCTCGAAGTTCAGGCCCAGGGCCAATTCCAGTTGGGTCTTGTATTCGGTTTTCTGGCTCGCCAGCAGTTGGTCGCTGTCCAGGTCGATCAGGCTCTGCCGGCTGTTCTGCAACTTGCCGCTGGCTTTGTCGCGGGCGCGGTTGGCTTCCCAGCGCGCCCGGTAGCGGCGGCCGTTGACGCCGACAAAATCCACCTCGGCATAACCACCGCCGGTGCCGCGACGCAGCAGTGTGCGCGGGTCGCCGATGGAAATATCGCTGTCGGCGTCGGGCATCTTGGCCTGGCCGGTATCGCCCAGGCGCGGCACGGCACCAAACAGCGCCAGGCACAGCGCGTCGAGCAGGGTGCTTTTGCCCGCGCCGGTCGGCCCGGTAATCGCGAACAAACCGGCACTGGCCAGGGGCTCGGCGGTAAAGTCGATCTCAAACGGGCCGGCCAGGGAGGCGAGGTTTTTCAGGCGGATGGCGAGGATCTTCATGGCTGTTCGCCCTCCTGTTGCACTTCCTGGAGCAGCACCGCGAAATCCTTCAAGGTCTGTTCATCCACTTCACTGCCGTAGTTGTCCTGCCAGGCGCGGCTGAACAGCTCCTGAGGGGTTAGCTGGTCGAGTTCGATCAAGCGCTCGTCGTTCGAGTCGTCGCTGCCGCGTTTGCCGGCGTACTCGGCGGCGATGCGCACCAGGCGCACGGCTTTGCCTTGCAGGGCGGTTTCGATTTGCTGGCGCAGGTCGGGCTGCGGTTCGTCGAGGCGTACCCGCACTTCCAGCCAGGGCTGGCGCTGGGTTTCGGCGAGCAGGTCGATGTCGGGCAAGTCATCGAGCTGCTTGAGGATGTCGGCCAGGGGCGCGGCTTCCAGGCGTTGCAGGTTGACCGAACGAGGGATCAGGCGCGGTTCGACGTTGACCAGGGCTTCGCCGTCGAAGGTCACGTCGAGAATCTGGTGTTGGTAGCCGATTTCGGAAAACGACAACGGGATCGGCGAGCCGCTGTAGCGAATGCGTTCTTCGCCGTTGACCCGCTGCGGCTTGTGCAGATGGCCGAGGGCTACATAGCTGACGCTGGCATCGAACAGGCTGGCGGGCAGCGCTTCGGCATTGCCGATGATCAGGCTGCGCTCGGAGTCCTCCGACACCGAACCGCCGGCCATGTGCGCGTGGCTGATGGCAACCAGCGCCTGGCCCGGCTCGCGTTTGGCGTTGGCTGCGGCAATCAGCCATTCATGCACCTGGCCGATACCGCGCAGGTAATCGTCGCCCAACTGCGCGCCGGTGACTTCCGCCGGGCGCAGGAATGGCAGCGCCAGGCACCAGGCGGCGATCTTGCCGTCGGCGCCGGGCAGCGGGATCAGCAACCGCTCGGCGTCCAGTTGCCCGTCATCCAGCCACAACACCCGGCCCAAGGCGTGGGTACGCAAGCGGCGCATCAACGGTGCGGGCAATTCGATGCGCGAGCCGGAGTCGTGGTTGCCGGCGATCATCACAATCGTGAGAGCGGGGTTTTGTTCGTGGGCGCTGATGATGAAATCGTACAGGCGCTCCTGGGCTTTGAGCGGCGGGTTGACTGTGTCGAAGATATCGCCGGCGATCAACAGCACATCCGGCGTGTGCGCGCCGAGCTGGCGCAGCAGCCACTCGAGGAAACAGGCGTGTTCGAAGTCGCGTTCCTGGCCATGCAGGTTTTGCCCAAGGTGCCAGTCGGAGGTGTGAAACAGACGCAAGGCGAGCTCCGTGGAGAAGATGAAAAGGAGGGCAGTTTACCTGTATTGCGAGCGGGCTGCTCCAGACGACGCAGATCCAGTGTGGGAGGGGCTTGCCCCCGATGGCGGCATGTCAGCCGACATCTAATTGACTGATACACCGCTATCGGGGGCAAGCCCCCTCCCACAGGGGGGCGCGGTGTGCGTTATGTCTTGGCTGGCAGGCAATCCGGGGCGCGGTCAGGCAGGGTTCGGGCCATGCCGATCAGGCGACGCAGATCCAGTGTGGGAGGGGGCTTGCCCCCGATGGCGGCGTGTCAGCCGACATCATAATTGACTGATACACCGCTATCGGGGTGGCGGTGGGTCCGCTTGCTCAGTGTTGACTGGCCCACCACCCGGCCCGACTCTCGATTCGTGACGTATCAGATCGGCTATTTGGGATACAGCGGCGGCAAGCTGGTGGTATCGGTGGCCGGGTCTTGCGCGCGTTCGGCCATCGGGATGGCTTTTACCGCGCGCCACAGTTCTTCACCCAGCCAGTAGTGGCCGCTTTCGCTGTACAGCGCGCCGTTCAGGCCGTCCAGCGCGTCGGACAGCGGCACGAAGCGCGCTGCCATGTCGGCCAGGGTTTCTGGTTGTTGCCGGGCCCAGGCGTCCAGGGCCTGGCGGGTGGCCTGGGGGTCGTTGGCCTGGGTCGCGCGCTTGAGGTCGTCGAGCAGGGTGCGCGGGCTTGGGCCGGTTTGTGCGGCGCGCTGCACCGCCGGTTGGCGACGCGCATGCCACCACAGGCCGAAACCCAGCAATGTAGTGCAGGCGAGGATCAGGGTGCTCAGTTGCCACAGCCACAGGCGGCTATCGTCGGGGGCGGTGATGACGGTCGGTGTGGCAGGCGTGTCCACCACCAGGCTCGGGTTATTCGCCACTTGCAGGGTGCGGGCGGGCAGGCTGGTGCGTTCGAGGTGGTCTTCATGGGTGTTCCACCACACCACTTCCACCGCCGGCAATTCCAGGGCGCCGGCGCGGGTGGGTACCAGCGCTTCGCGGTCTTCACGGCTGCCGATCAGGCCACGGTCGTTGTTCTGGTTGCCGAGTACCGGTTGGTCCGGGTAGCGGCGCAGGCCATTGATCTCGGCGCTCGGCAGCCCCGGCAGTTGTGCGCTGGACAGGCCTTCGGCCTTGACCGTCAAGCTGCGGGTCAGGGAATCGCCGATCTGCACGTGGTCCGGCTCGGGGTTCCAGTTTTCGCTCAGGGTCAGGCTGCGTGCCGGTAGCCACGGCGCATCGGCGGGATACAACTCGGGCTTGGGTTTGACCGTCAACTCGATGGGCGCGGTGCTGACGTGAATCAGCTTGCCCGGCTTGGTGCCTTGCAGCGTGTTCTCCTGCGGCGGGCGCGATTCCACCAAGGTTGCGCTGAAGGTTTGCGCCGCAATCGTCAGGCTGCCGCTGTGCTGCGGGTAGATCGCGTAGCGGGTTTCGATCACGCCATGGCGAATGCTGTTGATGACTTTCTCGTAGGTGCGCGATTCGCCCAGTTGCTCGATACGCGCATCGGGAATCTGCAGCGGTGTGAGGCTGCTGTCGTCGTACAGCGACACCGAGTGATACACGCGTACCGTCAACAGTGTCTGGGCTTGAACGTACACGCTGTTCTGGTCGAGGTTGGACTCGACGAACACCGGCGCGAGTTCGGCGTTGGTGTCCTGGCTGGTGGTTTCCAACACTTGCAGGCTGATCGGCTGGGTTGTGTATTCACCCACTTGCAACGGCGGGATCACCACGGTGCCGTTTTCCTTTGGCAGCAGCGTGATGATCCAGCGCGTGGTGGCGTGGTTATCGCCGCCGAGGGTGGTGAGTTGGTTGATCTGGCGGGTGCCGCTGACTTCGAACTGCGCATCCAGCGGCGACAGGTCAGGTTTGCCGAACTGGGTGACGTCGCTGGATTCCACCGTCAGTTCCACCGTTTCCCCGGCGTTGAGGCGGCTGCGGTCGACGCTCGCGACCAGGTTCGCCGCCTGGGCGTGGCCTGCCGATAGCGCGAGCAGAAGCAGAAGGGTGGTGCGGCGGCTCATCGAGTCTTGTCCTGATGCTGTTGCTGTTCGTACCAGAATTTGCGGCGCAGCAGTTCGCCGGGGTTGTCCGGGATCTCCTGCAGCCATTGTTCCAGGGCCTGGCGATGTTCACCGTCCAGGCTGGCGTCGCTCGGGCGCAGCGGCGGGGTGGTGGTTTGCTCATCCCCCAGTTCGCTGCCTGGCACGTCATTGCCGCCCGCTTGTGGCGTGGCGCCGGCCTGGGTATCGCCGGTGCCGGCCTCGCCCTGGCTGGGGGACGATGGCTCGCCACTCGTGGCACTTTGCCCGCTGGTGCCCGGTTGCGCAGTTTGGCCGGGTTGGGTGGTTTCGTCATCTTCGTTTTTTGCAGGCTTGGTCGACTCGGGCTGCGCCTGTTGCTGTATCAGGCTTTCCACCAGTGCCTTGTTTTTCAGGGCCGGCAGCAGATCAGGCTGGGCTTCCAGCGCCTGCTCGTAGGCGTCGATGGCCGCTTCCAGTTCACCGGACCTGGCCAGCGCGTTGCCGCGATTGTAGTGGGCGTAGGCGTCGCTGCCCTCGGCAAAGCGCTTGATGGCCTCGGCGTAGTTACCTGCCTCGTACAGCGCTACGCCTTGCCATTGTGGGTCTTTGAAGTGTTCGGCGGCTTCGGCGGGGCGTTTTTTCTTCAGCAGGTACTGGCCTTGCTGGTCGGGGCGCAGCCACAGGTCCTGGAGTTCGAAGGCATAGCTCGGTTGCGGCACGCCCAATAGCAGCAATGGCAGGCAGAACAGCCAGCCACGGCGCCCGGCGCAGGCCGCCAGCAGCAACAGCGGCAGCAGCAGCCAGTAACCCTGGTCGGCCCAGGTGTCGAGGTGCAGCAGTTGGCCGTCGTTGCGCAGGGCTTGCGGTGCGTCGAGCATGCCGAGTTGGCGCAGGTCCTTGTCGTCCAGGCGCGCGGCACGGTAGCGGCCGCCCATTTCGTCGGCGAAGGCTTTGAGGGTCGGGCTGTCGAGGCGCGGTACTAGGATTGCACCCTGTTCGTCCTTGAGGAACTCGCCGCTCTCCAGGGTCACCGGGGTGCCTTCGCGACTGCCGATGCCGAGGATCGACAGGCTTGGCGCCTGGCCGCCTTGCAGCAGCAAGCGGATGCCCTGGCGCTCCTGCTTGGACAGCGATGAGCCGATCAGCAACAACCGGCCCTGGCCGAGGCCGCCGTGCTTGAGCAGGTCCAGGGCTTTCTCCACGGCCAGGTCGGCACGGTGGCCGGGTTCAGGCATCAACGAGGGGCGTAGCGCTTCGAGCAGATTGCGGCTGGTGGCCAGGTCGTCCGACAGCGGCACCAGGGTGTGGGCGCTGCCGGCATACACGACGATGGCGGTTTGTGCGTCGCTGCGCGCCTGCAACAAGTCATACAGCTTACGCCGCGCCTGTTCCAGGCGGCTGGGCGGGCTGTCGGTGGCGAGCATTTGCGGGGTCAGTTCGAGCAGCACCACCAGCGGATCGGAAGGCTTCTGGCTGGTCTGTTCCACCCGCTGCCAACTAGGGCCGAGCAAGGCCAGCACCGCCAGCAGCCAGGCGATACCGAGGATTACCCACGGCGATTTGCTTTCGCGCCCGTTGCCACCGCTGAGCAGCACGGCATGGAACGCCGGCGGCAGGATCATCTGCCAGCGCCCGGCGCGTTTTTGTCGATGCCAGAGTTGCCACAGCAACCAGCCGAGCAGCGGCAGCAGCAACAGCCACCAGGGACGGAACCAGTGCGGCCACAGGTCCATCATCGACGCCTCCGCAAACGCAGGCGTTTGAGGCGCTGGCGCCATTCAGGGTGCTGTTGCAGAAAATGCCCCTTGCTCGACAGTTTATTGAACAGCCGTTGCAGAGCGTTGTTCGGCCAGCGCTCCTGCACCACCAGCAACAGGCTGAGGATCAGCGCCAATGCCAGGGGGGCGCTGTACAGCGCCTGCGCCGGGCGGGCCTGGGTGGGTTGCTGTTCGACGGGTTCGAGTTGGTCGAGGGTCTCCTTGACCGCTTGCAGCTCTGCGCCATCGCGGGCACGGAAGTAGCGGCCGCCGGTAGCCTCGGCGATAGCCTTGAGCGCCGGCTCGTCGAGATCCAGGCTCGGGTTGACGCCCAGAATGCCGAGGGAGCCGGTTTGTTCAGGATCGGCGCCTATACCGATCGGGTAGATCTTCACCCCTTCTTCAGCGGCCAGGCGCGCGGCGGTCAGTGGGTCGATCCGGCCACCGTTGTTGGCGCCGTCCGTCACCAGGATCAGCACACGGCTTTGCGCCGGGCGCTGGCGCAGGCGTTTCAAGGCCAGGCCGATGGCGTCACCGATGGCGGTGTTCTTGCCGGCAATGCCGATGCGCGCTTCATCGAGCCAGGTGCGTACCGTGCGGCGGTCGAAGGTCAGCGGCGCTTGCAGGTACGCTTGGCTGCCGAACAGGATCAGGCCGACACGATCGCCTTCGCGCCCTTCAAGAAAATCGCCGAGCAGGTGCTTGACCAAGGTCAGGCGGCTGACGTCGTCGTCCTCCCAGTGCATGTCGGGGAAATCCATGGAGCCGGACACGTCCACGGCCACCAGCAAATCGCGGCCACTGGCGGCAATCGGCAGCGGTTCACCGAGCCATTCCGGGCGGGCGGCGGCGCTCAACAGCAGCAGCCACAGCACGACGAAAGGCGCCTGTTGCCGCCAGCCCGGCAGGTTCGAGCGGGCGCGGCGGCCCGCCAGGCCTTCGAGGTCGCTGAGGTAGCTGACTTTCAGCGCTGGCTCACCGCTGTCGGCTGCCGGCAGCAGCAGGCGCATCAACCAGGGGAGTGGCAACAGGGCGAAGATCCACGGCCAGGCGAACTCAAACATGTTTGCGAATCCAGGTGTCGACCGCCTGGGTCAGGCCGGCGATGGCTTTGTCGTCGAGTTTGCATTCGGGCTTATAGGCGCCTTCCACCAGCACCATCCAGCGCGTGAGGCCGGCGGCGGGGCAGCGGTTATCGAGAAACGCCAGCCATTTGCGGCCGTTGAGGGTGTGGCTCTGGCTGTAGGGGTAGTCGTTGCGGCATAGGCGCTTGAGCAAGCCATTAAGTTGCTGCAACCAGGCGCCGGCCGGCGCGCCGTCGTAGGGTTTGGGCATCAGGGCCAGTTCGGCCAGGGCGGTGATGCGCAGCGGGTCCAGCGGTTGTTCGGCGCGGGACACCGGGCGCCGCGTGGGCAGGAAACGGCGCAGCGACCACACGCCCCAGCCCAGCAGCGGGATCACCAGCAGTAACAGCCACCAGCCTGGCGCGGGCGGCCAGAAGCCGATCGCAGGCGGGGCGATCAGCGGTTGCAGTTGGTCGAGGCTGCTCATTGCTTTTTACCCGGGCGTTGCGAGTTGAGGTATTCGCGCAGTTGCTCGACCATTTCGCTCTGGGTGCTCAAGGGCATCAGCAATACCCGCAGTTTCTGCGCGAGCAGCTCCCAGCGTGCGATACGCGCTTCGGCCTGGGCCTTGTAGGCCTGGCGCAAATCGACGTTCAGTGTGTCCAGTTCCAGTTGCGCGCCGCGTTCGGCAAAGCGCAGCAGCCCGGCGGCGGGTAGGGCATGGTCGAGCGGGTCGGAGATCGGCAACAGCAGCAGGTCGCAGTGGCGTGACAGCAGGCTCAGTTGTTGTTCGGCGCCTTCGGTCAGTGCGCGCTCGTCGCAGATCACGATCACCAGGCTGCCCGGGCGCAGCACTTCACGGCCACGGCGCAGGGCCATGCCCAAGGCGTCGGTTTCGGGGCTGCTTTCGGTGTTCAGGCTCTGGTTGACCCGTACCAGGCGGTTGAGCAGTTGCAGCAGGCTTTGCTTGCTGCGTCGCGGTTTGATTTCGTAGTGCTCGTTGTCGCCGAAGACCAGCCCGCCGACACGGTCGTTATGCCCCAGCGCCGCCCAGCCGATCAGGCTGGCCGCCTGGGCTGCGAGCACCGACTTGAACATCTGTCCTGAACCGAAAAACAAGCGGCAGCTTTGCTCGACCATGATGAAAATCGGGCGTTCGCGCTCTTCGTGGAACAGCTTGGTGTGCGGCTCCTGGGTGCGCGCAGTCACGCGCCAGTCGATGGTGCGCACATCGTCGCCGGCCTGGTAGACGCGTACCTGGTCGAAGTCGACTCCACGCCCGCGCAGCTTGGAGTGGTGCAGGCCGATCAGTGGGCTGCGTTGGCTCGGCGTGGAAAACAGCTGCACTTCGCGCACGCGGTGGCGCATCTCAATCAATTCGCCGAGCGTGACGCGGATTCCCAAGCTTGCGTTTATCGATTTCAAGCGACGGCAACGACGTCGAGAATGCGTTGCACGACGCGGTCCTGGTCAATCCCGGCGGCTTCGGCCTCGAACGATAGAATGATGCGATGGCGTAGCACGTCGAACAGCACCGCCTGGATATCTTCCGGGCTGACGAAGTCTCGCCCGGCCAGCCAGGCATGGGCACGGGCGCAGCGGTCAAGGGCGATCGAGCCGCGTGGGCTGGCGCCGTAGGCAATCCACTCGGCCATTTCCGGGTCGAATTTGGCTGGGGTGCGTGTGGCCATGACCAGTTGCACCAGGTATTCCTCCACCGCATCGGCCATGTACAGCCCGAGGATTTCCTTGCGAGCGGCAAAGATCGCCTGCTGGCTGACGCGGCGCTCGGGCTTGGTTTCGCCATTGAGCGCCTCGCCACGGGCCTGCTGCAGGATGCGCCGCTCCACGGCAGCGTCCGGGAAACCGATCTTGACGTGCATCAGGAAACGGTCGAGCTGGGCTTCGGGCAGCGGGTAGGTGCCTTCCTGCTCGATGGGGTTTTGCGTGGCCATCACCAAAAACAGCGGCGACAGCTCGTAAGTACTGCGGCCCACACTGACCTGGCGCTCGGCCATGGCTTCGAGCAAGGCCGACTGCACCTTGGCCGGGGCGCGGTTGATTTCGTCCGCCAGCACCAGGTTGTGAAAGATCGGTCCTTGCTGGAACACGAAACTGCCGGTTTCGGGGCGATAGATCTCGGTACCGGTGATGTCGGCGGGCAACAGGTCGGGGGTGAACTGGATACGATGGAACTGCGCTTCAATGCCTTCGGCCAACTCCTTGATGGCCTTGGTCTTGGCCAGGCCCGGCGCGCCTTCTACCAGCATATGGCCGTCGGCAAGCAAGGCGATCAACAGGCGATCGATGAGTTTTTCCTGGCCGAGAATCTGCGTAGAAAGAAAAGTTCGCAGCGCAAGCAGCGCTTCACGATGTTCCATCGATGACGGTTCCTGGAGAGATGAGCCCGGTGGTCGAGAAGCAACGCCGGGCTTGGGAGGCTTACTTTAATGCATCGAGGGGGGTGGCGACTAACGGCGTAACGAGTATTTTTGGCAAAACCTGTAGGAATTTTGTGTGGGAGGTAATCACGCCCGGACGTAGGTGCCAGTGCCTTTGAGGATGTTTTGCAAGGTTTCCTCCACCTCGGCCAGGTCCGATGCGGCTGTGGCGTGGGTGATCTCCAGGTGATCCTTGCCACCCATTGCGTCGGCATCACCCGCTGCCAGCTCTACCCGTAACGTCGTGTCACTCAGCGTGACCTTCAGCCCATCCAGGGTTGACGGCTCGTAATCCCAGGTCAGCTCCACTTCATCTTCATCGGGGTAGCGGGTCAGCATGAACATCTCGCCGCTTTGACCGTGGCAGCAGAGCATGGCCATGTTGTCTTCTTCGTCGTCACATGGGTTGACGATCAGGTTGGTCGTGATCAATTGCATGGCAGTCCTATGAGTTTATTGGCCGCAAAAGCAGGATTCTGCCACTGCGGCCATATTTATGTCGGTATGAATTCAATCCGTGCGTCATGGTTTGAGTGAAAAGTTTTTAACCGCGTTGGCGAAGGGCGCCGCGGCGTTGCCAAGTGCACTTGTCGCGATGGGCGTCACGGTTCGCCAGGCTCCGTCGAGTATGCGATCAGGTCCCCCGGCCGGTTATTGACAGTGTCATCTATTCCGATACCTACCCGCCCCAATCCCGCCGCTAACGAGACGGCGGTCAGTAAATAACCTACAGGGGGAAATGCGAACCCTAGTGGCGCGAGCACTGTGGTGCCCAAACTCAGATACCCCAACGCTTTGATGACGGTGTTTTTTGTATGGTCTGTATTGAGCACGAATTGATAGTACGCGTCTGATCGAGTGGCAGACTCGGTGCGTTTCTGCGTTTCCTTGAAGGGGTCGTCCACTGTCTTTCCGGCGAACATGCCGCCCTCTTTCCAAGCGTGGAGCCGTTCGTAGTAAGCAGCGGCACCTTGTTCTTTTGCCAGGTGTTGGTGGATCTGCAAGCGCTTTTGAATGCCGCCATAAAACAGGGTGCTGGGTGCGTCGTCCATAAGGAAATGACTTAAAAATGAGTGTTCATTATTGGGGTCGGCAATGTGTGCGCCGAGCCACTTATTCATTTCTTTGGGTGAGTCGGACGGAATGATTTTAGGGGCGTTGCCTGGCATGAAGAGCAGCGTTCTCTGGGTTTTCTTGTCTCGAACATAGAATACGTCTGAAGACTGGGCACAGCTGTAACTGAGGAGTTTTATTTCCAGGTCAGGGTCTGGCTGGTAGGGCGTGTTGAGATCGTCAGGTGTGAGTTGTGCGAATGATTTGCCGTGTGGCGTTGCGGCTGCCCGCTCAGCGAGGCGCAGGTCTTCCTTGCTTAGGGAGTGATGGTGATATTGCTGGCTGGCGGCGTGTAAGAAATTAAACTTTATACGCGTCGGATATGCTTTTCGGTTCGTGTCCCAATAGTGATCAATGTACGTGTCGTATGGCTTTTTATAGGTTCTTCACGGATTACCGGGAAAGACGCTCTTGATCTTCATGAAAAAGAATTCGCTATCCCGGTAACCATACGCCATACGCTTGATCACCTTTATTCGATTGTTTATTCCTTCCAACT
>NZ_JAFCVO010000016.1:0-126442 GCF_049897085.1 Pseudomonas sp. PSPC3-2
GCACCTCGCCTAGGCTCGGTGTGCCCGAACGCAGGCTTGAATCCGTGGGCCGCCGTCATGGGCCATCCATGGCCCAGGACGGCTAACCCGGCGTCCTGCCGGGTTACCCACGGATTCAAGCCTGCGTTCGGGCACACCGAGCCTGAGCGAGGTGCCGAGTGGTGGGGCAAGAGCCCTTTGGTTACTTTGGGGCTTTTCCAAAGTGACCCGCTGTAAGAGCGGAACCCTAAGCCGCCGTTACCGAAAAAACGGATATGTACTCAACCCAACTCAACTCAACCCAAAAAGCCGGTCGGCCCAGAGGCCGCCATCACCGCCAACCCCCACACTTGACCACGCCCGCTCCAGGAATCAATTGCCCCCTCAACATGGCAAGATGAACGCCGCTCAGGTTTACTACTCCCTGAGTAATGGAGTCACCGACCTTGCGTGTCGGCTCATCAAGGTCACTGAATGGACAACTACACCCCCCGCACCTGGCAACCCCACGAGCGTCCGGCCCTGCCGGGCTCGCCGTCGACGCCGCTGCACCCCACCCACAAACGCTGGCTGTATGCACTGGTCGGCGTCCTGGTCGCAATCACCGGCGGCCTCGGCAACTCGTTGGTAATCGCCAACCTGCAATACCTGCAAGGCGCCCTCGGCGCGACCACGGCGGAAATGGCCTGGCTGCCCGCCGCCTACGTCATGACCAACGTGTGCATGAACCTGCTCTTGGTGAAGTTCCGCCAGCAATTCGGCCTGCGTGCGTTTACCGAGGTGTTCCTGGTGCTGTATGCGCTGGTGACTTTCGGCCACTTGTTCGTCAACGACCTCAACTCCGCCATCGCCGTGCGCGCCGCTCACGGGATGGTCGGCGCGGCGCTCAGTTCCCTGGGGTTGTACTACATGATCCAGGCGTTCCCGGCCAAGTGGCGCTTGAAAGCCTTGGTGCTGGGCCTGGGCACCGCGCAGTTGGCGTTGCCGTTGGCGCGGCTGTTTTCCGAAGATTTGCTGCAAATTGCCGAATGGCGTGGCCTGTACCTGTTTGAGCTGGGCATGGCGCTGATCTGCCTGGGCTGCGTGTTCCTGCTCAAGTTGCCACCTGGCGACCGCTTCAAGACCTTTGAAAAACTCGACTTTCTCACCTTCGCCATCCTCGCCAGCGGGGTGGCGCTGCTCTGCGCGGTGTTGTCCCTCGGGCGGATCGACTGGTGGCTCGAAGCGCCGTGGATCGGTGTGGCGTCGGCCTGTTCGCTGGTGCTGATCATGACCGGCCTGGCGATTGAGCATAACCGCGCCAACCCGCTGCTGATGACCCGCTGGCTGGGCAGCGGCACCATGATTCGCCTGGCGCTGGCGGTGATCCTGATTCGCATGGTGCTGTCGGAGCAGTCCACCGGCGCGGTGGGCTTCATGCAGATGTTGAACATGAGCTACCAGCAAATGCACACGCTGTACGTGGTGATGTTGGCGGGCGCGGTGGCCGGGCTGGTGGTCAGTGCGTTGACGATCAACCCGGCGCACTTGCTGATGCCGCTGGTCATTTCCCTGGCACTGATGGCCACCGGGTCGGTGATGGACAGTTTCTCCAGCAACCTGACTCGCCCGCAGAACCTGTACATCAGCCAGTTCCTGCTAGGCTTTGGCGGCACGTTTTTTCTCGGGCCGACCATGGTGCTGGGCACCAAGAACGTATTGACCAACCCGCGCAACCTGGTGAGTTTTTCGGTGATGTTCGGCATTTGCCAGAACCTCGGCGGCCTGATTGGCGCGGCGTTGCTCGGGACGTTCCAGGTGGTGCGCGAGAAGTTTCATTCGAGCATGATCGTCGAGCACCTGACCCTGCTCGATCCGCGTGTCGCCGCGCGGGTGCAGAGCGGCGGTGCGGCCTATGGCGGTATCGTCGCCGACCCGGACTTGCGTAACCTCATGGGCATTCGCAGCCTCGCCACGGCGGCGACCCGTGAGGCGAATGTGATGGCTTACAACGATGTGTTCATGCTGATCGCGATCGTCGCGATCCTGACCATGCTCTGGATCTTTACCCGCAGTCTGTGGCTGTTAAGCACCACCAAAGCGGCCACTCCCGTTCAACCTAGCGGCGCTTCTTCATGACCGAACCGACCACCACCACGACCACCACCAACGCCATCGCCGCCACCCCTGAAGGCGCCACCCCACCGGGTGCCACGGTCACCGAACCGCGCTCCTCGGGGGTGCGCATTCTCTCGTCCCTGGGCTTTGCCGCGATTGCCCTCGTCGGCGTGTTGATCGTGCTGTATGCCTGGCAATTGCCGCCGTTCAGCAGCGCGGTGGAAACCACCGAGAACGCCCTGGTGCGCGGCCAGGTCACGATCATTGGCCCGCAGCTCAGCGGCTATGTGTTCGAAGTGCCGGTGCAGGACTTCCAGTACGTCAAGGCCGGCGACCTGCTGGTGCGCCTGGATGACCGCATCTACAAGCAGCGCCTGGACCAGGCCCTGGCGCAACTGGCGGTGCAAAAGGCCGCGCTGGCGAATGTGGTGCAGCAACGCAACAGCGCCGAAGCCACTATCAAACTGCGCCAGGCCGCGCGGGTAGACAGCCAGGCCCAGGCGCGCAAAAGCACCGCCGACCTGCGCCGCAATGAAGCGCTGATCAGCGACGGTTCAGTGTCCAAGCGCGAACTGGACGTGACCCGCGCCGCCAATGCCCAGACCCTCGCCGCCGTGGCGCAGGCCCAGGCCAGCCTGGAAATCGCGCGTCAGGACCTGCAGACGGTGATCGTCAATCGCGGTTCACTGGAAGCCGCCGTGGCCAGTGCCGAAGCGGCGGTGGAGCTGGCGCGGATCGACTTGTCCAACACCCGCGTCACTGCGCCGCGTGACGGCCAGTTGGGGCAGATTGGTGTGCGCCTTGGCGTTTACGTCAACTCCGGCGCGCAGTTGATGGCCCTGGTGCCGAAGCAGTTGTGGGTAATCGCCAACATGAAAGAAACCCAGATGGCCCACGTGCAGGTTGGCCAGCCGGTGACGTTCACCGTCGATGCGCTCGACCACCGCAAGTTTCGCGGCACGGTGCAGTATATTTCCCCGGCGACCGGCTCGGAGTTCAGCCTGTTGCAGGCGGATAACGCCACCGGCAACTTCGTCAAGATCGCCCAGCGTTTGCCGGTGCGGATCACCGTTGATCCCGACCAGGAGCAGAGCGAGCACTTGCGGCCGGGGTTGTCGGTTGTCGTCAGTATCGACACGGCCGGCCGCCTGAAAAACAGTCCGCCCTGACACCACTGATACAACACAAATCAAAACTGTGGGAGGGGGCTTGCTCCCGATGGCAGTGTGTCAGCCACTACATGCATGACTGATCCACCGCCATCGGGAGCAAGCCCCCTCCCACAGTTGGAATGTATTTCAGGGTGAAATTGAGTTGGACCGACTGATTGTGTTCCAGCAATTTCAACCCCGGCCGCCCCGGCAGGTGATGGGCATTCACCGGATGGCTCACCGGCTCGATGCAAAAGAACCCCAGCCCCGGCGGGCAGTACAGCAGGAAGTAATCGGCGCCCGTGGCCTGGCATTCCAGGGCATAACCCAGCTCCGGCTGTTCGATCCGGCAATGCCCGTCCCACTGGGAAAAACCGTTGTCCACCAGGCCCTCGGGGAGGTTTTTCGACGCCTGGAAGTCCCAAGCGTGCGGCACCGCCGCCAACCCCGTGGGTAGCTTGGACGCATCGCTCAGCCACACCTGCGACGCCTTGGCCTGCAACCGCGTGGCCGGCAGGCGCGGCAAGTAGGGATGCAACCCCAGGCCGTGCCACGCCGCCTGTTCGGCCAGATGGGTGACGCGCAAGGCGATGCTCAGCTCACCGTTGCGCAGTCGAAACCGCTGCTCGGCGCGGTAGGCGAACGGCGTGGCGCATTCCAACGCAAGCAGCACTTCATCCGCCGACTGGCTGACCACGCGCCACGCCTGTTGCCAGGCCGACCCGTGAATCGGCAGCGGATCGGTGAGGCTGTTGGGCGTGAGTGCCAGCCAGCCCGCGGGCGTGTCGAAACCGCCGTTGGCGATGCGATTGGACCAGGGCGCGAGGGGATAGCAGGCCAGTTTGCCAGGCAGGCCGGTGTCCAGCGCCGCTTGATCGCTAGGCCGCAGCAGGGGCTGGCCGCTGGCGCGCACGCGCCAGTTGACGATGCTGCCGCCCACGGCCGGGGCGAGGGTGAGGTGGGTCAGGTGGTCTTGCAGTTCAATCAGCATCACAGCACCAGCCCTGGCAACCACAGCGACAATGCTGGGATGTAAGTCACCGCGATCAACACCAAAAACAGCACGCCATAAAACGGCAGCAGCGCCTTCACGGTTTTCTCGATACTCACCTTGCCCACCGCCGCTCCCACGAACAGCACCGCGCCGACCGGCGGGGTGATCAGGCCGATGCCAAGGTTGACCAGCATGATCATGCCGAAGTGTATCGGGTCGACGCCGATGCCGAGCACCACCGGCAGCAGGATCGGCGTGAGGATCAGGATCAGCGGCGCCATGTCCATCACCGTGCCGAGCAACAGCAGCATGACGTTGATGCACATCAGGATCACGTAGCGGTTGTCCGACAGGGTCAGGAACAGCGTGGTGATCTTCGCCGGGATCTGCATCAGGGTCATGATGTAGCCGAAGCTGGCCGCGAAGGCGATCAGGATCATCACGATGGAAATGGTGCGCACCGTGCGGTGCATCAGCTTGGGCAGCTCGTTCCATTGGTAGTCGCGGTAGATGAACATGGTCACGAAGAACGCCCACAGCACGGCGATCGCGGCGGACTCGGTGGCGGTGAAGATGCCGGAGAGAATGCCGCCGAGGATGATCACCATGGCCATCAGGCCCCACAGCGCGTCGGCGCAGATTTTCAGCGCTTGCTTGAGCGGGATGACTTCGCCCTTGGGGTAGTCGCGCTTCTTCGCGAAGATCAGGCACAGCACCATCAGGCACGCGCTCATCAGCAGGCCCGGGACCACGCCGGCCATGAACAGCGAGGCGATCGACACCGTGCCGCCCGCCGCCAGGGAGTAGAGCACCGAGTTGTGGCTGGGCGGGGTCAACAGCGCCTGTACCGAACCGCTGATGGTCACCGCCGTGGCGAATTCGCGGGGGTAGCCACGGCGTTCCATTTCCGGGATCAGCACCGAACCGACCGAGGCGGTGTCGGCCACCGACGAGCCGGAGATTGCGCCGAAAAACGTCGAGGCCATGATGTTCACCAGCGACAAGCCGCCGCGCACAAAACCCACCAGCACCCCGGCAAATGCAACCAGCCGCCGCGACATGCCGCCCTCGGCCATGATCGCGCCGGCCAGCACGAAGAACGGAATCGCCATCAGCGAAAACTTGTTCACCCCGCCGGCGATCTGAATCATCAGGGCCTGGTACGGAATGTCGATCCACCACGCGCCGATCAACGCCGACAGGCCCAGGGCATAGGCCACCGGCATGCCGATCAGGATCAAGCCGATAAAGCTGCCCAACAGAATCAATGCGTCCATATCAGGCAGCCCCTTCGCTTTCTTCAACCAGGTCGAAGCGCACGACCCGTCGGTTGCTCTGGTCACCGAGCAGGAGTTTTTCCACCACGAAGATCAGGGTCAGCAACCCGCCAATCGGGATCGGCATGTAGGTGATGCCCACGCGCAGGGTGGGGATGGCGCTCATGAACTGGTTCCAGGTGGACAGGCACAGTTTGCTGCCCCAAATGGTCATGAACAGGCAGATGGTGCCCATGAGCAATTGCGAGAGGATGCCGACGATCTGGCGTTGGCGTGCAGGCAGGCGGTCGGTGACCATCGCCACCGACATATGCGCCCCGGCGCGGTAGCTGGCGGCGGCGCCGATAAAGGTGAACACCAGCATCAGCAGGATGGCGGTGGGCTCCGGCCAACTGGAGCCGGTGCCGAGGATATAGCGGGCGAAGATGCCCCAGGGGATGATCAGCGCGACCCCAAGGACCGAGAGGCCGGCGACCCAGATGCAGGTCATGTAGATACGGTCGTTGATGCGCAGCAGTCGATTCTTCATGGCGTTCACCGTGACCGGGCGCGTCAATGCCGACCGCGCCGGGCCTTATGCGAGAGGCAGGGCAGGTTATTGAACGGCGTCGATGCGCGCGATGATGTCGGCGAAAGGCGCGCCGTACTTGGCGCGAACCGCTGCGGTGGCGTCGTAGAAGGGTTTTTTGTCGACTTGGATGAACTCCACGCCGGCCGCCTTGAGTTTTTCCTCGCTGCTGGCGGATTTTTTATCCCACAGCACGCGCTCATCGGCCTGGGCGGCCTTGGCGGCGTTTTTCACCATGACCTGTTGCGCAGGGGTGAGCTTGTTCCAGGTGATTTTCGACATCACGATCGGTTCGGGCAGGATCAGGTGCTCCGTGAGGGTGTAGTACTTGGCGTTTTGATAGTGGTTGTGTTCTAGCAGGGTCGGTGGGTTGTTTTCGGCGCCATCGATCACGCCTGTCTGCAAGGCACTGAAAATTTCGCCGGTGTCCATGGCGATACCGTTGGCGCCCATCGCATTAAATGCGTCGATGAACAGGGGATTACCTTGCACGCGAATTTTCATGCCCTTGAGGTCTTCGATTTTGCGTACCGGCTTTTTGCTGTAGAGGTTGCGTGTGCCGCCGTCCATCCAGGCCAGGGCGACCAGGCCGAATTCGGAGTCGGTGATCTTGGCGAGTATTTCATCGCCGATCTCGCCATCGATGACTTTGCGCATATGCGCCTGGTCACGGAATACGAACGGCAGATTGAACACGTTCACGTCCGGCACCACCGGGCCGACAATGCCGAGGCTGACGCGGGTCATTTGGACCGCGCCGACCTGGGCCTGTTCGACGACTTCTTTTTCCGAACCCAGGACTCCGCCGGGGAAGTATTTGAAGGTCAGTTCGCCGTTGCTTGCTTTGGTGAGGGCCTTGCCCATGTTCTCTTCGGCCACGACGGTGGGGTAGCCGGCGGGGTGGACGTCGGCGAATTTGATTTCCAGCGCGTGGGCGGCGCTGCTGAGGGTGAAGACTGCGGCGGCGAGCAAGGTGCGTTTGAAGTCCATGGGCGGTCACTCCTGTCTTGTTATTGTTGTATTCAAGGCACAGCGATGCAGCTAGAGGGTGAAGTGCGGTTCGGGCAGTCCTTGGACGCCAGGGTTGAGGGCGAACACGCCGCCGGACAGCGACTGCTCACTCGGGTCGTCACGGATCGAGGTGACGAATAAAGTGTCCAGGCGACTGCCGCCGAAGGCGCACATGCTGGGTTTTTTCACCGGCACGCTCAGGGAGCGGTCCAGGCGGCCGTCGGGGGTGAAGCGGTGGATCAGGCCGGCGTCGTTGGCGCAGATCCAGTAGCAACCGTCGACATCCACAGCGGCGCCGTCAGGGCGGCCTGGGTGTTGCTGCATGTCGACAAATACGCGGCGGTTGCTCGGCGTAGCGGTTTCGGTGTCGTAGTCGAAGGCCCAGATCTGTTGCACCAGCGGGTGCGAGTCCGAGACGTACAGCGTGCGGCCATCAGGGCTGAAGGCCAGGCCGTTGAGGGTGATAAAACCCTCTAACTGCGCATGCGGCGCGGCGCCCGAAGCGTAACGGTAGAGGATGCCAGCGGCGGCATTCGCGCCCATATCCATGACCATGCTGCCAGCCCAGAAACGGCCCTGGCGATCACAGCGCCCATCGTTCAGGCGCATGCCCGCGCGCGGGTGCGCGACCTCGGCCAGCGGCGTGGTGTCGAGGCTGCCGTCGTTGTGCGCGGTGAGCTGGAAAAAGCCGCTTTGCATCCCGGCGACCCAGTTGCCTGCACCGGTGCGGGCAATGCAGGCGAGCATCTGCGGGGCTTTCCACGCGTCGATATGGCCGGTGGCGGCGTTCCAGCGTTGCAACCCGCCGTTGGGGATATCCACCCAGTACAGGGCGTTTTCTTCGGGCACCCACACCGGGCATTCGCCCACGGCATTGCGGGCGTCGACAATCAACTCAGCAGTCATGGCAACTCATTCCCTTGGGTGAGTGTGGCGTCAGTCACCGAATGGTCCCGCTGCGCAAAAAGCGCCGCCCTGGTAGACCTTGGCCGGGTCATTGGCGGCGAGCGGCGGCAGGGCCTCGACCTGGGCGCGGAACCCTTCGGAGCTGTCTTTTGGGGTAAAGCCCAGGTGCGCGGCGTAGCGGTTGTCCCACCAGGTATCGAGGTTGGCCGACATGCCGTAGACCACGGTGTGGCCGACGTTCGGCGTGTACAGCGCGCGTTCGAGCAGTTGGGTCAGGTCGTCGAAGCTCAGCCAGGTGTGCATCATCCGGCGGTTCTGCGGTTCGGCGAACGACGAGCCGATGCGGATGCTCACGGTCTCGATGCCGTAGCGGTCGAAGTAGAAACTGGCCATGTCTTCGCCGTAGGACTTGGACAGCCCGTAGTAGCTGTCCGGGCGACGTGGCGAGTGGGCATCGAGTTGTTCGCCTTGTGGGTAGAAACCGATCACATGATTGGAACTGGCGAAGATCACGCGTTTGACGCCATGGCGGCGCGCGGCTTCGTAAATATGGAAAATCCCGCAGATATTGGCGCCGAGGACTTCTTCGAACGAGCGCTCTACCGAAACGCCGCCGAAATGCAGGATGGCGTCGACGCCTTCGACCAAGTGGTGGACCGCCTGTTTGTCGGACAGGTCGCAGGGGTGTACTTCTTCATCGACGCCGGCGGCGGCCATGTCGGCGATATCCGACAGGCGCAGCACCTGGGCATACGGCCGCAGGCGTTCGCGCAGGACATTGCCGAGGCCGCCGGCGGCACCGGTGAGGAGGAGGCGGTTGAAGGGCGTTGGGGTAGTGGCGGTCATCTGGATTCCAGTTTTTGTTGTAGGTTGTCGTATGACTATGCCGGAGTATTGTTAGTGAGTCTCAGGTTGTCAATGTTGGAGGGGCTTGCTCCCGATGACGGTGTATCAGGTAATGTCTCTGTGACTGACCCACAGCCATCGGGAGCAAGCCCCTCCCACAATGGATGTGCACGGGTTTTAGATTTTTAAAGCAACGAAATCGGATAGCTGATGAAGACCCGGTTCTCATCAAATTCGTTATTGCTAAAGTCCCGCCGCATGGTCGAGTTGCGCCAGCGCACGTTGAGGTTCTTCAGTACACCGCTTTGCACCGTGTAGGCCAGCTCCGATTCACGTCCCCATTCCTTGCCGTCGGTGATCGTGCCGGTGTGGACGTTACTGCCGCTGATGTAGCGGTTCATCAGGGTCAGCCCCGGAACGCCGAGCACCACGAAATTGAAGTCATGGCGCAGTTGCCAGGATTTTTCCTTGGCGTTGTCGTAGCTGGCGTTGTAGCTGTCGTTGGCCAGGGTGCCGCCGCTGGTGCCGTTGACTCGCATCCATGCGCTGTCACCGCTGAGTTTTTGCAGGCCGACGTAGAAGGTGTTGCCGCCGTACTTGGCCGAGAGCAGGGCGAAGGCGGTTTTGTTGTCCAGGTCGCCGGCCAGGGCGCTGCCGTCTTCCTTGCCGTTGAAGAAACCGAGGTTGGCGCCCAGGGTCCAGTCGCCCAGCGGCTGGCTGTGGGTCAGGTTGAGGTACTGCTGCTGGTAGATGTCGCTCAGTTCGGCGTACCACAGGCCGACCTGGGTGCGCTTGTCGTTGAAGGTGTATTCGCCGCCGCCGAAGTTGAAGCGGTCTGAGGTGAAGGCGGCTTTGCCGTTCATGAACATGTCTTCCATGCTCGCATCGTTGCGCGGGCTGTTACCGCGAAACTGGCCGCCGTAGAGGGTCAGGCCGGCGATTTCATTGGAGGTGACCTGGCCGCCCTGGAAGGTCTGCGGCAGGGAGCGGCCATCGTCCGAGCGCAGGATCGGCAGCACGGGCATCCATTCGCCGACTTTCAATTCGGTGTTCGACAGCTTGGTTTTCAGCGCCACGCCCAGGCGCCCGAAGTTATCGGCGGGGCGCCCGTCGTTGTGAACCGGCAGCAACTGGGTGCCGGCGGTGCCTTTGCCGCCGTCGAGCTTTTGCGAATACAGGCCCAGCACGTCAATCCCGAACCCCACGGTGCCCCGGGTGTAGCCGGATTTGGCGTCTAGGATGAAGTTCTGCGTCCACTCTTCGGCCTTGGCCTGGGGGTTGGACGGGTTGGTGAAATTGCGGTTGAAGAAGGCGTTGCGCACGTTGAGCGTGGCCTTGGCGTCGTCGACAAACCCTTCGGCCTGGGCGGTGAGGGGCAGGGTGAAAGCCAGGCTGCTGAGACCGATAAGGCCGAGACGCGAGGAGGAATTGCGGGCGAATTGACGCACAGTGACGCTCCCTTTTGTTTGTTGTTTTTATTATTTGTCATACGTCGTCGTACAACATTGGGGCGATACTTGCGGGGTTTTTGTGGCTTGTCAATCAGAAGTTATACGATGACCAGGCTTGACTGATCAAAAGTGGCCGCAGTCCAGGGAGGGAGCTGGATCGTGCCGACGATGGATTCAGCCAGCCACGACCATCGGCGGCAGGGTGCCGAGGAGGGAGACGGCGGCTACCGCTGAAACACCTAGTAACCATTCAGCCATCACACTGGCCTTCAAGGTCTCCAGTCGCTGTTCGCAGCGATCGATACGCAAGCGGTTCAGCAGCGCCAGGGCCAACATGCCCAGCACCAGCATTGCCTTGATCAGCAGAATCAGGGCGAAACCGTTGAACAGCGGGGTGGGCCACAGTTGTCCGGTCAGTACGCGAACATTGATCAACCCGGTGACCAGCAAGCCGGCGACCAGGCCATAACCCACGCCGCTGAAGCGCCGCAAAATCGGCTCCAGCCCCTGGCGTTGCGGTTGGCGCAGGATCAACACCAGCAACAGCAAACCGCCAAGCCAGGCGCCCACGCACGCCAGGTGTACGACCTGGTTGAGGATCAGCAACTGCCCGCTGAGCCCGTTGAGCATGGCGCCGTGACCGACCGGTGCGAGGGTCGCCAGCAGCAGGCTGAGCAAGGGCAGGCGCAACGCCGGCCAGGGTTTGATCAAGGCGATCAGCAGCAACAGGTTGAGCAGCAGATGCCAGAGCCACACTTGGCCAAAAAAGGTTTTGCCCAGCACCAATTGCACCGTGGCCGGTTGCAGTGCGGCGTCCCAGCTGCCGGCCATGCTGGCGGTAATCAGCAGCAACCAGGCCACGCCGGAGCCGAGCCCCAGCCAGGCCAGGCCACGGCTGATACGCAGCAATTGCCGGTCCAGCGCCGGCTGCGGTTCATTGGCCATCAGCCAGGGCCTGAACACACAGGCCCCGAACATCAACAAGACGACGATGAAATGCAGGAAGCGGCACAGCACCAGCAGCGTCGCCATAGGTTATTGGCCGACCTTGAAGCTGTATTCACCGTTGCTCTTGTGGGTGTCGACCGAGACGGCGTTCCACACCACTTTGTAGGTGCCAGCCGCGAGTGGAGCGGCGGGCGTCACCACCAGGGTTTTCTTGTCGGCATCCGGGGTTGTCAGGCCCTTGATCGCGATTTCGGTGCCGTCCTTGCTCAGGGATACCTTGGAAAAAGTCGCCTCCACGCCTTCGCTGAAGCTCAGGCGCACCTCTTTCGGTGCGGTGACGCTGCTGTCTGCCGCAGGCGTCGCGCTCTTGAGGTGCGCATGGGCAAACGCGGCCGAGGCGCCCAGCAGGGAGGCCAGCAGGGCGACGGTGGTCAGGGTTTTCTTGATCAACATTAGGCAACACCAATCAATGGGTAGGGGCGCCAGTGTACGAAGTTTCGGCTCCGCCTGTCGCCCCGATCTAGAGCGGGTGGTAGTCTTTCCGTTATGTCTTTGTCAGGGAGCCCTTATGGGCAATCACAAGATCGGAATCCGTCGAGTCAACGTCGAAAAAATCCTGCTGGCCGCGGAGAAGATCTTCGCCGAGAAGGGGTATGGCAGCACCGCCATGGCCGATATTGCCGCAGAAGTGCAACTGCCGCGCTCCAACCTGCATTACTACTTCACCACCAAGAGCGAGCTGTACAGCGCGGTGCTGTTTGACCTGTTGGAAGTGTGGAAGCAGGACGCCTTGAGCTTCGAAACCTTCGATGACCCGCGGGTGGTGCTCAGCAGCTACATCCGCGCCAAGATGCAACGCTCACGCACGCGGCCGTATGGGTCGAAGGTCTGGGCCAACGAAATCATGCACGGCGCGCCGACGCTCGGTGAGGCGTTGGATGAAAGCCTGTACGACTGGGCCAAGATGAAGGAAGCGAAGATTCGCCAATGGGTGGAAGACAAACGCATCCTGCCGGTGGAGCCGGCGAGCCTGCTGTATATGATCTGGGCCTCGACCCAGCACTACGCCGACTTTGATCATCAGGTGAAGATTCTGAACGATCACCAGCCGTTGTCGGATATGCAGTTCGAGAGGGCGATTCAGACGGTGACCAGTGTGATTTTGCGCGGGATTGGGTTGGAGCCTTGAGGCTTGAGTTTTGTGGTGAGGCTGGGGGCCTCATCGGGGGCAAGCCCCCTCCCACATTGACTGCATTTTATCTGAAGGAATGCGGTCAACTGTTTGAGGCTTGAGTTTTGTGGTGAGGTTGGGGGCCTCATCGGGGGCAAGCCCCCTCCCACATTGACTGCATTTTGTCTGAACGAATGCGGTCAACTGTTTGAGGCTTGAGTTTTGTGGTGAGGCTGGGGGCCTCATCGGGGGCAAGCCCCCTCCCACATTGACTGCATTTTGTCTGAAAGAATGCGGTCAACTGTTTGAGCCTTGAGCCTTGAGTTTTGTGGTGAGGTTGGGGGCCTCATCGGGGGCGAGCCCCTCCCACAGTGGATCGCATTTTTTCAGACATAATGCGCTCAATGTGGGAGGGGGCTTGCCCCCGATAGCGGTCTACAGGACTACACCGCTTCCCGATAGGGATTACGCGGGTCCTGGGTCCAATTCAAGAACGGCTTGCCGGTGTCCACCGTCACCATCTCGATGCAATCGGCCACCGGGCAGGTGATTTGGCACAGGTTGCAGCCCACGCACTCATCATCGATCACCTCGTACTTATGCGTGCCGTCCGCCTGTTTCAAGCTGGCGATGGCCTGGTGCGACGTATCCTCACAGGCAATATGGCAACGCCCGCAGCCGATGCAGGCGGCCTGATCGATCTTGGCGATCACCTGGTAGTTGATATCCAGGTACTTCCAGTCCGTGGTATTGCCCACTGCGCGCCCGGAGAAATCCTGCAGGCTGGTGTAACCCTGACTGTCCATCCAGCGCGACAGGCCGTCCTTCATTTCTTCGACGATGCGAAAGCCATGCAGCATCGCCGCCGTACACACCTGCACGGCGCCGCAGCCGAGGGCGACGAATTCCGCCGCATCGCGCCAGTTGCCGATGCCGCCGATCCCGCAGATCGGCAGGCCGTGGGTCTGCGGGTCGCGGGCGATTTCGGCGACCATGTTCAGTGCGATCGGCTTCACCGCTGAACCGCAGTAACCGCCGTGGGTGCTCTGGGTGCCGACCGTCGGCAGGGCGACCATGCGCTCCAGATCCACGCGGGTGATGGAGTTGATGGTGTTGATCAGCGACACCGCATCCGCCCCACCGCGATACGCCGCACGCGCCGCCACGCGAATGTCGGTGATGTTCGGCGTGAGCTTGACGATCACCGGCAGCGAGCAGTACGTCTTGCACCAGCGCGTCACCTGTTCCACATACTCTGGCACCTGGCCCACCGCCGCGCCCATGCCGCGTTCCGGCATGCCATGGGGGCAGCCGAAGTTCAGCTCGATGCCGTCGCACCCGGTGGCTTCCACCAGGGGCAGGATGTTTTTCCAGGACTCTTCGACGCACGGCACCATCAGCGACACGATCAACGCGCGGTCCGGCCAGTCCTTTTTGACCTGGGTGATTTCGCGCAGGTTGATCTCCAGGGAGCGGTCGGTGATCAGTTCGATATTGTTGATGCCCAGCACTTCGCGGTTAGCGCCATAGTGCGCCGAGTAACGCGACGACACGTTGACCGCCGCCGGGTCTTCGCCGAGGGTTTTCCAGACCACGCCACCCCAGCCCGCTTCAAACGCGCGGACCACGTTGTAGGCCTTGTCGGTGGGCGGCGCGGAGGCCAGCCAGAACGGGTTGGGGGCTTTGATACCAGCGAAGACAATCGAGAGATCGGCCATTACGCAGCCTCCACGTTGAGCATGAGTTGGGCGTGCATGGCTTCTGCCGCCAGCTTGCCGTGTTGCACCGCCTGGACGGTGAGGTCCTGGCCGAGGCTGACGCAATCGCCGCCGGCATACACGCCGGGGATGCTGGTGCGCAGGTGCTCGTCGACGAAGATGCGCGCGCCGACCCGCTGCAGTTGCTGCGCCAGCGGGTCGTGCAGCGCGGCGTTGTCGAAGCCTTGGCCGATGGCCTTGAAGATCGCGTCGGCGGCCAGTTCGAAGGTCTCACCGGTGGACTGCAGGCGCCCGTTGTCCATGTGTGTGCGTGCGAAACGCATGCCGCGCACGTGGCCTTCAGCGTCCAGCAGCACTTCTTCCGGTTGGGCCCAGGTCAGTAGGCGTACCTGATTGGCCTTGGCGATGTCCTGCTCATGGCCGGTGGCGCCCATGTCTGCCAGGCCCCGGCGGTACACCAGGTTCACGTCGCGGGCACCGAGGCGGGCCATTTGCACGGCCATGTCGATGGCGGTATTGCCGGCGCCGAGCACGATGCAGCGGTCGGCCAGCGGCAGTTGGCTCAGGTCGTCGGCCTGGCGCAGTTCGCGGATGTAATCGGTGGCGGCGAGCAGGCCGGGGGCGTCCTCATGGGGCAGGCCGAGTTGCTTGCTGGCGGCCAGGCCGAGGCCGAGGAATACCGCATCGAAGTGCTGGTGCAGTTCGCTCAAGGTCAGGTTGTCGCCCAGGCGCTGGCCGTGGCGGATTTCGATACCGCCGATCTGCAGGAGGAAATCCAGCTCCTGCTGCGCGAAATCATCCACCAACTTGTACTTGGCGATCCCGTATTCATTCAGGCCACCGGCTTTTTCCCGGGCTTCGAAGATCACCACATCGTGGCCGTGCAACGCGGCGCGATGGGCGCAGGCCAGGCCGGCCGGCCCGGCGCCTACCACCGCGATGCGCTTGCCGGTGGTGGCGGCGCGCTGGAACGGGTGTTCGCTGAAGTGCGCGTTGTCGATGGCGTAGCGTTGCAACAGGCCGATCAGCACCGGGGCGCATTCTTCGGCGTTGTTACGCACGCAGGCTTGCTGGCACAGGATCTCGGTGGGGCAGACCCGGGCGCAGCTGCCGCCGAGGATGTTGGCCGAGAGAATCTTCTGCGCGGCGCCTTGCACGTTATCGGTGTGGAGGTTGCGGATGAACGACGGGATGTCGATCTCGCTGGGGCACGCGTTCACGCACGGCGCGTCGTAGCAATACAGGCAGCGCGAGGCTTCCAATTGCGCCTGGCGGGCGTTGAGAGGCGGCGCCAGGTCGGTGAAATGGCTGGCGAGGGTGGCGCCGTCTTCATGGGGATGGGGGAGGTGGGTCAGGGTCTGGATCACGGTGTGGGCCTCACGGTTTTTTTGGATTGCCTCTGGCGGGCATTTTTGTTGCCTGGGCTGGCCTCATCGGGGGCAAGCCCCCTCCCACAGTGATCGCATTGTGTCTGAAAGCATGCGGTCAATTGTGGGAGGGGGCTTGCCCCCGATAGCGCTCTCAGCGGTTCACAGCAACCGGCTTGGAGCGCTCAGCCCGCTTGCTCAACTGCTCGAACACCGCCGGGTACGTCGGCCGTTCCACATACCGCCCGGCACCGCGTTCGGCGCGCAGGTCGCCATCGGCCCAGACCAGCTTGCCCTGGCTGATGGTATGGCTCGGCACGCCGCGCACG
The DNA here is from genome assembly GCF_049897085.1 of Pseudomonas sp. PSPC3-2. Classification (NCBI taxonomy): domain Bacteria; kingdom Pseudomonadati; phylum Pseudomonadota; class Gammaproteobacteria; order Pseudomonadales; family Pseudomonadaceae; genus Pseudomonas; species Pseudomonas sp. PSPC3-2. The sequence continues at coordinate 15,814 of NZ_JAFCVO010000016.1, forward strand.
GTCTTGCCTTCGAAGATGTTGAAGTCGACGTTCTGGTGGTGGGTCTTGGCGGAAATCGTGCGCGTGCCCTCGGGGTCCCACAGCACCAGGTCGGCGTCGGCACCGACGCGGACCGCGCCTTTGCGTGGGTAGAGGTTGAAGATTTTCGCGGTGTTGGTGGAGGTCAGCGCGACGAATTGCTGCATCGACAGGCGCCCGGTGTTGACCCCTTCGTCCCACAACAACGCCATGCGGTCTTCGATACCGGCGGTGCCGTTGGGGATCTTGCTGAAGTCGTCACGGCCGGCGGCTTTTTGCTCAGCGCAGAAGCAGCAGTGGTCGGTGGCGGTGGTGTGCAGGTTGCCCGATTGCAGGCCGCGCCACAGCGCTTCCTGATGCCCGCGCGGGCGGAACGGCGGGCTCATCACGTAGCCGGCGGCGGTCTGCCAGTCGGGGTGACGGTAGACGCTGTCGTCCAGCAGCAGGTGGCCGGCGAGTACTTCGCCGTACACCGCCTGGCCTTTGCCGCGGGCGTAGGTGATTTCATCCAGCGCTTCCTGGGTGGACACATGCACCAGGTACAACGGCGTGCCGATGGTTTCGGCGATACGAATCGCGCGGCTCGCCGCTTCACCCTCGACCTGGGACGGACGCGACAGCGGGTGCGCTTCCGGCCCGGTGATGCCCTGGGCCATCAGCTTGCGTTGCAGGTGATACACCAGCTCGCCGTTTTCTGCGTGCACGGTGGGCACCGCGCCCAGCTCCAGGCAGCGCTCGAAGCTGGCCACCAAGGTATCGTCGGCCGCCATGATCGCGTTCTTGTAGGCCATGAAATGCTTGAAGCTGTTGATGCCGTGGTGGCTGACCAGCTCGGCCATCTCCTCGCGCACCTGCTCGCTCCACCAGGTGATCGCCACGTGAAAGCCATAGTCGGCCGCCGACTTTTCCGCCCAGCCGCGCCATTGGTGAAAGGCTTCGAGCAAGGATTGCTGCGGGTTGGGAATCACAAAGTCGATGATCGAGGTGGTGCCGCCCGCCAGACCCGCTGCTGTGCCGCTGAAAAAATCCTCACTGGCCACGGTGCCCATGAAGGGCAGTTGCATATGGGTGTGCGGGTCGATGCCGCCGGGCATCAAGTATTGGCCGCTGCCATCGAGGACTTCGGTGCCAGCGGGAATGTCCAGGTCCGTGCCAATCGCGCGAATTAGACCGTCTGCGCATAAAACATCGGCGCGGTAACTTTCATCGTGGGTAATGATGGTGGCGCCACGGATCAACAGCGACATGTCGAGTTCCTCACAAGGCTTGACCGGCTTGTGCCAGTTCTAAGTGTTGTAGTTCTTTCCAGCGCAGGTTTGTAAAACCTGTCATGGGTGACAGGAATAGAAACTAGCCGGTGTTTTTAGAATGAGCAAGAAGATTTTTCCTACGTCTATTTGCTTTTTAACTAGTTGAATTTAAACAATAAAAAATAAAAATCACCAAAATGTAGCGAGCGCTCACCATTTTGACGCACTTGACAGGTTTACAGTATGAGTAACATTTCTTATTGCAAATCAGGCGCTTGAGACTTGCCACTTGACGGCGGCGGCAAATAAAAATAATTGTGTTGCACCAGATTGAGTCCTGAATGTTCGGCCAACTTTCGCGTTATCCAGCCTGTGTCACGCGGCAAGTACCGCAGGATTAATCGGTGTTTGAAATAAAGCTGATAAACATCAGCGAGTTATATACGCGGTGCGGGGTCGGGTTGGGTTGTCGGCACGGTTATTGAGTGCAGTGGCGGCTGGCCGGACCCGTGATGTCATGTTGTTTACGAGGTACTCCGGCCACCTGCACCGACCTTGCAGGTGAGCAACAATAATTCGAAAAAAACCGTGGAGCGGCCATGCAACAGAACAGATCGCAAGTCATTGAACGCAACGGCCTGTACGAACTCGACGCCGGCCCCGACGTCCTCGACAGCCCTCGCTACAACCACGACATGGCACCGACCAAGGTGCATGAACGCACCTGGAACAAGTGGCACATCACCGCGCTGTGGGTCGGCATGTCGATCTGCGTGCCCACCTACACGTTGGGCGGGGTGCTCACCGCGTACTTTGGTTTGTCGGTGGGCGAGGCGCTGATGGCGATCCTCCTGGCCAATATCGTGGTGTTGATCCCGCTGACCCTCAACGCCTTCCCCGGCACCAAATACGGCATCCCGTTCCCGGTGTTGCTGCGTTCTTCATTCGGCATTCTCGGCTCCAACGTGCCGTGTCTGATCCGGGCGCTGGTGGCGTGTGGCTGGTTTGGTATCCAGACGATGTTCGGCGGGTTGGCGATTCACCTGTTTCTGGGCTCGATTTTCGAGGGTTGGAAGGCCTTGGGCGGCACCGGTGAAGTGATCGGCTTCATGATCTTCTGGACCCTGAACCTCTGGGTGGTGCTGCGGGGCGCCGAGTCGATCAAGCGCCTGGAAACCTTGTCGGCACCGCTGCTGGTGGCGGTGGGCATTGGCCTGCTGGTGTGGGCGATGCCGAACGTTTCCCTCAGCGAGTTGATGGCGATCCCGCCCAAACGCCCCGAAGGTGCGAGCCTGACCGGTTACTTCATGGCCGGCCTGACCGCGATGGTGGGCTTCTGGGCCACCTTGTCGCTGAACATTCCCGACTTCAGCCGCTACGCCAAGAGCCAGAAGGACCAGATCCTCGGGCAGATTTTCGGCCTGCCGTTGACCATGTTCCTGTTCGCCGCCCTCGGCGTGATCATGACTGCGGCGTCGGTGAAACTGGTGGGCGTCAGCGTGTCCGACCCGGTCACGCTGATCGGGCATATCCAAAGCCCGGTGTGGGTCGCCGTGGCCATGGCGTTGATCATCGTCGCCACCTTGTCGACCAATACTGCGGCGAACATCGTGTCGCCCACCAACGACTTCCAGAACATCGCGCCCAAGCTGATCAACCGCACCACGGCGGTGATTCTCACCGGGTTGGTGGGGTTGGTGTTGATGGGGCACGAGTTGCTGAAAAAACTCGGGCTGATCGTTTCCGACGTGAGCCTGGAAACCGTGTATTCCAACTGGTTGCTCGGTTATTCAAGCCTGCTGGGACCGATCGCCGGGATCATGGTGGTGGACTATTTCATTACGCGTAAACAGCAATTGGACCTGGCCGGTTTGTACCGTGACGACGTGTACCCGGCGTGGAACTGGAAAGGCTTTCTTGCGTTTGGCGTGCCGGTGGTGCTGACGCTGTTGTCGTTGGGCAGCGATGCGTTCAGTTGGTTCTACAGCTATGGCTGGTTTACCGGTTCGGCGTTGGGCGGCGTGTTGTATTGCGGCCTGAATGCCGGGCGCGGGGTCAGCCCGGTCGCCGTTAAATCTTCGTTGTAAACCCGCTCAAGGTGGGAGCTGGCTCCCACCATTGACCGAGTCAATCCATAAGAAATGTAGCCTGAGGAGATCCCCATGAACGCTGCCCTGGACGTTCTGCAATCGACCCATCAGCACATCAACCGCGACCGTTTGTGGCAGTCGCTGATGGACCTGGCCAAACTCGGCGCCACCCCCAAGGGCGGCGTGTGCCGCCTGGCCCTCACCGACCTCGACCGCCAGGCCCGCGACCTGTTCGTGCAATGGTGCGAAGAGGCCGGGTGCAGCGTGACCGTCGACGGTATTGGCAACATCTTCGCCCGCCGGCCGGGGCGCAATCCCGACCTGCCACCGGTGATGACCGGCAGCCATATCGACACCCAGCCCACCGGTGGCAAGTTCGATGGGTGCTTCGGCGTGCTGGCCGGTGTGGAAGTGCTGCGCACCCTCAACGACCTCAAGCTGCAAACCGAGGCGCCGCTGGAAGTGGTGGTGTGGACCAACGAAGAGGGCTCGCGCTTCCCGCCGTGCATGATGGGCTCGGGGGTGTTTGCCGAGAAATTCAGCCTGGCCGATACCCTCGCCAAGGTCGATGCGGCTGGCGTCAGCGTAGGCGATGCGCTGAATGCGATTGGCTACGCGGGGACGCGGGGGGAGAGTGGGCATAAAGTCGGCGCTTACTTCGAAGCGCATATCGAGCAGGGGCCGATTCTGGAGGACCAGAAAAAAACCATCGGCGTGGTGCTCGGTGCCCTCGGGCAAAAGTGGTTCGACCTGACACTGCGCGGCGTGGAAGCCCACGCGGGGCCGACGCCGATGCACCTGCGCAAGGACGCCCTGGTCGGCGCGGCGGTGGTGGTCGCGGCGGTGAATGCGGCGGCGTTGGGGCATCAGCCGCATGCCTGTGGCACTGTCGGTTGCTTGCAGGCTTATCCGGGCTCACGCAATGTCATCCCGGGTGAAGTGCGCATGACCCTGGACTTCCGTCACCTGGAACCGGCGCGATTGGATTCGATGATTGCCCAGGTGCGCCAGGTGATCGACGAAACCTGCGCCAAGCATGGGTTGAGTTTTGAAATGGAACCCACCGCCGACTTCCCACCGCTGTATTTCGACAAAGGCTGTGTGGACGCTGTGCGCGATGCCGCGAATGGGTTGGGGTTGTCGAACATGGACATCGTCAGCGGGGCAGGGCACGACGCGATTTTCGTCGCCGAACTCGGCCCGGCGGGGATGATCTTCGTGCCGTGCGAAGGTGGCATCAGCCACAACGAAATCGAAAACGCCGCACCGGATGACCTGGCGGCGGGGTGTGCGGTGTTGTTGCGGGCGATGGTGGCCGCCTCGGCAGCCATCGCCAGCGGTAAGTTGGCTGCCTGAAATGCGCTAAAAACTGTGGGAGGGGGCTTGCTCCCGATGGCGGTGGGTCAGTTACAGATAAGCTGGCTGAACCACTGCTATCGGGGGCAAGCCCCCTCCCACATGGGTTTTGCGGTGTTCATACATTGTGTGTCTGGCGCAGGATCAGTGTGGGAGCAAGCCCCCCCACAGTTGAACTGTGTCTATACCCAAATGGCATCCCACAACGGGTAGTCGCCAATCCGGCTAACCAATCCCGCTCGCAATGGATTGGCCACCACATACCGGGCCATTTTCACCAAGTCGTCTTCCTGGCGCAGCGCCCGGTCATGGAAACTTTCCTGCCAAAGCCGCCCCTTGCGTCCGCTTGCGCCATTAACGGTCCTGGTGCTTTTGGACTTCACCTGGCACATCAAGTCCGCCAGCGAGCCTTTTTTCAGTTCGAGCAGCCAATGGAAATGGTCCGGCATGATCACCCATGCCAGGGAGTTAGCCAGCCCTTGGTACTGAGCTAATCGAAACTGCCAGACCACCAAGCGACCGAGATGGAAATTCTTGAATATCGGGATGCGTTCGTGGGTGTTGGTGGTGATGAGGTAGATACGGTTCGGTTCGCTGAATCGACCGATGCGCAGGCGGTGTGAAGCGGGTAAGTCAGGCATTCCTTGGCCTCTTTCTGGGTGTGTTTTGAGAGGCTAGATAGAGGGGCTTGGGATTGATGGACATGCTTTTGGCAGGATGTGTCTGAAAGGGCGCAATCGGGAGCAAGCCCCCTCCCACATGGGTTCTGCGGTGTTCATACATGGTGTGTCTGGTGCAGGGTCAGTGTGGGGGTGGGCTTGAACCCTCCCACATGGGTTCTGCGGTGTTCATACATGGTGTGTCTGGTGCAGGGTCAGTGTGGGAGGGGGCTTGCTCCCGATGAGGCCGGAACTGACGCCACCGCTATTGCGGCCGAACCTGCGCGCCTTCCCGCATCCGGCAAATTCCCAGCGCCATACCGCGCTGCGGCCCATCGACATTCGAAGGCTAGATGTGCGGCGATGGAGTTGATCGATTCCAGATCCTGGGTGGCATTGACCAGCAGCGTTTCGGTGTCAAGGTCGGGCCCGAGGCCTGAATATGCGATGGATCAGTCGGTGATGTTTGGCTGATCTACCGCCATCACAGGCAAACCAGCCCCCACCTTCGAGCCGGTTTGCACAAACAAGTCTCAGGCGCCAGGTTGCCAGCCGCCGCCAAGCGCGGTGACCAGCCCTACACTCGCCTGCAACTGCCGCGTCTGCACCGTCTGCAAGGTCATTTGCGCCTGCAACGTCGCGGTCTGCGCGGTCACCACATCCAGATAACTCACCGCGCCGGCCTGGTAGCTGTTCATCGCCAACGCTTGCGTATGCAGCGCCGCATCCGCCGCCGCTTGTTCATCCTGCGCCTCCTGCTGCAAATCCCTTAACTGCGCCAGGTTGTCTTCCACCTCGCGCACGGCCTTCAATACCTGGCTGCGGTACTGCGCCGAGGCTTGTTCAAACTCGGCTTTGGCCTGGCGTTCGTTGGCGCTCAAGCGACCCCCATCGAAGATCGGCAAATTCATCAGCGGCCCCAGCGCCCAATACCGATTGCCTGCCGAGAGTAAATTCCCCACGCCTTGGGTCTGCCCGCCAATCAATCCGGTCAGGCTGAAATCCGGGTACCACGCGGCCTTGGCCACGCCGATATTCGCGTTGGCCGCAAACACCCGGCGCTCCGCCGCCGCAATATCCGGACGACGTTGCAGCAGGTGGCTCGGCAGTTGCGACGGAATCCCCGGCAGGGCGATCAGTTGTTGGCTCGCCGGCAGCGTGAAGTCGCTGGCCGCCACGCCGACCAGTTCACCGATGGCATGTTCGGTGAGGTTGCGTTGCCCGCGCACTTCATCCAGTTGCGCCTTGGCTTGGGCGAGTTGGTTTTGCGCGCGGGTCAGGTCCAGTTCCGACGCTATCTGGCCCTCGTATCGACTGCGGGTCAGTTGCAGGGCCTGGCTGAAATCCTCCAGCGAGTTATTGAGAATCCGACTTTGCGCATCCAGCCCATTGAGCTGCACATACAAGGTCGCCAACTGATGCTGCAAGCTCAAACGCGCCACCGCCAAATCGTCGCCCGACGCCTGCGCCTGCGCATCACCCGCCGCCACTTGGTTGCGGATTTTGCCCCACAGGTCCAAGTCGTAGCTCAATGAAAACCCCGCAGTGTTGCTGTTGTACACCGACGGCTGCGTTGTACCGCGCAGCGGTCGCGAGTCCGATTGGCGCTGACGCAGCGGTTGTGCGCTGGCAGTGATTTGCGGGAATAACCCGGCATGCAATTGGCTGGCATACGCCTGGGACGCATCGAAGTGCGCCAGCGCTGCCGCCAGGTCCGGGTTGGCCTTGAGCAATTGCTGTTGCAACTGATCCAGGCGTGGCTCGTGGTAGAGCGTCCACCACTGCGGCGCCAGTTGGTCGGACGGCTGCGCGCTGTGCCAGGGGCCGTCGCTGGTTTGTTCGCGGTAGTTGGCCGGCAGTTTGATCGCCGGCACGTTGTAGGTCGGTGCCAGCGAGCAACCTTGTAAAGCCAGCAGCATCACGGCAACAAGTGGTTTAAGCCTTGGGCGCATGGGCACCTCCGGCGGCGTCGGCCAGTTGCACGGGGTCGCCTTCGCGCAGGGCGTCGGGCGGGTTGTCGACCACGCGGTCGGCGGGTTTCAGGCCCTGGTCGATCACCAGGCGTTCGCCCAGATCCAGGCCGATATGGATGGCCTGCAGGTGCACGTGGTTTTGCGCATCCAGTACAGCGACCTGGGTGCCTTGGGCGCGGAAGATCAACGCGCTGGCCGGGATGCTCACGCCATGGGTGTCCGCCGGGATCGGCAGGGTGGCTTCGGCGTAATCGCCTGGCAGCAATTGGCCGTTGGGGTTGTCGGCGACAAACTGCGCGAGCAGGGTGCCGGAGCGGCGGTCGATGGCGGTGGAGTCGCCGATCAGGTGCGCCTTGAAGTGCTCGCCGGGGTGCTCGGGAACGGTCAGCTCGGCTTCAAGCCCTTTGTGGATGACGGCCGCATAGTTCTGCGGCACCGGCACGTAGAGGCGCAGTTGGTGGGTGTCGGCGATGCTGAACAGCTCCGGGTCGCTGTCGGTGTCGGCCTTGATCAACTGGCCGATGTCGGTGTTGCGCGCGGTGATGGTGCCGGCGAACGGTGCGCGCAGGGTCTTATAGCTTTCCAGCGCGGATAACCGTGCGTAGTCAGCGGCGGCCGCTTCGGAGTTGGCTTTGGCCGCTGCGGCGTTGGAGGTTTTTTCATCGGCCTCCTGGCGCGACACCGAATGGCTGGCCAGCAGGTTTTGCCAACGCGTCGCGGTGGTGGCGGCCAGCCGCGCATTGGCCTGTTGCTGCAACAGCCGCGCATGGGTTTGCGCCAGTTGTTGATCGAGATCGGGGCTGTCGATTTCGGCGAGGATTTGCCCCGCTTTGACCTGGCTGCCGATGTCGACTTTCCAGTCCTTCAAGTAGCCGCTGACCCGCGCATGGATCGGCGCCTTGCTCCAGGCTTCAAGGTGGGCGGGCAGGCGCAGGGTGTCGCCGGCCACGTTCTGTTGCGGCTCAAACACCATCACCTGCGGTACGGCGGCGGTTTCGGTCCAGGCCGTGACGGATCGTTCGTGCATTGTGCGGGCGTACAGGCCGTTGGCGACCAGCAGGGCGGCCAGGGTCAGGCCGCCGACACCCATGAGCATCAGACGCTTGCGCGAGGGTTTGTGATCAGACGACATGGGGCGTTTCTCCAACAGTTGCGCGAGTAGGCTGACGACCGTGGACCAGGCTGAAGACCACGGGAACAAACAACAAAGTGGCGACGGTGGCGAGGATCAAGCCACCGATCACGGCGCGACCCAGCGGCGCGTTCTGCTCCTCGGACAAGGCCAGCGGCAGCATGCCGATGATCATCGCCAGGGCGGTCATGCACACCGGGCGAAAGCGCGTGTAACCGGCTTCCAGCGCGGCCTTGAGCGCATCGCCATGTTCGGCCAGGCGTTCGCGGCAGAAGCTCACCACCAGGATCGAGTTGGCTGTGGCCACGCCCATGCACAGGATGGCGCCGGTCAACGCGGGCACCGACAATGACGTGCCGCTGAGGAACAGCATCCACACGATCCCCGCCAGCGCCGCCGGCAATGCGGTGATGATCACGAACGGGTCGACCCACGACTGGAAGTTGACCACGATCAGCAGGTAGATCAGCACCACCGCACCGAGCAGGCCGACGCTCAAACCGCTGAAGGCTTCATGCAGCGCATCGATCTGCCCATGCAGGCTGATCACTGAGCCCTTGGGGCGCATGGACGCGGTATCGTCCAGCACCTTTTGCACGTCACGCGCGACGCCGCCGAGGTCGCGGCCTTGCACGTTGGCATACAGGTCCAGGGTCGGTTCGATGTTGTAGTGGGTCACCACCGCCGGGCTTTGCACGCGGGAGATGCTGGCCACGCCGCCGAGGATTTGCGACTGGCCATCGGCACCGGTCACGGGCAGCGCTTCCAGCGCCGGCAGGCTGTCGAGACGGTATTGCGGGGTGGCGGCGACGATGGAATAGGACACGCCGTTGGCCGGGTTGAGCCAGAAGGTCGGCGCCGTTTGCGAGCTGCCCGCGAGGGACGCGACCATGCTGTTGGTCACATCGCGCTCGGTGATGCCCAGGCCGTTGGCGCGCAGGCGGTCGACATTCACTTGCAGCGACGGGTAGCCGGTGGACTGCTGGATGCGCAGGTCGGCAATGCCCGGTACGTGTTGCAGGCGGCGTTCGAGTTCCACGGCGTAAGCACGGTTTTCTGCATCGCTGCGCCCGGAGATTTTCACGTCCAGTGGCGCCGGCGTGCCGAAGTTGAGGATCTGGCTGCTGATGTCCGCCGGCAGGAACGCGAAGTGGCTGCCGGGGAAACTTTGCGGCAGTGCTTCACGTAGTTTTTTCACGTAATCGGCGGTCGGCGCGTGGTGCTGTTTCAGGCTGACCTGGATATCGCCGTCCTGCGGGCCGATGGTGCCGCTGCTGCTGTAGGCCATGTCGATGCCGCTTAGCGGAATGCCGATGTTGTCGACGATGGTGTCGAGTTCTGCGGCCGGGATCACTTCGCGTATCCGCGCCTCGATCCGGTCGAACGCGGCCGCGCTTTCTTCGATCCGCGTACCCAGCGGCAAACGCACATGCAGCGCCAGCGCACCGGCGTCGGTGGCCGGGAAGAAGTCCTGGCCCAGGCTCGGCAGCAGCAGAAACGAGGCGAGCACGCAGGCCAAAAAACCGACGATGAAGCGCTTGCGATTGCCCAGGGCCAACGTCAGCAGGCCATGGTAGGTGTCGCGGATGTTCGAGAAGTGCCGCTCGAAACCCTGCTGGAAATTCAGCACCGACTGCAGCACGGCGTTGCGTGGCCTGGTGTGCTGCTCGCCTTCATGGTGGTTGATGAATGCATCTTCCGGGTGATGGCCGGTGCCGGGTTCCGGCGTGTGCGGTTTGAGCAGGTACATCGCCAATGTCGGCACCAGGGTGCGCGAGAGGAGGAACGAGCTGGCCATGGCAAAGATCACCGCCAGGGCCATCGGTCGGAACAGGTACCCGGCAATGCCTTGCAGCAAAAACATCGGCACGAACACGATGCAGATGCACAGCAGCGAGACGAACGCCGGGCCGACGATCTGCGCGGCGCCGTCGAGGATCGCGGTCTTCACCGCCTTGCCCTGTTCCAAGTGCCAGTTGATGTTTTCGATGGTCACCGTGGCGTCGTCCACCAGAATCCCCACCGCCAACGCCAGCCCGCCGAGGGTCATCACGTTGAGTGTCTGCCCGCTGACCGCCAGCAGCGCGATGGCCGCGAGCACCGCCAGGGGAATCGAGACGGCGATGATCAGCGTCGAGCGCCAACTGCCGAGGAACAGCAGGATCATCGCGCTGGTCAGCAGCGCGGCGATGATGCCTTCCTGGGCCACGCTGCCCACCGATTGTTTGACGAACACCGACGCGTCGCCCAGCAGTGAGGTCTTCAGCGACGGTGGCAGGGTTTCGTTGATGCGCGGCAGCATCTGGCGGATGCCGTCGATGATCGACAGGGTGGAGATACTGCCGTTTTTCAGCGCCGGCATCAGCACAGCGCGATGGCCGTCGACGCGCACGATGTTGGTCTGCGGCGGCGAACCGTCACGCACGTGGGCCACCTGGCCGATGGTGATCAAGGCGCCGTCGACGGTCTTGATCGGCAGGTCGTTGAGTTCATCGATGGCCTTGGGGCTGTTGTTGAGCAGGATCGTGTATTCGTTGGGGCCGAGCTTGGCGGTGCCGACCGGGATGATCTGGTTCTGCAACGCCAGCGCATTGCCCACGTCCTGGGCCGACAAGCCTTTGGCGGCCAGCGCCTGCGGGTCGAGGTCGAGGGTGATCTGGCGCTGCTTGCCGCCCATAGGCGTGGGCATGGCCAGGCCGGGCAGGGCGCTGAGGGGCAGGCGGATATTGTTTTGCACCAGATCGCGGATCTTGGCTTCCGACAGTGTCGGGCTGGAGAACGCCATTTGCAGGATCGGCACCGTCGAGGCGCTGTAGTTGAGGATCAGCGGCGGGGTGATGCCGGGGGGCATTTGCTTGAGCACGGTTTGTGACACCGCCGTCACTTGCGCGTTGGCAGTGCGGATGTCGACGCCGGGCTGGAAGAAAATCTTGACGATGCCCATGCCCGGCAGGGATTGCGATTCGATGTGTTCGATGTCGTTGACGGTGGTGCTCAGGGAGCGTTCATAGGTGTAGATCACCCGCCCGGCCATGGCGTCCGGCGACAGGCCGTTGTACTGCCAGACCACTGCAACGACGGGGATGCCGATATCGGGGAACACATCGGTGGGGGTGCGCAGGGCCGCCATCGGCCCGATGATGCAGATGAATATGGCCAACACGATAAACGTGTACGGCTTGTGCAGTGCGGTCTTTACCAGCCCGAGCATGCGTGAACCTCCGAGGGAGCAGGATTGCAAACCCCGGCAGTCTTGCCCGACCCACCTAACACGCACCTTTCAGCCAGGTGAAGGAAGATTTAGGTATGGGCTGAAGATCGTTTCATGTGTATTCATTTGTTCTACAAGGGGCGCCTCTCCAAGCTTGTGACCCATCGGATGCGATGCGTCTTTTAACTGAAATCCTTTGGAGCCCTGCCATGTCACTGAAACCTTTATTGCTGATCCCCGCCTTGAGCGCTGTGTTGTTACTGTCGGCCTGCGCCGGCCCGATGCCCAAAGCCGACCCCAGCGAAGCCTGGATCGGATTGAAAGAAGAAGCGCCGAATGACCTGATGGCCGAGCGCGTCGATGGCAAGCGCGTGGACGACGGGCGCTTTTTTGAAGTGCCGCCGGGCGACCATCGTTTGGATGTGACGTTATTCGAAGAGGAGCCAGGCGACGACAACCAGCAGGACTGCCAGGGCCGCGTGGAGTACAAGGACTTCAAGGCGGGTGAGCACTACACCCTGGTGGAATCCAGCCTGGGCAGCACCGTGCGCGCATCGCTCATGGATGGTCACGGCAAGGAAGTCGCGGCAACGCAGGACTTCAATTGCATGCCTGGCTAGGCGTGATGAACCGCCGCATTGTGCAGCTTGGCGGATGCAGCCGGTTTGACGTGGGGGTGATGGTGCCGACGGGTAATGCGCAACACCCCCCACAACATGGCGCCGGCGACCGCCAGCCAACCGCAGAACAACAGGAAAATCGTCGTTGCAAGGCTCATTCTGGCCTCCTTTCGCCCAGTAGGGGGCACACACAGTCTTCTCAATGGACAGTCTAGTCAGTCGACGGTTGCCTGCTATTGACCAATGGTCGTGTCGATCCAACTTCTTTGCTCTATCCCGGGCGTTTTACTGCGGCTCAAGGCTATACCCGGGCTGAAGAGCGTCCTATGATCAGGGCCCTTACCGGCAGTTGATCAAGAGAGTAAAAAATTGCGGTTACGGTCGAACGTTACAACCTCCTTGCTGCTGGCCTGCGCCCTCGGGCTCGCGGCCTGTTCCGGGCACCCGTCGAAGCTGCCGGGCTTGCCGGAGCGCGTCGAACTCAATGGTGTGCCGACGTTTCGCAGCGACGCCTATCAAAGCGGCCCTACGGCGTTAGCCAGCATGCTGTCGCAACAAGGCATTGTCATGACACCGGGTTTACTGGATAAGCCGTTGCACTTGCCGGGCGGCGAGGCGAACCTTGAGCGCAACATGCAGGTGCTGGTCCGTGAATACGGGCTGATGGTGTATCCGCTCGACGCCAAGCTCACGTCGGTGTTGGCGCAGGTGTCCGCGGGGTACCCGGTGATGGCGCGGATCAGCGGGCGGTTTTGGTCTGAGCCGCGCTACGTGGTGGTGGTAGGGTTTAACCAGCGCAAAAGCACGGTGTTGTTGAGTTCGGGCATGGACCGGCGACTGTTGATGGGCTTCAGTGATTTCGAGTCCGCCTGGAAAGGCGCCGGTCACTGGGCCATCGTCACCCAGCGCCCGAGCCAGTTGCCGGCCAATGTGGATGCACAGCGCTGGCGCGACGCGGCCAATGCCACCGCGCAGGCCGGGCAAGAGCAGGCCGCGGCGCAGGCGCTCAAGGTGTTGGCCGAAAGAAAGTAAAACACACCGCGCCCGCCACGCTGGGGCGCGGTGTGGTTTTGCACTACACCACGGCGCCGAACATCGCCCCCACGGCGGCCGTAATGCCCATGGCCAGCACGCCCCACAGGGTCACGCGCCAAGCGCCGACGATGACTTTCGCCCCGCCGGCCCTGGCCGCCACGGCGCCAAGACTGGCAAGAAACAGCAGGGACGTGCCGGATATCCACGGCACAACGCTGTGCGCCGGCGCGATGACCGTCACCGCCAGCGGCAACGCGGCACCGACCACGAAACTCGCCGCCGAGGCCAGCGCCGCTTGCAGCGGTTTGGCGGTGAGGGCTGCGCTGATGCCCAACTCGTCCCGTGCGTGTGCGCCCAAGGCGTCGTGTGCCATCAATTGATCGGCGACCTGATGGGCCAATTCGGGTGATACGCCACGGTGCATGTAGATGTGCGCAAGTTCGCTGTGTTCGGCTTTGGGGTTGCTGGCCAGTTCTGCCCGTTCCCGTGCCAGGTCGGCCTGTTCGGTATCGGCCTGGGAATGCACGGAAACGTATTCACCGGCCGCCATGGACATCGCACCCGCCACCAGGCCGGCCATACCGGTGACGATCAGCGAGGCGTGGCTGGCGTTGGCGGCGGCTACGCCGATCAACAGGCTGGCGGTGGAGACGATGCCGTCATTGGCCCCCAGGACTGCGGCGCGCAGCCAGCCGATACGGTCACTGCGGTGGGATTCGGTGTGCCGGTGCATGAATTTCATGGGGGTGCGGGACTCACGTGTGTGGGCTGGTTAGGGGCGGACGGCTTTCAATCTGCGCTTGCAGAATGCCGCCGACAATCGATATTTCTTTGAGTTGTTCACCCTCGCGCAGCACGAACAGCGCGTCCATCCCGCGTGCCTGCGCCAGGCGTGGGCCTTCGATTTCGCCCAGCACCATCAACGCCGTGGCCCAGGCGTCGGCGAGCATGCATGAGGCCGCCACCACGGTGACGGACGCGATCGTATTGCACAACGGAGCGCCGGTGGCCGGGTTCATGGTGTGGGCATAGTGGCGGCCCTTCACGTCAATCCAGTGTCGATAGTCGCCGGAGGTGGCGATGGCCGCGTCGCTGAGCTCCATGACCCCCATCACTTCACGCTGGCCACGGCTCGGTTTTTCAATGGCCACGACCCACGGTTGAGCATCCGGCTTGGCGCCTCGGGCACGCATTTCGCCATCGATGCCGACCAGGTAGCGCGTGAGCCCGAAGCTGTCCAGACAGCGCGCCAGTTCGTCGACGCCAAAGCCTTTGGCGATACCGTTGAGGTTGAGGTGCAGCGGCGCGCGTTTGCGCACTTGGTGGCGCTGGGCGTCCACCGTCAACGCTGCATTGGCCGAGAGACCGCCGCGTGGCGGCAGGGTGTCGATGGTCTGTTCGGTGACTGATTGTGCGCCCGGACCGAAACCCCAGGCGTCCACCAGATCACCCACGCCGATGTCAAAAGCCCCGCCGGATTGCTGGCTGACCCGCAGCGCGGCGGCTAACACAGTGGCCAGCTCTTTGGGCACCGCCAGCCATGTCTGCTCGGGGCCCGCGTTGAGGCGATTGAGGTCGGAATCGGCTTTCCAGGTGGACATTTGCTGGTCCACCCGGCCCACGGCCTGAGCCAGGCTGCGGTTGATCGCTGCGGTGTCGATGGCAGCTTGGGCATAGAACACGGCGCTGTAGCGCGTGCCCATGGTCTCGCCGTTCAGGCTGTAGCGTTGCATCTCAGTAGACGTCTTCACGGTAGCGTCCTTGTGCTTTCAGGGCCAGCACGCTCAGGTGGAGCGGGGCTAACACGTTATCCAGCGCTTGCATCACGCCTTTGGCCATCTCGCGGCTGCCGCACACCAGCACTTGGGCGCCGTTTTCGATCAGGGCGCGCAACGCCAGGGCGTCGCTGATCAGGCGGTCTTGCACGTAGCTGCGGTCCTGAACCTGGGAAAACGCCGCGCGCAATGCGGTCAGGCGGTGGTCGGCGAGGTAACGGTTGAGCTCCGGCTCATAGAGAAAGTCCGAGGCCGGGTTGCGTCCGCCCCAATACAGGTGCATTGGGTGTTTGGCGGTGTTGTGGCGAATAAAACCGGCCAAGGGCCCGATACCGGTGCCGGCACCAATCAGAATCACCGGGTGCGTGCCTGAAGCCGGGCGAAATTGTGGATTGGGCTGGATGAACGCTTCGACAGACGCGCCGATCTCCAGATCATGCAGGAACCCCGAGCATAGGCCACCTTCGTGTTTGCGCACGCAGATTTCCAGCACACCGTCTTCAGAACGGCTGGCCAGCGAGTAAAAGCGCGGCACCGGATTGTCCGGCGGGTAGATGCCGACCAGGTCACCGGCCTGGAAGCTCGGTAGCTCGCCCGCAGCCTTGAAGCGCAGGACGTGGGTCGGCGCGTTCACCGCTTCGCCATAGGCGATGCGCTCGGTCAACGCCAGTTGACGGGTGGGCGGGCGCTGGGCCGTATGGTTCAGCGGCAGGGCGTGGCCCAGTGGCGCCGCCAACGCGTTGCCCCAGCGCGCAAATTCCTGGGAGGACTGCCGGTTCACGGTTTCCAGCCCGAGCAATGGCGAGCCGCCGGCTTGCACCATCGCGTCCTGCACCTGATGGGCGTACTGACAGAATCGGGGAAACTGCCGGTCGCCAAATCCGAGTACCGCAAAGGACAGGCCGGGTTTGAGGCCCACTTGCTTGAGGCGCTCCAGGAACTGTGTGGCTGACGCGGGTGCATCGCCGTCGCCGTGGGTGGCGGTGAGGATGAACAGTCGCTGAGCGTCACGGTACGTGCCTTTCCATTCATTCATCGCGGCACTGTGAACCCGGTGCCCGGCCTGGTGCAGCGCCGCGTGCAAGGTATTGGCAAAGCCCCAGGTGCTGTTGTTTTCACTGCCCACCAGAATCACGCTGTCGGCTGAGTGGGCGGGGCTGTTATGGCGAATCTTCGGCGCGGCTTTGCGTCGCCGCCACCACAGCACAATACCGGTCACGCTCATCAACGGCACGCTGAGGGCGCAAAGCCCGAGGGGCAAGCCCAGCCACCAGAGGCCCTCACCGGTGTGCAGTTGATAGATCAATTGATAAAGGTTGTGCATTGAGTCGTGGGCCTGATACGACAACAGCGCGCCGCTGACCGGGTCCACGTAACCGTCGCCCTGGGCTGTGCGCAGGGAAAACACGTCCTCGGGGTTGCCGGGGCTTGGGTAAACCAATTCGCGCAGGTCATTCAAATCGGTGGCCTGCAAGGCTTGCAGGTTGGCCACCGGCTGCGCCGCCCCGACGCTGATATGCGCGGGGAAGGCCGGTTCAGCCTGACTGCCGTCGGCGATCAGGCCAAACGTCGTGGCGCACATGTACAGCCCAGTCAAGGCCGACAGCAGCAGCCCGAGCACGGCCAGGCGCCCGACTTCGGCGTGCCAGCGCTGGCTGAACGAGCCGCGCAGCGGCCGCAACAGGTTGCGCAGGCCGCCCAGGCGGCGCGCCAGCAATAGCGCGCCGGACACGGAAAGCAGCAACATGACGAATGCGCCGACGCCCGCGATCCCATGCCCCGTTGTGCCCATGAACAGCGAGCGGTGCAGGTCTTTTACCCAGCGCGACACGGCAGACGGCTCATAGGGGCCGAGGCCCTGGCCGGTGAGTGGGTCGATGGTTTGCGCACCGGCCTGGCCGTCCTGGTTGTAGTAGATGATCACGGTTCCGGAGGCGCTGCGCTGGATCTGCTCCACCCCCGGGAAGTGGTTGGCGATGTTCCCCGCCAACTGGCCGACAGTGAGCTGCCCGGCTGCGGTTGACGTGTTGTGCAGGCGTTCCAAAGCCGGATTGACGGACAGTACTGCGCCGCTGATGGCCAATATCATGACCAGCAGGGCGGCGATCAGACCGGGCAGTGAGTGGAACTGGCGAAGCATGTTTAGCCTCCAGAAGTCGCAGGTGCTACAGGTCGTAGGTAAAGGACTCGACATAGCCGTTGCCGCTGACCGGCTTGCCCGCCCCGCCCGATGTCAGCGGGACACTGACGTCGGCGCGGCTGTCGCGCTTGTCTTCCACGGCGCTGTCGATACGGATCTGATACCCGGCATCGATCAAGGTGTCGGCCAGTTCCACGCTGACGGTGAGGCTGCGGCCGCTGCCGACACTGGCGCCGCTGAGGCCGTCAAACTCGCTCGGGTTCATGGCGCTGCCACGTGCCCAGTCGCTCAGGTGCCGGTAGTACTTGGCCTTCTTGCCGGCGACCCAAAGGGTTTTCTGGTACTGGCCGTTGGCGTCGGTGACGTAAATCGCCAGGTACGCGCCGTTGCCGCTGTAGTCCTTGAGCTGGGTGGTCAGGGTCACTTCGCGGGCCTGGGCCAGCCCCGGCAGGGCAATGGCGCCGGCGAGGCAAGTTGCAGCAATGATTTTTTTCATGAGGATGTCCTGGTTGAACGTGGTGGCGAGAGCCTGGACCTGCTGGCTGACAGCAACCTGAAAGCCTTGCAAAGACGCGATGATCATTCAGATCCAGGACGGTTGAGGTAATCCCGGGCGTCGCCGTTGGCGCCGAAATGGATTTCCAGTTTGCGCAGGCGAAGCGAGGCTGGTGCGTAGCTGGCTTCGATTGCATTGCCCTTGCGGTCGGCGCCCTTGAGCTCGTAGCAGCCGTCGTCGACCTTGATGCGCTGCACGCTCCAGCCGTATTGCTGCTCCACTTGCTGGCGCAGGGTTTCGCGTGGTTGCCAGTCGCTGACCGGCTCGCTGCAGTCTTCATCGGCCAAGGCGTACCCGCTGAGCAGGACGCTGAGCAATGTGGTGCTGACAATAAAAGCTGATTTCATGATCTGTCTCCGGCCGGATTGGCATTTGCGGCTTACCCTAAAGGTCATTCCTGACAACTGGCTGAATCTTCAGATTCGCGTCAGGAAAGGTGGGTAAGGTGCTCCACGACAACCATCACAGGAGGTGCCAGATGCGGGTTTTATTGGTCGAGGATGCACTCGGGCTGGGCGAGGCGGTGCGCGAACAGATTGCCGATGACGGCCACGCGGTCGATTGGGTGCAGCGACTGGACCATGCGAACAACAGCGTGCGCACCACGCCGTATGACCTGATCCTGCTCGACCTGATGCTGCCCGACGGTCGCGGGCTGGACTTTTTGCGCCAGCAGCGCTCGGCGGGCAACGTGACCCCGGTGATCATCCTCACCGCCCAGGACCAGATATCCGATCGCATCGCCGGCCTCAACGCCGGGGCCGACGACTACCTGGTCAAACCGTTCGACCTGTTCGAACTCTCGGCCCGGGTGGCCGCCGTGGCCCGGCGTTACAGCGGCAACCCCAACCCGCTGATCAAACTCGGCGACTTACAGATCGATATGAACGCGCGCACCGTGCAGCGCGCCGGTATCACCGTCGACCTGACGGCGCGTGAATGGGCATTGTTTGAGGCGTTTGTGCAGCGCCCCACGGCGTTGCTGTCGAAGTCGCAGCTCGAAGAGCGCTTGTACGCCTTTGGCGCGGAAATCGAGAGCAACACCATCGAGGTCTACATCAGCCGCCTGCGCAAAAAACTCGGCCGCGACCTGGTGGAAACCGTGCGTGGCATGGGGTATCGGTTGATGGCCGTATGAAGTCGTCGATCAGCCTGCAAAAACGCCTCGGCCTGGGGTTGACCCTGGGCATGACCTTGCTCTGGCTGGGGGCGACTGTCGGGGCCTGGCTGGTGGTGCAACACGAATTAAACGAGGCGTTCGACAGCGCCCTGGAAGAGACGGCCCAACGCATCCTGCCCTTGGCCGTGCTGGAAATCAGCAACCGCGAGGAGCCGCGCGCGGCCCAGCACGTCGCCACCTTGAAGGTGCATAAGGAATACCTGACGTACCTGGTGCGCGACGCCCAGGGCCAGATTCTGATGCAGTCCCATGACGCCGATCCGAAGATCTTCAACGAACGGCCGAGTGAAGGGTTTTCCACCACGCAAAAGTACCGGCTGTATGGCGCGAGTGCGCTGCGCGACACCGTGTTCATTGAGATCGCCGAGCCGCTGGCGCATCGCCGTGAAGCAGCGCGGGAAGCCTTGCTGGCCTTGTTGGTGCCGTTATTGGCACTGATCCCCATCAGCCTGCTGGGCACTTGGCTGTTTGTGCGCCTCAGCCTGCGTAGCGTGTTGGCTTATCGCCGTGCCGTGGAAGCCCGTGGCGTGGGGGATTTGTCGCCGATCAGCGTGGCGCGGCTGCCGGCTGAAATCGACCCGTTGGCCGATGCGGTCAACCACCTGCTGGAGCGCTTGCGCAAGGCCTTGGAGGCCGAGCGCAGCTTCACCGCCAACAGTGCCCACGAATTGCGCACGCCGTTGGCGGCGACGTTGGCGCAGATCCAGCGCTTGCGCCAGGAAGCACCGGAAGGCCCGTTGCGCGTGCGTGCGGCGAAGATCGAAGACTCCCTGCGCGAACTGGCGCGGCTCTCGGAAAAACTCATGCAGTTGGCCAAAGCCGAGGGCGGCGGGCTGTTGTCCGAGGCACCACAGGACCTGATTCCATTACTGGCCCATGGGGTCGATGAGTGGAATCGCAGCAGCGGGCAGCGCATTCGGTTGCAGTTGCCAACTGAGGGCAGCGTTTATTGCGCGATTGACCCGGACGCGTTCGGCATCTTGCTGCGTAACTTGATCGAGAATGCGTTGAAGTACGGCGCGGCGGATCAACCGGTCGACGTCAGCCTCACGGACCAGGCACTGCTGCGGGTGGTCAACGGTGGACCGGCTGTGCCAGCGTCGGTGTTGCAGCGCCTGACCGAGCGTTTCGTGCGCGGCAGCAGCGAGGCCAGCGGTACAGGGCTGGGGCTGGCGATTGCCAAGACCATCGCCCACGGGGTCAAGGCGCGTATGACCCTGGCGTCGCCAGCGCCAGGCAGGGAAGACGGGTTTGAAGTGAACGTTCAGTTTTTACGCTTGCCGACATGAACGTTCATCGAGCCCCGGCGGCTGTGCCACTCAGAAGTCCACGGTGACGCCGGTGTACAGCGCCCGCCCGTCGCCGGGTGAGTGCAGCGAGGCCTGGGCGCCGTCCGGGTCATACCAGACGTATTCGTAGTAGCGGTTGGTGAGGTTTTTCAACTGCAGGTCGACACTGACCGATTCAGTCACCTGGTACGTGGCGCCGAGGTTCATCAAGACGTAGCCGCCGTAAGTGCCCTTGGTGTTCTCGCGTTCCAGGTAGTAGTTGGTCTGGCCGTTCATCCACGCCGTCAACTGCAGCGCACGCGTGGCCTTGTAGCTGACGCCGGCGTTGTACAGGTGATGAGGGATGTGGTCGATTTCCTGGCCTTTGCTGTTGGGCAAGCTCGAGCTCGGCTGGAGGATTTTCGAATACTGCCAGGAGTAGGCCATCCAGATGTCGGTGCGCTCGTTCGGGTGCAGGTTGAGCTGCGCGTCATATCCCCAGCGTCGGGTTTCGCCGACGTTATCCGACTCGCCGCTCGGGTCGTTGAGCCGGCGACTGACTTCACCACTGGCCTCTTGCTGCCAATAGGCGACGCGGCCATCGATCCAATCGGCCGGGGTGAACTTGATCCCGGTTTCCCAGCCTTCGTTGATCGACGGCGCCAGGTTGGTATCCCGCGGTGGAATCTTATAGGCCGCCGCGCCGGTGCCGACCTGGAAGGTACGCCCCCAGTTGGCGTAGACGCTGGCCACGTCCCACGGTGAATACACCACGCTGAGCTTGGGTTGTTTGATCAGCCCATAGTCGTTGATGTCGTAGTCCATGCCGGTCATTTCGTTGGTGAAGTTGCCCTGGATTTTATCGACGCGATACGCCGGGACGATTTTCAGCGACTCGAACGGCTTGATCTCGGCCTGGACGTAGGCGCCGTAGGTGTCAAAGTCGAATTGCTGGTCGCGGGTTTGGGCCAGACGCACGCGGTCTTTGGTGCGGTAGCGCTCGCTCTTGTTCTGTTGCTGCTGCATGTCCGCGCCGCCTTCCAGGGCGAAGTCGTACAGCCAGCTGACTTCCGGGCGCCAGGTCAGGGACGTGAGGGCGCCGTACTGGGTTTCGTAGGCGTCGCGCTCCTGCTGGGCGCTGGTGCGCCAGTATTGCGTCCAGCGCCGGTCGTCGAAGGTGTTGACGTAGGTTTTTGCCGACCAGGCCAGCGTCTCGGCCAGGTCGGTGTCGAAGTGCACGCTGACCTGGTTCATCCGCCGCGTGCCTTTGTCGGTGGCGTTGTAGCTGTTGGTCATGCTCGGGTGCTGGTGGGCATCCTCTTCACTCAAGTAGCCCGGTTCCTGCGCCTCGGTTTCGTAGTGACGGGCGATCAGGCCGATGCGGTAGCTGTCGTCGTCCGGGGTGTAGAACCATTTGCCGGACATGGAAAACTTGTCCGCCTCGGCGTGATCGCGGTAACCGTCGGACTTCTGATAGGCGAAGAAGTAGTTCTGCGTCCAGTTGCTGCCTTCGATGCCCTTGGCCAGTTGCGTTTCCTGGGTGTTGTAACTGCCGTAGCGCACCCGCGCCTTGGTGTAGTCGCCGCCGGTGCGGGTCAGCATATTGACGTTGCCGGCGATGTTGTTCAGGCCATAGCGCGCATCGCTGGTGCCGCGCACCACTTCGATGCTGTCCAGTTCCATCGGGAAAATCATGTCCATGAACGGCATGTTGCCGTCATTGCTATTGCTTGGAATGCCGTCGATCAACAGCTTCACTGCGTTGACTTCGCCTTCGCCGTTAAAGCCGCGAAAGGAAATCTTGCCGGAGGTGGTGCCTTGGTTGAACTCGGTGAGTATCACCCCTGGCGCACGGCTGAACAGCTCCCAGCTGTAGTTGACCGGCATTTTTTCGAGGATGTCGGCGCCGAGCACATCCACCGAACTGAGCACGCTGCTGGTGCTTAGCGGGCCCCTGCTGGCGCTGGCGCCCTGGACCGTGACGGTGCCGAGGGTGAGGGTTGAGTCTTCGGTTTTGCCGGTTTCGGCCAGCGCCGAGGAGAACGGGTTGAGGGCGAACAGGCCGATGGACAGCAAGGGCCATAGCGGGCGGGAAACAGAGACACGCTTTGCGCGAGGCAAAGTCATTCGAGCAGGCATAACGCACCTTTCCTGATGATCAAGACACTTCGAGGACGCCCGGTCGGGCGGCTGATAAGCAGATCGGGCCGCCTGTGGGGCGGCTCCGGTGTCGATCAAGCGGTAGGGGAGGCGCGCGGGCTCAGGCTCGGCCAGCGGATTCTGGGGTGCAGCGTCGGCAACTCGGGGTTGTCGAGGGCGGTGTTGGGCGCGTAGCGCGGTAGGAAATGTCTGTAGTAGTCGGATGGCAGCGCCGCCAGCCCCGCGTGGCCACAGCAGCAATCGCTGTGTTTCATGGCAGTGTTTGACGGAGCCGTCTGGAGCGGGTCGATCAGCTTGCTCAAGTTGGGCGGCAGCGCTTGCGAGGCGCCCCCCGAGCAGAATCCGCCCCACAGCAACAGTCCCATGTCCGGCGTCTGCATGGCGCGGCTGAGCGGCATGGCCAGCATGTTCAGCACGACGGCCAGACAGGCTATCCAGGGACTGATGCGTTTGAGACGAGCCATGAACGAAGTCGATTAAAAGGGGTGAACATTTAGCGGCAGTTCAGGCACAAAGTAAAAGCCCGTTCGTGCGCTATTTTGCCGCAGACCAACCGTCTGTTTTTGCGTGGTGCATGCAGAAAAAACAATGCCCCGAACAGGTCGGGGCATTGGTCAGACGGGTGTTTTTTGGTTCAGCGGCGAACTTCTGCCGTGTTCGGGCGGTTTTTCAGGTTCTTGTCGGCCTTGTAGCGCAACGCAACGTCCGGCACCGAACCGCCCTTGCCGGTCTCGACCCAGTTGCGAATACGGCTGGCGTCGGCGAAGTGGGTGAACTTGCCGAAGGCATCGAGGATCACCAGCGACACCGGGCGGTTACCCATGCTGGTCACCAGCACCAGGCAGTGGCCGGCCTGGTTGGTAAAGCCGGTCTTGGTCAGCTTGATATCCCAGTTGGCGCGATTGATCAGGTGGTCGGTGTTGGAGAAACCCAAGGTGTAGTTGGGCTTGCGGAACGCGACGGTCTT
Source organism: Pseudomonas sp. PSPC3-2 (assembly GCF_049897085.1). Lineage (NCBI taxonomy): Bacteria > Pseudomonadati > Pseudomonadota > Gammaproteobacteria > Pseudomonadales > Pseudomonadaceae > Pseudomonas > Pseudomonas sp. PSPC3-2. The sequence goes on from NZ_JAFCVO010000016.1 coordinate 39,204, forward strand.
TTCCTTGGTGGTGCTCAATTGGCTCAGCATCGGGAATTTACGCGCGTAGGCCAGCAGCTTGCTCAAGTCCCTGGCGGTCGACACGTTATGGATGGACAGGCCGGTAGGCTCGACGTAATGGGTGCTGGTCATGCCCAGCGCCTTGGCCTTGGCGTTCATCGCCGCAATGAAGGCTGGGTAGCCGCCCGGATAGTGGTGGGCCAGGCTGGCGGCGGCGCGGTTTTCCGAGGACATCAGGGCGATCAGCAACATCTCTTTGCGCGGCATTTGGCTGCCGATCTTCACTCGGGAGAACACGCCTTTCATTTCCGGCGTGTCGGTGATGTTGATGTCGATGTATTCGTCCATGTTTTGCTTGGCTTCCAGCACGATCAAGCCGGTCATGAGCTTGCTCACGGAAGCGATGGGCACCACCACGTCCGGGTTGCTGGAATAGATAACTTTGTTGGTCTGCAGGTCGACCAGCATGGCGCTGCCGGAAGCGATTTGCAGTTTCGAGGTGTCACGCGGGGCCAGGGTGGTTTCGGCGGCGTGCGCACAGGTGCCGGTGAAAGCAAATAAAAGGCTGACGAGAGAGAGACGAATTTTCACGCGGATGAACTCGCTAAAAAAAGTAAGAAATACCGTTCTGCAACGGGCTATATGAAAAATGACGTTACATTTTAGGAGTATGGATCAGAAAACGATAGAGAGCCTTTAAATAAAGGCTGTAAGACGATGATTGGTTGGGTTTGTACGCATTCGTGGGCAAAAAAAGGGCCGGCTTATGGGCGGGCCTAATGGAGTTCTTCAAAGGAGTAGGGGTAAGTTGCGCCCGATCCCGTCGATAGCGGGTGAAAAGGATGTCGAAGAAACGAGAAACCCGGCGCTGCGCACGGGTTGTCGAGCCGGATGTTCGGGTAAGTATTTTATTGGGCGGATTTGTCAGCGTCGGCAATTCAAGGCGGCTACCTGCATTTTGCCACCGTCCCTCACATCGACGATGCTCACGCTGTCAGCGCCAACCTCCGCGGCTTTATTGAATGCCGTGTTCAGTGCGTCGCCGTTGGAGGAGCCCTCTACCGTGAATGCTTTGACGACGTGGCAAGCGTTGGCGGATGAGGCTGTGACGAGGTTGATTTGCTTGCCCGCTTCAGTGAGCTGGGTGGTGCAGGCCGAGATCAACACCGCAATGAGGATCAGCAGAGGGGCGGCATGAAGATTACGCATGACTAAAAGCACTCCTGGGGTTCCTGCGGCATTTGGTTGATACCGAAAATGTCAGCCGCAGATGCACGATAGCAGAGCATGAGGTTCACCAGAAACCAAAAGCCCTGCGATAAGGCAGGGCTTTTTCAGTGCGGAAGATGATCAGTCGTGCAGGGTTTCGGCCGCATATAGCGTGTTTTCCAGCAGGCAGGCACGGGTCATCGGGCCAACGCCGCCCGGTACCGGGGTGATCCAGCCGGCACGGGGTAGGGCGGTTTCGTACACCACGTCGCCGACCAGCTTGCCGTCTGCCTGTCGGTTGATGCCGACGTCGATGACGATCGCGCCTTCCTTGATCCATTCACCCTTGACCAGGCCCGGCTTGCCGGCGGCCACCACCACCAGGTCGGCACGGCCGACGTGACCGGCGAGGTCTTTGGTGAAGCGGTGGGTCACGGTCACAGTGCAGCCGGCCAGCAGCAGTTCCATGGCCATCGGGCGCCCAACGATGTTGGAGGCGCCGACGATCACTGCGTCGAGGCCGTAAAGATTGACGCCGGTGCTTTCCAGCAGGGTCATGATGCCTTTCGGCGTGCATGGGCGCAGCAGCGGGATGCGCTGGGCCAGGCGGCCGACGTTATACGGGTGGAAACCGTCGACGTCTTTGTCCGGGCGGATGCGTTCGAGCAACTGGGAGGCGTCCAGATGCGCGGGCAATGGCAGTTGCACCAGGATGCCATCGATGTTCGGGTCATCGTTGAGGCCGTCGATCAGGTCGGTAAGGGCCTGCTGGGTGGTCTCGGAAGGTAAGTCGTAGGCCTTGGAAATAAAGCCGACCTCTTCACAGTCCTTACGCTTGTGCGAGACATAAACCTGAGACGCAGGATCGCTGCCGACCAGGATCACCGCGAGGCCAGGCGTGCGCAGGCCTTGCTGGCTACGCTCGGTGACGCGTTTGGCGATCTGCTGGCGCAGGCTGGCGGCGATTGATTTGCCGTCGATAAGTTGTGCAGTCATTACGCGTGATTAACCATCGAGAGGGGGAAGAAAAGTGCGCGCATTCTCGCATGCCAACGCGCGAGGGCAAAGGCGCTTGGTCTGCAAATTGGCCTAACCCCTTAAATAAAATGAATTTTTTTCAAAAAAGATTTGACGGCTTTCTGGTGCGTCTATACTATTCGTCGCACTTGTCGGGCACAGCCTAGCACTGGTTAAGAAGGTCAAGCAGGGTTGTTGCTCTGTAAGGCTGGAAGCACTTAGTTTGTAATCCTCCAAGAGTACAGATTAATCAGGCGCCCGTAGCTCAGCTGGATAGAGCATCCGCCTTCTAAGCGGATGGTCGCAGGTTCGAGTCCTGCCGGGTGCGCCATTAGGCAGCTTTGGCACAAGTAGCGTTAGATGGTGGGCGTAGCTCAGTTGGTAGAGCACGGGATTGTGACTCCCGTTGTCGAGGGTTCGATCCCCTTCGTCCACCCCATATTTTGAAAAAGGCGCCAGATTAACCATCTGGCGCCTTTGCTTTAAGAGCTTCAAGCGCGGATGTGGTGGAATTGGTAGACACACTGGATTTAGGTTCCAGCGCCGCGAGGCGTAAGAGTTCGAGTCTCTTCATCCGCACCAATTAAAGCTTTGCCCGGCCGAAAGGCTGGGTGAGGTTAGACAAAGAAGTGGTTTGGTTTCTTTGTTAACGCAATATGGTGGGCGTAGCTCAGTTGGTAGAGCACGGGATTGTGACTCCCGTTGTCGAGGGTTCGATCCCCTTCGTCCACCCCATATTCGAAAGGCGCCAGATTTAACAGTCTGGCGCCTTTTTTGTTTTAGCGGTTCGAGTATTCCGCGGCCGCAGGTTCTGGGTCGCAAGGCAGGGCGTTTCGTCGTATTTATGTGTCTCGATGATGCCGCGCTGCCTGCCTGTCCTGTTCGCAGGGCGGGCCGTCAGGGAGATGATTGGCGACTGCTTCTATATATAGAAGGGTCGGCGCAGAGCCCTGGCGTGATTGGCTGTATTTGTCACCGGGGCGAGGCGCAACAGTGTCTTCGTACCGATAAATTGCCTGCTGTTTTTTTACCCGTTTCCAGTAGGGTGACTTCTTGAGTTTGACCCACTAGAATGCATGCCCTTGATTCTGGGGTCGGAAACGGCCGGCTAACGTCTGTGCAACGAGGAATATCCATGCAAGTTTCTGTTGAAAATACTACTGCTCTCGAGCGCCGCCTGAGCATCACCGTGCCGGCAGAGCGCATCGAGACTGCGGTCAACAAGCGTCTGCAGCAGACTGCCCAAAAGGCCAAGATCGCTGGCTTCCGTCCAGGCAAAGTGCCAATGAGCGAAATCAAGCGCCGTTTTGGTGCTGATGCGCGTCAGGAGGCGGTAGGCGACGTGATCCAGGCTTCTTTCTACGAAGCGGTTGTTGAGCAAAAGCTGAACCCGGCCGGCTCGCCGTCGATCGAGCCTAAGTCCCTGGAAGCGGGCAAGGACCTGGAGTACGTTGCTGTATTCGAAGTGTTCCCAGAGTTCGAAGTTGCCGGTTTCGAAGGTATCGCGATCGAGCGTCTGAGCGCTGAAGTGGCTGATGCTGACCTGGATAACATGCTGGAAGTCCTGCGCAAGCAGAACACCCGTTTCGAAGTGGCCGAGCGTGCTGCCCAGAACGAAGACCAACTGAACATCGATTTCGTGGGCAAGGTTGACGGCGAAGCATTCGCTGGCGGCTCCGCCAAGGGCACTCAGCTGGTGCTGGGCTCCAACCGCATGATCCCGGGTTTTGAAGAGGGTCTGGTTGGTGCAAAAGCTGGCGAAGAGCGCGTTCTGAACCTGACTTTCCCGGCTGACTACCAGAATCTGGACCTGGCCGGCAAAGCCGCCGAGTTCACCGTGACGGTCAACAGCGTTTCCGAGCCTAAGCTGCCAGAGCTGAACGAAGAGTTCTTCGCTCAATTCGGCATCAAGGAAACCGGCATCGACGGCTTCCGCACCGAAGTTCGCAAGAACATGGAGCGTGAGCTGCGTCAGGCCGTCAAGTCCAAGGTCAAGAACCAGGTCATGGACGGTCTGCTGACCGCCAACCCGATCGAAGTGCCTAAGGCTCTGCTGTCCAACGAAGTGGATCGCCTGCGCGTACAAGCTGTTCAGCAGTTTGGTGGCAACATCAAGCCTGACCAACTGCCGGCCGAGCTGTTCGAAGAACAAGCCAAGCGCCGCGTCGTGCTGGGCCTGATCGTGGCTGAAGTGGTCAAGCAGTTCGATCTCAAGCCTGACGAAGATCGCGTTCGTGAAATGATCCAGGAAATGGCTTCGGCCTACCAGGAGCCTGAGCAGGTTGTGGCTTGGTACTACAAGAACGACCAGCAGCTGAACGAAGTACGTTCGGTTGTGCTGGAAGAACAAGTTGTGGATACTGTTCTGCAGAAGGCTAAGGTGACCGATAAAGCGGTCTCTTACGAAGAAGCAGTCAAGCCGGCGGAAGCAGCACAAGCCAACTGATTGTCCAACTCGTTCGAAATACAACCATAAGCCAGCCTCGCGCTGGCTTATGCGTTTTCAAGACATGACTATTTGGGAGTAACTGCAGAGCATGTTCCGTAATTCCTATATTCAGCAGAACTCTGATATCCAGGCCGCAGGCGGCCTGGTCCCGATGGTTGTCGAGCAGTCCGCTCGTGGCGAACGCGCCTACGACATCTACTCGCGCCTGCTCAAGGAGCGAGTGATCTTTCTGGTGGGCCCAGTAGAGGACTACATGGCCAACCTGATTTGTGCGCAACTGCTGTTCCTTGAAGCGGAAAACCCGGACAAGGACATCCATCTTTACATTAACTCGCCGGGCGGTTCGGTGACCGCAGGTATGTCGATCTACGACACCATGCAGTTCATCAAGCCAAACGTGTCGACCACCTGCATCGGCCAAGCCTGCAGCATGGGCGCTTTCCTGCTGACCGCGGGTGCCGAAGGCAAGCGTTACTGCCTGCCGAACTCGCGCGTGATGATTCACCAGCCACTGGGCGGTTTCCAGGGTCAGGCATCGGACATCGAAATCCATGCCAAGGAAATCCTCTTTATTCGTGAGCGTCTTAACACGCTGATGGCCAAGCACAGCGGGCACACCTTGGAAGAAATCGAGCGTGATACCAACCGTGACAATTTCATGAGCGCTGAAGCCGCGCGTGATTACGGGTTGATCGACGCAGTGATTGAAAAGCGCCCCGCTTAATATAAGCAGCTCAAAATAGGGCTGGTCGGCAAGTCCGATCACCTGCGGGCTTGAAAAAGCCCGCATAAGCCTTCATCTTGTGTTGCAAGCCTATCGGATTTGGATCGAACGAATGACTGACACCCGCAACGGCGAGGACAACGGCAAGCTGCTCTATTGCTCCTTCTGTGGCAAAAGCCAGCATGAAGTGCGCAAATTGATTGCCGGCCCCTCGGTCTTTATCTGCGACGAGTGCGTCGACCTGTGCAATGACATCATCCGTGAGGAGGTGCAGGAAGCCCAGGCCGAGAGCAGCGCGCATAAATTGCCTTCGCCTAAAGAAATCAGCGGCATCCTTGATCAGTACGTGATTGGTCAAGAGCGTGCAAAAAAGGTTCTGGCCGTAGCGGTGTACAACCACTACAAGCGTTTGAACCAGCGTGACAAGAAAAACGACGAAGTCGAGCTCGGCAAGAGCAACATCTTGCTGATCGGTCCTACAGGCTCGGGTAAAACCCTGCTTGCAGAAACCCTTGCTCGCCTGCTGAACGTTCCGTTCACCATCGCCGACGCTACCACCCTCACCGAGGCTGGCTACGTGGGTGAAGACGTCGAGAACATCATTCAGAAGTTGCTGCAGAAGTGCGACTACGACGTAGAGAAAGCCCAGATGGGTATTGTCTATATCGACGAAATCGACAAGATTTCGCGCAAGTCCGACAACCCGTCGATCACTCGGGATGTTTCCGGTGAAGGCGTGCAGCAAGCCTTGCTGAAACTGATCGAAGGCACGGTTGCTTCCGTACCGCCACAAGGTGGCCGCAAGCACCCGCAGCAGGAATTCCTTCAGGTTGATACGCGCAATATCCTGTTCATCTGCGGCGGTGCGTTCTCCGGACTGGAAAAGGTTATTCAAAACCGTTCCACCCGTGGCGGCATCGGTTTCAGTGCAGAAGTGCGCAGCAAGGAAGAAGGCAAGAAGGTGGGCGAGTCCCTGCGTGAAGTCGAACCTGACGATTTGGTCAAGTTCGGTCTGATCCCGGAATTCGTTGGTCGTCTGCCAGTTTTGGCGACATTGGACGAGTTGGATGAGGCTGCTCTGATTCAGATCCTCACCGAGCCGAAAAACGCCCTGACCAAACAATATGCCAAGCTGTTCGAAATGGAAGGCGTAGACCTCGAGTTCCGTACCGACGCACTCAAATCAGTGGCCAAGCGGGCACTGGAGCGCAAGACCGGTGCGCGTGGCCTGCGTTCGATTCTCGAAGGCGTATTGCTCGACACCATGTACGAAATTCCCTCGCAGTCCGAGGTGAGTAAAGTGGTGATCGACGAAAGCGTTATCGAAGGTAAGTCCAAGCCACTGTATATCTACGAAAACAGTGAGCCGGCTGCCAAGGCTGCACCAGACGCTTAAGCGTCCTGTAGCTGCATAACAACAAGGGGCCTTTAGGGGCCCCTTTTGTTTTAAGGGTGTGTTTTTCCTGCGTTTAACTGCTGGCATTGAGCTTGTTTTTTTTGCTAGCAGCCCCCATCTTGGTTTCATGCTTACTTTTCAACTGTCATAGAGGCGAAATCATGAAGACAACCATCGAATTGCCTCTCCTGCCGTTGCGTGATGTCGTCGTCTATCCGCACATGGTTATCCCGCTGTTCGTGGGGCGCGAGAAGTCTATCGAAGCCCTCGAGGCTGCGATGACGGGCGACAAGCAGATCCTGCTGTTGGCCCAGAGAAACCCTGCTGATGATGATCCAGGCGAAGATGCCCTGTATCGCGTCGGTACCGTTGCGACTGTCCTGCAACTGCTCAAGCTGCCCGATGGCACCGTCAAGGTGCTGGTGGAAGGTGAGCAGCGTGGTGCTGTCGAGCGTTTCATGGAGGTGGACGGCCACCTGCGTGCCGAAGTGGCGCTGATCGACGAAGTCGAGGCCCCGGAGCGCGAGTCCGAAGTATTTGTACGCAGCCTGCTCTCGCAGTTCGAGCAGTATGTGCAGTTGGGTAAGAAAGTCCCGGCTGAAGTCCTGTCTTCCCTCAACAGCATTGATGAGCCTAGCCGCCTGGTCGACACCATGGCCGCGCACATGGCGCTGAAGATCGAGCAGAAGCAAGACATCCTTGAAATCATCGACCTGCCGGCCCGTGTCGAACACGTCCTGGCGCTGCTCGATGCCGAAATCGACCTGCTGCAGGTTGAAAAACGCATCCGTGGTCGCGTGAAGAAACAAATGGAGCGCAGCCAGCGCGAGTACTACCTGAATGAGCAGATGAAGGCCATTCAGAAAGAACTCGGCGACAGCGAGGAGGGCCACAACGAAATCGAAGAGCTGAAAAAGCGCATCGATGCCGCCGGCCTGCCAAAAGACGCCCTGACCAAGGCCAATGCCGAGCTGAATAAGCTCAAGCAAATGTCTCCAATGTCGGCCGAAGCCACTGTGGTTCGTTCCTACATCGATTGGCTGGTGCAGGTGCCGTGGAAGGCTCAGACCAAGGTCCGCCTGGACCTGGCTCGCGCCGAAGATATCCTCGACGCCGACCACTATGGCCTCGAAGAAGTCAAAGAACGCATTCTCGAATACCTCGCCGTGCAAAAGCGTGTGAAGAAGATTCGTGGCCCGGTGTTGTGCCTGGTCGGTCCGCCTGGTGTGGGTAAAACCTCCCTGGCCGAGTCGATTGCCAATGCCACCAACCGTAAATTCGTGCGAATGGCCCTCGGCGGCGTGCGTGATGAAGCGGAAATTCGTGGTCATCGCCGGACATATATCGGTTCGATGCCAGGAAGATTGATTCAAAAGATGACAAAGGTGGGTGTGCGCAACCCACTGTTCCTGCTCGATGAAATCGACAAAATGGGCAGCGACATGCGCGGCGATCCGGCATCGGCGTTGCTCGAAGTGCTCGATCCCGAGCAGAACCACAATTTCAACGACCATTACCTGGAAGTCGACTACGACCTGTCCGACGTGATGTTCCTGTGTACCTCCAACTCCATGAACATTCCGCCAGCGTTGCTGGACAGGATGGAGGTGATTCGTCTGCCGGGTTACACCGAAGACGAGAAGATCAACATCGCCGTCAAATACCTCGCGCCCAAGCAGATTTCGGCCAATGGCCTGAAGAAAGGCGAGATTGAATTCGCGGTCGAGTCGATCCGCGACATGGTGCGTTACTACACCCGCGAGGCCGGTGTACGGGGGCTTGAGCGCCAGATCGCGAAGATTTGCCGCAAGGCGGTCAAGGAACATGCACTGGAAAAACGCTTCTCGGTGAAGGTCACGGCCGATGCGCTGGAGCACTACCTCGGCGTGCGTAAATTCAGTTACGGCTTGGCTGAACAGCAGGATCAGGTAGGGCAGGTGACTGGCCTGGCGTGGACCCAGGTGGGCGGTGAATTGCTGACCATCGAAGCTGCGGTGATCCCAGGCAAAGGCCAATTAATCAAGACCGGTTCCCTGGGTGACGTGATGGTCGAATCCATCACCGCTGCGCAGACCGTGGTGCGCAGCCGTGCCCGGAGCCTGGGGATTCCCCTGGACTTCCACGAGAAGCACGACATCCACATCCACATGCCGGAAGGGGCGACCCCAAAAGACGGCCCTAGCGCTGGCGTAGGCATGTGTACGGCCCTGGTATCGGCCCTGACCGGCATTCCGGTGCGCGCTGATGTGGCCATGACCGGCGAAATCACCCTGCGTGGCCAGGTATTGGCCATCGGTGGTCTGAAAGAGAAATTGCTCGCCGCACACCGGGGTGGAATCAAGACTGTGATCATTCCTGAAGAGAATGTCCGCGACTTGAAGGAAATTCCTGACAATATCAAGCAAGATCTTCAGATTAAACCAGTTAAATGGATTGACGAGGTCCTGCAAATTGCGCTGCAATACGCGCCGGAGCCCTTGCCGGATGTGGCTCCGGAGATAGTCGCTAAGGACGAAAAGCGCGAGTCTGATTCCAAGGAAAGAATTAGCACGCATTAATGCGTTAAAGCCTGGGGGCTTCCTTGACAGCTTTTTAGAGCCCTTGTTATAAAGCGGCTCTTAAGTGTCTGTAGTCCATTCAGCACTGGTTTTTGCTTTCACCAAAAAACTTAGAATCATACTCAATAGATATATAGGGGGACTTAGAGTGAACAAGTCGGAACTGATTGATGCTATCGCCGCATCCGCTGATATCCCGAAAGCTGCTGCTGGCCGTGCGCTGGACGCAGTAATCGAATCCGTCACTGGCGCTCTTAAGGCCGGCGACTCGGTGGTACTGGTAGGTTTCGGTACTTTCTCTGTGACTGACCGTCCAGCTCGCACTGGCCGTAACCCACAGACTGGCAAAGCACTGCAAATCGCTGCTGCCAAGAAACCAGGTTTCAAAGCCGGTAAAGCCCTGAAAGAAGCCGTTAACTAAGCCTCGCTCAAGCCTTTACCTACCCGGGTCCGACGCAGGTCTGGCCTGGCAGCGGAGCGGCAGCTGACCCACGTATCCATCGGGTCACCACGCCGGGGGTGTGGGTTCTAACCCCCGTCCGCTCCGCCAGTTACGAGAAGGCGCATCCTCGGATGCGCCTTTCTTCTATCCGGACTCTACCCACGCTCCACGGTTGCCAATTTTTGAAGTTCAACCGTTTCTGGGGGACGCATGCTGCAAAATATCAGGGACAATTCACAAGGCTGGATTGCCAAGACCATTATCGGGATCATCGTCGCATTGATGGCGTTCACCGGTATCGAGGCTATTTTTCAGGCTTCGACCAACACCAAGCAGGACGTGGCCAAGGTCAACGGTGAAGCAATCACCCAGACCGAACTGAGCCAGGCCGTCGACATGCAACGTCGCGAGTTGATGCAACGGTTCGGCAAGGATTTCGATGCTTCCTTGCTCGACGAAAAGCTACTGCGCGACGCCGCTCTCAAGGGGCTGATCGATCGTAAGCTGGAGCTGCAAGGCGCCGCCGATTCCAAGTTTGGCTTCTCTGAAGCTGCGCTGGATCAGGTGATCCTACAGACGCCGCAATTCCAGGTGGACGGCAAGTTCAACGCCGAACGTTTTGACCAGGTGATCCGTCAACTGGGCTACAGCCGTCTGCAGTTCCGTCAGATGCTGAGCCAGGAAATGCTGATCGGGCAAGTTCGCAACGGTATCGGCGCCAGCGCATTTGTGACTGACGCACAGGTGCTGGCATTCGCCCGTCTGGAAAAACAGACCCGCGATTTCGCCACCGTCAATATCAAGGCCAACCCTGCGGCGGTGAAACTCACTGACGACGAGGTCAAGGCTTACTACGACCAGCACGCCAAAGAGTTCATGACCCCGGACCAGGTGGTCATCGACTATCTGGAGTTGAAGAAGTCGTCCTTCTTCGACCAGGTCACCGTCAAGGACGATGAACTGCAGGCGGCGTATGAGAAAGAAACCGCTAACCTCTCTGAGCAACGTCGTGCCGCGCACATCCTGATTGAAGTCAACGACAAGGTCACTGACGCGCAAGCCAAGGCCAAGATCGAGGAGGTCCAGGCGCGCCTGGCCAAGGGTGAGCAGTTCGAAGCCCTGGCCAAGGAGTTCTCCCAGGACCCGGGTTCGGCCAGCAATGGCGGTGACCTCGGTTTTGCCGGTCCTGGCGTCTACGATCCGGACTTCGAAGCAGCCCTGTATGCCTTGAATAAGGACCAGGTCTCGGCACCGGTGCGCAGCACCTTCGGTTGGCACCTGATCAAGCTGTTGGGCGTTGAAGCGCCAGAAGTGCCATCGTTCGCCAGCCTGAAAGGCAAGCTGACTCACGAGCTCAAGAATCAACAGGTTGAACAGCGTTTTGTCGAAGCGACCAAGCAATTGGAAGATGCGGCATTTGAAGCCTCCGACCTGGCTCAGCCAGCGTCCGACCTCAAGCTGACCGTTCACACCTCTGCGCCGTTTGGTCGCGACGGCGGGGAGGGTGTTGCAGCCAACCGCGCCGTGGTCACTGCCGCGTTCAGCCCGGAAGTGTTGGATGAGGGTGCCAACAGCACCGCCATCGAGCTCGACCCGGAAACCATCATCGTGCTGCGGGCCAAAGAACACCTGAAGCCTACGCAACTGCCGCTGGAAAGCGTGTCAGCGGCGATCCGCACACAGATGACCAAGGAACGCGCCAGCGCGGCCGCCAAGACTCACGCTGACGAGTTGATCGCCAGCCTGCGTGATGGCAAAACCCCGCTGAACCAGCCCATTGATGGTCAGGCCTGGAAAGTCACCGCCGTGGCTACTCGTAGCCAGGAAGCGATCGACCCGGTCGTGCTGCAAGCCCTGTTCCGCATGCCCAAGCCTGCGGCCAAGGACAAACCGACCTTCACCACCGTGACCCTCGCTGATGGCAGCCTGGTGATCGTGCGCTTGAACAGCGTCAACGAAGCGGCGGCGCCATCGGACGACGAGAAGGCGCAATACCGCCGTTTCCTCGCCTCCCGTGTGGGTCAGCAGGACTTCGCGGCGTACCGCAAGCAGTTGGAAACCAAGGCTGAGATCAAGAAGTACTGATCTCGGTTTGAATAAAAAGCCCCCGGCCTGAAAAGACCGGGGGCTTTTTCATGGGCGTTTGCTAAGGGCAAGCAGCATCAAAGCAACTACCGCCAAGGGAAACGCGAACACGCCCCAACTCTGCAGCAGCAACCCCCCCGCTAACCCGCCACCGGCAATGCCCAGGTTCCACACGGTCACCAGCATCGATTGCGCTGCGTCCGCCGACTCGCCAGCGGACTTGGCCAGAGCGGCTTGTAGCAAGGCCGGCAGGCCACCGAATGCCAGGCCCCAAACCGCTACGGCGGTGTAGATGACCGCCGGCGAGTCGATCCAGAACGCCAGCGCCAGCGCCGACAGGCCAAACAGCGCGCAACTGAGCAGCACCAGCGGGCGCAACCATCGATCGATCAGCAGGCCCACCAGCCAAATGCTCAACAACGCCGCGAGGCCAAACACCAGCAGCACCCGGTCGATATCGGCCTCGATTCCGGCGTGCTCCAGCAGTGGGGCGATGTAGGTGTAGAGAATGTTGTGGGCCAGCACGTAGGTAAAGGTCACCCAAAGCACCGGGCGAATGCCGCGCAACGTCATCACCTGGCGCAGGCCCAGGCGCTGTTGTGCCGCTTGACCGGCAAAGTCCGGCAGTTGCCAGCGCGCCCAGAGCAGTAGCACCAGCGTCAGTCCGGTCATGATCGCAAAGCTCAAGCGCCAGCCAACGAGAGTGCCCAGCAGTGTGCCGGCCGGCACGCCCAGGGACAGGGCCAGCGGCGCGCCAAGCATTGCGATGGCAATCGCCCGGCCTTGCAGATGAGGGGCGACCATGCGACTGGCATAACCCGCCAACAGGGCCCAGAGCAACCCGGCGAATACCCCGGCGAAAAAGCGCGCTACCAGCGTAAGCCCATAGTGACTGGATACGGCAGTCACGCTGTTGACCAGGGCAAAGCCACTAATGGCCACCAGCAGTAGAGGTCGGCGGCGCCAACCACGCGTCAGCAGCGTCAAGGGGATGGCCGCGAGCAACGATCCAAGGGCGTAGAGGGTGACCAATTGGCCAACCAGGGCGGGTGACACGCCCAGGCCTGCGCCCATCTGCGGCAGAAGCCCTGCGGGCATGGCTTCGGTGAGGATGGTAATAAATCCTGCGCAAGCCAGGGCCAGCAAACCACCGAGCGGCAGCGCGTCAGGCTGGGCGTTCGCCGGGCAATGGGTCAGTGACGGGTTGTCGCTCATAACGCTCTATCCATATAAAAGGGGCAAGGCGGCAGAGTAAGGGGCTGTGGTGCGCGGAAAAACAGGCTAAGGTTCCGAACTTATCGGACGTGGATGTCCGTAATCGGTCGGGGCGTCATCATGGACAGCTTGAGCAGCCTGTCGGTATTTGTGCAGGTGGCGGAGACACGCAGCTTTACCGTTGCGGGCCGTGTGCTGGGGGTATCCTCTTCGGCCGTGGGCAAAAGTATCGCGCGCATGGAAGAGCGCTTGGGCGTAAGGCTGTTTCACCGCAGCACGCGCAGTATCACGCTGACCAGCGAAGGCTCACTGTTTCTTGAGCGTTCGCGGCGTATTCTGGCCGAGGTCGAGGCGGCCGAGCAGGAGTTGACGGACGCCAGCGCCACGCCCCGGGGCAAGTTGCGCATCAGTCTGCCGCAGGTGCGCGGGTTGTTGATGCCGGTACTCAGTGACTTTATGCGCGCCTACCCGGATATCGAGCTGGATGTGGATTTTTCCGACCGCATGGTCGACGTGATCGAGGAAGGTTTCGATGCGGTGATTCGCACGGGCAAGCCGGAAGATTCGCGCTTGATGGCGCGTCATCTGGGCTATTACCAGTTGGTACTTGTCGGCACGCCGGGCTACTTCGTTCAACACGGCACCCCGCAGCAACCGCAGGACCTCAGCAATCACGCCTGCTTGCGCCACAAATTCTGTACCACCGGCAAGCTGGAAAACTGGCCGTTGCGTCACATCTCGGGCGCCGCCGAGCCCACGTTGCGTACACCGCTGGTCAGCACCACCATCGAGTCCCTCAAGCATGTGGGGTTGGGCATCGCCTGCTTGCCGGACTACATGGTCAACGAGGCCGTGCGGGAGGGGCGCTTGCAACGGGTGTTGGATGATTATCTCGAACACCGTGGCAGTTTCTGGCTGCTGTGGCCATCAAGTCGCCATGCCTCAGCCAAGTTACGCGTGTTTATCGACCATATGTACGCCGGGCTTTTCCCCGTAGGCACCGCTGTGTAGGCTTGTGACGTTTTACCGACAGGAATGCGCGCGCCAAGGCCTCGTTCTGTTGCACAATACCGCCCAGATCGTTTTCCTCAGGATTTTCAATGTCGACATCATTTCACTTGCGTAGCCTCGGCTTGGCGCTGGTGTTGGCGGGCGCCACGGGCTGCTCGTCACCCAAGACCGCTATTTACGAGCACGAGAATTTCGACGACTCCGGTACGTTCTCCCGTGATTACCCGGTCAGTGACATCGCCGCGTGCGAGGCCGCGCGCCGTGCACTGCTGAGCCAGGGTTACATCATCACCAGCAGCGATCCGAAGCTGGTGGTGGGTAACAAGAGTTTCCAGCAGACCGGCGAAACTCATCTGCAGATCAGCTTCAACGTGGTGTGTGCGGACGATGGCAAAGGTAAAAATCATTCGACGATATTTGCCAACGCCCTGCAGGATCGCTATGCGCTGAAGAAGGTCAATAACTCCGCAAGCCTGGGTGTGGGCGTGTTGGGCTCGGTATCGATGCCGATCGGCTCCACCGACGACTCGATGGTGAAGGTGGCGAGTGAGACTGTCTCGGCACCGAAGTTCTATGAGCGGTACTTTGCGTTGGTGGATGTATTCCTGCCGCAGGAAGTGAAAAAGGCTGCGCATATTCCCGAGCAGCCTAAGGCGGAGTTGGGCGTGCCTGAGCCTAAAGCCGCGCCGGCCGCCGAAAAAGTTGAAGCGCCGAAGCAGGAGCTCGCCGCACCGGTTGTTTCCGAGCCGGTCGCACCTCCGGCCGAGCCCGCACCGATTGCTCCGCAACAAGAGCCAGCGGCTCCCACGCTGCCGCCGCCGACGGAAGCTATTCCGCCCCTGCCGACGCCTTCCCAGTGACACCGACGGCCTTCGACGGGGCGGGGCTGATTGGCACCTGATAAATTCTTGCAGCGCTGCTACGTTTAATCCTGTAGTGCAGGAACGTCATGGCGCTGACATTTTTTCGTCATGACGGCACTTTAGGCTGGTCTTGTAGGTCATTAACCTGCAGCCGCTTTCACCCTAAAGGAGCTTAATATGGACGATTATCAGGAAGAACTGCTCGAGTACCAGGCCTTTGAATGGGATCCGCTGGACCCCGCCGACGATGCCACCGAGCTATAAAACCGATTTCAGGCGGAATGCCGCTGACTGCGGCGAAACTCCCCTGGGGTCTGGTTGTTCCACCGCCTGAACGCTCGTTGAAAGGCTTGAGCCGAGGCAAAGCCGAGCAAGTAGGCAATCTCGCCGAATGCCAGTTCCGTATCGCGAATGTAGGTCATAGCCAGGTCGCGGCGGGTATCGTTGAGGATCGCCCGGAACTGAGTGCCTTCTTCGGCCAGTTTGCGGCGCAGGGTCCAGGTCGGCAGCTTCAAGCGCGCCGCCACTTCTTCCAGGTCGGGCTCCCGGCCACCATTGAGCATCGGCCCGAGCAAACGGGTAATGCGCTCGCGCAGGCTGCGGGTGCGGGTCAACTGCTCCAACTCTCTTTCACATAGCTGTAACAGCAGGTGCCAGGTGCTTGGGCAATGCTGCGGGTTGCGCAGGGCCAGGGTTGGTTGGCTTAGGCGCAGTTGATTGGCGTCGGCGCCGAAGTGGACCGGACTGTCGCCCAACGCACGGTATTGTTCACTGTAGTCCGGTGCGTCGAATTCGATCTCGATGCGCTGCGCCTGCACCGGTTGCTGGGCCAGACTCGACAGTTGGTGCAACCAGCCGGCGATGATCGAGTCGACCACAAAGCGGTTATAGGCGTTGTAGGGGCTGATGGAATAGAAACGCAGCCAGGCGCCTTCGGCGTCTTCATGAAAGCTCGATTGCCCGCGATAGTTGGAACCATACAGCGCTTCAAAGCGCGTGAGGGTGCGGGCCGCTTCGCGCACGTTGGGCGCCTGGGCGGCCGTGACGCCCGCCAGGCCGGCCTGGTTCAAGCGGCTCAATTGGCCCATGCGCAGGCCAAGGCCCGGGTCGCCGGTCAGTTGGATGGCGGCATGGCCCAGGCGCATATAGCGCGGGATCGACAAGCGTGCGCCGGCTTCGGCGAGCCGCGCCGGGTCCAGGCCGTATTGCAGCAACAGCGGTTGCGGGTCCAGCCCGTGGTGGGTGATTGCGTCGGCCAGGGTGTGTACGAAGCCCACCGACATATCCCCCAGGCGTACCGGCTTCACGGCGTTACAACCAGAGATTCAGCAAGCGCGCACCACGGGCGTCGCCGTCGGCGAACACTTGACCGTTGCTGCTGAGAAAGCTCCGGCCGGCGCTGCCCAGGTCCCAGAACTGCCCGCGCAAAAACACACTCATGCCTGCGGTGGCCTGGCTGATGGGTTGCTGGCTGATCAAGGTCAGGCGCCGCCAGGCTTCGCCCTCGCTGAGCTCTTCGGGTTTGAGGCTGATTTCCGTGGGCGTCGACACGCTCTTGAAGCCGCGCCATGGGCGGTCCCACGTGTCGCGCCCGATGACAAACGCGGGGACGGCGATCAACTGGGCGCCTTGCTCATTGAGCTTGCGATAGTTGTCCGGGTACCAGCTGTCGCTGCCGATCAGGATGCCCAGGCGGCCGGCCGGGGTGTCGACCACGCTGACGGTGTTTTCATCGCCTGGCGCAATGAAACCGCGCTCGTCGTAGATCGGGTAGAGCTGACGCTGCGGCTGGCCCAGGGGCAGGCCATCGGCCGCAAACACCAGGCTGGCGTTGTACAGCGCGCCATCCCCGACCTGCAGTTGCCCCTGGCTTACGCTGGGGTTGGGCAGCGCGATGGAGCCGGCCACCAGGGTCACGCCAAACTCCTTGGCCAAGCCGCCGAACAACACCTGGTAGTCCCGCGCCATCGCCGGGGCTTTCATGCGTAAGTAAGCGTCGTCCATGCGGTTGTCGCCAGTGGCGCTGATCCAGGCGCGCATGAATTGCACCGGGTTGCTGATCGACAGCCAATTCATCGCGTCTTTCAGATGGGGCGCCTGATACAGCTCGTTTTTTTCGCCGCTGAGCATCAGCCAGGTGCCGATGTGTTCCGGCAGCACTACGATGGTTTTTTCATTGAGCAGCCCCTGGTCTCGGGCCGTTTGCAGGTAGGCCGCGAGCTTCAGGTGCAAGCGTTCCAGGCTCTGGTAATCGCCGGGGAACAGTTCCGGCTGGATGCCCAGCAGGTTGCCGCGATCGGCAGGCTGGCCCTCGTTGACGGCCAGGGTGATGCGCAGGTCGGACAGGTAATGCGCCACGGGGCGCTCCTGGGTCCAGACCAGATAGGCGGCGACGGCGGCAACCAACGCCATGGTGACGGTAAAAGCTAGAAGTTTACGCATGGGGGAACAGACAACGGACCAAGTGCAGGGTTCGCGACTAGGTTAGGGCCCGTGGCTCTGCTTGCCAAGGGGGGCTGTGCATTTGGATCAATAACTTGTCAGTTTCAGTCATTGAGCCCTAGCCGATCGCCTCTTAGTCTGTGGGACATAAACCGATGGCAAGCCGTTAGAGCGTGCCACGTCCCGTGATGATCCGTTGTGGAGCTTGACCATGACCGCTGCTGCGTACCCGCACCTGCTGGCCCCGTTGGACCTGGGTTTTACCACCTTGCGCAACCGTACCCTGATGGGCTCGATGCACACGGGCCTGGAAGAAAAACCGGGCGGTTTCGAACGCATGGCGGCCTATTTCGCCGAGCGCGCCCTTGGTGGCGTGGGCCTGATGGTCACCGGCGGCATTGGCCCGAACGATGAAGGTGGGGTGTATTCCGGCGCGGCCAAGCTGACCACCGACGAAGAGGCGCAGAAGCACAAGATCGTGACCCGCGCCGTACACGCCGCCGGCGGCAAGATCTGCATGCAGATCCTCCATGCCGGTCGTTATGCCTACAGCCCAAAGCAGGTTGCACCGAGCGCGATCCAGGCGCCGATCAACCCGTTCAAGCCCAAGGAACTTGACGAAGCGGGCATCGAGAAGCAGATCCAGGATTTCGTCACCTGCTCGCTGCTGGCCCAGTCTGCCGAATATGACGGCGTGGAAATCATGGGCTCCGAAGGCTACTTCATCAACCAGTTCCTCGCCGCCCACACCAACCACCGTACCGATCGTTGGGGCGGCAGCTACGAAAACCGCATGCGCCTGGCGGTGGAGATCGTGCGCCGGGTGCGCGACGCCGTCGGCCCGAATTTCATCATTATTTTCCGCCTGTCGATGCTCGACCTGGTGGAAGGCGGCAGCAGTTGGGAAGAAATCGTGCAACTGGCCAAGGCCATCGAGCAGGCCGGTGCGAGCATTATCAATACCGGGATCGGCTGGCACGAAGCGCGTATCCCGACCATCGCTACCAAGGTGCCGCGTGGCGCGTTCAGTAAAGTCACCGCCAAATTGCGTGGCGCGGTGCAGATCCCGCTGATCACCACCAACCGCATCAACACCCCGGAGATTGCCGAGCAGATCCTCGCCGCAGGCGATGCCGACATGGTCTCGATGGCGCGGCCGTTCCTCGCCGACCCAGAGTTCGTCAACAAGGCCGCCGCCGGCCGTGCCGATGAAATCAACACCTGCATCGGCTGTAACCAGGCCTGCCTGGACCACACCTTCGGCGGCAAGTTGACCACCTGCCTGGTCAACCCACGCGCGTGCTACGAGACCGAACTCAACTACTTGCCGGTCAAGCAGATCAAGAAAATCGCCGTGGTCGGCGCCGGTCCTGCGGGCCTGGCCGCGGCGACGGTGGCGGCCGAGCGCGGCCATCAGGTGACATTGTTCGATTCGGCCAGCGAGATCGGCGGCCAGTTCAACATCGCCAAGCGCGTGCCGGGCAAGGAAGAGTTTTTCGAAACCCTGCGTTACTTCAATCGCAAGTTGCAGACCACCCATGTGGAGCTGTGTCTCAACACCCGTGTCGACGTCGCGCAACTGACGGCGGGCGGGTACGACGAGATCATCCTGGCCACCGGTATCGCACCACGCACGCCGGCGATTCCGGGCATCGACAATCCCAAGGTGCTGAGCTACCTCGATGTGATCCTCGAGCGCAAACCGGTGGGCAAGCGCGTCGCGGTGATCGGTGCCGGTGGTATCGGCTTCGACGTGTCGGAGTTCCTCGTGCATCAGGGCGTGTCCACCAGCCTGGACCGCGACGCGTTCTGGAAAGAGTGGGGCATCGACACGCAGTTGCAAGCGCGTGGCGGTGTCGCCGGGATCAAGCCTCAACCCCACCCGCCGGCGCGCGAGGTGTTCCTGTTGCAGCGCAAGGCCTCCAAGGTCGGCGATGGGTTGGGCAAGACCACCGGCTGGATTCACCGCACCGGTTTGAAGAACAAGCAGGTGCAGATGCTCAACAGCGTCGAGTACCTGAAGATCGACGATGAGGGCCTGCATATCCGCATCGGCGCCGAGGGCGAGCCGCAGCTGTTGGCGGTGGACAACATTGTGATCTGCGCCGGCCAGGACCCGTTGCGCGAATTGCAGGACGGCCTGGTCGCGGCGGGCCAGAACGTCCACCTGATCGGTGGCGCCGATGTGGCGACCGAACTGGACGCCAAGCGCGCCATCAACCAGGGCTCGCGCCTGGCGGCTGAGTTGTAAAATGCCTGGAAGGGGCGGTGTTAGACTATCGCCCCTTTTTTCATGCGGACTTGCCCCGATGGGCCCTTTCGATTGGCTTCCCCATGCGCCCCTGGAACCGCTGCCGCTGGATTGGCTGAACGGGGTTGAGTTGGCCGTGCTGCGCCTGGACCGTATTGACCCGCTGATCAGCGGCAACAAGTGGTTCAAGCTCACCGAGCACCTGGCCCAGGCGCAACAGGCCGGTGCCGGCGGGATCATCAGCCTTGGAGGGGCGTACTCCAACCATCTGCATGCGCTGGCGGCGGCCGGCAAGCGTTTTGATTTTCCCACCGTCGGCCTGTTGCGCGGCCATCCCCAAGACACGCCCACTGTCCTCGACCTGAAAGCCTTCGGCATGCAGCTGCATTGGCTGGGTTATGGCGGCTACCGTGCGCGGCATGAGCCAGGTTTCTGGCTGCCGTGGCGCGAGCAATATCCCCATCTCTATCCAGTGCCCGAAGGCGGCGGGGGCGTCGCCGGGGCGTTGGGTTGCGGCGTATTGGTCGAGCAGGCGCGCGCGCAGTTGAGCAACGTGGGGTGGGATGATTACGACGCATGGTGGCTGGCGGCAGGCACCGGCACGACGCTGGCCGGGCTGGCATTGGCCGAGGAGGGCGCGCACCCGGTGTACGGCGCAATGGCGGTGCCGGACGATCACGGCGTAGCGCAGAACGTGCGCGCCATTGTGCAGGGCGGGCATGAGTTGTTGGACGCCAGCCGGGGCGGCTTCGCCAAGGTCGACCGGTTATTGCTCGACTTTATCGAGACCACGCAACAGGCCTGCGGCTTACCGCTGGAGCCGCTCTACACCGGCAAAGCACTGCTGGCGTTGAAGCAACAGGTCGCAGCCGGACGCTTCCCTGCGGGCACGCGTCTGATCTTCGTCCACACCGGCGGCTTGCAAGGCCGCCGAGGGTTGGCTGCCTAGCGTTTGGGGATCATGCGCAACACC
The DNA here is from genome assembly GCF_049897085.1 of Pseudomonas sp. PSPC3-2. Lineage (NCBI taxonomy): Bacteria > Pseudomonadati > Pseudomonadota > Gammaproteobacteria > Pseudomonadales > Pseudomonadaceae > Pseudomonas > Pseudomonas sp. PSPC3-2. The sequence continues at coordinate 59,839 of NZ_JAFCVO010000016.1, forward strand.
GTGTTATCACGCATGAAGTAGTGGTGGTACAGACCGGCCGCTGCATGCAGGCCGATCAACCAATAACCGATGGCACCGCCCAGTTCATGCCACTCTTTGATCTGCTTGGACAAGTCCTTGTTTTCGCCGATCAAGGGCGGTAACTCGATTCCGTAGAACATCACGGAGTGCCCTTGAGCGCTGACGATCAGCCAGCCGGCAATCGGCATGCCGATCATCAAGGCATACAGCGCAATATGCATCAGGGTCGCGAGCAGGCTCTGCCATTGCGGCGGTGCCGGTACAATCTTCGGCGCAACCCCCAGCGAGCGCGCAAACAGGCGCAGCCAGACCAGCACAAACACGGTCAGGCCGAGCATGTAGTGCATTTCCACGATCAGTGCTCGCCCGCCACTGCCTTTGGGGAAGATCCCGCGAAACTCAATACAGGCGTAAACCACCGCCAGCAGCACAAGCATCAACCAATGCAACGCTATCGACATAGTGCTGTAACGTGACTCGGAATTTTTCCACGGCATCGCTTGGTTCCTCTCTCATCAGGGCAAATCTCCGTTCTTTGGCGACGAAGTTCTTTTACTTTAAGCCTGTTTTGCGGGGTTTGCCCGACGTGAATGCCGTTGAGTTGACCTTGATCAGTGGCTTTGCGGCATTTCACCACGTGCCAGGCGCCGGTTGATGTCGGCGATCACCCCTGGCAGGTCGGTGATGGTGTCGATTAGGTAGTGCGGCCGCGAACCTTCGAACAGGGCTTCGATACGCGTGCGCTCGCGGGCCAGGGCGGTGCTGTCCAGGGCTCGGAACTGTGCGTAGGTCAGGCCCAGGGCGTTGCCGGAGCAGGTCAGGGCCACGGTCCACATCCCGGCGCGACGGCCTTCGAGAATGCCCGGCACGGTGTCGTCGACCTTGACGCACGCCGCTACATCGTCAATCCCCAGGGCGATCACGTTGGCCAGCGCCTGCGCCGGCCATGGGCGGCCATTAGGCACTTCGTCGGTGGCGACCACGTGGTCGGCGACGTAGCCGTTGGTGGCGGCCAGCGCGACGACCTTGTCCATCACTTGCTTGGGATAGCCGGAACAGGAGCCGATCTTGAGCCCTTGCGCACGCAGCGCAGCGATGCAGTCGAGGGCGCCGGGGATCAGGGCCGAGTGCTCGGCGATTTTTTCGATCTGCAGCGGCATGAAGCGCTGGTAGATCGCGGTTACGTCGTCATCGGTCGGCGTGCGGCCGAACGCCTTGCGGTAACGCTCGGCGACCTGCGGCTGGTTGCACAGGGTGCGGATATGCTCCCATTTGCCCATGCCCATCGGGCCACGGGCTTCCTCGATAGAGACGTGCACATCGAACTCGGCGAAGGCTTCGACAAAGATCTGCGTTGGGGCGAACGAGCCGAAGTCGACCACGGTGCCGGCCCAGTCGAGGATGACGGCCTGCAGGGTGTCGGGATGTTGATAGTTCATGGTTCAGATCCTGTGGGTAAAGGGCAATCAGATGTCCAGCACTTGCATTTCTTGCAGTACCTGCGCAACCGCCGCGACCGCCGCACGCATCTCGGCCGCATTGACGTGGCCGATGCAGCCCACGCGAAAGGTGTCCACCTGGGTCAATTTGCCCGGGTACAGAATGAAACCCTTGGCCTTGACCCGTTCGTAGAACGCCTTGAACTGGTAGCGCGGGTCTTTCGGCGCATGGAAGGTGACGATGATGGGGGCCTGGATCGCCGCCGGCAGAAAGCTGCGCAGGCCCAGTTCGGCCATGCCTTCGAGCAGCACCTGGCAATTGTTGGCGTAGCGTCGGTGGCGCGTGGGCCGGCCGCCTTCTTCGTGGTATTGCAGCAGCGCTTCGTGCAGCGCGGCGACCACGTGGGTCGGCGGGGTGAAGCGCCACTGGCCGGTCTTGGCCATGTAGTGGTGCTGCTCGAAGAGGTCCATCGCGAGGGAGTGACAGTTGCCTTGGGCGGCGCCCAACGCGCGTTTTTCGGCGAAGACAAACCCCATGCCCGGCACGCCTTCCAGGCATTTGCCTGAAGCAGCGATCAGGGCATCGAACGGCACTTCGCGGGCATCGATCGGCAGCGCGCCGAAGGAACTCATCGCGTCGACGATCAGGCGCTTGCCATGCTGTTTGACCACTTGGGCGATCTGCGCCAGCGGGTTGAGGAGGCCGGTACTGGTTTCGCAGTGGATCAACGCGACGTGGGTGATGGCCGGGTCGGCGTGCAGCAGGCGGTCGACGTCGGCGGCGCTGGCGGGTTCGTCCTCGGCGGTTTCAACGGTGGTGAAGTCGCGGCCGAGCACTTCGCAGATCTTTGCCAGGCGCTTGCCATAGGCGCCGTTGATCAGCACCAGCACCTTGCCGTCGCGTGGCACCAGGGTGCCGATGGCGGCTTCGACGGCGAAGGTGCCGCTGCCTTGCAACGGCACGCAATGGTGGCTGTCTGCGCCGTTGATGATCGCCAACAGTTGCGAGCAGACGCTGGCGGTCAACTGGTTGAAACGCTCATCCCATGAACCCCAATCCACCCGCATTGCCTGGCGGGTGCGGGCAGAGGTGGTCAGGGGGCCAGGGGTCAGCAGGATCGGCGCGGCGGTGCTCATCTCAAGTCCTTGCAAGGTGTCGGGGGTTGACGTTACGGCGCCTAAATTGCAGTTTGGCTTGTCATCAATCAAATTGTTTGTTGTTATGCGAGCTATCAGTTAGGCCGATAATCAGGTCAGTCAGCATGAACTTGTTCCAACTACGCGCATTCGATGCGGTGGCCCGCGAGGGCAGCTTTACCCGTGCGGCGGCGCGGTTGTTCATCAGCCAGCCGGCGGTGACCGGGCACATCAAGGCCCTGGAAGAGCGCTACCAGATCCCGTTGTTGCGCCGCACTGCGCGACGTGTGGAGTTGACCGAAGAGGGCACACGCCTGGCGGCGCTCACCCGGGCGATCTTCGGCCTGGTGGATGAGGCCCAGGCGCTGCTGGAGGCGAATCGGCAGTTGCTCACCGGGCGCCTCGAAGTCGCGGCGGATGGCCCGCACCTGGTGATGCCGATGATCGCCAGCCTGCGCGCGCGCTACCCGGGCATTACCGTTAACCTGCGGCTGGGCAATGCCCAGGAAACCCTGGCGGCGCTGCTGTCCGAGCACGCGGATGTGGCGGTGCTCACCGAAGTTGAACCGCGCAACGGCCTGCACCTGCAAGCGTTGAGCGAGTCGCGGATCTGCGCGTTGGTACCGGCCGGCCACCCGTGGGCGACGCTGGCCGAGGGCATTCAACTGGCGCAATTGCACGAGGTGATCATGGTGCTGCGCGAGCCCGGGTCCATCACGCGGCGCACCTTTGACCACGCCTGCCTGGGGGCGGGTGTGCAACCGAAAGTACTGCTGGAGTTGGACAGCCGGGAGGCGGTGACCGAAGCCGTTGCCGCGCAGTTGGGGGTGGGCGTGGTGTCCTCGATGGAGGTCAGCCCGGACCCACGCGTGCGTGCGCTGCCGATCCACGGGGAGGGGCTGGTCAACCGACACAGCCTGGGGTGCATGGAGCGCCGTCGGTCGCTGCGTTTGATTCAGGCGTTTTTCGAGCTGGCGCCGTGAAGGTTTTTTGGTGGAACGTTGCGTTTTTGCCCTATAAACTCTGCCCCCAAAGCGCTGGCCAGTAGACGTCTCGGCGCGATGGACGAGAAAGAGAGTGAGTCATGGGCGCACAGTGGAAAGTCAAACATAAAGAAGCGGCATCCAATGCCAAGGGCAAGATCTTCGGCAAACTGGTGAAAGAGATCACCATCGCCGCCCGTAACGGTGCCGACACCGCGACCAACGCCCACTTGCGTCTGGTGGTGGAGCAGGCCAAAAAAGCCTCGATGCCCAAGGAAACCCTGGACCGCGCCATCAAGAAAGGCGCCGGTCTGCTCGGTGAAACCGTGCAGTACCACCGCGTGACCTACGAAGGGTTCGCCCCGCACCAAGTGCCGTTGATCGTTGAATGCGTGACCGACAACATCAACCGCACCGTGGCGGAAATCCGCGTGGCGTTCCGCAAGGGCCAGTTGGGCGCTTCCGGCTCCGTGGCCTGGGACTTCAACCACGTCGGCCTGATCGAAGCCGCGCCGGACAGCCCGGATGCCGATCCTGAAATGGCGGCCATTGAAGCGGGCGCCCAGGATTTCGAAGAGGGCGAAGAAGAGGGCACCACTCAGTTCATCACCGAAACCACCGACCTCGACGCCGTGCAGAAAGCGCTGCCGGAGCAGGGATTTACCGTGCTGTCGGCCAAGCTGGGCTATATCGCGAAGAACCCGGTGTCGGGTTTGACCGACGAGCAGATGGCTGAAGTCGAAGCCTTCCTCGAAGGCCTGGACAACCACGATGACGTGCAGGATATGTTCGTCGGCTTGGCTGGCTGATTCGTAGCTGAATAAACGCGCTCCAAACGGTGGGAGGGGGCTTGCTCCCGATAGCGGTGCCTCAGTCAACGATGATGTTGAATGTGCTACTGCCATCGGGAGCAAGCCCCCTCCCACATTGGGTTCAGTGGTGTGGAATAGACTGCGTTGCAGCGCCCTGGTTTCCACGATGAGCAGATTCGAAGCCTTTCTCGAAGGCTTGGCTGGCTGATTCGTAGCTGAATAAACGCGCTCCAAACGGTGGGAGGGGGCTTGCTCCCGATAGCGGTGCCTCAGTCAACGATGATGTTGAATGTGTTACTGCCATCGGGAGCAAGCCCCCTCCCACATTGGGTTCAGTGGTGTGGAATAGATTGCAGCAGCGCTTCGACTTCTTTGAAGCTCGGCCGCGCCAACACCTCGGGCTGACAGCAACGCCCCTGCAAGCCTTCCAGTGCCTGGCGCGTGGCGTCGCTCAAGCCCGTGTCAATCCGCTCCAGCAACTCCCCGAGCAACACCCCGAACGCCCGTACTTCAATGCGTTGCAGCGCCCGGGTTTCCACGGTGTCCGCCGAGGCATGGAACGATGCCGCGCCGAAATCCCCGAGCAAGCAGTCGCCCGCCGCGTTCCACAGAATATTGTGGCCGTACAGGTCGCCATGGGTGATGCCGTGGCGGTGCAGGTGCGCGGCCACCGAGGCGATGCCGCGTGCCATGCGCAATGCCACGGCGAGGCTGAAGCGGGTGGCCGGTTCGTAGATATCGCGGGTGCAGGACGCCAGGCTCGGCAGGGCGGCGAGGTTGCGGTAGCTCGGCTCGATCAGGTCCATCACCAGCGCGGCCTGGTCATCCGGGTGGTCAACCACGCGGCCTTCCACCTTGATCAGGTTGGGATGCAGCCCGGCGGCAATGCACGCCTGCATTTCGTGCAGCGGTGAGCCATCGCTGGTGATGCTGCCTTTATACAACTTGACCGCCACCGGCTTGGCCGAGGGTTGCCAGAGCGCCTTGCGAATCACCCCGGAGGCGCCTTCTCCGAGGACCTCGGCCAGTTCCAGTGCCGACCACGGAATGTCCGGCGTCGCGTCGTCGTCAGCTACGTCTACCGCCATTTCCACCGGGTTGCCGGCGTAGGCCAGCCAGGTCAGGCTGGGCAGTGCCAGGAGCCAGTGCGGCAGGCCGGTGAGGCGGTTGGAGGCGATGCGGATCAGCTCGAGGTTGTGGCAGTTGGCCAGGCTTGGCGGCAGGTGCGCCAGGTGGTTGCCGGCCAGCATCAGTTTTTGCAGCAGCGGCCGCTGGCCCAATTCGTCGGGCAGTTGGCTGATGCAGTTGTCGGTGAGGATCAACCAGCGCAACAGCGGCGGTAGCGCGGCGGCCGGCACGTGGCTGATCCGGTTGGCTTTGAAGCCTATCATGCTCAGCTTTGCGCATTGGCCCAGGCAGGCCGGCAGTTCGGTAAAGGCGTTGTCCGAGCAGAACAGCACGCGCAGGTGCGGCAGGCGATGCAGGTCGTCGGGCAGGCTACTCAGGGCGTTGCCGCTGAGGTTGAGGATTTCCAGGGAGTCGGCCAGTTCGAAGATTTCCCGGGGGAATTCGGTCAGCCCGCAGGACAGGTCCAGGCGCTGGATGCCGGCCAATTGGCCGGCCTTGAGTTGGGCGAGGGTATTCATGAACGGCGCGGTCACTCGGCAAGGGGGGTGTAAAAGGCGCTCATGATAGCGGGTCGGGCGTGTGTTGCGGGTGGACCGCTTGCAATTGGTTCAGGCGACTGGCAGTACGCGCCAGATCGATGGCGTGGCCGCTCAAGGCCTGCTCCAGCGGGTGCGCACCGATCAGGATCAGCTGTTTATCCTGGTCGTAGAGCACGTCCACCAAATTGATAAAGCGCTGTTGCACGGCAATCGGACAGTCTGCCAGGTGCGGCAGCCCGTCGATGATCCAGTGGTCGAAGTCCTGGCACAGCAGCAGGTAATCCATCACCGCCGTGAGTTGTTCGCAGAGGTCAGCGAACGTGAAGGCGATGCGCCGTGCCTGCTGGCTGCGGCAGCGCAACGGGCGGTTGCCGACCCTCAGCACCTGCGCCGGGCAATCCGCTGCCGGCAGCCCGAGCGCGGTGCGCTGCGCCGTTGTGCCTGGCCACACATACTGACCGCTGCTGAAGCGCTGTTCGGCATGGGCCTGGGGCAGGCTGCGGAAGTCCTCGGGCGAGCTGACTTCCAGCACGTCCATACGCGCCGCGATCAGCTCGATCACCGGTTTGAAGCGCTCGTGGTACAGCGGGTTGGGCAATAGCCCTTGCGGCGGGTAATTGGACGTCACCAGCACCAGTACGCGACGTTGGAACAACGCCTTGAACAGGCGATTGATCAGCATTGCATCGCCGATATCGTGGACGTGGAATTCGTCGAAACACAGCACGCGGCAGCCGTCCAGCAGCGCATCAAGGGTCACGGCCAGTGCGTCGTGGTGCTGACGATGGGCGAACATGCCCCGGTGCAGGTGGGCGAAAAAGTCATGGAAATGCACGCGTTGTTTTGCGGCAATCGGCAATGCCTGGAAAAACCCATCCAGCAGCCAACTTTTGCCGCGCCCCACCGGCCCGTGCAAATACAGGCTGCGGGTGGGCTGGCCGGCGAGCAGGTGCCGGGTTTCACGCGCCATCGCGGCAATCGCCTGGGCTTGTGCGGCGCTGAGGGTATAGCCGTGCTGCTCGGCCTTGGTCTGAAAGAACGTCGGGATGGGCGAGTCGTCGTGGGTGTGGTGTTTTTTACCGAGCAAACGACGGATCAGGGAACGCGGCGCCAATGGGAGTCACTCTGTGTGCGGTGGTCGCTCACTTTAGGGCGACAGCTTGGATTTGACCAATAGAGAAGCGCGCCGCCAGCTATCTCGAAACCGCATGGCCGTCGGTTTTTAGAAGCGCAGCAGCGGCGTGGTCGGCTGACCCACCGGGCTGACCATCGCATAGTTGTACCCGCCGCCGGACCAGTACTCGGCCTGCAAGCCATCGGCGCTGCGGCTGCCACGGGGCAGGAAGGCGTTTTCCGGGCCCGGTGGACGGATATAAAAACTGATGTGCCGGCCTTGCAGATCCTCGTACAGCACCATCGCCGCCGCGCCTTGTTCGGTGCTGAGCAAACGCCCGCTGACAGGGCTGAAGCCCGCCTGGCTCAGGTCGGGCAGGCGCTGGGCCTGGTTGAAATAGCGGTCGAGCCAGGCTTGCATGGTGTCGCTGCCCTGGGCGTGATAGTCGGCGGGCAGCACACCGTCCTGGGCAAACAGACGGTAGGCCTGCATGGCATCGGTCATGGGCAGCATGGGCGATTGCGTGGCTTCGCGGGCCTGCCAGCCGCCCAGACCGCCAAGGCTGATCGCTATCAGCAGCAGCGCCGCCGTGGCGAAATGGCGGCGCGACTGCTGCTTGATGCGCTGGCGGATCAGCGCCGGGTCCAGGTTCGGGTTGGCCGGCTGCTGGAGTGCGCCACTCAAGGCGGCGCGCAATACGTGCGCGTCCTGCTGCCAGGCATGGACCTGGGCGGCGACCTCGGGGTGGGCAGCCAAGTAGGTTTCCAGCACGCGCCGATCGCTCTCTGGCAGTTGCTGATCGACGTAGGCATGCAAATCATGTTCGCTGGGGGGCAGGCTGATCATTTGAGTATCCGCAGGGAAGGGCGGCTAATTTCGCCATCGCTGAGTTGACGCAGGGCTTGGCGCGCCCTGGACAGGCGCGACATTACGGTGCCGATGGGCACATCGAGAATCTGCGCGACTTCCTTGTAGCTCAAGCCTTCGACCGACACCCACAACAGCAGGGCGCGCTGTTCGCTGTTGAGCTGGTCGAAGGCTTGCAGGGTCGACTGGGCGATCACCGTGCGTTCGACCGAGGGCTGCACATTATCGCGGCCAGTAAACAACTCAAGCATGCGTGCATAGCGCCGGGTGCGCCGATGGGCATCGAGGAACTGCCGGTAGAGGATCGAGAACAGCCAGGCGCGCAGGTCGCCGTCGACGGTTTTGTCGGCCCAGCGCGTGATCGCCCGTTCCAGGGTCGATTGCACCAGGTCGTCGGCGCTGCTGGCGTTACGGCTCAGGGACACGGCAAAACGCCGCAGCCTGGGGATGAGTTCACGTAACTGTTCGTCGAGTTCATGCATGGGGAATCGAGTCTAGCCGGTTGTATGCAGGTAGACGCTGCTCCCTGTAGGTTATTCCACTCGCGATGAAAAGAAACGTTACGCGTGTCGGTGAGACGTTTCTGTAAATCCTGAGTACCTGTAATCAACGGCTCGCGCCTCAATCCACCCTCGTACCTGCCAGCTATTTTTCGGCAGTCAACCGATGAGGGTGTATCCATGACGTTTTCACCGACCGACAAGCGGCTTTTTTCCCACCCGGTGCTGGCGCATCTGTCTGTCCTGCAGCGAGTCTTGTTCGAGCAATGGGGCTTTGGTCCGTCAACCCCTCCGGGCTACGGCTGTATCCACCACGCCATCGAAGCGCAAGCGGCGCTGGCGCCGCACGCGACGGCGGCGGTGTGGGCGGGACAGCGCATCAGTTACGAACAACTCAACCGCCAAGCCAATCGTTTGGCCGCGCGCCTGGTCGAACAGGGCGTGAAACGCGGCGACACCGTGGCGCTGTTCGTCGAGCGTTCGATCCCCATGGTGGTGGGCCTGTTGGCGGTGTTGAAGGTCGGCGCCGCCTACGTGCCGCAGGACGCCAGAATCGTACCGACCCTGCAACTGGCCATGGTCCTCGAGTCCTTGACCAGCCCGGTGATTCTGACCCTGTCGAACCTGGCGGATCGCATTCCGCCGGACGCCGCCCAGCGCCGCCTGTGCCTGGACAGCTTCCTGGCCGAAGAGCCCTGGATCACCCAGGACAATCATCACGTGTTCGCCGCCGCCGACACCCATGACCTGTGTTTCGTGCTGTTCACCTCCGGCACGACAGGGCGCCCCAACGGCGTGTGTGTCAGTCACCGTAACGTCTGCAACATCCTGCTGACGCAGCCCGGGCGGATGGGCATGGCGCCGGGCCGCAACGTGGGGCAGATCCTCAATATCGGGTTCGACATGGCGGTCTGGGAAATACTCGGTTGCCTGGCCCATGGCGCGACCTTGCTGATTCGCGGCAAAGCCATTGCACAGACCGCTGCACAGTGCCATGTGTTGATTGCAACCCCCTCGATACTGGCGCGCCTCGACCCTCGGCAGTGCCCCGATCTCCAGGTGGTCGCGGTCGCCGGAGAACCCTGTTCCCAGGCCCTGGCCGAGCGTTGGGCCGAGCACTGTACGTTCTACAACGGCTGCGGGCCCACCGAAACCACCATCGTCAACACGTTGCATCGGCATGTGCCTGGCGCGCCATTGACCATCGGCCAGCCGACACCCAACAACAGCGTGTACGTGCTCGACGAACAGGGACGCCCCTGTGAGTTGGGGCAAACCGGGGAAATGTGGGCAGGCGGCGCCGGGGTGACGGCGGGCTACCTGAACAACCGCGCACTGACCCACGAACGCTACCGCCCGGACCCCTTTCTGGGCGGCGATGCCATGATGTTCCGCACGCGCGACCTGGGGCGCTGGACGGCCGACGGGCAACTCGAACACTTGGGGCGCGTCGATGACCAAGTGAAAGTCCGCGGGTTCCGCGTGGAACTGGACGCGGTGTCCACCGCCCTGGAGGCCGGCGATGGCTGCACGCGGGCGGTCACGCTGAAGCTCGACAGCCGCACCTTGGTGGCCTTTGTTTCGCCGGCCAGCGCCGACGTGGCGTCTTGCCGATTGCAGTGCGAGCAACGCCTGGCCTACTACTGCGTGCCGTCACTGATTGACGTGGTGGAGCATTTTCCACTGACCGCCAGGGGCAAGATCGACAAGGCGCTGTTGCTGCAACGGGCGCGCGAAAGGTGGGTGGCATGGCAGGCGTTCGCGCCGCAGGAGTCTGGCCATGCTTGATGCGCTGAGCCAAACCGTGGTGCCACCCAAACCGGCGCTCTGGCGGCGCTGGACGGCGTTGCCGGTGTTTTCCTACTACAACCGCCTGGTGGCGCTGGTGTTGATCAGCAACCTCGCGTTTGCCGTGTTCGGCGTCGGCCTGCCGGGCATCAGCGCCCAGACGTTGTCGGAGCTGGTGCTGATCAACCTGTCGCTGGCCATCCTGATTCGCCAGCAATACCTGATCAATGCGTTGTTCTGGTTGGCGACGCGTGTTCCCGTCACCTGGCCGCTGCGTGTGCGGCGCAGTGCGGCCAAGGTGTACCACTTCGGTGGGCTGCACAGCGGCGCGGCCCTGGCGGCCACGGGTTGGTTCGCGGGGTGGGTCGGTGTGCGGGCCACGGACTATCTGCAGCAGCCGGGCAGTGTTTCGCTCGCCGAGTTGTGGCTCGGCGCTACGTTGCTCGGCGTGTTGCTGTTGATGGTGGTCATGGCTCAACCGCGCATTCGGGGGCGGTTTCACAATGGCTTCGAGCGGGTTCATCGGTTTGCGGGGTGGGCTGCGTTGCTGTTGTTTTGGGGGCTGACGTTGCTGGCGTCCGTCGATAGCTTTGCGAGCCTGCTGCACAGTGGCGCGTTCTGGATGCTGGTGCTGTTGACGCTGAGCATCGCGCTGCCCTGGCTGCGGCTGCGCAAAGTTGCCGTTGAACACACGCGGCCTTCCGGGCATGCGGTAATTACGCGCTTTACCCACACCACGCCTTTTGCCGGTTCGTCGACCGCGATCAGCCGGCATCCGCTGCTGGAGTGGCACTCCTTTGCCAACATCCCCACGCCGGGCCAGGCCGGGTTTCGTCTGACCATCTCCCGCGCCGGCGATTGGACGGGGCGCTTTATCGAGGACTTGCCGAGCCATGTATGGGTCAAGGGCATCACCACTGCCGGCGTGGCCAATGTGGAAACCCTGTTCAAGTCGGTGGTGTACGTCGCCACCGGCAGCGGGATCGGCCCGGTCATGCCGCATTTACTCGCGGCGCGGCTGCCGATCCAACTGATCTGGTCGACCCGCAGCCCGAGAAAGACCTACGGCGACGAATGGGTCGACGAGATCCTGCGCGCCCAGCCCGGCGCGTTGATCTGGGACACCGATGCGCGCGGCAAACCTGACCTGGTGCAGTTGGCCTACGGTGCGGTGCAAGCCTTTGGCGCGGAGGCAGTGATCTGTATCGCCAACCAACGTCTGACGCGACAGGTGGTGCAAGCGCTGGAAGCCCGGGGAATACCCGCCTATGGCGCGATCTGGGATTCCTGAAAAGCGCGTGTTCATTCAACGATATCAATCACTGGAGGTGCCTATGAATGTAGTGATCGAGCGTCATGGCCGGGTGGTCCTGGCCAGGCTCAATCGTCCCCATGTCAAGAACGCGCTGAACTCGGCGCTGATGACGCAGCTGGTTTCCTGTCTGGAGGCCCTCGACCAAGACCCCGAGGTCGGGTGTTTTGTCATCACCGGCGCAGCGGAGTACTTCGCCGCCGGAGCCGATATCAAGGAGATGAGTGGCAAGTCCTATCTGGACATGCTCAACGAGGATTACTTCGTCGGCTGGGAGGCGTTTAGCCGCCTGCGCACGCCGACCATTGCCGCCGTCAACGGTTACGCCTTCGGTGGCGGCTGTGAGCTGGCGCTGATGTGCGACATGATTTTTGCCGCCGATACCGCCACCTTTGCCCAGCCGGAAATCAAGCTCGGCGTGATGCCGGGCATGGGCGCGACCCAGCGCTTGGCAGGCTTGATCGGCAAGGCCAAGACCATGGACCTGGTGCTGACCGGGCGGCCGATGAGCGCTCAGGAGGCTGAACAGGCCGGGCTGGTGTCACGTGTCTATCCGGCGGCGACCTTGCTCGAGCGGACGCTGGCAGTGGCCGCGCAAATCGCCGGTTTTTCTCGCCTGGCCACGCGGGCGGCGCGTGAAGCGGTCGAGCAATCCCTGCAGCTCGGCTTGCACGAGGGCGTGCGGCTGGAACGCCGGCTGTTCCACAGCCTGTTCGCCACGCCTGATCAGCAGGAGGGCATGCGGGCGTTTCTCGACAAGCGAGCGGCCGTGTTTAATCAGGTCTAGGAGGGCGCAGGACGCGGTGCTAGGGCTACTATGAAAAAAACTACAGTGAAGGGGGAATAAACCTACATGGGATTCGTCTCATAGCTCAATTCCCCCTTGGCCACGCGCCCTGGAGCTTTCATGGTAGATCACTCATCACCGCCCCGTCGGCCACTCAGCACGGCCAGCCTGGTGCTCAGGCTGGCGTGTATCGGTGGCGTGGTGGCGGTTGTCGCCGGGGCGTTTGCCTACGTCAACGGCACCTTCGACCCACAACGTCTGCAGCCCAAAACCCTGGTCAATGCCCTGGAAACCAATAACGGCGTACACCCGGGGTTCCGCCGCAACCACGCCAAGGGTGTGTGTGTCGCCGGGTATTTCGAGAGCAGCAGCGAGGCGCGAGCCTACTCGAGTGCTCAGGTATTCAACGCGGCCAAGACCCCGCTGATCGGCCGTTTTGCCTTGCCCAGCGGTAATCCCTACGCGCCGGACAGCAGCGTGCCCATCCGCAGCTTTGCCGTGCAATTCAGCCAGGCCAACGGCCAGCAGTGGCGCACCGGGATGAATAGCATGCCGGTATTCCCGGTGGGCACCCCTGAGGCGTTCTACCAAATGCTCAAGGCCGGCGCGCCCGACCCGGCCACCGGCAAGCCGAACCCGGCGAATATGCCGGCGTTCTTTGCGGCCCATCCCGAGGCCGCGCCGTTCCTGGCGTGGGTCAAGACGGCCAAGCCATCCGCCAGCTATGCGACTGAAACCTATAACGGTATCAATGCGTTTTACCTCGTGGGCGCCGATGGTAAGCGCCAGGCCGTGCGTTGGGGAGTTGTCCCGCAGAGCCTGGATGCTGCGGGGGATACCGCGCCAGCCGGCAGTGATTTCCTGGAAAAAGATCTGATGCAACGCCTGGCTTCAGCACCGTTGCGTTGGCAGTTAAACCTGACCCTGGCCAACCCCGGCGATCCGCTCGACGATGCAAGCAAACCCTGGATCGGCGAGCACACAGTGCTGAACGCCGGCACCCTGGTGCTGCAAAGCAGCCAAGCGCAAGCAGACGGCGATTGCCGCGACATCAACTTTGATCCGCTGATTCTGCCGAGCGGTATCGAAGCCTCGAATGACCCGTTGCTGGCCGCACGTTCGGCCGCTTACGCCAGTTCTTACCTGCGTCGCGCCGCAGAAGTCAGCCCGTTGCACCGCAGCGCTCAGGAGTCGAAGCCATGAATGCCCAACCACGGTTTTTCGCCCCTCTGGCGCGCTTGCTGCACTGGCTGATGGCGCTGATGATCATCGCCATGCTGTTTATCGGCGCGGGGCTGGCGGCCTCGGTTTCCGAACGCCATGAATGGTTGATTCACCTGCACAAGCCGCTGGGCATCGCGATCCTGGCGTTGGTGATCGTTCGCTTGGTGGTGCGTTTCTCTACGCGCCAACCGCCGTTGCCTAGCGATTTGCCGCTGTGGCAAGTGTTGGCGGCCAAAGCGTCCCATCTGGTGCTATATGCCTTGATGCTGGTGTTGCCGCTGCTCGGCTGGGCGATGATTTCGGCGGCGGGCGACCCGGTGATGCTCAGCCGTTCGGTGCAACTGCCGGCGCTGGTGGCGGCCAACGCGCCGTTGTTCGCGTTACTGCGCAAGGCCCATGGCTATCTTGCCTACGTGCTGTTCCTCACGGTGCTGTTGCACCTGGCGGCAGCGCTGTTCCATGGGTTGATTCGCCGTGATGGCGTGCTGCGGAGCATGACGGGCACCCAGGACTGAGGCCCGCGCTCGATGGTTGTGGCGAGTACGCTCGCCGCATTCAGCGCAACAGGCTGACGATATCGGCCACGCTGCTCAATACATCCTTGCCCAACTGCATCGACCGTTTGCCCGACCAGCCGGTGTGCGGGTTGGGGGCGTCGTCGTTGTCCTTGAAGGGCATCTCCAGGGTCAGCGACAGGCAGTCGTATTTCTCACCGACGGCATTGCAGGCCAGGGTCATATTGGCTTCGCCCGGCAGGTCGCGGGTGTAGCCGTGGGTGGTCTGGAAGTCCCGGGTCAAGGCGCTCAGGTGGCTGCGGAAGTGTTTTTCCAGCCCTTCGATACGCGGGGTGTAGCCGGGGTTGCCTTCGCAGGCGGCGGCGAATACGTAGGGGATTTCCTCGTCACCGTGGATATCGAGGAACAGGTCGACGCCATACTTTTCCATTTGCTTCTGGACGAACAACACCTCCGGGCTGATCTCCTGGCTGGCGTTCTGCCAGGCGCGATTGAGGTCCTGGCCCATGGCGTTGGTGCGCAGGTGGCCGTGGAAGGCGCCGTCGGGGTTCATGTTCGGCACCAGGTACAGGTCGGCGACGGCCAACAGCTTTCTCAGCTCGGCATCACCGTCCTGCTGCAGGCGTTCGATGATGCCTTCCATAAACCATTCGGCCATGTGCTCGCCGGGATGCTGCTGGGCGATGATCCACACCTTGCGCCGACCTGCGCCACCTTTGCCACGGCGCAACAATTGGATATCGCGGCCTTCGACACTTTTACCGGTGGCCAGCAGCTGGGTGCCCGCGTGGTTCAGCGCCTGGTCGATGAGCCCGGCGTGGCGCGCGCGGCTGTAGGGTTCGAAGTAGGCAAACCACGCATGCTTCTCGCGGGTTTCCAGGCTGATGTGCAGGGTTTCACCATCGAAGCGCGTAGGCACCCGAAACCAAGTGACATGGTCATACGACGCCACGGCGTTGTAGCCGCTCCAGGCGTGCTTATAGGACGATTGCCCGGCGTTGCTCAGGCGGAAGGTGTGGGTGTGGCCCACATGCATGCCTTCGGCCTTGAAGTGGAACCATTGGAAATGGTGACTGCGGGTATCGGGTTTGATTGCCAGCAACAAGTGATAGGCATCGCTGGCATCCAGCACTTGGATGTTGCCGCTGTCGAAGTCGGTGCTTATCTTGATGGAGGTCAAGGCCACGGTCATAGTCTGGTTGCCTGAGTATGAGTGTTGTGGCGGTTATCTTACACAGAGGTTGGGCAAAATCTGGATGCAAAATTGTTGCGAGAGGAGGGGGGCGTCGTCCTTGACGCCGCTGCAGCTTAGGGTCTATGAGATTGATTCTCAAGCGCTATTTCGCAAAGATCTGAGCTAGAGCGGTCGCCCGGCTTTCTTTCGACGATGGTCTTTTGCTATCATTTGCGTCATCAAGCAACACACAGTCCTCATTAGCCTGAAGCCATGCCAGGGAAACTGGCAAAAAAAAGACCCGGCCAAAGAGCCGGGTCAAAAACCGTGATTAGCCTGATGAGGAGATATTCCAAGAGTCCGACCTAAGGTCTCTTGGCCTATCGACTGATCTCGCGATCAGCTGGCTCCAATAATAATCATTATCATTTGCAAGTCAAATGTTTTTATCCGAGGGATAGGAATATTTTTCTTTCGTGTGGCTCATGGATTGTCCTGAGCGTGCGGCGCCTGCAACGATCGCTCCACCATCGCCTTCGCCATATCAATCAAATACACCACTGAAAATGCCAGGTCACGCTGGTTGCCTTGATGGCTGCTCGCCGATTCGTAGGCCGTGGCGGCCGCGCTGCGCAACAGGTCCGAGGCATGCACCAGGGCTTCCTCCGGGCTGATGCCGGGCTTGATGCTGAAGAAGGCGTCATTCGGGGCCGAGTCGCACATATCTTCTTTCAAATAATAGTCCAGCGCACGTTGAGCGGCACCGCTGCTGCGCATGTCGAGCAGTTCATGGGATTCGGGTTCGCCGGGCAGGCGATAGGGGCTTGTCGTCATAGGTCGGTACTCGGGTTGGGTGTCGAAACGCGGATGCCCGATAATAGTACGTATCGTATTTATGTCGTTTTATGGATTACTACAAACTGTTTATTGCCCTGAAAAATACGCAACGTATTGTCAGGCCCCATGGATAACTGGATAGCGTTGGTCAGGGCCAACATGAAAGACCGCAAGGTCACGCAGGATGAACTGGCCGAACGCCTGGGCATGTCCCAGGGCGGTGTGGGGCATTGGCTGAACAAGCGCCGGGTGCCAAGCCTGGCGGACATGAACCGGGTGCTGGAGGAACTGGGGCTGGGCGACCTGGAAGTTGCGCTGGATATTCGCCAGAAGACCGATGCACTGCCGGCCGGGCTACAACACTACAACCCGTATTTTCGCTACCCGGTCAGTGACTGGAAAGGTGTGTGCGAACTTCGCGAAGAGCGCCCGGCCTACGGCGCGGCACGCTTTGAACTGACGGATTATCACGCCCAGGGCGAGGCTTACTGGCTGCCCGTGGTCGGCGATGCCATGACCGCGCCCAGTGGCCTGAGCATCGGTGACGGCATGATCATCCTGGTGGACCCGGCCATCGACGCCGAACCCGGCAAGCTGGTGGTCGCGCAGTGTGCGCAGAGCACGCAGGCGACCTTTCGCCAATTGCGCGAAGAGAGCGGCCAGCTGTACCTGGTGCCGCTCAATCCGACTTACCCCAAGCGGCTGTTCAGCGACGATTGCCGCATCCTCGGCGTCGTCGTGCAGGCTACGGCGAAGTTCTAGTCCGCTGTTTCAAGCTCCACCAGCGCGCAACCTTCGGCAACCATTTCGCCTTCCTGGCAGAACAGTGCCTTGACCACGCCGGCCTGGGGTGCGCGGATGCTGTGCTCCATCTTCATCGCCTCCAGCACCACCAATTGCGTGCCGGCTTCGACGGTCTGGCCGACGTCCACCAGCACACGCACGATGCTGCCGTTCATCGGTGCGGTGAGGCCGCCTTGGTGGGATTGGTTGGCCTCGACCGCCGCAATCGGATCGAACAGGCTGATGGCATGCATTTCGCCATCCCAGCGCAGGAACAGCGTGCTGGCGCTGCGCACCGCCAGATGGGCGCGGCGTATCCCCTGGTGTTCGATCAGCAGCTGTTCGCCTTGCAGTCGCGGCGCGTGCTGCGCCAACGTCACCAGGCGATCCTGACCGTTGCAGCTCAAGTGCAGCGAGACTTCGGCGGGCAGCCCCGCGCGAAAGCCACGGGTGTCCGCCCATGGCCCGTCACCCGCTGGCAGGCTCTGCATGAAGGCCGAACCTGCGGCCTGCCAGAACGCGTCGCTCAATGCGCCAGGCACCGGCAGCAGCTCGTCCTGATAGCGCGGAATAAACCCAGTATCCAGCTCAGCGGCGGCAAACGCCGGATGACCGATGATGCGTCGCACAAAGCCCAGGTTGGTCTTGAGCCCGCCGACGGCGAACTCGTCGAGCATGCTCAACAGGCGCAGCCGCGCTTGTTCGCGGTCCTCGCCCCAGGCGATCAGTTTGCCGAGCATCGGGTCGTAGAAGGGCGAAACGCTGTCGCCTTGCTCGACACCGCTGTCCACCCGACGGCCCGGGCCGGGCGCGGACTCACGGTACAGCGTCAGGTGGCCGGTGGCGGGGAGGAAATCATTGGCCGGGTCTTCGGCATACAAGCGTACCTCGATCGCATGCCCGATCAACGGCACCTGCGCCTGGGTGATCGGCAGCGCTTCGCCCTGGGCCACGCGAATCTGCCAGGCTACCAGGTCGAGGCCGGTAATCGCCTCGGTCACCGGGTGCTCCACCTGCAGCCGCGTGTTCATCTCCATAAAGAAAAATTCGCCCCGGGCATCCAGCAAAAACTCCACCGTGCCCGCGCCCACATAACCAATGGCCTGGGCCGCACGCACTGCGGATTCGCCCATCGCCCGGCGTTGTTCGGCACTCAAGCCGGGCGCCGGGGCCTCCTCGACGACCTTTTGGTGGCGCCGCTGGATCGAACAGTCGCGCTCATTGAGGTACAGGCAGTGCCCATGCTGATCGGCAAACACCTGGATCTCCACATGGCGCGGCTTGAGCAAGTACTTCTCCACCAGCATCTGCGCGTTGCCGAACGACGACAACGCCTCACGCTGGGCGGAGGCCAGGGCTTCGGCCAGTTGGCTGACGTCCTCGACCACCTTCATGCCCTTGCCGCCGCCCCCGGCCGTGGCCTTGAGCAGCACCGGGTAGCCGATACGCGCACAGGCGGTGCGGAAAGTTTCCAGGTCCTGAGCCTCGCCGTGGTAGCCCGGCACCAGCGGCACGCCGGCGGTTTCCATCAGGGCCTTGGCCGCCGATTTGCTGCCCATGGCGTCGATCGCCGAGGCGGGCGGGCCGAGAAAGATCAACCCGGCCGCCTCGACGGCGCGAGCGAAACCGGCGTTTTCGGAAAGGAAGCCGTACCCCGGATGAATCGCCTGGGCGCCGCTGGCCTGGGCGGCGGCGATCAGTTTGTCGATTTGCAGGTAGCTGTCGCTCGCTTTGCTGCCGCCGAGGTCGACGCGGATATCGGCTTCGCGGCTATGGCGCGCATCGCGATCGGTGGCGCTGTGTACCGCCACGGTGGTCAACCCCATCGCCTTGGCGGTGCGCATCACACGGCAGGCAATTTCGCCACGGTTGGCCACCAGCAAGCTGGTCAGTGTGTTCATGCGCGTGGCTCCTGCGACTGCCAACTGGGCGGGCGTTTTTGCAGGAACGCGCGCAAACCTTCCTGGCCTTCGGCGCTGACGCGAATTCGTGCGATGGCATTTTCGCAATAGCGCCGCAGCGCCGGGGTAAGGGCGCCGTTACCGACTTCGCGCAGCAAGTCCTTGCTCGCACGCATCGCCGCCGGGCTGTTTTGCAGGAGGTTGGCAATCCATTGGTCCACCTGTTGATCCAGGGTTTCGGCCGGATAGCTTTCGGCCAGCAGGCCGAGGTCGCGCGCGCGCTCGCCGCCAAAGCGCTCCGCGGTCAGCGCATAACGACGCGCGGCGCGCTCCCCAATGGCTTGCACCACAAACGGGCTGATCACGGCGGGCGCCAAACCAATGCGCACTTCTGACAGGCAGAACTGTGCCTCATCCGCCCCAATCGCCATGTCGCAGCAACTGATCAGGCCCAGCGCGCCACCGTAGGCGGCGCCTTGCACCACCGCCAGGGTCGGGATTTTCAGCTTGGCCAGGTTGTACATCAGCTCCGCCAGTTCGCGGGCGTCGTCAAGGTTGGTGGCGTAATCCAGTTCGGCCGATTGCTGCATCCAGGCCAGGTCGGCGCCGGCGCTGAAGTGTTTGCCGCGCCCGCGCAGGACCAGAAAGCGCAGCGACGCATCGCCCTGCACGTGGTCGAGGGCGAGGATCAGTTCGCGGATCATCTGGGCGTTGAACGCGTTGTGCTTGGCTTCACGACTGAGCCACAGCGTGGCGAAACCACGGCTGTCGGTGATCAGTTCGAGGGTGTTGAAATCGTTCATGGGGTACAGCTCCATTTACATGCGGAACACGCCGAAGCGGCTCGGCTCGATGGGGGCGTTCAGCGCGGCAGACAGGGCCAGGGCTAGTACGTCGCGGGTCTGCAACGGGTCGATGACGCCGTCATCCCACAGGCGTGCGCTGGAATAATAGGGGTGACCCTGGGTTTCGTACTGGTCGAGGATCGGCTGCTTGATCGCCGCTTCCTCATCGGCACTGAACCCGTTGCCGGCGCGTTCGGCCTGCTCGCGCTTGACCTGCACCAGCACGCCGGCCGCCTGTTCGGCGCCCATCACGCCGATGCGCGCGTTGGGCCACATCCACAAAAAGCGCGGGTCGTAGGCGCGGCCGCACATGCCGTAGTTACCGGCGCCAAAGCTGCCGCCGATGATCACGGTGAATTTCGGTACTTTGGCGCAGGCCACCGCTGTGACCAGCTTGGCGCCGTGCTTGGCGATGCCGCCGGCTTCGTACTTCTGGCCGACCATAAAACCGGTGATGTTTTGCAGGAACAACAAAGGAATCCCACGCTGACAGGCGAGCTCGATAAAGTGCGCACCTTTTTGTGCGGCTTCGGCGAACAGAATCCCGTTGTTGGCCAGGATCGCTATCGGGTAGCCGTGCAAGTGCGCAAAACCACAGACCAGTGTGGTGCCGAACAGCGCTTTGAACTCATCGAATACCGAGCCGTCCACCAGCCGCGCAATCACTTCGCGCACATCGAACGGCTGCTTGGCATCCGCCGGAATCACGCCGTACAACTCTTCGCTGCTGTACAGCGGCGCCACCGGTGTGCGTTGCAGCAACTGGCCCTGTTTGCGCCAGTTGAGGTTGGCCACGCTGCGCCGTGCCAGGGCCAGGGCGTGTTCATCGCTGTCGGCATAGTGGTCGGCCACGCCGGAGATCTTGCAATGTACATCGGCACCGCCGAGGTCTTCGGCGCTGACCACCTCGCCAGTGGCGGCTTTCACCAGCGGCGGGCCCGCGAGGAAGATGGTGGCTTGCTGGCGTACCATGATCGCTTCGTCCGCCATCGCCGGCACATAGGCACCGCCAGCGGTACACGAGCCCATCACCACGGCAATCTGCGGGATACCCTGGGCGCTCATGTTGGCCTGGTTGAAGAAGATCCGCCCGAAGTGCTCGCGGTCCGGGAATACCTCATCCTGGCGTGGCAGGTTGGCGCCGCCGGAATCCACCAGGTAGATGCACGGCAGGCGGTTCTGTTCGGCGATGGTCTGGGCGCGCAGGTGTTTCTTGACCGTCAGCGGGTAGTAGGAACCGCCTTTCACCGTGGCGTCGTTGGCGACGATCATGCATTCGACGCCTTCGACCCGGCCGATCCCGACAATCACCCCGGCCGCAGGCACGTCTTCGCCATACACCTGGTGGGCGGCCAGCTGGCTGAGTTCCAGGAACGGCGAGCCCGGGTCGAGCAAGCGGTTGATCCGCTCACGTGGCAGCAGTTTGCCACGCGAGGTGTGACGCTCCTGAGCCTTGGCGCCGCCGCCTTGCTGCACCTGGGCGAGCAGGGTGTGCAGGGCGTCGACCTGTTGGCGCATCGCCGCGCTGTTGGCGGCAAATTCCGCCGAGCGCGGGTTGAGCTGGGTGTGCAAGGTGGCCATGACGCGCTCCTTCAGCGGGTTTCGTTGAAGAGTTCGCGACCGATCAACATGCGTCGGATCTCACTGGTGCCGGCACCGATTTCGTACAGCTTGGCGTCACGCAGCAGGCGTCCGGCGGGGAATTCATTGATGTAGCCATTGCCGCCCAGGATCTGGATCGCGTCGAGGGCCATTTGTGTGGCGCGTTCGGCGCTGTAGAGGATCACCCCGGCCGCGTCCTTGCGCGTGGTTTCACCGCGCTCGCAGGCCTGGGCCACCGCGTACAGGTAGGCGCGGCTGGCGTTGAGCTGGGTGTACATGTCGGCGACTTTGCCTTGGATCAGTTGGAATTCGCCGATGCTCTGGCCGAACTGCTTGCGGTCATGGATGTAGGGAACGATCAGGTCCATGCACGCTTGCATGATCCCGGTCGGGCCGCCGGACAGTACGACGCGCTCGTAGTCCAGGCCGCTCATCAGCACTTTGACGCCGCCGTTGAGTACACCGAGGATATTTTCTTCGGGCACTTCCACGTCATCGAAGAACAACTCGCAGGTGTTGGAACCGCGCATGCCGAGCTTGTCGAACTTGTTGCTGCGGCTGAAGCCTTTCCAGTCGCGCTCGACGATAAACGCCGTGATGCCGTGGGGGCCTTTCTCCAGGTCGGTCTTGGCGTAGATCACGTAGGTGTTGGCGTCGGGGCCGTTGGTGATCCAGGTCTTGCTGCCGTTGAGCACGTAGCGGTCGCCGCGCTTGTCGGCGCGCAGTTTCATCGAGACCACGTCGGAGCCGGCATTCGGCTCGCTCATGGCCAGGGCGCCAACGTGTTCGCCACTGATCAACTTGGGCAGGTACTTGAGTTTCTGTTCATGGTTGCCGTTGCGGTTGATCTGGTTCACGCAGAGGTTGGAGTGGGCCCCGTAGGACAACGCCACCGACGCCGAACCCCGGCTGATTTCTTCCATGGCCACCACATGGGCCAGGTAACCCAGGCCGGCACCGCCGTATTCTTCTGCCACGGTAATGCCCAGCAGGCCCATGTCACCGAACTTGCGCCACAGGTCGGCGGGGAACAGGTTGTCGATGTCGATTTGTGCCGCGCGGGGAGAAATCTCCTTGGCCACGAAGGACTGCACGTGGTCGCGCAGCATGTCGATGGTTTCGCCGAGGGCGAAGTTCAGGGAGGGATAACTCATGGAAGGCACCTTTATTGAGCTTTGTTGTTGTGGGGTGACGGCGCCGGGGGAGGGGCGCTCACCTTTACGTTAACGTAAACTTGCGTTGCGGCGCTGTCAATCGTAGTTTACGTTTACGTCAACCTACAAAAAAGACAACAGGGGTCGTTATGGATCAACCGAATCAGAGCTACAGCCGTGGCTCTCAGGACAAGACCTTATTGGCCATGACGATCGGTCAGGCCTTCGATCACACCGTTGCGCAGTATCCCGACGGGGAAGCCTTGGTGGTGCGTCACCAGCAACGCCGCTACACCTGGCGGCAACTGGCCGAGAGCGTTGACCTGCACGCCCGCGCGCTGCTGGCGTTGGGCCTGCAAACTGGCGACCGCCTGGGCATCTGGGCGCCGAACTGCGCCGAGTGGTGCATCAGCCAGTTGGCCAGCGCCAAGCTCGGGGTGATTCTGGTCAATATCAACCCGGCCTACCGCAGCACTGAGCTGGAATACGTGCTCAAGCAATCCGGTTGCCAATGGTTGGTGTGTGCCGGTTCCTTCAAAACCTCCGACTACCACGCAATGTTGCAGGCGTTGGTGCCTGAGCTGGCGGAGCAATCCATCGGCCAATTGAACTGCGAAAAGCTCGCGGACCTGCGGGGCGTGATCAGCCTCGCCGCCAGTCCACCTTCGGGATTTCTGCCCTGGTCGCAGCTCTCGGCCCTCGGTACAGGCATCGCGCCTGAGCGGTTGAGCGCGCGCCAAGCCAGCCTGCACTTCGACCAGGCCGTCAATATCCAGTACACCTCCGGCACCACCGGCTTCCCTAAGGGCGCCACCCTCAGTCACCACAATATCCTCAACAACGGCTACATGGTCGGCGAAAGCCTGGGCCTGACTGCGCAGGACCGCCTGGTGATCCCGGTGCCGCTCTATCATTGCTTCGGTATGGTGATGGGCAACCTGGGCTGCATCACCCACGGCACCACCATGATTTACCCGAACGACGGCTTCGATCCGCTGCTGAGCCTGACCGCCGTTGCCGAAGAACGCGCCACCGGCCTGTACGGCGTGCCGACGATGTTTATCGCCATGCTCGATCACCCACGGCGGGGCGAGTTCGACCTGGCCACCTTGCGTACCGGCATCATGGCCGGTGCCACGTGCCCGATCGAAGTGATGCGCCGGGTCATCAGCGAGATGCACATGAGTGAGGTGCAGATTGCCTATGGCATGACCGAAACCAGCCCGGTGTCCCTGCAGACCGGCGCCGATGACGATCTGGAGCGCCGCGTCACCACAGTCGGCCGCACCCAGCCGCAGTTGGAAAGCAAGATCATCGACCTGGCCGGTAACACCGTCGTGCGCGGCGAGATCGGCGAACTGTGTACCCGAGGCTATAGCGTGATGCTCGGTTACTGGAACAACCCCGACGGCACCCGCGACGCCATCGACGCCGCCGGCTGGATGCACACCGGTGACCTGGCGACCATGGACGAGCACGGCTACGTGTGCATCGTCGGGCGCAATAAGGACATGATTATTCGCGGTGGCGAGAACGTGTACCCGCGCGAGCTGGAAGAGTTTTTCTTCACCCATCCGGCGGTGGCCGATGTGCAGGTCATTGGCATCCCCGATGAGCGTTACGGTGAAGAAATCGTCGCCTGGGTCAAGTTGCATCCCGGGCATGTGGCCAATGAGCTGGAACTGCAAACCTGGTGCAAGGGCCGTATCGCGCACTACAAGACGCCCAAGTATTTCAAGTTTGTCGACGCGTTTCCGATGACGGTGACGGGCAAGATCCAGAAATTTCGCATGCGCGAGATTTCGCTTGAGGAGCTGCGAACGCAGTCTTAGTTGCCTCACTGAAACCCAGCGGGAGGGGCCCCCTCCCACATGATTGGATGTGTGGCTTAGGCCGGCATGGGCAGGGCGACTATCTTGCCGTGGCAATACACTAATGGCCCGGCGTTCCGCTGGGGCACGATGAGGTTCTTCACCGAGCCGACCATGATCGCGTGGTCGCCGCCTTCATACTCACGCCACTGGGACGGGGCTGACACCCTGCAATCAAACTGTGGGAGGGGGCTTGCTCCCGATAGCGGTGCATCAGTCAACCCACTCAATGACTGGCACACTGCCATCGGGAGCAAGCCCCCTCCCACAGTTTAAATCGAGGCTGTGCTTGAAAATTGCGCAATCCCAGACAGCACAAAGGGGACCCGAAGGTCCCCTTTAATTTGTTGTTACGTGCTCTTTTTTTATTATTGAGGGGCGGTCTATTGTTGTTTTTAGCAACCGTTACCCTTTACCGCTGTTTTTGGCGACCCCCATTCGGGGTCAAGAGCAAACGTATTTTTTTGAGCGCTGATCTGCTTCTTCGCACGCGATCCAACCAGTGGGTAGCTACCTGAGGTAGTTTTATTTTTCTCTATCCGGTTGCGGGTTTCGGCAAGCCGTACCCTGCGAAGCACATCTTCTCCAAAAAAATCTGTTAGCTGCGTCTCTGCCGTGTTGTTTTTGTTATGTCAGAGTCGTTTCGTCTTATTTTTATTAGGTTTGGCGCTTTTTATTCTTGTTATGTAATAGAGATAGCAGAAGCCGTGCCAACTTTTAAAAATCTTTTAAAATCAATGTGTTGTATTTTTTGTAGGAAATGGTCTGTAGCAAACACGACAAAATATGTTCCCGTGTTACTCGTCTGGCCGGCCTGCGGTAACACATTGTCACGGCTAAGCGACTCAACTGGCGTTACGCGCCTTGGCAACGCGTGAGCCGCTGGGTCGGCCCAGTACGTTGCTGATCTGCCGGCCCGCGAGAATCAATTGCTCCAGGTCGATCCCGGTCTCGATCCCTAGGCCGTTGAGCAGGTACACCACATCTTCGGTGGCGACGTTACCGCTGGCGCCTTTGGCATAGGGGCAACCGCCCAGGCCCGCGATAGAGCTGTCGAATACGTTGATCCCTTCCAGCAGGCTGGCATAGACGTTGGCGACGGCCTGCCCATAGGTGTCATGGAAGTGCCCCGCCAACTTGTCCCGTGGCACGTGCGCGCCCACCACCTCGAACAGCCGGCGCGTGGCCCCCGCCGTGCCGGTGCCGATGGTGTCGCCCAGGGATACTTCGTAGCAGCCCATGGCAAACAGCTCGCGGGCCACCGCCGCCACTTGTTCCGGGGCGACCGCGCCTTCATAGGGGCACCCCAGCACGCAGGACACATAGCCGCGCACACTGACACCCTGCTGTTTGGCGGCCGCTATGATCGGCACGAATCGCTCCAGGCTTTCGCTGATCGAGCAGTTGATGTTGCGCTGGGAAAACGCCTCGGACGCGGCGGCAAACACCGCGACCTCCTTGACCCCGGCGGCCAGCGCATCTTCAAAACCGCGCAGGTTCGGCGCCAGCGCGCCGTAGGTCACGCCGGGCTTGCGCTGGATCTGCGCAAAGACTTCGGCGGAGCCGGCCATCTGCGGCACCCATTTAGGCGAGACAAAACTGCCGACTTCGATATAGCTCAGGCCGGCGGCGCTTAGGGCATCCACCAACTGCACTTTGTCGGTCACGCTGATGGGTTGGGCTTCGTTCTGCAAACCGTCGCGCGGGCCGACTTCGACCAGGCGCACGTGGGAGGGGAGGGACATGGCAACTACCTTATGATCAACGGCCAGCCTGGCCTTGGATGGTTTCGGCCAGGGCCTGGGTGCAGCGCTCTTCGGCGGTGTCCAGTTCCAGCTTCATTTGTTCGATATCCAACAACTGCTGCTCCAACTGTTCGCGACGCTCGGCGATCTTCACCAGCATGCTGTTGAGTTGGATATGGTTGCCGCTGGTGGGGTCGTAGAGTTCGATCAGCTCACGGCACTCTGCCAGGGAAAAACCGATGCGCTTGCCACGCAGGATCAGCTTGAGGCTGACCTTGTCCCGCGCCGAGTAGATGCGCTCCTGGCCCCGGCGTTCCGGGGCCAGCAGGCCTTGTTCTTCATAGAAGCGAATGGCGCGGGTGGTGATGTCGAGCTCGCGGGCGAGGTCGGAGATGCTGTAGGTCGTGCTCATGAGGGCGCTCAAGAAGGTCTTGGCGCTAAGCTAATGTCAGGTTGACGTAAACGTCAAGGGCCGCTGCGCAGCCCATCGGGGGCAAGCCCCCTCCCACAGGGGGCGTTCTTCAACCTCAGGCTTGTTGTTTATCCAGCTTATTTTCATGGGCTGTGACCTGCTGGCACAACTCGATCATTTGCTCACGCATCCAGCGGTTGGCCGGGTCCTGGTCGGTGCTTTCGTGCCAGTACAAGTGGGTTTCCACCGCTGGCACGTCGTTGACCGGCAGATTGAACCAGTGCAGTTCATGACGGCGGGCGAAGCGTTCGGGAACGGTCATCACCATGTCGGTCTGCTGCAACACTTGCGAGGCCATCAGGTAATGCTGGGAGCGCAGGGCGATCTTGCGCTGGATGCCCATCTTGCCCAGGGCCAGGTCGACATGGCCCAAGCCGTTGCGGCGGCTGGAGATATGGATATGGGTCAGCGACAGGTAATCATCCAGGGTGAACTTGTCCTTGCCCGCCATCGGGTGGCCCTTGCGCATGGCGCACACGTAGCGGTCTTCCATCAGCTTGACATGACGCACCTGCGGGTCGGTGTTGAGCGGCGCATCGACGGCAAAATCCAGGCGCCCGGCGGCCAGTTCCTTGGTGGTCTCGCGGCGTTTGGACAGGAAACTCTCGATCACCACCGTCGGTGCCAGGCGACGCAGGCGCTGGAACAGCAGCGGCAGAATCACCGCCTCGGTCAAGTCGGTCATGCTGATGCGGTAGGTCTTGGCCGCTTGCTGCGGGTTGAAAATCCGGCTTTCCTGCACCGACACCCGCAGCAATGACAGCGCATTGCGCACCGGGCCGATGATGTTCTGCGCCATCGGCGTGGGCACCATGCCTTGGGCGGTGCGCACGAACAGCGGGTCGTTGAAGGTCTCGCGCAGGCGTGCCAGAGCATTGGACACCGCCGGTTGGGTGATGCCGACAATCTGCCCGGCACGGGTCAGGTTGGCTTCGGTGTAGATCGCGTCAAAGACGATAAACAGGTTGAGGTCGACCTTGCTCAGATTCATTTCGTTGCGCTCTTATTGTTAGGTGTCCATGCCCCGATCATATATCGGTGATGAATGTTAATACACGCCGAGAATAGGCTAGGTAAATTATCAGCGCTGTTCTAGCATCGATTGCATGACCTAAACAACCTCTCAAAGAAGGGAGCTGCTCATGGATTTCGCCTATTCGCCCAAAGTTCAGGAACTGCGTGAACGCGTCACTGCGTTCATGGACGCTTACGTTTACCCAGCCGAACCGGTGTTCGAACGCCAGGTCAGCGAAGGCGACCGCTGGCAGCCCACCGCGATCATGGAAGAGCTGAAAGCCAAGGCGAAAGCCGAAGGCCTGTGGAACCTGTTCCTGCCCGAATCCGAATTAGGCGCCGGCCTGACCAACCTTGAATACGCGCCGCTGGCGGAAATCATGGGCCGTTCGCTGCTAGGCCCGGAGCCGTTCAACTGCTCCGCGCCGGACACCGGCAACATGGAAGTGCTGGTGCGCTATGCCAACGCCGAACAGAAACAGCGCTGGCTCGAACCGCTGCTGCGCGGTGAGATCCGTTCGGCTTTCGCCATGACCGAGCCCGACGTCGCCTCATCGGATGCGACCAACATGGCTGCCCGCGCCGAGCGCCAGGGCGACGAGTGGGTGATCAACGGCAAAAAATGGTGGACCTCCGGCGCCTGTGACCCGCGCTGCAAAATCCTGATCTTCATGGGCCTGAGCAATCCCGATGCGCCGCGCCATCAGCAGCACTCGATGATCCTGGTGCCGGTGGACGCTCCTGGCGTGAAAATCGTGCGCCCGCTGCCGGTATTCGGCTATGACGATGCGCCCCACGGGCACGCCGAAGTGCTGTTCGATAACGTGCGCGTGCCGTATGAAAACGTCCTCCTGGGTGAAGGCCGTGGCTTTGAAATTGCCCAGGGACGTCTTGGTCCTGGCCGCATTCACCACTGCATGCGCTCCATCGGCATGGCCGAGCGCGCGCTGGAACTGATGTGCAAACGCGCCATCAGCCGTACCGCGTTCGGCAAACCGTTGGCGCGCCTGGGCGGCAATATCGACAAGATCGCCGACTCGCGGATGGAAATCGACATGGCACGCCTGCTGACCCTGAAGGCGGCGTACATGATGGACACCGTGGGTAACAAAGTGGCGAAAAGCGAAATCGCGCAGATCAAGGTCGTGGCGCCGAACGTGGCGTTGAAGGTGATCGACCGCGCGATCCAGATCCATGGCGGCGCGGGCGTCTCCAACGACTTCCCGCTGGCCTACATGTACGCCATGCAACGCACCCTGCGCCTGGCCGACGGCCCGGACGAAGTCCACCGTGCGGCGATCGGCAAGTTCGAGGTTGGCAAGTATGTGCCTAAAGAGCTGATGCGCGGCGGGCAGTAACACCGCGTCGCCTGCCATCGGGAGCAAGCCCCCTCCCACAGTTGACCGAGTTGTGCATGAGAACGCGGTCTAGGGTGGGAGGGGGCTTGCTCCCGATGAGGCCATTCCGAACACCGCAAGGCTAAGGTCTCAGTACACCCACACCTCCACCCGCCGATTCTTGATCCGGCCTTCATCCGCCGTATTCGCCGCCACCGGCATCTGCGCGCCGAACCCGCGAATATCGCGCAGCACCACGCCGTTCTTGACCAGTTCCCGACGCACCGCCATCGCTCGCAGCTTGGACAACAGCGCCGCGCGTTGCGGGTCATTCTTGATATCGCCGAACCCCACTAGCGTCACCTGCTTGTCGAGCTTGTCGTGGCTTTTTATATACGCCACCACGCGTTGGACATCCTGGCGCGCTTTGTTGTCCAGGCTGGCGCTGCCTTCTTCGAAGCGAAAGTTCACCGTCAGGCGCTGGGCCTCGCGGGCAATTGCCTGATAGTCCTCGGGCATCGAAGGGCGCGGCTCCACGCCCATCGCCTGGACCCGCTGCGCGATAAACCCGTTGGCCGCCACGATCGCCTGGCCCTTGCTGCTTTGGGTAAAGTCCACCAGCGCCTTGGCCCACGGGTTGTGCGTGGTCGGCGGCAGGTAAAAGAACAGGCGGCGCGACAGCGGGTAGTCCTCGGTGGCAATCAGGCTGTTGAGCGGCAACATCGGTTGCGAGTCACCGTCGACGATCGCCACCGCCTTGGCCTGGCGCACATAGGGCAGGCCGATAAAGCCGATGCCTTGCGGGTCCTGGCTCACCGCATCCGACAGTTGCTCGCTGGCCTCGAACCGCTTGGCCGACGCCGCGAGGGGCTTGCCGCGACGGCTGAGCACCAGGTCCTTGAACGTGTCATAGGTGCCCGACTGGTCATCCCGTGCATATAAATGAATCGCCCCGCCGATGCCGCCGAGTGCCTCCCAGGTGCTGATCTCTCCGTTGAAAATTTGCGCCAGTTGCTCGGTGTTCAGCGTATTCAGCGGGTTGCGTGGGTTGAGGATGATGGCCAGGCCGTCGATGGCGATCACCTGTTCGGCCTCGGGGCTTTTCAGGTCGCCCAGGGGTTCGAGGTCCACCAACTCGGTGTCTTTGATCGGGCGGGATGAGGCGGCAAGGTCGGCGCTGGCTTTGTGCAGCGCGGCAAACCCGGTGCTGGAACCATGGGCCGCGACCTCGATGGTCAGCGTCTGGCCCTGGCGAGTCTTGCCGATCACGCGCATTTCATTGGCGCCTTCGGCGGGTTCAGCGTGTACCCCTTGCAGACCCTGCCGCTCCATCAACCCCTTGACCAGCGCCGGGCCAAGCGCCGCACCAATCGTGTTAGAGCCCTGGATGCGCAAGGCGGGGCCCTGATCGGGAACGGGCAGCGGCGCGCTAACGGCAAACAGGGGAAAAAGGGTCAGCAGTAACAGAACGCGCGGGATCATGCCGGCACCGTCTCAAGGCAAAGGGAGTGCCGCGAGATTAAGTCAGTTGGGTTTCAGTAATATGACTGACACTCAACTGTAAAAATGTGGGAGGGCGCTTGCTCCCACATGGTTTAAGCGCGTCGTACTTGAAATCAGCTCAATTCCAGCCAGATCGGCGCATGGTCCGAGGGTTTTTCCAGGCCGCGCAGTTCGTAGTCCACCCCCGCATCCTTGATCCTGGGCAGCAAGCCGTTGGACGCCAGGATCACGTCGATACGCAGGCCACGCTTGGGCTCATCTTCAAACCCACGGCTGCGGTAGTCGAACCAACTGAAACGGTCGGTCACGTCGGGGTTGAGGTGGCGGAAGCTGTCCACCAGGCCCCAGTTCTTCAGGCGGGCCATCCACTCGCGCTCTTCCGGCAGGAAGCTGCACTTGCCGGTTTTCAGCCAACGCTTGGCGTTGTCGGCGCCAATGCCGATGTCGCAGTCTTGCGGGGAAATATTCACATCGCCCATCACCACCAGCGCCTGGTCGTTGCTGAACTGGCTTTCCAGCAACTGTTGCAAGTCTGCGTAGAAGCGCTGCTTGGCCGGGAACTTGGTGGGGTGGTCGCGGCTTTCGCCTTGGGGGAAATAGCCATTCATGATGGTGACCGGGTTGCCCTGCGCATCGGCGAAGGTGCCCCAGATAAAGCGACGCTGGGCGTCTTCTTCATCGCTGGCAAAGCCCTTGTGTACGCTCAATGCTTCTTTGCGCGAGAGCAGGGCCACACCGTAATGGCCTTTCTGGCCGTGGTAGTACACGTGATACCCCAGGGCCTGCACGTCGGCCAACGGGAACTGGTCGTCGTGGACCTTGGTTTCCTGCAGGCCGATTACATCGGGTTGATGCTTTTCAATCAGCGCCGCCAACTGATGCGGGCGAGCCCGTAGCCCGTTGATATTGAAAGAGACGATTTTCATGGTCGGCTGTCCAGTCTGGCAAAAGGGCGATGCTAGCCGACAAGTCGGACGGGGGCCAGCGTGGCGGTAGGACGGATGCACTGCTAATGTCTGGGAACGACTCGCGCTGCGTAAGTTCGTACCCATAAGAACGCCGTCTTTTGAATGGCGCCCAGGGAGATTCACCGTATGCCTGACACTTCAACTGCGATTGCCGAAATCCGTCTGCTCAATAGCGACTATTCCCGCGAAGCACGCTCCCTGTTGTACCAGGCTTATCGCCATGAGCCGACGTTCGCCTACATCTTCGAAGCTGAGCGCCCGGGGTATGAGCAGCGGGTGCGCGCCACCGTGCGCGAGCTGGTCAAACAGCATTTCTTCCAGAAACTTCCCGCCATCGGCCTGTTCGTCGACGACCGCTTGATCGGCATTGCGTTGATCGCGCCGCCCCAGCGGCGCCTGGGCATCACCGAGAGCTGGGCCTGGCAATTGCGCATGTGGTTGAGCACCGGTGTGCGCGGTACGCGGCGTTACCTGGATTATCACCAAGCGGTACTGGCGTGCCTGCCCAGCGAGTCGGTGCATGTATTGCCGTTGCTGGGCATTCACCCGCAATTCCAAGGCAAGCACTTCGGTGAGCAACTGCTCGGCGCGGTACACGACTGGTGCGCCGAGGACCCGCATTCGTCCGGCGTGGTGCTCGATACGGGCAACTCGCGTTACCTGGAGTTCTACAAGCGTCAGGGCTATGAGGAAATCGGCGAAGTCGCCATAGGACCGGTCCTTGAGCATGTGTTTTTCCATGCCAATCCGCAGCCGTTACAGGCGGCAACGACTTGAGTCAGGATTTTTCAGATAAATCCGAGTTCAAAGACGCTCCCCAGCTCGTGTAGCATCCGCGCCTATGAAGTTTCCAGGAAGATTTACCAGCGGCTTGATTCTGCTGTTCACAAGCTGCGGCGCTTTGGCGCAAAGCGAACTGGACGTGCGCGTCAAACCCTCAAACGACGCGTTGAAAGCCAACATCGAAGGCTACATCGGCGGGGTAGGCGATCGCGATGAAGAAGCGTTGCTGCGGTTCAGCCGTGGCGCCGAGGAGCAGGCGCGCAAAGCGGCCCAGGCCTTGGGCTTCTATCAGCCGCGGATCAGCAGTGATGTGCAGGGCGGCAAGAACCCGCGCCTGACCCTCACCATCGACCCCGGCGAACCGGTGCATTTGCGCAACGTGACTATTCGGGTCGATGGCCCGGCGGCGGCCCTCAAGGCCTTTCGTGTGCCCGCCAGCAACGACCTTCAAACCGGTGCCGTGCTCAACCACGGCCATTACGAAGACGCCAAGCGTCTGATCCAGAACCAGGCCTCGCGCTACGGTTTCTTCAGTGGGCGCTTTACCCGCCAGACCCTGTCGGTCGACCCCAAGGCGGGCGTCGCCGATATCGAACTGGTGTATGACAGCGGCCCGCGTTACACCTTGGGCAAGGTCAGCTTTGCCGGCAATACGCCCTTTGATGAAGAGCTGCTGCAGCGCATGGTGCCGTTCAAAAACGGTGCGCCCTACGATTCCGAACTGATCGCCGAGCTGAACCAGAACCTGCAAGGCAGCGGCTTTTTCGAGGGCGTGCGGGTGGACGCCGCGCCGGCCGCGTCGACTAACGATGTCATTCCGGTCGCGGTGCAACTGGAAACCCGCAAGCCACGCACCATGGGCCTGGGCCTGGGTTTTTCCACCGACGTCGGCCCGCGGGGCAAGGCCAACTGGACGCGCCACTGGGTCAACTCCCAGGGTCACAGTTACGGCTGGGAAGCCGAACTGTCGGCGCCACGGCAGAACGTCGGCCTGTGGTACGACATCCCGCTCGACCCACCGCTTACCGACAAGCTGCGTTTCGCCGGCGGCTACCAGAATGAAGAGCTGGCCAACACCGACACCTTGAGTAAATTGCTCACTCTCGGCCCGGAATGGCACAGCAAGTTGCCCAGCGGCTGGACCCGGGTGATCTCCCTCAAGTGGCAGCGTGAAGAGTATCGTTTGGGCGACGATTCGGGCCTCAGCAACCTGCTGATGCCGGGGCTCAGCTATTCCTATCTGCGCAGCGACAACCGCATCGATCCCCACCACGGCTACCACCTGCAATTCGACACCAAGCTGGCCAAGGAAGGTCTCGGCTCCGACACCAACCTGCTTTACGGCACGGCCATGGTCAAAGGCCTGACCACCTTGTGGGACAACCACCGCTTCCTCGCACGGGCGCAAATCGGCGGCAGTGCCACCAACGGCTACAAGTCGGTGCCGCCGTCGCTACGCTTCTTTGCCGGTGGCGACCAGAGCGTGCGTGGCTACGAGTACCAGACCCTGTCGCCGGAGAACGACCGCGGCGACCGCATCGGTGGCCGCTACATGGTGGCCTTGAGCGCTGAGTATCAATATTCCATCGCCGAAAAATGGCGGATCGCGACCTTTATCGACCAGGGCAACTCTTTCAACACCCTGGAAATGCCCAGCCTGAAAACCGGCGTGGGCGTCGGCCTGCGCTGGGTGTCCCCCGTCGGGCCGATTCGCCTCGACCTGGCCCATGCCCTGGAAGACCCGGGCGGTATTCGTTTGCACTTTTCCATGGGGCCTGAGCTGTGATGCGTGGTTTGAAAATAGCCGGGCTGGTTGCCGTCGGCCTCCTGGGCGTGGTGTTGCTGGCGTTGTGGACGGTACTCGGGACCCAGGCGGGCAGCCGTTGGGCGTTGGGCCAGGTGCCGGGCTTGAACGTGGACAATTTCCAGGGCCGTTTGGGCGGTCAGTGGCGCGCCGATCATCTGGTGTGGCAGCAGGGCAGCAGTCGCGTCGAACTTAATGCGCCGACCTTTGACTGGTCGCCAGCCTGCCTGCTGCGCATGACGCTGTGCATTGATCGGTTGGATGTGGATCAAGTCAGCCTGCAATTTGCGCCGAGCACCGAAGAGAGCAGCGGGCCGCTTCAGTTGCCGGCGCTGAAGTTGCCGGTTGCGCTCCAGTTGGGCGAGGTTCGCGTCGGCAGCCTGCTATTTAATGGCAGTGAAGAACTCAAGGACCTGCAATTGGCCGCACATTGGACCGCCGCCGGCCTGCAAATCGATGCCGTACACCTGCAACGCGACGACCTTGTGCTGGACCTGTCGGGCCTGCTTCAACCTGTCGGCGACTGGCCGTTGACCGCCAGCGGCAACCTGAGCCTGCCCTACGCGCCAGACGGCGCGCCGTGGACAGTCGCGCTCAAGGTCGATGGCGACCTGCTCAAGACCCTCAAGCTCGACGCCGACAGCAGCGGCTACCTGTCGGCCACGCTCAGCGGCGAGTTGCAGCCGCTGGTGGAAAACCTGCCGGCGCAACTGCACATCACCGCCGACGCCTTCAAACCCAGCGCCGATTTGCCGGACACCCTGCAACTCAATCAACTGGACCTGACCGCCAAAGGCGACCTGAACAGCGGTTACCAATTGCTCGGCAAAGCCTTACTGCCGGCGGAAAAAGGCCCGGTGGCTATGCTGCTGCAAGGTCGGGTGGACGCCAAGGGCGCGCAAATCGCCGGTCTGGATCTGACGGCCGGCGACAAACAAAGCCTGAAACTCACGGCACAGCTGGATTGGCAGCAAGGCTTCAGTGCCGACGCCAAGATCGATTGGCTGGACTTCCCCTGGCATCGCCTCTACCCATTGATCGACGAGCCGCAGGTCACCGTGCGCACCTTCAATGGCGAAATTTCCTATAAGGACGGCAACTACCTCGGCAACCTCAAGGCCGACCTCGATGGCCCCGCCGGCAAATTCAATGTGGTCACACCGTTCAGTGGCGACCTCAAGCAAGTGTTCCTGCCCGAGCTGAAACTGGCCGCTGGCCAAGGCAAGGCCGTGGGCCACCTCAACCTGCAGTTCGCCGACGGCATCGCCTGGGACACGGCGCTCGACCTGTCGGCGTTGAACCCGGCGTACTGGCTCGCGGAATTACCGGGCACCCTGGCCGGACCGCTGCGCAGCAAAGGCGAGTTCAAAAACCAACAGCTCAAGCTGAACGCCGACCTCGACCTCAAGGGCCGTCTTCGCGGGCAGCCCGCCGTGTTGGCCGCCAAGGCCGAAGGCGCGGGCGAGCAATGGACCCTGGCCAACCTGGATATCCGCCTGGGCGACAACCGCATCAACGGCAGCGGCAGCCTGCAACAACGCCTGGCGGGGCAGATCGATATCAAACTGACGCGTCTGGCCCAGTTGTGGCCGCAGTTGCGCGGGCAGATCAATGGCCGACTCGATGTGGCCGGCAGCCTCAAAGCGCCGCAAGGCAAACTCGACCTTAAGGGCCAGCAACTGGCGTTTGCCGACAATCGCCTGCAAAGCCTGAGCCTCGACGCCACGCTCGACAACGCCCAGCGCGCGAAGATCGACCTCAAGGGCAGTGGCATCCAAAGCGGCGACACCCAAGTCGGCACACTGACTGCCAGCGCCCAGGGCGATATCAGGCAGCAGAAGGTCCAGTTGGATCTGGCCGGCCCACTGGTCAAGCTGGCCCTGGCCCTGGACGGCAACCTCGACAAAGGCAACTGGCGTGGGCGCCTGGCCAGCGGTGACGTGCAAGCCGGTGGCCAGGACTGGAAGCTGCAGGCCCCGGCGAAAATCGAGCGCCTGGCCGATGGCAAGTTGACCTTCGCCGCTCACTGCTGGGTCGCAGGCACGGCCAGCCTGTGCGGTGAAGACCAGCGGCTGATGCCCGAACCGAAGCTGCGTTATCACCTCAAGCAATTCCCCATCGACAGCCTGGCCGCCTGGTTGCCCAAGGACTTTGCCTGGCAGGGCACGCTCAACGCCGACGTACAGCTCGACCTACCGGCCAGCGGCCCCAAAGGCGTGATCGCGGTGGATGCCAGCGGCGGCATTTTGCGCGTCAAGGATAAGCACCAGTGGCTGGATTTCCCCTACGACACGCTGAAACTGGACGCCACCCTCAACCCCAAGCGCATCGACACCCGGCTCAACTTCCAGGGCGGCAAACTCGGTGAGTTGCTGTTGCAGGCACAGATCAACCCGCTGGCGAAAAACAAGCCGATCAGCGGCACCTTCAGCCTCACCGGTCTCGATCTTGCTGTGGCGCGGCCGTTTGTGCCGATGGTGGAAAAACTCCACGGCAAGCTCAACGGCAATGGGCGTATCTCCGGTGGTCTGTTGGCGCCGCTGGTCAACGGCAACGTGAACCTGGTGGGTGGCGAAATTTCCGGGCCGCAACTGCCGATCAGCCTCGAAGGTTTGAACGTGCAGGCGCTGATTGCTGGCGAAAGTGTGCAACTCGATGGCGGCTGGCACAGCGGCAAAGCCGGGCAGGGTAGCTTCAAGGGCCATATCGACTGGAGTCGCGCCCTGGTGGTCGACCTCAGCCTGCAAGGCTCGCAACTGCCGGTCACCGTCGAACCTTACGCGGTGCTGGAAGTCGCGCCCGACCTGAAGATCAGCCTGAAGAACGACAAGCTCGCGATCGCCGGCAAGGTGCAGATCCCGCGCGGTGATATCACTGTGCGCGAATTGCCGCCGTCGACGGTCAAGGTCTCGGATGACACGGTGATCGTCGGCAGCCAGACCGCAGAGGGCACGCCACCCATGGCAATGGCGATGGATATCGACGTGGCGGTCGGTGAAGACCAGCTCAACTTTTCGGGCTTCGGCCTCACCGCCAAAGTGCAGGGGCATGTGCATATCGGCGACAACCTGGACACCCGTGGTGAGCTGTGGCTGAACGATGGGCGCTACCGTGCCTATGGTCAGAAGCTCAATGTGCGTCGAGCGCGGCTGTTGTTCGCCGGGCCTCTTGATCAACCGTTCCTGGATATCGAAGCGGTGCGGGTCACTACCGAGTCCTCCAGGACCGTCACCGCTGGTATCCGTTTGAGTGGCAGTGCCGAACAGCCGACGACGCAGATCTTCTCCGAGCCGGCCATGGCTCAGGAGGATGCGTTGTCATACCTCGTGCTGGGACGTTCGCGCACCACCACGGGCGAAGACAACAATATGCTGGCGGAAGCGGCGCTGGGCCTGGGCTTGATGGGCAGTGCCGGGGTGACCTCGGACATCGCCAAGAACCTCGGCATCCAGGATTTCGAGCTCGATACCCAAGGCAGCGGCACCAACACCGCCGTGGTTGCCAGCGGCAAGATCTCGGAGAAACTCAGCCTGCGTTATGGGGTTGGGGTGTTCGAGCCGGCCAGTACCATTGCTTTGCGCTACCTGTTGAGCAAGAAGGTCTACCTGGAAGTGGCCAGTGGCGTGGCCAGTTCGTTGGATATTTTCTACAAACGGGATTTCTAGATCCGCCGTCGATGAAAAAGTGCGAGCGGGCTCGCTCGCACATACCAAGCAAGCTAATTATTCCATTTGACATTCGCTGCCTAAGCAGTAATATCTCGTCACACATTCACTGCCTAGGCAGTAATAAGGTGACTTTCGATGAAGCACTTCACCCCGGACAACTTCCACAACTGCCAACTTGGGCTGTTGCTCGGCCGTGCGGCCATCCTTAAAGACAAGATCATCGACACCCATATGGAACCCCACGGCATCACCGCCGCGCAGTTCAAGGTGTTGATCATCATGGCGCAGTTCGGGGTCGACACCCCGGCGGAGCTGTGCCGCAACCTGTCGCTGGACAGCGGTTCGATGACCCGCATGCTCGACCGCCTGGAGCAAAAGGGCCTGCTTGGTCGCAAGCGTTCGGAGCTGGACCGCCGCCAAGTGCAGTTGGTGCTGACGGATGACGGTCAGCGCCTGGCGGACATGCTGCCCTACATCGGCGCCGAGGCGTTGAACCAGTTGGCCAGCGCACTGGAACCGGGTGAGTTGCAAACCCTGGAAAAAATCCTCAAGAAAATTCTGATAGCTGCCGGTGATCCCATCACCCTTCAGCGGGTAGGTAGAGAATGAACACACGTGCCCTTTGCCTGGTGCTGGCGGCCATGAGCATGGCCGGTTGCGCCAACTTCAGCGGCCTCGACACTCAGGGCCAGCGCCTCGACGCCAACACCCTGCAGACCGGTAAGTCGTTGACCGGCGTGACCCTGTCGAGCGCCGCCTGGCCCAGCGCCGACTGGTGGAAAAGCCTCGGCGACCCGCAGCTCGACGGCCTGATCCAGGAAGCCCTGCAAAACAGCCCCGACATGCAAGTGGCCAGCGCCCGTGCCCATCAGGCCGAAGCCGCCGCCTATGCCGCCAATGCCGCACGCATGCCGACCCTGGACGCCAGCGCCGGTGTCAGCCGTTCGCGCCTGGCCAAGGACCAGGACCCGCTGGGGCAGGGCGATGCCTACTCGACCGTGCGAAATATCGGCGCGAGCTTCAACTACAACTTCGACCTCTGGGGCGGCCAGCGTGCTGCCTGGGAAGCCGCCTTGGGCCAGGCCCGCGCCGCCGAAGTCGACCAACAGGCCGCGCGCCTGACCCTGGCGGCCGATGTGGCCAAGGCCTACAGTGATTTGGGCCAGGCCCATATCGTGCGTGACCTGGCCAATGACGACCTCAAACGCACCCGGCAAATGCTCAACCTGAGCCAGCGCCGCCTCAACTCAGGCATCGACAGCCAGTACCAGTTCCAACAGACCGAAAGCCTGGAAGCCAGCTCCCAGTCGCAACTGATCGATGCGGAAAAACAACTGCAGAGCGCCAAAATCGCCCTGGCGGTGTTGCTCGGCAAAGGCCCGGATCGCGGCAACGAACTGGCGCGTCCGGCGGTGCTCAAGCCCAGCGCCGTCGCAGTGCCTTCGGTGCTGCCCGCCGAATTGCTGGGCCGCCGCCCGGACCTGATCGCCGCCCGTTGGCGTGTAGAGGCCGCGAGCAAGAACGTCGCCGCCGGCAAGGCCAACTTCTACCCCAACCTCAACCTGAGCGCGAGCGCCGGGGCCGAGTCGTTGCTGGGGGACGCGATGTTCGGTTCGGCCAGCCGGTTCTTCAACATTGCGCCGACGATCTCGCTGCCGATCTTCGACGGCGGTCGCCTGCGCGCCAACCTCGATGCGCGTGATGCCGACTACGACTTGGCTGTGGCCCAGTACAACAAAACCTTGGTGCAAGCCCTGGGCGATATTGGCAACACCCTTTCACAACTGCGCGAAACCGGTCGGCAGATCCAGGCCCAGCAACACGCCGCGGACATTGCCCAGCAGTCCTACGACACCGCGATGCTGCGTTACAGCTCTGGAATCGGTAACTACCTGGACGTGCTCAGCATCGAGCAGCAATTGCTGCAAGCGCAGCGCCAGCTAGCGGCCCTGAATGCCGCGCAAATCGATTTGTCGATCCAATTGATGCAAGCCCTGGGTGGCGGCTACAGCGCCGCAAACGTGGCGTCGACCACCCCAGCTACACGCACGGAATAATTTGAGGTAACTGACATGGCCACTGCCGAAAGCAACACCGCAACGGGAAAACCCGATAACAACCCACGCAAACGTAAAGTGATGCTGATCGGCCTGACGCTGATCGTCATCCTCAGCGTCGTCGGCGTGTGGGGCTGGTATGAACTCTACGGTCGCTTCAATGAAAGCACCGACGACGCCTACGTCAACGGCAACGTGGTGGAAATCACCCCGCTGGTCACCGGCACGGTGGTCAGCATCGGCGCCGACGATGGCGACCTGGTCCACGAAGGCCAGGTGCTGATCAACTTCGACCCCAACGACGCAGCCGTCGGCCTGCAAAGTGCCCAGGCCAACCTGGCCCGCACCGTGCGCCAGGTGCGAGGGTTGTACAGCAACGTCGATGGCATAAAAGCCCAGGTCAATGCGCAGAAAGCCGACATGCAAACCGCCCAGGACAATTTCAACCGGCGTAAGACGCTGGCCCAGGGGGGGGCGATTTCCCAGGAGGAGCTGTCCCACGCCCGCGACGGGCTGACTGCGGCCAAGAACGCCCTGACCAACCTCGAACAGCAGCTCAAGACCAGTACCGCCCTGGTGGATGACACCGTGATCTCGTCCCATCCGGACGTGCAAGCTGCCGCCGCGCAACTGCGCCAGGCCTACCTGGGCAATGCGCGCAGCACCTTGATCGCCCCCGTGACCGGCTATGTGGCCAAGCGCACCGTGCAACTGGGTCAGCGCGTGCAGCCGGGCACGGCATTGATGGCGGTGATCCCGCTGGACCAGTTGTGGATCGACGCCAACTTCAAGGAAACCCAACTGCGCAATATGCGCATCGGCCAGCCGGTGGACATCGAAGCTGACATTTACGGCAGCGATGTGAAGTACAGCGGCACCATCGACAGCCTCGGCGCCGGCACCGGCAGTGCGTTTGCCTTGCTGCCTGCGCAGAACGCCACCGGCAACTGGATCAAGATCGTGCAACGGGTGCCGGTGCGCATTCATATCAATGCTGAAGAATTGGCCAAGCACCCGCTGCGCGTGGGCTTGAGCACCGTGGTCAACGTTGACCTGCACGACCAGAGCGGCCCGGTATTGGCGCAACAGGCGCCGCAAAAGGCCTCGTTCACCACCAATGTGTATGATCGCCAATTGGCCGAGGCTGACGCCATGATCACTCAGTTGATCCATGACAACAGCCTCGCCGCGCCCAAGGCTGCGCAACGCTGATGAGCAATAACGCGTCCTTCTCGCCGCCCAGCTTGCTGATGGCCACTATTGGCCTGTCGCTGGCGACTTTCATGCAGGTGCTTGATACCACGATCGCCAACGTGGCGTTGCCGACCATCTCCGGCAACCTCGGTGTGAGTTCGGAGCAGGGCACCTGGGTGATCACCTCGTTCGCGGTGAGCAACGCCATTGCCCTGCCGCTGACCGGCTGGTTGAGCCGGCGCTTTGGCGAGGTGAAGCTGTTTCTCTGGGCCACCATTCTGTTCGTGCTGGCCTCGTTTCTTTGCGGTATTTCCACTTCGATGCCCGAGCTGATTGGCTTTCGGGTGCTGCAAGGCTTGGTGGCCGGGCCGTTGTACCCGATGACCCAAACGCTGCTGATCGCGGTCTACCCGCCGGCGAGGCGCGGCATGGCCCTGGCGTTATTGGCGATGGTCACGGTGGTGGCGCCGATTGCCGGTCCCATCCTCGGCGGTTGGATCACCGACAGCTACAGTTGGCCGTGGATCTTCTTTATCAACGTGCCCATCGGCATCTTTGCGGTGATGGTGGTGCGTTCGCAACTGAAGAAACGCCCGGTGGTCACCAGCTACCAGCCGATGGACTATGTGGGGCTGTTGAGCTTGATCGTCGGGGTCGGCGCGTTGCAGATCATCCTCGACAAGGGCAACGACCTGGACTGGTTCGAGTCCAACTTCATCCTCGTGGGGGCGGCGATTTCGGTGATTGCCCTGGCGGTGTTCATCATCTGGGAGATGACCGACAAACACCCGGTGGTCAACCTGCGGCTGTTCGCCTACCGCAACTTCCGCATCGGCACCATCGTGTTGGTCCTCGGCTACGCGGGCTTCTTCGGTATCAACCTGATCCTGCCGCAGTGGCTGCAAACCCAGATGGGCTACACCGCGACCTGGGCCGGCCTGGCGGTGGCGCCGATCGGTATTCTGCCGGTGCTGATGTCGCCGTTTGTCGGCAAGTACGCGCACAGATTCGACCTGCGCCTGCTGGCGGGCCTGGCGTTCCTGGCGATTGGCTTGAGCTGCTTCATGCGCGCCAACTTCACCAATGAGGTGGACTTCCAGCACATCGCCCTGGTGCAGTTGTTCATGGGTATCGGCGTGGCGCTGTTCTTCATGCCGACCTTGAGCATCCTGATGTCCGACCTGCCGCCGCACCAGATCGCCGACGGTGCAGGTCTTGCGACCTTCCTGCGGACCCTGGGCGGTAGCTTCGCGGCCTCGCTGACCACGTGGATCTGGATTCGCCGCGCGGACCAGCACCATGCGTACATGAGCGAGAACATGACCACCTATGACGCGGCCACCCGCAATGCACTGGACGCACTCGGTGGGGCAGGGCACAAGGCTTATGCGCAGTTGGACCAGATCCTCACCAGCCAGGCGTACATGATGTCCACCGTGGATTACTTCACGTTGCTGGGGTGGATGTTCATGGGCTTGATGCTGCTGGTGTGGCTGGCCAAGCCGCCGTTCACCGCGAAGGCGGGGCCGGCTGCATCAGGGCACTGATCTGCCCGGGCTGGAAAGCAATCAACCAAGGTTGGAATGCAATCTGTCAAGGCTGGAATGCAATCAGCCAGGGCTGGAAAGCAATCAACCAAGGCTGGAATGCAATCAACTGTGGGAGGGGGCTTGCTCCCGATAGCGGTGGGTCAGCTTCAAACAGGCTGACTGATACACCGCCATCGGGAGCAAGCCCCCTCCCACAGTTGATCAGGCGCCGGGCAGTGCCAGTTGCGGGTTCACAAGGTCAAACGCCGCCAACTGAAACCCTTGCTCATCCACCTGCAATGCCCAGCCTTGCTTGTCCCAATCCCCCAGCACAATGCGCTTGGCCGCCTGGTCACCAATCTGCAACTTATGAATGGCGGGGCGGTGCGTATGGCCGTGGACCAAGGTGCGCACGCCGAACTGCTGCATCACCCGCGGCACTTCCTCGGGGGTGACATCGACAATGTCGTTGGCCTTCATCCGCGTCTGCGCCCGGCTTTCGCTGCGCAGCTTGCGGGCCAGCTTGTGGCGGGTGCGCAGGGGCAGGTGACGCAGGATAAACAGCGCAATCGGGTTACGCAGGATGCGCCGCAGCTTCATATAGCCGACGTCGCGGGTGCAGAGGCTGTCGCCGTGCATCAGCAGCACGGGCTCGCCGGCGAGCTGCACGACGCTCGGGTCCTTGAGCAAGGTGGCGCCTGCGGCTTTGCAGAACGCCTTGCCGAGCAGGAAGTCACGGTTGCCATGCATGATGAAAATCGGCGTGCCGCTGTCGCTCAGTTCGCGCAGGGCCGCGCAAATCGAGCGCTGGAAAGGGGTGATCCCATCGTCGCCAATCCAGGCTTCAAAGAAGTCCCCGAGAATGTACAACGCCTGGGCGCCACGGGCGCGGCCGTGGAGTAAATCCAGAAACGCCCGGGTAATGTCCGGGCGCTCCTCTTCCAGATGCAAGTCTGAAATCAGCAATATCACTCAATGATCTCGGCTTTCTCGATGATCACGTCGTCTGCTGGTACGTCTTGGTGGCCGGCTTTGCTGGTGGTGGCAACACCTTTGATCTTGTCGACGACGTCAGTGCCTTCGGTGACTTTACCAAACACCGCGTAGCCCCAGCCCTGCACGTTCTTGCCGCTGTGGTTGA
This sequence comes from Pseudomonas sp. PSPC3-2, assembly GCF_049897085.1. Taxonomy (NCBI): domain Bacteria; kingdom Pseudomonadati; phylum Pseudomonadota; class Gammaproteobacteria; order Pseudomonadales; family Pseudomonadaceae; genus Pseudomonas; species Pseudomonas sp. PSPC3-2. The sequence continues at coordinate 103,387 of NZ_JAFCVO010000016.1, forward strand.
GGAAGGCGTTGTCGGCGACGTTGATGAAAAATTGCGCGGAGGCCGAATGCGGCTCCATGGTACGGGCCATGGCGACGGTGTATTTGTCGTTGGAAAGGCCGTTGTCCGCTTCGTTCTGGATGCTTGGGCGCTTGTCTTTCTTTTCTTGCATGCCAGGCTCGAAACCGCCGCCCTGGACCATGAAGTTGCCAATGACACGGTGGAAAACGGTGTTTTCGTAGTGGCCGGCTTTCACGTATTCAATGAAGTTGGCGACGGTGATCGGCGCTTTCTCGGCGTTCAGTTCGATGACGATGTCACCGTGGTTGGTGCTCAGTTTGACTTGAGTCATGTTCACTACTCTTTCAGGGAATTCGTGGGTTCAGGCGCTGTGCGCCTGACCTGTTTGGCTAAACGATGGCCAAGGCGCGCAGTTTAGCGTGCCCTGCGGGAATTTCGAGGTGGTTTTTTACCGCCCGGGCAATTAAAGCAGCAGTTTTGGGCCGCGCTCTGTCAGGCGGTTGGCCGCTTCGGCTATGATAAGCCCTTTGTTTTATCTGGCCTGACCAAGGCCACGTACTCGTCTGTTCAAGGATATTATGAGCAAGCCCACTGTCGACCCTACCTCGAACGCCAAGGCCGGCCCTGCCGCCACGGTCAACTTCCTGCGCCCGATCATCCAGGCGGACCTGGATTCGGGCAAGCACACGCAGATCGTCACCCGCTTCCCGCCAGAGCCCAACGGCTACCTGCACATCGGTCACGCCAAGTCGATCTGTGTGAACTTCGGTCTGGCCCAGGAGTTCGGTGGCGTCACGCACCTGCGTTTCGACGACACCAACCCGGCCAAGGAAGACCAGGAATACATCGACGCCATCGAAAGCGACATCAAGTGGCTGGGCTTCGAATGGTCCGGTGAAGTGCGCTATGCGTCCAAGTATTTCGACCAGTTGTTCGACTGGGCCATCTTACTGATCAAGGCCGGCAAGGCCTACGTCGACGACCTCACCCCTGAACAGGCCAAGGAATACCGTGGCAGCCTGACCGAGCCGGGCAAGAACAGCCCGTTCCGCGACCGTTCCGTGGAAGAGAACCTGGACTGGTTCGCCCGCATGCGCGCCGGTGAGTTCGCCGATGGCGCCCGTGTACTGCGTGCCAAGATCGACATGGCCTCGCCGAACATGAACCTGCGCGACCCGATCATGTACCGCATCCGCCATGCCCACCACCATCAGACCGGTGACAAGTGGTGCATCTACCCGAACTACGACTTCACCCACGGTCAGTCGGACGCCATCGAAGGCATCACCCACTCCATCTGCACCCTGGAGTTCGAAAGCCACCGTCCGCTGTACGAATGGTTCCTGGAGCACCTGCCGGTTCCGGCACAGCCGCGCCAGTACGAATTCAGCCGCCTGAACCTGAACTACACCATCACCAGCAAGCGCAAGCTCAAGCAACTGGTGGATGAAAAGCACGTCAACGGCTGGGACGACCCACGCATGTCGACGCTGTCGGGCTTCCGTCGTCGCGGCTACACGCCCAAATCCATCCGCAACTTCTGCGAAATGGTCGGCACCAACCGTTCCGACGGTGTGGTCGACTTCGGCATGCTCGAATTCAGCATCCGTGACGACCTCGACCACAGCGCCCCGCGTGCCATGTGCGTGCTGCGCCCGCTGAAAGTCGTGATCACCAACTACCCGGAAGGCCAGGTCGAGAACCTCGAACTGCCACGCCACCCGAAAGAAGACATGGGCGTGCGCGCACTGCCATTTGCCCGTGAAATCTATATCGACCATGACGACTTCATGGAAGAGCCGCCAAAAGGCTACAAGCGCCTGGAACCTGCCGGCGAAGTGCGCCTGCGCGGCAGCTACGTGATCCGCGCCGACGAAGCGATCAAGGACGCCGAGGGTAATATCGTCGAACTGCGTTGCTCGTATGACCCAGAGACCCTGGGCAAGAACCCTGAAGGCCGCAAGGTCAAAGGCGTGGTCCACTGGGTGCCGGCCGCTGCCAGCGTCGAGTGCGAAGTGCGTCTGTACGATCGTCTGTTCCGTTCGCCGAACCCTGAGAAAGCCGAAGACAGCGCGAGCTTCCTCGACAACATCAATCCGAACTCCCTGCAAGTACTCACGGGTTGTCGTGCCGAGCCATCCCTTGGCAATGCACAGCCGGAAGACCGTTTCCAGTTCGAGCGCGAAGGTTACTTCTGCGCGGATATCAAGGACTCGAAACCTGGTCACCCGGTATTCAACCGTACCGTGACCTTGCGTGATTCGTGGGGCCAGTGATTTAAGGAACCGTCGTGCTAACGATCTACAACACGCTCAGCAAGAGCAAAGAAGTCTTCAAGCCGCTGGATGGCAACAAGGTGCGCATGTACGTGTGCGGCATGACCGTGTACGACTACTGCCACATCGGCCACGGCCGCAGCATGGTCGCCTTTGACCTGGTGACCCGCTGGTTGCGTTTCAGCGGCTACGACTTGACCTATGTGCGCAACATCACCGACATCGACGACAAGATCATCAACCGCGCCAATGAAAACGGCGAGTCGTTCGACGCGCTGACCGCGCGCATGATCGCCGCGATGCACGAGGATGAGGCGCGCCTCAACATCCTCAAGCCGGACATGGAACCGCGCGCCACGGACCATATCCCGGGCATGCACGCGATGATCCAGACCTTGATCGACAAGGGCTACGCCTACGCCCCAGGCAATGGCGACGTGTACTACCGCGTCGCCAAGTTCATGGGCTACGGCAAGCTGTCGCGCAAGAAAATCGAAGACCTGCGCATCGGCGCGCGTATCGAAGTCGACGAAGCCAAGCAAGACCCGCTCGACTTCGTGCTCTGGAAAGGCACCAAGCCCGGCGAGCCGAGCTGGGAATCGCCATGGGGCGCCGGGCGTCCGGGCTGGCACATCGAATGCTCGGTGATGTCCACCTGCTGCCTGGGCGAGACCTTCGACATTCATGGCGGCGGCAGCGACCTCGAGTTCCCGCACCACGAAAACGAAATCGCCCAAAGCGAAGCCGCCACCGGCAAGACCTACGCCAACGCCTGGATGCACTGCGGCATGATCCGCATCAATGGCGAGAAGATGTCCAAGTCCTTGAACAACTTCTTCACCATCCGCGACGTGCTGGAAAAGTACCATCCGGAAGTGGTGCGTTACCTGTTGGTGTCGAGCCACTATCGCAGCGCGATCAACTACTCGGAAGACAACCTCAAGGACGCCAAAGGCGCTCTGGAGCGTTTCTACCACGCGTTGAAAGGCCTGCCCTGCGTGGCCCCGGCCGGCGGCGAAGCGTTCGTGGCACGGTTTACCGAAGTGATGAACGACGACTTCGGCACACCGGAAGCCTGCGCGGTGCTGTTCGAGATGGTGCGCGAGATCAACCGCCTGCGTGAGAGCGATCTCGACGCAGCGGCCGGCCTGGCTGCGCGCTTGAAAGAACTGGCCAGCGTGCTGGGGGTGTTGCAGATGCAAGCCGAAGACTTCCTGCAAGCCGGCGCTGAAGGGCGTGTGGATGCGGCTGAAGTAGACGCGCTGATCCAGGCGCGTTTGGCCGCTCGGGCCAACAAGGACTGGGCGGAGTCCGACCGCATCCGTGACCAACTGACCGCGATGGGTGTGGTGTTGGAAGACGGCAAGGGTGGGACGACGTGGCGGTTGGCTGATCAGGTTTGATCAGTCAGCGCTGAATGAAAAACGCCCCGACTGGTTCGGGGCGTTTTTCATTTTTGGGTTAAGCGAAACATGCGCGAAGGGTCCGCCTTCGTAACGCTGTCGGAACACGCTTCGAGTCGTATCAAACCGGCGACGTTTTGGAAAAAGCCCATTTGTTTTGACGCCCGTCCAATCCTGGCTTTAGATGGTCGACCAGACCAAAGCCCATGATGAAACTGACGGTGATTCAAATGGATTGTATTTTCTGCAGCATTGTCCGAAAAACCTCCCCGGCCCACATTCTGTGGGAAGACGAACACCATATGGCCTTCCTGTCTATTTTCCCCAACACCCCAGGTTTCAGCGTGGTGATCCCCAAGCAACATTACGGCAGTTATGCGTTTGCACAGTCGGATGAAGTGCTGGCAGGTCTGGTTGTGGCGGCGAAGAAAACGGCGCTGCAGATCGACCGGGCGTTTCCCGATGTGGCGCGCACGGGGATGATCCTCGAAGGGTACGGGGTGGATCATCTGCATGCGAAGCTGTTTCCCATGCATGGGACGGGGCAGGACAGCACGTTCAAACCGTTGAGCTCGAAGGTGGATAAGTTCTTTGAGGCCTATGAAGGGTATATCTCGTCGCACGATTCGGATCGGGCGGATGATGCCGAATTGGCGGAGTTGGCGGCACACATCCGGTCCTTCGCCTAGCGTCGATCCAAATGTGGGAGGGGGCTTGCTCCCGATAGCGGTGTGTCAGCGACAGATGCATTGACTGACACACCGCTATCGGGAGCAAGCCCCCGCCCACATTTTTTGACCGTGTTCGCTTCAGCACTCAGCGACGGCTGCTGACCTCGGCGGGCACATCGTCACCGGCCATGCGCTTGCGGAACAACGCCGTGCGCGCCAGCAGCAGCGTCGTCACCGGCACCGTGATCGACAACAAGATCGGGATCAGCCAGCCATGCAGCACCGGCGTGGACTTGAGTACCGAAAAATAGATGATCGACGCCAACGCCACGCTCCACGCGCCCAGCGTCGAGGCCAGTGCCGGCGGGTGCATGCGCTGGAAGAAATCCTTCATGCGCAGCAACCCGATTGCGCCAATCAGTGCAAACACGCTGCTCAGCACCAGCAACACGGCCACGCACACTTCAATCCATAACGGCATCATTCGATCACCTCGCCACGCAGCAGGAATTTGGCCAGGGCAAATGACCCGACAAAGCCAAACAGCGCGATCAACAGCGCCGCTTCGAAGTAGGTATCACTGGCATACCGAATGCCCAGCACCAGCATCATCAGCATCGCCAGGATGTACAGGTAGTCCAGCGCCAGGACCCGGTCCTGGGCCGAGGGGCCTTTGAACAGGCGGATCAGCGTCAGCGCCATGGCCAGCGAGAACAGGAACAGGCTGAACAGGATCGCATTGGCGAGCAGGGCGCTCATTCGAAGATCTCCATCAAGGGCCGTTCGTAGTCGTGTTTGAAGTGCTGGATAAACTGCGCTTCATCGTCCAGGTCGAAGACGTGCAACAACAGGATGCTGCGGTCCAGGGCAAGTTCCGACCAGACGGTGCCTGGGGTCACGCTGGTGATCATCGACAACACGGCCAGGCCGTTGGCGTCGCGCAGGTCCAGGGGGATTTTGATAAAGCGCGAACGCGGTGGCCGCGAGCCGCACACCAGCACGCCCCAGGCCACTTTCAGGTTGGAGACGATCACGTCACGGCCTACCCGGAAGAACAGGCGAATGATCACTCCGGGACGATGGATACGAATCGGCAACGGGCGCAGCGGCGCCATCAGCAGCGGCGCGAGGACGCCCAACAGCGCGCCCAGCAGCAGGTTGCCAGGGCTCACGGACAGGTTCAGCACCAGCCACAACACCCACAACGCCAGCGACAACCACGGGGCCGGGAACAGGCGCTTCATGGCTGCACCTCCAGCGCGGCGGTCTTGGCTTCAGGGCTGGGTACCGGGCGTGTGGCCATGACCGCCATCACATACTGTTCCGGGTTGTTCAGGCGCTTGGCGGTGTCGAGGGTATAGCGCATCAGCGGCTCGGCCTTGAAGGTCAGCAGGATGCTCAGGCCGAGCAGGAAGAAGATCGGCACGCACTCGTAACGGCGTAGCAGCGGTGAAGGGCGCTCTTCTGGGGTCCAGAAGCGTTGGATGCCCAGGCGGGCGAAGGCGATCAGCGAGGCCAGGCCGGACAGGATCAGCAACGTCACCAGGCCCCACGCGGCAGGGCGGATGGGCTCATCCACCGCATGCCCCAAGCCCAGCGGATTGACCAGCGCGCTCAACAGGCTGAGCTTGCCGATAAACCCTGACAGCGGCGGCATGCCGATGATCAGCAGCGCGCAGGCGACAAAGCTCAAGCCGAGGAATGCCATGGTCCAGGGGATCACCTGGCCGACCACGGCTTTCTGCTCGTCATCGAGGTTGACGCCGGGGCGTGGGTGCAGGGATTCCATGGCTTTGGGCAGCGCGTCGATCTCCTCGTCCAGCGGCAGGTCGTTGGCCGAGCGCGAGCGTTCGATCAATTCGGCCAGCAGGAACAGCGCGCTCAAGGCCAGTGTGGAACTGACCAGATAGAACAGTGCCCCGGCTGTCAGGCTGGGCTGGGCGAAACCCACCGACGACAGCAGGATGCCGGCCGAGACCAGGATGCTCAAGCTGGCCATGCGCTCCAGGCGCTGCGCAGCCACCATCGCCAGCGCCGCGCAGATGATGGTCGCCATGCCGCCGTACACCAGCCAGTCGCCGCCGAACAGCGCCGACGCCCCGGCCTGGCTGGAGAACAGCAGGGTCCACAGGCGCAGCACGGTGTACACGCCGACCTTGGTCATGATCGCGAACATCGCCGCCACCGGCGCGCTGGCCGATGAGTACGCAGGCGCCAGCCAGAAGTTCAGCGGCCACATGCCGGCCTTGGCCAGGAACGCCGTGGCGAGGATCGCCGCACCCGCGTGCAACAGGCCGCGATCAGCCTCCGGCACCAGCGGGATTTTCAGCGCCAAGTCAGCGAAGTTCAGCGTGCCGGTGACGCCATAGATCAGCGCCGCGCCGATCAGGAACAGCGACGACGCCAGCAGGTTGATCGCGATGTAATGCAGCCCTGACGACACCCGCGTACGGCCGGAACCGTGGAGCATCAAACCGTAGGAAGCCGCCAGCAACACCTCGAAGAACACGAACAGGTTGAACAGGTCGGCGGTGAGAAAGGCGCCGTAGAGGCCCATCATCTGGATCTGGAACAACGCATGGAAACTGGTGCCCGCGCGGTCCCAGCGGGCCATGGCGAACAGCAGCGCACTCACGCCGATGATCCCGGTGAGTACCAGCATCAGCGCCGACAGTTGGTCCACCACCAGCACGATGCCGAACGGTACTTGCCAGTTGCCGGGCAGGTACACGCCGATCGAACCGGGGCCACCTTGTTGTGTCCAGTACAGCAGCAAGATCGCGATACCGAGGCCGAGCACGCTGGAGAACAGGTTGATACGCGCCTTGAGCGGGCGGTGCTTCTCGCCGAGCATCAGCATCAGGGCGGCGGTCAGCAACGGCAGCAGGATCGGCGCGACGATCAGTTGATTGACCCACGTCATTCCTTGGGCTCCCGGCCGTCCACATGGTCGGTGCCGGTCAGGCCCCGCGACGCCAGCAGTACCACGAGGAACAGCGCGGTCATGGCGAAGCTGATCACGATCGCCGTCAGCACCAATGCCTGGGGCAGGGGGTCGGTGTAGTGCAACAGGTCTTGCGGCACGCCGTCCTTGATGATCGGCTCCTTGCCGATAAACAGGCTACCCATGCTGAAAATGAACAGGTTGACCCCGTATGACAACAGACACAGGCCCATCACCACCTGGAACGTCCGTGGTCGCAGGATCAACCAGACGCCGGAGGCCGCCAGGACCCCAATGGCAATTGCGATGACTTCTTCCATCAGGCGGCTCCTTCCGGTGTAGCAACGGTTTTCGGCTGGTTGCTCGGTTTATGGGCCCGCACCGATTGGTGACCGAGAGCGGTGAGCATCAGCAGCGTCGAGCCGACGACCATGGCGTACACGCCGACGTCGAAGAACAGCGCGCTGGCGATATGGATGTCGCCGAGCACCGGCAAGCTCAAATGCCAGGTATGGGTGGTGAGGAACGGGTAGCCGGCGAACAAGGCACCGAGGCCGGTCAGGGTCGCCGAGAACAGGCCGAAGCCCATCCAGCGCATCGGTCGCAAACTCATCTGCGCCTCGACCCACTGGGTGCCGGCGACCATGTATTGCAGGATAAACGCCACCGACATCACCAGGCCGGCGACAAAACCACCGCCCGGCTGGTTATGGCCGCGCATGAACAGATAGAACGACACCACCAGCGCAATCGGCAGCAGCAGGCGCACCAGCACCGCCGGCACCATCATGTAGCCCAACGCGGTGTCGCTGGCCTGGCGTGGGTTGATCAGGTCGGTGGCCGCGTCCGGCGCGAGTTGGCGCTGTTGCGCGGGCAATTGCATGCTTTCCTTGGAGGGGCGGAAGCGCCGCAGCAGCGCGTACACAGTCAGCGCCACGGCGCCGAGTACGGTGATTTCGCCCAGGGTGTCGAAGCCACGGAAGTCCACCAGCATCACGTTTACCACATTGCTGCCGCCGCCTTCGGGGAGGGCGCGGCTCAGGTAGAACGAGGAAATATCGTTGGGCGTCTGGCGGGTCAGCATGGCATAGGACAGCAGCGCCATGCCGCCACCGACCACGGTGGACAGCAGGAAGTCGCGCAGCCGGCGAATGCGTGCCTTGCGCAACGTATGGGGCAGTGGTGAGACTTCTTCGATCCGTCGTGGCAGCCAGCGCAGGCCCAGCAGGATCAGCACGGTGGTCACCACTTCCACGACCAACTGCGTCAGCGCCAGGTCCGGCGCCGAGAACCACACGAAGGTGATGCAGGTCATCATGCCGCACACGCTGACCATGGTCAGGGCCGCCAGCCGGTGGTACTTGGCTTGCCAGGCGGCACCGAGGGCGCAGGCAATCGCCAGCAGCCACAGGGTGACGAATACGATGGACCCCGGGATCTTCGGCCGGTCGCCCCAACTGAGGCCGCTGTTGAGTATTGGGATCATGCCGCCGATCACGGCGACTAGCACCAGCAGGAACAACTGCGTCTGCAGGCGCTTGGTACTGATGCGTTTCTCGATCCTGCGCACGCCGCGCATCATCACCACCAGGCAGCGTTCGAAGGCGCGCTTGCCATTGAAGTAGCTGATGATCGGCGGGTACTTGAAGCGCCCGCGCTTGAGTTGCTTGCGCAGCAGCAGGTAAAGCACCACGCCGCCGGACATTGCCACCAGGCTCATGATCATCGGTGCGTTCCAGCCGTGCCAGATGGCCAGGCTGTATTCTGGCAACACCCCGCCGACCACCGGCAGCGCGGCGGCGGCGAGGATCGAGCCGACCACCTGGGCCGGGAATATCCCCACCAGCAGGCAGGTGAACACCAGCAGCTCCACCGGCGCGCGCATCCAGCGCGGCGGTTCATGGGGCGTATGCGGCAGGTCGGTTGCGGGCGGGCCGAAGAACACATCCACCGTGAAGCGCAGCGCGTAGGCCACGCTGAAGGTGCCGGCGATGGTCGCGATCACCGGCAGGGTGATTTCCACCCAGGCGGTTGCTGAGATAAACACCGTTTCAGCGAAGAACATCTCTTTGGACAGGAAGCCATTGAGCAACGGCACGCCAGCCATGGACGCACTGGCCACCATCGCCAGAGTCGCGGTAAACGGGATCAAGCGCACCAGGCCGCTGAGCTTGCGAATATCGCGGGTGCCGCTTTCGTGGTCGATGATGCCCGCCGCCATGAACAGCGAGGCCTTGAAGGTGGCATGGTTGAGGATATGGAACACCGCAGCGACGGCGGCCAGCGGGCTGTTGAGGCCGAGCAGCAGGGTGATCAGCCCGAGGTGGCTGATGGTGGAGTAGGCCAGCAGACCCTTGAGATCGTTCTGGAACATGGCGCAGTAAGCGCCGAGCAGGAGGGTCACGGCGCCGGCACCGCCGACGATCCAGAACCATTCGTCGCTGCCGGACAGCGACGGCCACAGGCGGGCCAGCAAGAACACGCCGGCCTTCACCATCGTCGCCGAATGCAAATAGGCCGATACCGGCGTCGGTGCCGCCATGGCGTGGGGCAGCCAGAAGTGGAACGGGAACTGCGCGCTTTTGCTCAAGGCACCAACCAGCACCAGGACCAGCATGACCGGGTACAGCGAGTGCGCACGAATCTGATCGCCCGCCGCCAGTACCCGGTCCAGGTCATAGCTGCCGACGATATGCCCCAGCAGCATCACCCCGGCCAGCAGGCACAGACCGCCCGCGCCGGTGACCATCAACGCCATGTAGGCACCGCGTCGCGCATCGGCGCGGTGATGCCAGTAGCCGATCAGCAGGAACGAGAACAGGCTGGTCAGTTCCCAGAAAAACACGATCTGGATCAGGTTGCCGGAGATCACCAGGCCGAGCATGGCCCCCATGAATGCCAGGAAAAACGCAAAGAAGCGTGGCACCGGATCGTCCGGCGACATGTAGTAACGCGCATACAGGGACACCAGCGTGCCGATGCCGAGTACCAGCATCGAGAACAACCAGGCGAAGCCATCCATGCGCAAGACAAAATTCACGCCCAGGCTGGGCAACCACATGAATTCTTCGCGGATCACCCCGCCGTGGGCGATTTGAGGGTAGAGCAGGGCGACTTGAACGGTACCGGCCAGGGCAATAAGGCCGGCCAGCAGGGATTCGGTGTTGCGCGCATTGTGCGGCAGCAAGGCCGCCAGACAGCTGCCGATAAAAGGCAGAAGCAGTAGAACTATCAGGGACATAGGCTTCTAATCTGCGGGAGTTTGGGATGCATCATACGTGCCGCTTTGTCGATCACCAAACGGCAACATGTGGCTGAATCCTACAAGGTAGGCTGAAAACGCCCATTTGGCATTGTTTCAAACGCCCTTTCCCACAAACGCCACCGCCCCAGGTGGACGCCGGGCTTGCCCACAATGGCGATTTTACTGCCAGCGCTACAGCTCGGGCCTTAGCCCTGCTGCTCCTGTTCCTTGGCATTTTGCAATTCGATGGCTTTCTGCCCGCGCGTCTTCAGCTCACTCACCACCACCGCCGCCACGATCAACGCCGCCCCGACCATGGCAATCGGCGGGAACCGCTCCCCGGCAATCCGCCCAACCACGCCGGCCCACACCGGTTCCCCGGCATAAATCAACGTGGCCCGCGTCGGCGAAACGCTCTGTTGCGCCCAGTTCATCGCCACTTGGATCACTGCGCTGGTCAAGCCCAGGCCCACCGCGCTGAACAACAGCAACCAGGAGAACCCCGGCAGCGCCTCGCCCATCGGCACCACCATCAGGAACGACAACAACGACGCCGTGGCCAGTTGCACCACGGTCACTCGACGCACGTCCACTTGCCCGGCAAACGCGCTGATCAGGATGATCTCGGCGGCAATCGCCACCGCGCCGATCAGCGTGGCGATTTCGCCGGGGCTGAAATTCAGCGAGGCGCCGGCTGGGCCGGTCAACAGCATCAACCCCGCGAACGCCAGCATGATGCCAATGCTCGGCATCAACCCCGGACGACGGCCCAGCACCAGCCATTGCAACAACGGCACGAACGGTACATAGAGCGCGGTAATAAATGCCGACTGGCTGCTCAGAATCGTCTGCAGGCCGATGGTCTGCAACCCGTAGCCGAACATGATCGCCACGCCGATAAATACCCCGGCTTTCAACTCAAACAGGGTCAGGTCGCGCAGGGTGCGCACGGAAAAGCAGCCGACCACGATCGCCGCCGCGGCAAAACGCAGGCCCACGAAAAACATCGGCCCGCTGACGGTCATGGCGTGCTGCACCAGCAAAAAGGTGCCGCCCCAGATCATGGTGATGAACACCAGGATGCATTCGGCTTTGCTGAAGCGGTTGAAACGCGAGGGAGCATTCGGGGTGGTCATGGCGGCTCAGTCTTGCAAGGGAAGGGCGCGGAACGCACAATGCGCCGCACGCTGGGCAGTATACTGCGCACACCCACCCATTGAGCAATATAGTGCACAAAGAAAATCCGCAACGGGCCTCGGTCCTGCAGCACGTCAGCCAGAATGTTCGTCGCCTGCGGCATGCCGCCGACTTGAGCCAGACAGCGCTCTCGGAAAAGTCCGGGGTCAGCCGGCGCATGCTGGTGGCCATTGAGGCCGGCGAGAAAAACGTCAGCCTGTCCACCCTCGACCGTGTCGCCGAAGCGCTGGACGTAGCCTTCAGCGACCTGATCCAGGCACCGGACGCGCCTGACCATAGCCGCATCAACGAACTGGCCTGGGCCGGGGACATCCCCGGCAGCAAAGCCGTGCTGCTCGCCAAAGCCACGGCGCGGCGTGAAGTCGAGCTGTGGGAAATGCGCCTGGAACCGGGCGATCGCTACAGCCCCGAGCCGGACCCGGATGGCTGGAGCGTGCAGTTGTTCGTATTCGAGGGCAGCCTGACGTTGATTCTGGATGACCAGGAAAAACCGCTCGCCGCCGGTGAGTTCTTCATGTTTGCCAGCCGCCAGGCCCACGCCTATCGCAATGACGGCGACGTTGCGGTGTGCTTTGTGCGCAATGTGGTGATCTAACTGTTTACCGGGCAACAGTGGATGGGCACTTTGCGCGATCGCAAGCGAGTGCTCATGCCTTAAAATGTTAGCAACCCACTGATTTTATTGACGATTGGTTTCAGGCACGACTCCTGCAATCACTCCAGTATCCCCTTGGACTCTGGAGTCGGCCCATGTCAGCCCACCCTCAACACCCTGCTCATATCATCCGTTCAGACGCTGAAGCCATCGAGGTCGCCACGCGCCTGGCCGCGCGCTTCGCCGTCGATGCCAGCGTGCGGGACCGCGAGCGCCGCCTGCCGGTGGCCGAACTCGACGAATTTTCCGCCAGTGGCCTGTGGGGTATCACCATCCCCAAGGCTTACGGCGGTGCCGAGGTGTCCTATGTGACGGTGGCCGAGGTGATCAAGTTGATCGCCGCCGCCGATCCGTCCCTGGGGCAGATCCCGCAGAACCACCTGGGTGTGGTGGATATCCTGCTGCAAACCGGCAGCGAGGAGCAAAAGCGCCACTACTTCGGCAAGGTCCTGGCCGGCTACCGTTTCGGTAATGCGTTCTCCGAAGCCAAGAGCAAAAACGCCGGCACCTTCGACACCCAGATTCGCGTACACGCTGATCACGCCCAGATCAATGGCGAGAAGTTCTACTGCACCGGCGCGCTGTTCGCCCATATCGTGCCCGCCGTCGGCACCAACGAACAGGGCAATGCCTTTATTGCCTTCGTCGAGCGCGATGCGCCGGGCCTCACGGTCATCGACAGTTGGGACGGCTTCGGCCAGCGCACCACTGCCAGCGGCGGCGTGACCCTCGACGGCGTGACAGTGCCCCTGAGCGCGGTGATTCCCGCGCATCTGGCGTTCGATCAACCGACCGCCGACGGCCCGATTTCGCAAATCATCCAGGCGGCGATCGACACCGGCATTGCCGTGGGCGCGCTCGAACAAGCAAAAATCTACGCACGCCAGGCCCGTCCATGGATCGACAGCCAACAGGATCACGGCTGGCAGGACCCATTCACCCTCGCCGCGATCGGTGATTTGGAATGGCGCGTACACGGCACCGAAGCGATTCTCGCCAAGGCCGGTAAAGCGGTCGACCAGGCCCTCGCCGAACCGAACGAAGACACCGTCGCCAACGCCTCGCTGATCGTCGCCCAGGCCAAAGTCCTGTCGGCCGAAACCGCCTTGCTCGCCAGCAGCAAGCTCTTCGAACTGGGCGGTACCCGCTCGGTGACCGGCAAGCACAACCTCGACCGCTTCTGGCGCAACGCGCGCACCCACACCCTGCACGACCCGGCCCGCTGGAAATACCACCTGATCGGTAACTTCGTGCTCAACGGCGTCAAACCCGCACGCCATGCCTGGAACTGAGGAGTCTGCCCTATGAATGCACTGACCCAACCCACCGCACTGGACCAGGCTCGCCAATTGCTGGAGAGCACCCGCCGTAGTGTGCAAACAAGTGATGACCCCTACGTGATCAGCCGCTTCGGCGATTGGCAGATCCGCGTGGAGGTGGCCGCCGCGTTGCTCGAGTACGCCCAAACCCACGCAACGCCTGTCGCCTTCACCGAAGCGCAGATCGCCGCCGCCGAAGCGTTGCTGTTCGCCAGCGCCGCCGAATTCGAACTGACTGGCCAACGCACCGCGCTGGCGCCAACCCTCGAAGACCCGCTGCGCTGGAAGTACCAGATTGTCGGCAACTACCACCTCAACGGTGTCGCCCCCGGGAGTGCTGTTTGATGGCCCGTGAAATTCGCTTGAATGCCTTCGACATGAACTGCGTCGGCCACCAATCTCCCGGCCTGTGGGCGCACCCGCGTGATCGCTCGTGGCAGTACAAGGACCTGGAATACTGGACCGACCTGGCGAAAATCCTTGAGCGCGGCAAGTTCGACGGCCTGTTTATCGCCGACGTGCTGGGTATCTACGACGTGTACAACGGCAATGGCGACGCAGCGATTCGCCAGGCGACCCAAGTGCCGGTCAACGATCCGCTGTCGCTGATCGCACCGATGGCGCTGGTCACCGAACACCTGGGTTTTGGCCTGACCGCGTCGTTGTCCTTCGAACACCCGTATCCGTTCGCCCGGCGCCTTTCTACCCTCGACCACCTGACCAAGGGCCGGATCGGCTGGAACATTGTCACCTCCTACCTGGAAAGCGGCGCCAAGAACCTCGGCCAGAACACCCAGGCCGAACACGATGCACGCTACGACTACGCCGAAGAGTACCTGGAGGTTTGCTACAAACTCTGGGAAGGCAGTTGGGAAGACGGCGCGGTGCTGCGTGACCGCGAGCGGCGGATTTTCAGTGACCCGAGCAAGATCCACGAGATTCGCCACGTCGGCAAACACTTCCAGGTGCCCGGCATTCACCTGTGCGAGCCGTCGCCGCAACGCACGCCGTTGCTGTACCAGGCGGGCGCGTCCAGTCGTGGCAAGCAGTTCGCCGCCGAACAGGCCGAGTGTGTGTTTGTCGCCGCGCCGTCCAAGGTGCTGCTGAAAAAGACCGTCGCCGACATTCGTCGCCGTGCGGCCGAGGCCGGGCGTGATCCGCGCAAGATCCTGATCTTCAACCTGCAGACGGTGATCGTCGGCGAGACCGACGCGAAGGCCAAGGCCAAGTTCGACGAATACACATCCTACGTCAGCTACGAAGGGGCGATGGCGCTGATCTCCGGCTGGACCGGCATCGATTTCAGCCAGTTCAAGCCCGACGAGCCGCTCAAGCATGTGCATACCAACGCCATTCAGTCAGCGGTGGAAGCGTTTTCCACGGCCGATCCGAACAAGGTCTGGACCCCCAAAGAGCTGGCCGACTGGGTCGGCATCGGGGGGGTTGGCCCGCTGTTTGTCGGCGGTCCGGAAACGGTGGCGGACTTGCTGCAGGAGTGGGTGGAAGAGACCGACGTCGACGGCTTCAACCTGGCCTATGCGCTGACCCACGAAACCTTTATCGACGCGGTGGAGCTGCTGGTGCCGGAGTTACAAAAGCGCGGCGTGTACAAGACTGAATACGCCCAGGGCACCTTGCGCGAGAAGTTGTTTGGTGAAGGCCCGCGGTTGCCATCGAACCACCCTGGCGCCGGCTACCGCGATCTGTCCCGCCAAAAAAAATCCAATGTGGGAGGGGGCTTGCTCCCGATAGCCGAGGGTCAGTTAGAACATATTTGATTGATCCGTTGCTATCGGGAGCAAGCCCATCCCACGTTTCGATCTTCATTGCCTGATCAACATCAGCCAGCGGACCACCGCACGCTTACCCACCCAATAGGAGCATTACCCCTATGAGCGTGCATGACCTCAAACGCCCGCTGGCGTTGGAATGGCCGGCCGAGCTGCTCGGTCACCGGCCCAAGGCCCTGGAGCAACTGCGCCACTGGGCGCAAATCACGCCGCTGCACACCGCCCTGCGCCACAAGCGCCAGGGCCAGTGGTACGCGTGGCGCTGGATCGACGCCTTGCGCGATGTCGAGCGTCTGGCCGATGGCTTGCGCCAGCAGGGCTTCAATGAACAATCGCGGCTGGCGCTCTGCGGTGCTTTCGAGCCCAATCTGTTGCTGCTGGCGCTGGCCGCCCAATCCGTCGGTGGCCAGGTGCTGACCCTGGCCGATGACTTGGAACCCGAGGCCCTGCGTCAACAACTCTGGCGCATTCGTCCGAGCCATGCCCATGTGCACGATCGCCGGCAGCAGCCTGGGGCATCGATCAATGTGTTGGACTTCGGCCAGTTGCTTGGCCCCGTCGATCCGGCCCGCCCCCTCAGCCGCTGGTGGCACCCTGCCGGTGAGGCCGTGCTGTGGAGCGAGGAGGGCACCCATTGGCAAGGCGGCCTGGCGGTGCTGCTGGAGCAATGGCTGAGCAGCGGTCGCGGCCTGGCCTTCCCGGAAAGCCCGGCTTCGGCCCGGCGTGATCGCAGCGAAGTCGCGCCCACCGGCTTGCTGTTGTCACCCGCGCGCCTGCAGCACCTGGCTGACGACATCGAAAGCCGCCTCGCGCCCTACGGCACCTGGCGCCGACGCCTGTGTGACTGGGCCATTGCCCAGCCGCACAGCGGCCTGCGCCGTCTGCTGAAAAACCGCGTGCGCAAACTGCTGGGCTTCCAACGCCTGGCCTCTATCTGGCAACCACCCAGCACGGGCACGTCCGTGAGCGACCCGGTGTGGCTGGCTGAATTCAAACGGGACATCGCATGAGCCAAGCCATTCTCCAAGTGCGGGATATCTCGCTGTCATTCAAGGGGGTCAAGGCGATCAATGCCTTGTCCTTCGACGTACAGCGCGGCGAGATCTGCGCGCTGATCGGCCCCAACGGCGCCGGCAAGAGTTCGCTGCTCAATGTGCTCAACGGCGTGTATCGCTTCGATGCCGGCGAGATCGTGTTCGAGCAGCAGCATTTCCACCGAATCGACCCCTTGGGCGCTGCGCGCCGAGGCATTGGGCGGACCTTCCAGAACAACGCGCTGTTCAAAAAGATGAGCGTGCTCGACAACATTCTCACCGGCCTGTCGCGGCATATGCGCACGAGCTTTATCGAACAGGCCCTCGGCTTACCCCGTGCGCGGCGCGAGGCCGCAGCGTTCCGCCGACGTGCCCAGGGCATCCTCGAGTTTCTTGAGCTGCAGGCCCACCGCGATGTGCTGGTGGGCAACTTGTCCTACGGCCTGCAAAAGCGCGTGGAGCTCGGCCGGGCGTTGATCGCCGGGCCCAGCCTGTTGTTGCTGGACGAGCCCATGGCCGGGATGAATGCCGAGGAAAAACAGGAGATGGCGCGCTTTGTCGCCGATGTGAACCGCGACCTTGGCACCACCGTGGTGTTGATCGAGCACGATATGGGCGTGGTCATGGGCCTGTCCGACCATGTGGTGGTGCTCGACTACGGGCGTAAGGTCGGTGACGGCACCCCCGCCCAAGTGCAGGCCAACCCCGACGTGATCGCGGCGTACCTGGGAGTGGTCCACTGATGACGTTCTTTTTCGAAACCCTGCTCGGCGGCCTGCTCGCCGGCACCATGTACTCGCTGGTCGCCATCGGTTTTGTGCTGATCTACAAGGCCAGCGGCGTGTTCAATTTCGCCCAGGGCTCGATGCTGCTGTTTGCTGCGCTGACCTTCGTCAGCCTGCATGACCAGGGCGTGCCGTTTGCCCTGGCGCTATTGCTGACGGTGGTGGTGATGATCGTCGGCGCCTTGCTCATCGAGCGCCTGGTGCTGCGCCCACTGGTGAACCGTTCGCAGATCACCCTGTTCATGGCCACCCTGGGCCTGTCGTTCATTATCGAGGGCCTGGCCCAGGGCTTGATGGGCTCGCAGGTGCGTGCGCTGGACTTGGGCATCGACGATGTGCCGCTGTTCGTCGGGCCGCTGATGCTCAGCCAGTTCGACCTGATCGCGGCCGCGGCCGCCGTGGTGCTGGTGACGGTCCTGGCGTTGCTCTTCAACAAGACCCGCATCGGCGTGTCGTTGCGCGCCGTGGCCGATGACACCACTGCGGCGCTGTCCATCGGCATCAACCTCAACCGGATCTGGCAGATCGTCTGGGCGGTGGCCGGGATCGTCGGGCTGGTGGCCGGGCTGTTGTGGGGCGCGCGCCAGGGTGTGCAGTTCTCGCTGTCACTGGTGGTGCTCAAGGCCTTGCCGGTGTTGATCATCGGCGGCTTTACCTCGATTGGCGGGGCGATTGTCGGCGGGCTGATTGTCGGCGCGGCGGAGAACCTCGCCGAGGTGTATATCGGCCCGCTGCTCGGCGGCGGCATCACGCCGTGGTTTGCCTACGTCCTGGCCCTGGCCTTCCTGTATATCCGTCCCGCCGGCCTGTTCGGCGAGCGCGCCATCGAGCGAGTCTGAAACCATGTCGATCCCTGTTGCTCAAGAAACCGCACCGTTACTGCTGATTCAGCGCCGAGTGCCCTGGGGCCTGCTCGGCCTGTTGGTGCTGGCGTTTATCGTGGTGCCGCTGTGGGGCAATGATTATTGGCTCAGTGCGATCCTGATCCCGTTCCTGGTGCTGTCCCTGGCCGGGCTGGGCCTGAACCTGCTGACCGGCTACACGGGGCAGACTTCGGTGGGCGCCGCCGGATTCATGGCGGTCGGTGCGTTTGCCACCTACGGCTTTCTGCTGCGCCTGCCGGAGCTGGGCTTGCCGGTGGCGTTGCTCGGTGGCGGCCTTATCAGTGCGCTGGTCGGCTTGCTGTTTGGCCTGCCCAGTTCGCGGATCAAGGGCTTCTACCTGATGGTCACCACCCTGGCCGCGCAGTTTTTTCTCGAGTGGCTGTTCGTCAAATTCCCCTGGTTCTACAACTACGGTTCGTCCGGCACCCTCTCCGCGCCGAAGCTGGCGTTGTTCGGGTATGACCTCAACACGCCGCTGGGGCGCTACTGGCTGACGTTGCTGACCGTGCTGCTGCTGACCTGGAGCGCCGTCAACCTGGTGCGCAGCCAGGTGGGGCGTAACTGGATGGCGATCCGCGACATGGACACCGCCGCCGCCGTGGTTGGCATCCCGGTGGTGCGTTACAAGCGCCTGGCGTTTGCGGTCAGCTCGTTCTACCTCGGCATCGCCGGTGCGCTATGGGCCTTCGCCTATCTGGGCACAGCCAGCGCCAGCAGCTTCGATATCAATCGTTCGTTCCAGATCCTGTTCATCATCATTATCGGCGGCATGGGCAGCATCGCCGGCAACTTCGTCGGCGCGGCATTTATCAGTTTGCTGCCGATCTTCCTCAGCCACGCCGGGCAGGCGCTGTTCGGCGGCTCGTTGGATGCGGGGCAGTTGCAGAACCTGCAGAAAATCATCTTTGGCGTGCTGATCATCGTGTTCCTGATCAAGGAACCCGAAGGCTTGATTCGCCTGTTGCATAACCTTCGCGATCGGCTGCGTCAGTGGCCCCTACGTTTCTGACCTCTATGAGAACCCCCATGCGTGCATCCTTGAAACGTTCCCTGGCCGGCGCCGCCTTCGCGCTGGCCGCCCTGGCCGGTGCAGTGCCCCAGGCCGTGGCGTCGCCCGACCAGCAGTTCTTTCCCCTGGCCACCTACCGCGTCGGCGCCTATGCCTCCAGCGGCGTGCAGGTGTGGGCCGGGATGATTGACTACCTGCGCTACATCAACGAGGTCGAAGGCGGTATCAATGGCGTAAAACTGGTGTGGCAGGAATGCGAGACCGAATGGACGGCGGAGAAGGGCATCGAGTGCTACGAGCGCTTCAAGAACGGCCTGGACGGCGCGCCCGTCGCGGTGTACCAGCCTAACGGCGCACCCGCGGCCTATGCCTTGAGTGAGCGTGCCGAGGTGGACAAGATCCCGTTGATCACCCTCGGCTACGGCCGCACCGAAGCCACCGACGGCACCGTGTTCCCGTACAACTTCCCGGTGATGCTGACCTTCTACAGCGAGGCGTCGAGCCTGGTGAACTACATCGCCCAGCGCGAAGGCGGTTTCGACAAACTCAAGGGCAAGAAGATCGCCACGGTCTACCACGACTCGGCCTACGGTCGCGAAACCCTCGGCCCGCTGAAGCTGCTCGCCGAGAAGTACGGCTTTGAGAATATCCAGATTCCGGTCGCCGACCCCGGCAACGAGCAGTCCGCGCAATGGCGCCAGGTGCGCCAGGCCAATCCGGACTGGGTGTTCCTGCGCACGTGGGGCGTGTCCACCCCGGTCGCGGTGAAAACCGCCGCACGCTTTGGCTTCCCGGTCGACCATATCATCGGCGATATCTGGGCCAGCTCCAGTGAAGACGTATTGCCCGCCGGCAGCGCTGCCAAAGGCTACCTGGCGCTCACGCCATACCCGGCCGGCGCCGACTTCGAGATCCACAAGCGCCTCAAGCAATACGTCCTCGACAAAGGCCATAGCGACCTCAAGGACCTGAAAAACTTCGGCAGCGTTTACTACAACTCCGGCCTGGTGAACGCCGCCGTGGCGGTGGAAGCGATCCGCACCGCCCAGGCCAAGTTCGGCAAGCGCCCGCTCAATGGCGAAGAAGGCCGCTGGGGTCTGGAACACCTGAATATCGACGACGCGCGACTCAAGGCCATGGGCTACCTGGGCCTGATGCAGAACCTCAAGCTGTCCTGCCGTGACCACGAAGGCGGCGGTTCGGCGCGGGTGCAGCAGTGGGATGGCGCCAACTGGACGCTGGTCAGCGACTGGATCGCCGCCGACCGTGCGCTGCTGCGCCCGCTGATCGATGAAAAGTCCGCCGCGTTCGCCAAAGAAAAAGGCCTGACGCCACGCACTTGCGCCGGGGATGAATAAATCATGAACCTACCCGCCGCTGAATCTGCACACGCCGCGCTGCTGACGGTCAACGACATCGAGGTGATCTACGACGGCGCGATTCTCGCCGTGGCCGGGGTGTCGCTGAGCGTACCCAAGGGCGCGATCGTCGCCTTGCTCGGCGCCAATGGCGCGGGCAAGAGCACCACGCTCAAGGCGATCTCCGGGCTGGTGCGCGCCGAGCGTGCCGAAGTCAGCCGTGGCGTGATCGAATACGCCGGCCATGACCTGGCCGGTGTCGACCCCAGCCAACGGGTGCGCCAGGGTATGGTGCATGTGCTGGAGGGGCGCCATGTGTTCGGTCAACTGACGGTAGAGGACAACCTGCGCAGCGGCGGCTTTGTACGCCGCCTGAGCCGCAAGGCCATGGACGCCGATCTGGAGCGCATCTACGCCTGGTTCCCCAGGCTCAAGACCAAGCGCCACACCCGCGCCGGTCTCACCTCCGGCGGCGAGCAGCAGATGGTCGCCATCGGCCGGGCGTTGATGACCCGTCCTACTTTGGTACTGCTCGACGAGCCGTCCATGGGTTTGGCGCCTATGATCGTGCAGGAGATATTCGAGATCATCGCGCAGCTCAACCGTGAGCAGCAGGTGAGCTTCCTGATTGCCGAGCAGAACATCAACGTCGCACTCAACTATGCGTCCCACGGCTACGTGCTGGACACTGGGCGCGTGGTCTTGAGTGGCAATGCCGCTGAACTGTTGGCGCGGGGCGATTTGCATGACATTTATCTGGGTAAACAGTAAAGGCGAACAGGCATGACTGAATCCATCCGCAACGCTGATGTCCTGATCATCGGTGGCGGCCTGAGCGGCACGATGCTGGCCGTGCAACTGCTGCGCCTGCCCGGGCAACGGCAGATTTTAGTGATCGAACCGCGCGCCGAACTCGGCCGTGGCGAGGCCTACAGCGCGGTCGAGCTGGGCCATACCTTGAACGGCAATGCGGCGCGCATGAGTGTCGACCCGGATAACGCCGACGACTTGACTCAATGGCTTACCGATTACATCGGCGCTGGTGGCTGGCCGGAGTCGGACCAGCAGCACGTGCCGATCAGCGAACTGTTCCCGCCGCGCGGGATTTTCGGGTTGTACGCGCAGCAGCGCTTGGCCGAGGCCAAGGCGCTGTCGACGTCCACCGTCGAGCATATCCGCGCCGAAGTGGTCGACCTGCAAGTGGAGCCCGCCGCGACGCTGCTGACCCTGGATAACGGCCAGCAACTGCGTGGCGCCCAGGCGGTATTGGCCACCGGGATGTTCCCGGCGGCGCGCACGCCACAGACCGAATCCAGCGGCTTGAACGCCGCCGCGCTAGACCCGTGGGACGTGCAGGCCATGACCCAACTCGACCCCCGGTCGACGGTGCTGATCATCGGTTCCGGGCTGACCATGGTCGATGCCGTGGTGTTCCTGGAACAGGCCGGGCACCGGGGGCCGATCGAGGTGTTCTCGCGCCACGGTCTGCTGCCCCATGTGCGTCGACAGCCACCGGTCTGGGACGATTTTCTCGCCGCCGACCACTGCCTGCGCAGCCCTCGGCAGTTGCTGCGCGAGGTGCGTCGGCAATGCCGCATCGCGACGGCGCGGGGCATCGATTGGCAGGCGCCGCTGGACACCGTGCGCGCGCATATCGGCCGGTTGTGGAGCCAGGCCAGCGAACGCGAGAAGCGCCAGTTCGTGCGGCATGTGCGGCCGTGGTGGGAAAGTCATCACCACCGTTCGCCGCCGCTGAGCGCGCAGTTGGTGGCGCGCCTGCATGAAGAGGGGCGCCTGCGCATTCGCGTGGCGTCGTTCAAGGGCTTGGCGCCTGCGGTCAACGGGGTCAGCATCCGCTTGCGTCAGCGTGGCGAGCAAACGATCACCCAGGTCGCGGGCGCGGCGCTGATCAATTCCAGCGGCATCGAATACGACTGGCGCCGCGTGGCCCGGCCGTTGCCCCAGCAGTTGCTCAAGCGCGGGTTGATCCAGCCGGGGCCGTTGGCGCTGGGGATTGCGGCGGATGCGTCGGGTGCGGTGCTGGATGCCCAGGGCCAGGCCAGCCCGCGACTGTTCGCCATGGGCCCGCCGTTGCGCGGGATGTGGTGGGAGAGCACGGCGGTGACGGATGTGGCGCTTCAGGCCAAGGCGCTGGCGTTGAAACTGACAACAATCTAAAGGTGGGAGGGGGCTTGCTCCTGATGGCGGTGGTTCAGTTAAAAACCTGTGTCTGATACACCGCTATCGGGAGCAAGCCCCCTCCCACCTTTTTGACCGCGCTCGGCTTCCAGTACCAGGTCAGCTATAGGGCCGCCTCGCCAATATCAAAAGCCAAATGAGATCTATCTGATCCATGGAGATCCAAATGTGGGAGGGGGCTTGAACTGGTCAACTAATTTTGGACACCAGTTAAGGTTTCACGCCGCCAGTTTCTCCATAGCTACCGGCGACCGGTAGCCGTTGTAGCTGTGGAGCCTGACGTTGTTG